>NZ_JATAAG010000010.1:261998-401574 GCF_030341915.1 Pseudomonas sp. BCRC 81390 | reverse complement strand
GGCCGCTCCTACAGGGATCGCGTTCCCCCCGCCCATTCCACTGCACAGGAGATGTTCTGCGTGCAGACGCCTATTCCCGTAACCGTACTCACCGGCTTCCTCGGCGCCGGCAAGACCACCCTGCTCAAGTACATGCTCAGGGCCGAGCATGGCCTGAAGATCGCCGTGATCGAGAACGAATTCAGCGAGGCCGGCATCGACAGCCAACTGCTCGGCGACGAGCCGGTGCAGGTGATGACCCTGGCCAACGGCTGCGTGTGCTGCAGCATCCATGGTGACCTGACCCGCGCCCTGTACCTGCTGCTCGAACGCCTGGATGCAGGCGAGATCGCCTTCGACCGCCTGGTAATCGAATGTACCGGCCTGGCCGACCCGGCGCCGGTGGCGCAAACCTTCTTCATCGATGAAGAGCTGCGTGAGCGCTATATCCTCGACGGCATCATCACCCTGGTCGATGCCGCCCATGCCGAGTTGCACCTGACCCAGGCCATCGCCCAGGCCCAGGTCGGCTTTGCCGATCGCCTGCTGCTGAGCAAGACCGACCTGGTCGAGCCGGCTGTGGTCGAGGCTCTTGGCGAGCGCCTGGCACGTATCAATGGCCGGGCCGAGATCCGCGTGGTCGAGCATGGCCGCATCGACCTGGCGGAACTGCTGGATGTGCGTGGGTTCAACCTCAACCCCGATCTGGGCGCGAACTTGAAGCCAGCGCTACGGCCACTGCTCAAACCCGCTACCCCGGACCGTATCTCCACCTTGGTGCTGCGCACGCACACCGCTTTGGACATCGACCGCCTCAGCGACTTCATGAACGCGCTGCTGGAAACCCACGGCAAGCAGCTGTTGCGCTACAAGGGGGTGCTGAACATCGCCGGTGAGGCGCGCAAGCTGGTGTTCCAGGGCGTGCTCAAGCTCTACGGCTTCGATTGGGATGCCGAATGGGCCGAGGGTGAAACCCGCGAAAGCGTGATGGTGTTCATCGCCGACGAACTGCCGGAAGCTACGATTCGGGCTGGGTTCGAGGCGCTGGCTGCGGGCTGAGCTGGCGCGGCGTCTGTGCCTGAAACCATTGCGGCCAGGAGCTGCGGTGGCGTGTCTCGACCTCGATGCACGGGATCAGGCGCTCGCTCAGCAGCGCCGTCTGCCGGGCCGCCTTGGCCGTGCGGTACTTGACGCTGTGAATGCACTCGCGATCGCCGAACTCGCAGCGGTTCAGCGCGGTCCCGCCGCAAGGGCCGTTGGCCAGGCCCTTGGGGCAGGTTTCCGGGCAGATGTACAGGGTGTCTTCCAGGCGGCAGCGGCCGCAGGTGTCGCAGCCTACCAGCGGGCGCTTAACCGCGCGTTCCACCTTGTGCAGCACCTGCGCGCCAAGGCGCGTGGTCCACAACGGCTGACGCACGGCCCAGCCGAATGCCTTGCTCAGGCCGTTGCGGCGGCTGAACAGCAGCGCGTGCATACCATGCATCAGGTGATAGCGCGCTTTCTCCGTGAACGAGGCAGCGACCCGTGACTCGCCCTGGCGCCAAGCTGCTTGTGGCGGGTGGAAACTGACCGCCGACAGGCCAGGCATCTGCCAACTGGCTTGCCAGGCCGGTGCCCATTGCTCCAGCGTTTGGATTTGCGTTTGCCAATGCTCGATGCGTGCTTCCAGCGCCAGCAGCTGCTTGAGTTCGTGAATCCCTGACAGGTGCACACCGGCATAGCCCATCAGCTTGACGCCGATGATCTGCAATGCCAGGCGGTCGACGCTACGGGCCTGGGCAAAGGCCTTGGACTGGGCCGCTTCAGCTTCGAGCAGGTCGCGCATGGACGGTGTGACGGTCACCCCGGCGACATGGTCGAGCATCGCCGCGCGCCCATGGGTAAGGCTCATGAGGCAGGCCAGCATCGGCCTGGGTGTGGCCTGGCGCCTCATCCAGTGCATGGCTTCCTGGTGTTTGCCGGCATCGAAGCCCAGTTGCAAGGTGAAAAAATCGGCGCCGGCCGCCAGCTTTTTCTCGGCCTTGAAGTACTGGGCGCCGCCTTCTTCCTCACAGTACTTGAACGGGTTGAGGGCCGCGCCGAGCAGCCAGTGCGGGCAGGCCTGGCGGGCAATCTGCAGGGCAGCGACCGATTCCAGGTAGCGCACCGGGCGTTGGCCAGGCTGGTGGCCTGGCAGGCGGTCGCCGGTCAGTAGCAGCAACTGGTCGAGGCCGGCCGCATCCATGCGTTGCAGTTGGGCGAGCAAGTGATGACGTTCACGATCCTTGCCGGAGAAGTGCGGCAGGGCCGGTACCGGGTTGCTGAACGAGGCGAGAGCATCCAGCGGTGACATATCCAGCGGGCTGCCGACGCGGTCGCCGATAGCCACCGTCATTGGCCAGCCGCACAGATGCGCGCGGGCCAGGATTGCCTCCATGGCAGCGAAACGTTCTGCGGACGGTTTCGGGACGAATTCCATCACGCAGACGAACTGGCGCTCGTGCAGCGCGGTTTTCAACAGGCTCATGGGCCGGATACCTGGTGGGGGCAGGGTGGCATTGTGCGCTACCGGGCCGGTGGGGTCATGCCCGGATGCGCAGGGTGATGCTTTGAATGAGACATCTGCTCCGAGCCTGTCGCGCCACACTATGAGTAAATCTTGTGTTCATCTCAAATTTAATGAGTTTGTCTCAAGATGTCGTCGCCCGGACAATCCCCTCATTCATTTTGCATGCTGAGGGACAAGACATGGCACTGGCACACAACCTGGGCTTTCCGCGTATCGGCCACGATCGCGAGCTGAAAAAGGCCCAGGAAGCCTTCTGGAAGGGCGAACTCGACGAAGCCGGGCTGCGCGCCGTGGGGCGGGAGCTGCGTGCCCGGCACTGGCAGATACAGAAAGACGCCGGCATCGAGTTGCTGCCGGTAGGCGACTTCGCCTGGTACGACCAGGTGCTGACCCACTCGCTGACCTTTGGCGTCATCCCCCAACGCTTTGCCAGCAACGACGCTGCCAGGCCCACCCTGCATACTTTGTTCGCCATGGCCCGTGGTGCCGTCGGTGACAGCTGCTGTGGCGGCGCCCATGCCCAGGAAATGACCAAGTGGTTCGATACCAACTACCACTATCTGGTCCCCGAATTCACTGCCGACCAGCAGTTCGTCCTCAGCTGGGAACAGCTGTTCGAAGAAGTAGAGGAAGCCCACGCCCTGGGCCACACGGTCAAGCCGGTGGTGATCGGCCCGCTGACCTACCTGTGGCTGGGCAAGGCCAAGGGCGGCGATTTCGACAAGCTGGAGCTGCTCGAGCGCCTGTTGCCGCTGTATGACCAGATCCTCAACCGCCTGGCTGCCCAAGGCGTGGAATGGGTGCAACTGGATGAGCCGATCCTGGCCCTGGACTTGCCCCAGGACTGGAAAAACGCCTACGAGCGCGTCTACAACATCATCCAGCGCGCGCCGCTGAAGAAGCTGATCGCCACCTACTTCGGCGGCCTGGAGGACAACCTTGGTCTGGCCGCCAACCTGCCGGTCGATGGCCTGCACATCGACCTGGTGCGGGCGCCCGAGCAGTACCCGACCATCCTCGACCGCCTGCCGGCCTACAAGGTGCTGTCACTGGGCCTGGTCAATGGCCGCAATGTCTGGCGCTGCGACCTGGAGAAGGCGCTGGAAGTATTGCGCCATGCCCATGAACGCCTGGGCGAGCGGCTGTGGGTGGCGCCGTCCTGCTCGCTGCTGCACAGCCCGGTGGATCTGGCCCGTGAAGACCAACTGGATGCCGAGCTGCAAAGCTGGCTGGCCTTTGCCGTGCAGAAATGCCAGGAAGTGGCACTGCTGGCCAAGGCCATCGACGACCCGCAGGCCACTGACGTCGCCGCTGCCCTGGCGCAGAGCCGGGCCGTGCAGGCCAGCCGCGCTGCCTCGCCGCGCATCCACAAGCCCGCCGTGCAAGCCCGCCTGGCCGCCATCAAGCCCGCCGACAGCCAGCGCCAGTCGGCATTTGCCCAGCGTATCGTCAGGCAGCGTGCGAAGCTCGGCCTGCCAGCGTTCCCGACCACCACCATCGGCTCGTTCCCGCAGACCCCGGCCATTCGCCTGGCGCGCCAGGCCTACAAGCAGGGCAAACTGACCGAGGCCGATTATGTCGAGGCCATGCACAGCGAGATCCGCCATGCGGTGAAAATCCAGGAGGACCTGGGCCTGGATGTGCTGGTACACGGCGAGGCCGAGCGCAACGACATGGTCGAGTACTTCGCCGAGCAGCTCGACGGCTATGCGTTCACCCGTTTCGGCTGGGTGCAGAGCTATGGCTCGCGCTGCGTGAAGCCGGCGGTGATCGTCGGCGACCTGAGCCGGCCGAAGGCCATGACCGTGGAATGGATCAGGTATGCCCAGAGCCTGACCGGCAAGGTGATGAAGGGCATGCTGACTGGCCCGGTGACCATGCTGATGTGGTCGTTTCCGCGCGAGGACGTGAGCCGTGAAGTCCAGGCGCGTCAGCTGGCACTGGCGATCCGCGACGAAGTGCTCGACCTGGAGGCGGCGGGGATCCGGATCGTACAGATCGACGAAGCGGCCTTCCGCGAAGGCCTGCCGCTGCGCCACGCTGCCTGGGCCCACTACCTGGAGTGGGCCACCGAGGCCTTCCGCCTGTGTGCTTCGGGCGTGCGCGACGACACCCAGATCCATACCCACATGTGCTACAGCGAGTTCAATGACGTGATCGAGTCGATTGCAGCGATGGATGCCGACGTCATCACCATCGAGACTTCGCGTTCGGACATGGAATTGCTGGCGGCGTTCGAGCGGTTTGCCTACCCCAACGAGATCGGCCCGGGGGTGTATGACATTCACTCGCCACGGGTGCCGAGCCGCGAGGAAATGGTCAAGCTGTTGCGCAAGGCTGCCCGGCGCATTCCCGCCGAACGCCTGTGGGTCAACCCGGATTGCGGGCTGAAGACCCGTGGCTGGCCGGAGACCGAGGCGGCGTTGATCAATATGGTGGCCGCTGCCCGTGAACTGCGTACCAGCGCCTGATCTGTGGTAGCCGGTGCCGGCCTTTTCGCGGGTAAACCCGTGAAGAGGCCAGGCCGGCCCAGATCAATCCGTGATCAGCGCTCGATCGCCAAGGCCACGCCTTGGCCGCCACCGATGCACAAGGTGGCCAGGCCTTTCTTGGCATCGCGTTTGATCATTTCGTGCAGCAGGGTCACCAGCACCCGGCACCCGGATGCCCCGATCGGGTGGCCAAGGGCAATTGCCCCACCATTCACGTTGACCCGCGCAGCATCCCACTCCAGCGCCTTGCCCACCGCCAGCGCCTGCGCGGCGAAGGCTTCGTTGGCTTCTATCAGGTCCAGTTCAGCCAGCTGCCAACCGGCTTTGGCCAGGCAGCGCTGGGTCGCCGAAACCGGGCCGATACCCATGATCGCCGGGTCGACACCGGCACTGGCATAGGCTGCGATCCGGGCCAGCACCGGCAAGCCCAGGGCCTTGGCCTT
Source organism: Pseudomonas sp. BCRC 81390 (assembly GCF_030341915.1). Taxonomy (NCBI): domain Bacteria; kingdom Pseudomonadati; phylum Pseudomonadota; class Gammaproteobacteria; order Pseudomonadales; family Pseudomonadaceae; genus Pseudomonas; species Pseudomonas sp. BCRC 81390. Next base: position 396,112 of record NZ_JATAAG010000010.1, on the reverse strand, counting down.
GGCGGCACTCATCAACATCACGGCGGCGGCGCCATCGTTCAGGCTGGAGGCATTGCCGGCAGTGACGCTGCCGTCCTTCTTGAACGCCGGGCGCAGTTTGCCCAGGGACTCGACGGTGGTGTCCTGGCGTGGTTGCTCGTCCCGCGCGAACACCTTGGGCTCACCCTTTTTCTGTGGCAACACGATCGGCGTGATCTCGTCGGCGAAGCGCCCGGCCTCGATGGCCGCCACGGCCTTGCGCTGCGACTCTGCGGCAAAGGCGTCCTGCTGTTCACGGCTGAGGCCGTATTTGTCCACCAGGTTTTCTGCGGTGATGCCCATGTGATAGTCGTTGAACGCATCCCACAGGCCGTCGCTGATCATGCTGTCGATGAGTTGGCCGTGGCCCATGCGCTGGCCGGTACGGGCCGAAGGCATCACGTAGGGAGCGAGGCTCATGTTCTCCTGGCCGCCGGCGATGACCACCTCGGCGTCACCACAACGGATCGCCTGGGCCGCCAGGTGCAGGGCCTTGAGGCCCGAACCGCAGACCTTGTTCAGGGTCAGTGCCGGTACGCTGTAGGGCAGGCCGGCCTTGATCGCCGCCTGGCGTGCCGGATTCTGTCCGGCGCCTGCGGTCAGCACCTGGCCGAGGATGACCTCATCGACCTGCGCCGGCTCCAGCCCGGTCTGCTCCAGCAGGCGCTTGATCACGGCGGCACCGAGGTCTACCGCAGGTACCGTGGCGAGGGCGCCCTGGAAGCTGCCGATGGCGGTGCGGGTTGCGGCGACGATGACCACGTCGTTCATGTTGTTGTTCTCCGTGCGATGGGCGTAATGCCGCAAGCATCGGTGGCTTTGGCTCATTTGTTAAGTTTGTTTTTCTTTGCGATTGATCTGGAAAGCCAATGAATGGGCGGAAGACACCCGGTACATCTAAGCTTGATAGGTTGTACTTCAATTTCGATGGAGGTCATGCTCATGCGCACGCGCGTACTGATAGCCCTGTCCCTGCTGCTCGGCAGCAGCACTGTTTTCGCTGCCACCGAATGCACCACCGCCGACAAGAGCACCTGGCAAGACCAGGAAAAGTTCCAGGCCCAGCTCAAGGAGCAGGGCTACAAGATCAACAAGTTCAAGGTCACCAAGGGCAACTGCTACGAAATCTACGGTTTCGACAAGGATGGCAAGAAGGTCGAGATCTACCATGACCCCGTGACGGGCAAGGCAGTCAAGACCGAGTACCACTAATGGACAGCGACGGCACGATACAGTTATGGGACCCCCTGCTGCGCCTGTGCCACCTGTCGATCGCCATGGTGTTCTTCGCCAACTACTTCTTCAACGAGGAGGGTGAAGACTGGCATCAGTGGCTGGGCTACTACGCCCTGGCCGTCGTGTTGGTGCGGGTGGTCTGGGGCTTTGTCGGGCCACGCAGTGCGCGCTGGGCCGACTTCTGGCCAACCCCGGCAAGCCTGGTCGGGCATGCCCGGGCACTGCTGCATGGGGAGCTTGACCATCATATGGGGCATTCGCCGATTGGCGCCCTGGTAATGGTGCTGATGCTGGCCGGCATCGCCGGCCTGGGCCTGACCGGGTGGGCGTCACAGGAAGTGGATGCGCTGTTTGGTGTCGACTGGCCGATGGACCTGCACAGCTGGCTGGCCAACGCGGTGCTGGTGCTGGTTTGCGTGCATGTGCTGGGCGCTATCTACGAGAGCGTGCGCCTGCGCGAAAACCTGCCGTGGTCGATGATCACCGGTCGCCGTCGGCGCCGCGATTGACTGCGCCGGCCTCTTCGCGGGCTTGCCCGTTCCCACAGGTATTGCGCAGCCTTCAGGATTTGCGCCGTCCCGGTGGGGCGGGTTCACCCGCGAAGGGGGCCGGAACAGGCCAACCACCGTTTTGCATCCCTATGTTCACCCCGTAATATGTGTCGGATAACCTGCGAGGGTAGTCTCACCCTCTGATCAATCGGAATCGCCCATGGCGGCGCTTCCCCCGGCATAAACCTGACGAGGTACAGACATTGGCCATCATTCATCCTAAGGTTCGCGGTTTCATCTGCACCACGACTCATCCGAAGGGCTGCGAGCTCAACGTCCGTGACCAGATCGAAGCCACCCGCAAGCTGGGCGTGCGCGAGGATGGCCCGAAGAAGGTCCTGGTCATCGGCGCTTCCAGCGGCTACGGCCTGGCAGCCCGTATCACCGCGGCGTTCGGCTTCAAGGCCGATACCCTGGGCGTGTTCTTCGAAAAGCCTGGCACCGAGACCAAGGCCGGTACCGCTGGCTGGTACAACGCTGCCGCCTTCGACAAGTTTGCCAAGGCCGAGGGCCTGTACAGCAAGTCGATCAACGGTGACGCCTTCTCCGACGAAGCCCGCGCCAAGGTCATCGAGCTGATCAAGAACGAAATGGGTGGCAAGGTCGACCTGGTCATCTACTCGCTGGCCTCGCCTGTGCGCAAGCTGCCGCAGACCGGTGAACTGGTGCGTTCGGCGCTGAAACCGATCGGCCAGCCCTACAAGTCGACCGCCATCGACACCAACAAGGACACCATCATCGAGGCCAGCATCGAGCCGGCTACCGAACAGGAAATCAAGGACACCGTCACCGTCATGGGTGGCCAGGACTGGCAGCTGTGGATCGACGCCCTGGCCGGCGCCAACGTGCTGGCCGAAGGCGCCCGCACCGTGGCCTTCAGCTACATCGGCACCGAAATCACCTGGCCGATCTACTGGCACGGTGCGCTGGGCCAGGCCAAGCAGGACCTCGACGAAACCGCCCTGCGCCTGGATCAGAAGCTGGCCAGTGAAATCAACGGCGGCGCCAACGTGGCGGTACTCAAGTCGGTGGTTACCCAGGCCAGCTCGGCCATTCCGGTGATGCCGCTGTACCTGTCGATGGTGTTCAAGATCATGCAGGAGAAGGGTGTTCACGAAGGTACCCAGGACCAGCTGGACCGCATGTTCCGCGAGCGCATGTACCGCGCCGATGGCGCGCCGGCCGAAGTCGACGAGAAGGGCCGTCTGCGCCTGGACGACTGGGAGCTGCGTGAAGACGTGCAGGACGCCTGCAAGGCCATGTGGCCACAGGTAACCACCGAGAACCTGTTCGAGCTGACCGACTATGCCGGTTACAAGAAGCAGTTCCTCAACCTGTTCGGCTTCGAGCGCGCTGACGTCAATTACGACGAAGACGTGGCGACCGACGTGAAGTTCGACTGCATCGAGCTGTAATCGCGGCTGACTTGTACCGGCCCGTTCCTGCGGGGTCTCTCCGCCCGCAGGAATGGGTTTACCCGCGACGAGGCCGGTACAGGCTACGAATCTTTGCTAGCTTTGGCGCACACCCCTAGGGAATGTGCCATGAGCAGCCTTAAACAACCTGCCACCGCCTTTCGCCACACCGCAGCCGACGGCTACAGCCTCGGCGGCTTTCGCTGGCGCCACGCCCAACCTGACACCCAGCGCCCGCTGGTGATCATCAGTGCTGCCACGTCGGTACGCTGTCGCTACTACTCGCGGTTCGCCGACTACCTGTTTGCCCAGGGCTGTGATGTGCTGACCTACGATTACCGAGGTATCGGCGAGTCCCGCCCACCATCGCTGCGCGGCTTCCAGGCCACCTGGAGCGACTGGGGCCGGCTGGATTTCGAAGCCATGCTCGCCTACGCCGCAGAATACTTCCCGGGTCAGCCGGTGGATGTGGTAGGGCACAGCTTCGGCGGCTGCGCGGTGGGCTTGGCGCCGTCCGCGGGCCAGGTACGCCGGCTGGTGATGGTGGGGGCGCAATTCGCCTACTGGCGCGACTACGCGGCCGACCAGCGCTGGCAACTGTTCGGCAAGTGGCACGTGGTGATGCCATTGCTCACCCGGGTGTTCGGTTATTTCCCCGGCAAGCGCCTGGGCTGGCTGGAGGACACGCCAGCCGGCGTGGTGCATGACTGGGCCACATGTACGCCGCGTTATGAGCAACGCCCCAGCGGGCGGGCACTGGCGATGCTACCGTTCGCCCAGGTACAGGCGGCGACGCTGGCGATCAGCCTGGCCGATGACCCTTTTGGTACCGTGGCGGCGACGGAGCGTCTGCTGGGCTACCTGCAGCAGGCTGAGCGCTGCCATTTGCGCATCGCGCCTGGGGATATATCGGTCGGGGAAATCGGCCATTTCGCGTTCTTCCATGATCGCTTCCGCGAGAGTTTGTGGCCGGTGGCGGTGCAGTGGTTGCAGCGGGGCAGGCTGGCAGTTGGCGTACCGGGGACAATCATCAATTGAGGTAATACAGACTTCGGCGGCCGCCTTGCGGCTCATCGCGACACAAGGCCGCTGCGGCTGTAGCAGCGGCCTTGTGTCGCGATGGGCCGCAAAGCAGCCCCGGCAATCTCACGCCTTGCGCGAAAGTGGCTGCCCGGCAAACTTCACACCGGCCAGGCCATGCTTGATCAGCGCGCGGATGTTGCCATGGTCGCTGCCGTCTGGCGTGGCCAGCACATCTCGGTAGTGCTCGCCAAAGGCCAGCAGCGCTTCCTGGTCGCTCAGCCCTTCCAGCAGCGCCAGGCCCAGGGTCTTGCATGAGCCTTCGTTCTGCCCGGCCGCATTCGCCACGCCGCCGTTGTCGAAGGCCTGTGGCTGGTAGTTGTAGTGGTCGGCAACGAAGGCCAGGGTATCGGCAAAGACGTGTTTGCCGCTGGCGAGGCTGGTGCGCAGGGTGTCGAGGTCAGTCACGAGGTTTTCCTTTTTCGAACGCCGCTTGTTGCTCGGCGCTGGCTTCTTTCTGGTATTGGGCTTTCCATTCGGCGTAGGGCATGCCGTACACGGCTTCGCGGGCATCGTCCAGGCTTACGTCGAGCTGGCGCTCGTCAGCCGCCGCCTTGTACCACTTGGACAGGCAGTTGCGGCAGAAACCGGACAGGTTCATCAGGTCGATGTTCTGCACGTCGCTGCGCTTTTGCAGGTGTTCGACCAGGCGCCGGAACGCGGCGGCCTCCAGTTCGAGCTGTTGCTGTGGGGTCATGGGCTTCTCTCAGGTCATGCGATTCTTCAGGTGGCGGCCACCGTTGATGACCACCTGGCTGCCGGTGCTGTACTGGCTGGCGAGCAGGTACTTGACCGTCTCGATCAACGGGCCGGCGCCGGGTTCGAACTCCAGCAAGGCTTTCTTCAAGGTTTGCTGGCGATAGGCTTCGTCACCGCCTTCCTTGAGGATCAGCAGCCCGGGCAGGATACCGTTCACACGCACCTTGGGCGCATATTTTTCGGCGAACGACAGCACCATGTTCTGCAACGCGGCCTTGGTCGCGGCATAACCGATATGGCTCTTGCTGCCGCGCGAAGAGGTTTCGTCGCAAATATGAATGATGTCGGCCTTATCCACCTTCGCCAGCAGCTCGCCCAGCGCCAGGTTGAGGTGGTAGGGCGCTTCGACGTGCAGGCGGAACATGGTCTCGAGGTTGTCGAGACCATCGTCGAGCCACAGCGAGGCGTTATGGATGATCGCGCGCAGGCCGTCGTAATGGCCATGCAAGTAGTCGATCAGGGCCTGGCGGTCGGCCGCCTGGCACAGGTCGGCCTGGAACTGCACGATGTTCGGGTGGGCCGCCTGTGGCTGGGCGCTGCGGCTGGCACTGACCACCGTATGGCCGGCCTGGGCCAGTTCAAGGGCCAGGGCCAGCCCGACGCGCTGGCTGGCTCCGGTAACGAGAATTGGGCTGTTCATGTTCGGGGCGGTCAACTGTCTGTCCTTGGGTTGCCGCCCAGCATACCCGAACTGTTCAGCGCGTGTACCGCTGGCCTCAGCGGCTGCGCAGGGCCCCCGTGGTGGGCGGCGACGCGTGCAGCCAGCCGGCCAGCAGGCGGGTGGACAGCGGGATGAACAGGTAGACCATCATGGGGGTCAGGGCCAGGGTGCTGAGCAGTACCCGAGGCAACAGTTCCAGCGCGGCCAGCCAGTGGCCGAACATCATGTTGAACACCAGTGAAACCGGGAAAAACGCCAACCAGATGGCCACGGCCTGCTTCCAGCGCGGTGGTTTCTGCCCCCTGTTGGTGCCGAACCAGTCATCAATGCCGCTTACGCGCGCCTCTCTGGGGCGCTCGAACAGGCCATTGCCGCGTTGCAACCAGGCCCGGCGCGAAGCGGAGTGCTCCCAGGCATGCAAGGTGGGTTCGTCGCCGAAGCGGAAGATGATCTGGAAATCATCGCCATCGTGGGGTGGGGCGAGGATGCCCGAGCCGAGGTAGCCGGGGAAATCGGTGGCCAGCTGCTCGCCTTCATGCAGCCAGGCCAGCAGGTCCTGGTAGCGGCCATGGGCGGCGCGGCGCGATACCATCAGGGTGACGGGTGGGGTAGACATCGTGTATCTCCTGGCAACAGGGCTGGCGGGTAGCTGGCCCTTCTGGCTGAGCCGCCCGGGGTGGTGGGCGACGCAGGCTTGCATGCAAGAATCGGGCGCGGATTATCGCGTATCGGCATGCTTCGGCCAATGTCATCCGGCAAACGGTCGATCCCTGTACCCGTTGCGGTCGTAGTAGACTATTGCTCGAACTTCCACAGGGTACCCCGTGCATATGAACGAACAGGGACGTAAGGCAGTGATCGACGCCGGCCTGATGCAGCAGGACCTGTTTCCGATCCGTGAAGTTTCCCGCCTGACCGGCGTCAATGCCGTGACCTTGCGCGCCTGGGAGCGCCGCTATGGTCTGATCCAGCCAACCCGCACCGACAGTGGTCACCGCCTGTACTCGCAGGCCGATATCGATGACGTACGGCGCATCCTCGGCTGGCTGGAGCGCGGTGTGGCGGTGAGCAAGGTCGGCAGCATACTTGCGCGCGACCATGCCCTGGCCGGGCAGGCAGGCGGGGCGACTGATGCCTGGGCACGCTGGCAGCAGCAGATTCGCCAGGCGTTGCAACGTTTTGATGCGGCAAGCCTGGATCGCCTGTTCGACGAGGTGTTTGCGGCTAGCGCCCTGGACCAGGTTTTCAGCGAAGTGTTCATGCCGGTGTGGCATGACCTTGCCGTCGGGCAGGGCGGCTATGGGCAGGCCAGCGAGTGGCTGTTCCTGGACCAGTTCCTGCGTGGCCGGGTGTTCGCCCGCTTGCGGCTTGCCCATGCGCCGCGCAGGCGCACGGTGGTGTTGGCGCCACTTCCGGGGCAGTGCCATGAGCTGGAACTGCTGGTTACCAGCCTGGCTCTGGGCTGCGACGAAGTGGGCGTGACCCTGCTGGCGAACGGGCAGCCGCTGGCGGAGCTGGCGCTGGTTTGCGAGCGTATGAAACCGGATGCCCTGGTGCTGTTCTCCCACCAGTCCCCCACCGTCGAACTCAGCCGGCGCCTGGCACGCCTGGTGGCCGGGCTGGAATGCCCGTTGCTACTGGCCGGTGAGGCGGCGGAACTGGCACAGGACAGCCTGGCTGGCAGCCCGATTGCCTGCCTGGGCGCACAAGGTAGTGTGATGCGCCAACGCTTGCGGCAGTTTCTGGCCGGTCAGCTCGATACCTGAGTGTGCAGTTCGGGGTGGGCCCGACGATGGGCCTGAAGAATGTAGTCGCGCAGGCGTTCGGTTTCTTCGGCCGCGCTTTGGCTGAGGTCGTAGGCGGCCAAGTCCGGGCCGATGCGCCGGCTCAACACGCCATGCAGTTCGATGGGACTGATGCCGCCAGGCGCGAAGCGCAGCTCGAAGCGGGCTGGCGCCGCCGGCAGGCCACGGACTTCAACCAGCGTTCCCTTGAACGAAATATCACGAACCCACAGGCCGCTGACCTGCCCATCGGCATCGAGCAACGCGCTCGGCTGCTCCATCGACAGGCGCCAGGGGCGCAGCATGGGGCCGTCTTCGTAGATTTCCGGCGAGCCCAGTTGCAGGTGCAGAGCGTGGAATTCGTCTTCCACCAGTTGCAGCGGGAAGCTGATCTGCTGGTTGTTGAACTGGGCCTGCAAGGTAACTTGCTCGTTGGCCACCAGACGGGTAAGCAAGCTCTGGATGCGGCGGTCGCCATTGACCAGCAGGCTCGACATGGGGTCGGCCAGGTTCAATTGCGGCGAATGCTGCATGTTCTGTATGAAGTCCAGTTCGTCCTGGGTAAGGAGCGCTTCTGCTTGCATGATCGAACTCAAGGGTGGCGTTTTCTTCAACGGGATTGACCGTGGCCGGCGTACTTGGTTCAGGTGCGTTCGTCGGGTTTCGGACGAGCGTGTAGCTCCGCCAGCTCGCGTTCCAGTTCGACCTGACGGCTCACGTCCTTCTGGATACCGATGAAGTAGGTGCGTTGTTCGGCATCGTGCCTCACCGGGGTGATCGACAGCTCGTTCCAGAAGGCGCTGCCATCCTTGCGGTAGTTGCGCAGCACTTCGCGGCACGGGCGGCCTTCGGCCAGCGCCTTGCGAATGCGGGCGCGGCCAAGCTGGTCACGGTCGTCGGCCTGCAGGAAGCGACAATCCTGATAGAGGATCTCGTCACGGCTATAACCGGTCAGGCGTTCGAAGGCGGCATTCACATAGATCAGGATGGTGTCGTCGCCTTCCTGTTCGGCGACCACGATCCCGTCGTTGGATGCGTCGACCATGGATTGCAGCAATTGGGCGTTGATCATTTTCGGGCCATTGGCGAAGAAGGGCTGAAGATGGCGACTTTGGTAGAGGCGGCCTTTTGCCAGCGCTGGGTGGTAGTATCCTACGATTTCACTCAGTTTCGGAATCCTCTACTTGATGAAAGTCGCCATTATTTCCGGATCGGTCTACGGCACCGCCGAAGAAGTCGCCCGTCACGCTGAAACGCTGCTCAAGGCAGCGGGCCTGGAGGCCTGGCATGCGGCACGCGCCACCTTGCAGGACCTTGAAGGTTTTGCGCCCGATGCCCTGCTGGCTGTCACCTCGACCACCGGTATGGGCGAGCTGCCGGACAGTCTCATGCCGCTGTACAGCAGCATCCGCGATGCACTGCCGGCAGCCTGGCGTGGTCTGCCAGGTGCGGTGATCGGGCTGGGCGATTCCAGCTATGGCGATACCTACTGCGGTGGCGGTGAGCAACTGCGCGAGCTGTTTGCCGAACTGGGCGTGCGCGAAGTGCAGCCGATGCTGCGCCTGGATGCCAGCGAGACGGTAACCCCGGAAGCGGATGCCGAGCCTTGGCTGGCGGAGCTGGCTGCTGCACTGAAAGCCTGACGGGCTGTGTCGCCGGTTCCGGTCTTTTCGCAGGTAAACCTGCGAAGAGGCCAGCGAGGGCAACTCATGCCCTGTCGTCGGGCACTGATCGTTCGCTCACCAGCGCCAACCACGCCTGCGCGGCTCGTGACAGGTACGCCCCGCGCCGCCAGATGAAGGCGATGTCCCAACGCAAGTCCTCCGGCGCGCGCAGCGGCAAACGCACTACCCCGGGGCGTTCCAGTGCGCTTGCCACCACACGGGGCAGCAACACCACGCCCTGGCCCGCCGCCACCAGCGCCGCGAGAAAGTCGGCCTGGCCACTGCGCCCGCCTTCCTTCGGGGTAAAGCCTTGCTGCTGGCATGCCTTCAGTAACCGGTCATTGAGCACGAAGCTGCGCTGGTAAAGCAGAAACGGGGTATCGGCCAACTGCTGCAGGTCCACCCCGTCCTGGCCCGCCAGCCCGTGGCTGGCCGGTAGCAGGGCATCCAGCGGCTCGTTGCAGAACGGTTGATAGTCGAAGGCTTCGTCAGTGGGTGTCAGGCTGCCGCCCAGTTCCAGTTCGCCACTTCTGACCGCCTGTTCGACGCTGCGGCTGCCGCCTTCGAGCAATTGCACGGTAATGTTCGGGTGACGCCGCCGGTACTCGGCGAACAACCCGGCGAACAGCGCGTCGCTGCCCAGCATCGGCAAGCCCAGGCGCAACTCGCCGCGGCCCATCTGGCTGAGGTCGTCCAGTTCACTCAGCAGCGCCTGACGCTGGCGCAGCAAGGCTTCGCCACGCTCCAGCACGATGCGCCCGGCCGCGGTCAGGTGCAGCTGTGAAGCCTGGCGTTCCAGGAGCGGCTGGCCCACATCTTGCTCCAGTTGAGCGACCTGTTTGCTCACGGCCGACTGGCTGATGTGCAGGGTTTGCGCCGCCTGGGTGAAGCCACCGCGGTGAACCACTTCGATAAAGCTGCGCAGTAGTTTGAATTCCATGATCGCAATTCCATTCTGGAATGGAGTTCAGTCTAACAATTCGCTTCTGGCCTAGGCAGCCGAATCCTAAAATGAGGGCCTGTTCGAGGAACCCCCCATGAAACCCGCGTTACTGAAAAAAGCCCTGCGCCTGCTGACCGAGCTGGCGACCCTCTGTGCCCTGTTCCTGCTTGGCGGCCAGCTTGCTTCCTGGCTGGGCTGGCCGATTCCGGGGGGGGTGATGGGCCTGGCCATGCTGCTGTTGCTGTTCGCTGCAGGGGTGCTCAAGCCGGCCATGCTGCAACTGGGTGCGGGCTGGCTGATGGCCGAAATGCTGCTGTTCTTCATTCCGGCGTTGATGAGCCTGCTCGATTATGGCGCCCTGATCCGTGACGAAGGCTGGCGCATCTTGTTGGTGATTGCCGTGAGCACCCTGATGGTGATGGTGGTCACCGCATTGACCGTTGAACTGGTGTGCCGCTGGAGGTTGCGCCATGAGCCTTGAACCCATGCCGCTGTTCTGGCTCGCCCTGACGCTGCTGGCTTATCTGGGCAGCCGCTGGTTGTACCGGCGCAGTGGGCGCTACCTGTTGTCGCCGCTGATCCTGGTACCGGTCTTGTTGCTGGCGGTGGCGGTGCCGCTGCACACCGCCTATGCCGAGTATGCCCGCAATACCCACTGGCTGATGAACGTGCTCGGCCCGGTGACCGTGGCATTCGCGGTGCCGATCTGGCAGCAGCGGGCCATGCTCGCACGCCACTGGCCGGCGCTGATGGTGGGCATGCTGGCCGGCAGCAGTGCCTCGATTGCCAGCTCCTGGGGCCTGGCTCACCTGCTCGCACTGGACAGTGCGACCAGCCTGTCGCTGGTGCCACGTTCGATCACTACGCCCTTTGCCATGCCGCTGGCGCATGACCTGGGTGGGGTACCGGAGCTGACCGCAGTATTCGTGATGTTCACCGGCGTACTCGGGGCCATGTTCGGCGGCGTGCTGCTGCGCTGGCTACCGTTGCGTACGCCGCTGGCGCGGGGTGCGCTGTTCGGCGTCGGCGCCCATGGCGCGGGGGTCAGCCGGGCACAGGAGGTGGGCCGCGAGGAAGGCTCGGTGGCGGGCCTGGTGATGGTCCTGACCGGGCTGCTGAACCTGTTCGCGGCACCGCTGCTGACCATGCTGCTCTGACCGTTCATGCCACTGACTCGCTCAGTCATCAAGCTGGCTGGCAACGCAAGTTCAAGGCCTTGGGCTGCTGGCTAGACTCAGCCTCGACTCAGAGAGCACATGCAAGTGCCGAGGTGACATGCAATGAGCGCAGCCTTGCCCTGTTCAGCCAACACCACTTCACCGGGACCCCGATGATGCCTATGGCCGAAATTCCATTGTGCGTCTGGCGGACCCGGGGGCAGAGTTTCACCTTCCGGGGCCAGAGCATCCGCTACTGGATTGCAGGGCAAGGCGAGCCCCTGCTGCTGTTGCACGGTTTTCCCACTGCCAGCTGGGATTGGCACTATCTGTGGGGGCCTTTGGCCCAGCGCTTCCGGGTGATCGCCTGTGACATGCTCGGCTTTGGCGATTCCGCGAAACCGGTCGATCATGCCTACAGCCTGATGGAGCAGGCCGACCTGCAGCAGGCCTTGCTCGCCGAGCTGCAAGTCGGGCAGCCGGTGCACCTGCTGGCCCACGACTACGGTGGCAGCGTGGCCCAGGAACTGCTGGCGCGGCATCACGAACAGCGCGCCAGTATCGGCAGCTGCGTGTTCCTCAACAGCGGGTTGTTTGCGGAAAGTTGCCGCCTGCTGCTGATCCAGAAACTGCTGCTCAGCCGTGTGGGCTGGCTGGTAGGGCGCTCGTTCGGGCGCGACGATCTGGTGCGCAACGTGACCCAGGTGTACGGGCCTTGCACCCATCCCAGTGAAAGCGCACTGGATGACCTCTGGAGCCTGATCTCCGCCAGCAACGGCACCCGCGTGTTGCACAAGCTGGTTGGCTACATGCCGGAGCGCAGGCTGCACCGCGACCGCTGGGTTGGTGCCATGCAGCGTGAAGGCGTGCCACTGCGCCTGATCAACGGCATGGTCGACCCGCTGTGCGGGGCGCACATGGTCGAGCGCTACCGGCAACTGGTGCCGGCGCCGGACACGGTACAACTGCAAGGTATCGGCCACTATCCGCATACCGAAGCGCCGGTTCAGGTCTTACGCCATTACCTGGCCTTTCGCGATCGGCCGCTGAGCTATCTGCCACAGAAGATGGCGTGGTCCTGACCAGGCGTTCCGACCATCGCATTGTGTTATTGCCAGGCATTCAGCCAGCAGGCGCTTGATTGTCCATTCGCCCTCGACGGCAGACACTCGGCTGACCTGAACCTGCCTGGAGCCTTGAACATGAGCGAGCCTGTCCGTCTGCAAGATCGCGTGGTGATCGTCACCGGAGCCGGCGGCGGCCTGGGCCGTGCCCATGCGTTGCTGTTCGCTGCGCGTGGCGCCCGGGTGGTGGTCAATGACCTCGGTGGCTCCACCCATGGTGAGGGTGCCAGCGCCTCGGCCGCTGACCGGGTTGTCGAGGAGATCCGCGCCGCTGGCGGCAACGCCATCGCCAGCCATGATTCGGTCAGCCAGGGCGCGCGCATCGTCGAACAGGCCCTGGACAGCTTCGGCCGGATCGATGTGCTGGTGAACAACGCTGGCATCCTGCGTGACAAGACCTTCCACAAGATGGAGGACAGCGACTGGGAGCAGGTCTACCAGGTACATGTCGAAGGGGCCTACAAGGTTACCCGCGCCGCCTGGCCGCACCTGCGCGCGCAGAACTGGGGGCGGGTGATCTTCACCGCCTCCACGTCGGGCATCTACGGTAACTTTGGCCAGGCCAACTACGGCATGGCCAAGCTGGGCCTGTACGGCTTGACCCGTACCCTGGCGATCGAGGGGCGCAAGCATGGCATCCTGGTCAACGCCATCGCCCCGACCGGCGGCACCCGCATGACCGAAGGGCTGATCCCGCCCCAGGTGTTCGAGCGGCTCAAGCCCGAACTGGTCAGCCCGCTGGTGGTGTACCTGGGCAGCGAGCAGTGCCAGGGCAGCGGGGAGCTGTTCGAAGTGGGCGGCGGCTGGGTCGGCAAGGTGCGTTGGGAGCGTAGCCTGGGCGTGGGTTTCGATCCGCGTGAAGGCTTTACCCCGGAGCAGGTGGCGGAGAACTGGGCGCGCATCGGCGAGTTCGAAGGGGCTGTGCACCCGCAGGACAGCTTGCAGGCCTTGCAGCAGATGATGGCGAACCTGCAGCAATACCCGTTGGGCTGAAACTTTTGCCGGCACAGGCGAAGAATATTTCCAGCGCAGATAAAAAAGGCCGCTGCAAGCCGCAGCGGCCAATCGAGACGTCAGATCAAGGAGCTTCAAAATCTACGTCGGTGAACCTCGCAGGCCTGAAAGGCGGGGGGGAGAGCCCTTCATGCCGGCCAGTGAGCTAAGAATAAGCGCTTGATCCTGTAGGAAAAATAGCGGCTTATGACATTCACCTTTACGCCTCGGGCAATAGTGCCGCAGGTGTATGACCCATCCGCCAGCTGGTTTCCCGTGCTGCCGCCAGCAGCCGTTGCGCCGCAGGGCCATGCTCGTCGGCATGGAAGATCGAGGTTGGCCCGACCACGGTCATCACCGCAGCGATCTGCCCCATGGCATTGAACACCGGGGCCGACAGCGCATCCACGCCGGGCATCAGCAGCCCGTGTACATGGTGCAGTCCACGTTCGCGAATGCCGGCCAGTACTGCCTGGTAATCGGCGGCACTGTGCTGCATGGCGGCCAGTTCGCGGTCGCGCAACTCCACGGTTTCGCGTTCGGGCAGGTAGGCGGCGAACACCAGGCCGGTGGATGAGCTGAGCAGCGGCAACACCGAACCGATCTGGGTGACCACGGTGACTGCGCGTACTGCCGGCTCGATGCTGACCACCGTCGCGCCCTGGTTACCCCATACGGCAATGAAACAGCTCTCGTTCAGTTCATCGCGCAACTGCGACAACGGCAGCGCGGCGATTTTCAGCACATCGATGCTGCCCAGCGCCGCCAACCCTACCCGCAGGGCCTCGCGCCCCAGGCCGTAATGGTTGGTGGCGGCGTCCTGTTCGGCAAAGCCGCTGGCGATCAATGCCTGCAAGTAACGGTGCACCTTGCTCGCCGGCATCTGCACATGCTCTGCCAGGCGCGACAGCGAGGTGGAGGGGGAAAGCTCCGCAAGGGCCTTGAGGATGTCGGTGCCGACCTCTGCCGAGCGGACTTTCTGCTTGCCGTTGTCGGCGGGGGAGCTGGCTTTGGTCATGGACATCTGCTTCCGGAGTTTTCGCGTCGCGCCTTTATAGCTTGACGCATTGCCCGGAGCAAATTACGTTATTCGTAATTTGATTACGATAAAAACAACGCAGACACGCTGCCAACCCGATCGGGACCGGTAGCCAGCTGCCAGCAACGGCTCGGCCAGAGCCCGGAGGCATCGATGAATCGCGATACGTCACCCGACCTTCACTACCTCAGCGGCTTTGGCAACGAGTTTGCCAGCGAAGCCCTGCCGGGTGCCCTGCCGGTCGGGCAGAACTCGCCGCAAAAGGCTCCTTACGGGCTGTATGCCGAGCTGCTCTCGGGCACGGCGTTCACCATGGCCCGCAGCGAGCTGCGCCGTACCTGGCTGTACCGTATTCGCCCATCCGCGCTGCACCCACGTTTCGAGCGCCTGGCGCGCCAGCCGCTGACCGCCCCGCAGGGTGCCATTACCCCCAACCGGCTGCGCTGGAACCCCCAGCCGATCCCCAGCGAACCGACCGACTTCATCGAAGGCTGGCTACCCATGGTGGCCAACTCGGCATCTGACAAACCGGCCGGCGTCAGCATCTACATCTACCGCGCCAACTGCTCGATGGAACGGGTGTTCTTCAACGCCGACGGTGAGCTGCTGCTGGTGCCGGAACAGGGCCGCCTGCGCATCGCCACCGAACTGGGGGTCATGCAGGTAGAACCGCTGGAAATCGCGGTGATCCCGCGTGGCATGAAGTTCCGCGTCGAGCTGCTCGACGGCCAGGCGCGTGGCTACATTGCCGAAAACCACGGCGCACCGCTGCGTATCCCGGACCTGGGCCCGATCGGCAGCAATGGCCTGGCCAACCCGCGCGACTTCCTCACCCCGGTGGCGCATTACGAAGAGGCCGCAGGGCCGGTGCAGCTGGTGCAGAAGTTCCTTGGCGAACACTGGGCCTGCGAACTGCAGCACTCGCCGCTGGACGTGGTCGCCTGGCACGGCAGCAACGTGCCGTACAAGTACGACCTGCGGCGCTTCAACACCATCGGCACGGTCAGCTTCGACCACCCTGACCCGTCGATCTTCACGGTACTGACCTCGCCGACCAGCGTGCATGGCATGGCCAACATGGACTTCGTGATCTTCCCGCCACGCTGGATGGTGGCCGAGAACACCTTCCGTCCGCCATGGTTCCACCGCAACCTGATGAACGAGTTCATGGGCCTGATCAACGGTGCCTACGACGCCAAGGCCGAAGGTTTCCTGCCCGGCGGTGCTTCGCTGCACGGGGTGATGAGCGCCCACGGCCCCGATGCCGAAACCTGCGAAAAGGCCATTGCCGCTGACTTGGCGCCGCACAAGATCGACCACACCATGGCCTTCATGTTCGAGACCAGCCAGGTGCTGCGCCCGAGCGTGCAGGCCCTCGAATGCCCGCAATTGCAGGCCGACTACGATAGTTGCTGGGCCACCTTGCCGAGCACCTTCAACCCGAACCGGAGATAACCCATGAACCAGACCGCCATTGCCCGTAGCTGGGTGGAGCACGCCAACGGGCACAGCGACTTCCCGCTGCAGAACCTGCCGTTGGGCATTTTCAGCCGGCCCGGGGAAGCCAGGCGCTGTGGCGTGGCTATCGGCGATGCGATCCTCGATCTCGAGGCAGTGCTGGCTGCCGGCCTATTCGACGGCGCCGCCAAGGCCGCTGTGGAAGCCACCCGCGGTGGCGCTCTGAACGCATTCTTTGCGCTCGGTCGCGGCGCCCGCGTGGCCTTGCGCGAACGCCTGCTGGTGCTGCTGGGCGAGCATAGCGAGCACCAGGCGGCGTTGCAGCCAGCGTTGTATCCAGCCAGCGCCTGTCAACTACATGTCCCGGCGCAGATCGGTGACTACACCGACTTCTATGTAGGCATCGAACACGCCAAGAACGTCGGCAAGCTGTTCCGCCCCGACAACCCGCTGCTGCCCAACTACAAGTATGTGCCGATCGGTTATCACGGCCGCGCCTCGACCATTCGCCCGTCCGGCACCGACGTGCGCCGCCCCAAGGGCCAGACCTTGCCGGCCGGGCACAGCGAACCAAGCTTCGGCCCCTGTGCGCGCCTGGACTACGAGCTGGAACTGGGCATCTGGATCGGCCAGGGCAATGACATGGGCCAGGCGATCCCGATCGGCGATGCCGCCGAGCACGTGGCCGGCCTGTGCTTGCTCAACGACTGGTCGGCGCGGGATATCCAGGCCTGGGAATACCAGCCGCTGGGCCCGTTCCTGTCGAAAAGTTTCGTTACCAGCATTTCACCGTGGGTAGTCACTGCCGAAGCGCTGGAGCCGTTCCGTTGCGCCCAGCCAGCACGCCCGCAAGGCGACCCGCAGCCATTGTCTTACCTGCTGGACAAGCGCGACCAGGCCGCCGGTGCGTTCGATATCGAACTCGAGGTGCTGCTGCTGACCGAGCGTATGCGCGAGCAGGGCATGGCCCCGCACCGCCTGACCCTGAGCAACACCCGCAGCATGTACTGGACCGTGGCGCAACTGGTGGCCCACCACAGTGTCAATGGCTGCCAGTTGCAGCCGGGCGACCTGTTCGGTTCGGGCACGCTGTCGGGCGCCACGCCAGGTTCGTTCGGCAGCCTGCTGGAGATTACCGAAGGCGGCAAGCACCCGGTGGAGCTGGCCAGTGGCGAGGTGCGCAAGTTCCTCGAGGACGGCGACGAGATCATCCTGCGTGGCCGTTGCGTGCGAGATGGCGTGGCCAGCATCGGCTTCGGCGAATGCCGCGGCACGGTCATCGCGGCCAACTGAGGAGGCAGGGGCATGGAGCTGTACACCTATTACCGTTCCACCTCGTCCTATCGGGTGCGCATTGCCCTGGCGTTGAAGGGGCTGGCCTACCAGTCCCTGCCGGTCAACCTGTTGCAGGGTGAGCAACGCGGTGCTGGCTACGTCGCCATCAACCCGCAGGGCCGCGTGCCGGCGTTGCGCACTGACGACCGTGAGCTGCTGGTGCAGTCTCCGGCGATCATCGAGTACCTGGAAGAGGTTTATCCACAGCCTGCGCTGCTGCCTGCCACGCCGGAGGCGCGCGCCAAGGTGCGCGGCGTGGCAGCGATCATCGGCTGCGACATCCACCCGTTGCACAATGTCAGTGTGCTCAACCGGCTGCGCCAGGCCGGGCATGACGAGACCCAGGTCAACCAGTGGATTGGCCACTGGATCAGCCAGGGGCTGGCGGCGGTGGAGCAACTGATCGGCGATCACGGCTTCTGTTTTGGCGATGAGCCAGGCCTGGCGGATGTCTACCTCATTCCGCAGTTGTATGCAGCCGAACGGTTCAACATCAACCTCGACGGCTTCCCGCGCATCCTGCGGGTTGCCGCCCTGGCCGCCGGGCACCCGGCGTTCGCCAAGGCACACCCCGCCCAGCAGCCGGACTGCCCGGCTCAGTGAATGGAACGGTTCGCCGCCGGAAGCTTGCCGATACGCTCGCACAGCTTCAGGCGCTGGACCGGGTCTTCCGTCAGCAGCAACGCATGCTCCAGGTCGAAGCGCTCGGCCTGTGGGCAATCCAGATGCTGGTAGAGCGAGGCGCGGGTCACATAGTCGCTGACTTGCGCCGGCCCCAGTTGCATGACCCGTTCAGCATCGATCAGTGCCGCCAGGTGGTTGTCATTGCTGATGTGCAACTGGCGTAGGTTGCGTGACAGGCGTTGCAATATCTGCGCGGGGCTGGCACTGCGCATATGCTCGGCAGTCAGTGCTACCTGCGGGCCAAACTGACGTGCCAGCAGTTCGCGACAATCGTTGGGGTACAGGCGTCGGCCGCCGCAGGGGTCGAGGAGGTGGTCGGCTCCCGGCACGCGCAGCAGGAAATGGCCGGGAAAGCCCACCCCCTCCAGGGGTATGGACAGGCGCCGGGCCAACTCCAGGGCGAGGATGGCCAGGGCCAGCGGTTGGCCACGGCGACGCTGCAGCACCTTGTCCATCATCGCGGCATGCGGGCGCAGGGGATGGTACTCATCCTGCTGGAAGCCCAGGGCATTGAGCTGGCGCAGCAGTGGCTGGGCCAGCTCGCACAGCGGCAGCATCGGCAGGCTGGCACTGATCTCGCGCTGCAGGTCATGCAGCGTGGCCAGGCTGGCCGCCGGCTCGATGCTGCGGTCATGCTCGGCGGCAATCCACAATGCGGCTTCCAGCAGGGCGACGGGCTCGCGTTCCAGGCAGGCCAGGCAGGCTTGACGTGGCTTCATGGGGCTTCTCCACACACGCTTGAGTATTAGCCGCGGCGCGCGGTTTCGTCCAGTGGTCCGGCGGCGGCGTCGGCCCAAGGGCCAAGCCTATACTGGAATGAGCACCTCTCAGGGGAGCCCGTCGATGTTTGCTCTGATGCAAAGCACCCGTACCCAGTCGCTGCACCTGTTCACCGACCCGCCCACCGGCCTCAAGGCTGTGGTGGCGATCCACAGTGAACAGTTGGGGCCGGCCATGGGCGGTTGCCGCTACCTGCCGTATGCCGACGACGAAAGCGCCATGACCGACGCCATTCGCCTGGCCCAGGGCATGAGCTACAAGGCTGCGCTGGCCGGCTTGCCACTGGGCGGCGGCAAGGCAGTGATCATGCGCAACCCGCATGTGGAAAACCGGGCCGCGCTGTTCGAGGCCTTTGGCCGCTTCGTCGATACCTTGCAGGGGCGCTTCATCATTGCCGTGGACAGCGGCACCTCTACCCTGGACATGGACTGCATTGCCCAGAGTACCCCGCATGTGACCAGCACCACGGCGTGCGGCGATCCTTCACCGCACGCGGCGATGGGGGTTTTCGCCGGCATACGTGCAACCACTTCGTTCCGGCTTGGCAGTGATGACCTGCAGGGGCTGCGGGTCGCGGTGCAAGGGCTGGGCAATGTCGGTTATGCGCTGGCCGAGCAACTGCATGCGGCGGGGGCGGACTTGCTGGTGAGCGACCTCGACCCCGGGCGGGTGCGGCTGGCAGTGGAACAGTTCGATGCCAAGCCGGTCACCAACGACGCGTTGCTCAGCACCCCTTGCGATATTTTCGCGCCCTGTGGCGTGGGGCCGGTGCTGAACGGGCAGAGTGTGATGCAGTTACGTTGCGCGGCGGTGGCGGGGGCAGCGAACAACCAGTTGACTACCTTGCAGGTGGCCGACCAGCTGGAATCGCGCGGGATTCTGTATGCGCCGGACTACGTGATCAATGCCGGTGGACTGATCTACGTGGCGCTTACCCACCGTGGCGTGGACCTGGGCACCATCACCGCGCACCTGGCGCGGATACCTTCGCGGCTGACCGAAGTGTTCGGCCATGCACAGGCGGAGAAACGCTCGCCGGCGCGGGTGGCGCAGATGCTGGCGGAGCGGCTGCTCTACGGCTGACGCCCGCTCCTGCAAAGACCAACGCAGCTATTACTCGGCTGCTGGCGCCTCGAGCAACTCGGCCAACGCATCCGGCTGGCTCTTGAACGCACGGGCGAACACATCGCGGTTCCTGGCCATGTAGATGCCGGCTTCCTCGACCTGCTGCTCGGTCAGCGAGGGCACGGCCTTGTGCAGCACTTCGGCCAGGCGCTCGGCCAGTTCGAGCATCTTGTCGTGACGGTCTGCTTCGGCCTTATCCATGAACAAGCGCTCCGGGTCGCGGCTGCTGCGGTACACCACTTCGACGGCCATTCATCACCTCTGTGCCTTTTTGCTGATTTATACTGTATCCATATACAGTAATAGCAATGTTGGTTGCTTCGCAAGCAGAAATTGTAGCGTGGCTTGAATCGAGCGCCGCGCGGGCGACGCTTGATATCACAAGCGCTGAACAAGTCGAGCCATCACTGCTTCATGCCCATTAGCCCGGTGATAGTCAGCTCGCGGACATAGCCGATCAGTTCCGAGGACTGCCCGCGGGCGTCCTTGCAAGGGATGCCGGGCTCGATGTGGAGCAGTGGGTGGGTGGGTGGGTGGGTGGGTGGGTGGGTGGGTGGGTGCCGTTCTCGCCTTGTAGAAGGTGGTCTTGCCGAGGGTGAACTGGTGTCGTCGGTAGTCGTTTTGTTGTTTTTCCTGGAGATTCTTGAGTGCCTGAACGGGCCTCATCGCGGGGTAAACCCGCTCCTACAGATACTGTGCAGGTCTTGAGACTGTGGTGATCAGGTGGGAGCGGGTTCACCCGCGACAGGGCCAGCCCTGGCGACACATCAATCAAGCTCAAGTGCAAAGTCCGTGGCTCTTCAGGCATCTGCTCCTAACCGGTGCCGTCTCCAGCTCATGCATCGAGGTCATCATCAGGATCCGGTGACTTGGGCTGCAGAAGCATTGCCTGATGCACGACGGTCGCAGCGCACAGCGCATAGTCCGTGGGTTTTGAAACGTGTCGCCTCAACGTGCCTTGCGGCAATCGGTCGCCTTCCAAGGCAAGGGCCTGGCCCTTTAACTGCATGGCACAAGCGTCACACCGGTGGCGCATCATCCTTCAAGACGTATCGGGGAATGGAACATCGTGAACATCAAATGGGCAGAAAAGCTGCGCAAGGGCCTGCACGGCTCGGCCGACTCGCTGGGCAACCTGTGCGTCGAGGCATTCCATTACCTGGCGCTGTTCGGCATTGGCGCGATTACCGCCTATGCAGCGGTGATGACCTTCCTGGACATGCTCGGCAAGGGCGGGGTCAGCGTCGATGACATTCTGCTGCTGTTCATCTACCTGGAGCTGGGGGCGATGGTCGGTATCTACTTCAAGACCAACCACATGCCGATCCGCTTCCTGCTGTACGTGGCCATCACTGCACTGACCCGCCTGCTGATCGGCGATGTCTCGCACCACAAGGCGCCGGACGCAGGGCTGCTGTACCTGTGTGGTGGCATCCTGTTGCTGGCGTTCTCGATCCTGGTGGTGCGCTACGCCTCGTACCGCTACCCCTCGACCAAGGTGCTGGATGCCAATGGCAAGGAAGTGGAGGAGGGCAAGTAGCCCTCAGTTGGCCATGAAATGGCGTGGCTCGCGCTGAGCGTCGCGGGTCAGCGCGGCCAGCACCTGCAAGGGGTTCTGCTTGTGTTCGATGGCCAGGCCCAGGCGGATGCTGTCGATCACCCGTTGCAGGCGCACCGGGTCGTTGCGCTGGGCCTGGGTGATGAGGCGCTTGGCGACTACGCCGCTGTCGTCGGACAGGGTCAGCATGATGCTGCCGTCAAGGTTGGCGATGCTCAGGTTGACCCGGTATTCGTGGGCGAATGCAGCACTGATTCGTTCGAATGGGTTGTTCATGGTCGTGCTTCTGCAATGAATGACTGCAGGGGTTGACCGACGTCTTCGGCAGTTGGTTCAGCGCCATTGATCGACACCAACGAAAACGCCCGGCACGAGGCCGGGCGTTGCTTGCATTGCCGATCAGGCGTCCGGGTCATTCAGTTCCAGGGCGCCGCGCTTGCTGCGCAGCTTGCCGTAGAAGTGTTCCAGCGCGTGGTTCAGCTTGGTGGCGGCACCATCGACTGCCTGGTCCAGCGAAGTGGCAGTATGGGTCACCGAGATCGGTTGATGGCCTTTGGGGCGAGCCTCCATCTGGCAGCGTTTGTCATGCGGTCCGGGCTTGGCGCCGTTCTCGTCGCGCAGGTGGACCTCGATGCGGGTGAGGTCGTCTTCGTAACGTTCCAGCGAGCTCTGCAGGGTGCTGCGGACCCACTGGTCGAGCCGGGCGTTGCCTTCGAAATGGTTGCTGCTGTTGACCTGGATTTGCATGATTCAATCCTTATTCAGCTTGCTCGCATGGAGACGCGCCTAGGCCTTTGAGACCCTTGGAAATTCTGCGTCTCTTGACTCTAAGGTCAGGCAACGGCGAAACGAATTCAAGCCCTTTTTGAAAATAAATTTCTTGTTGCATGAAGGGCCACAGCTGACCACGCAGCGCTGAGTCTTTGCTTGTGAGAATTGAAATCATTATTATTGAAAGCCCGATAACGCCCGACCGTTCGCCATGACGCGTAAAACCGCCAGCCTCCCGCTCAGCTATCGCCTGGCCGTGACTTCACGCAGCCTGGCTGCCTTGCTGGGCGGGAGGCTGGCGTCGATGGCCAGCGTCTGCATTGCTCTGGTAGCGCCATTGCCGCAGGTCGATGCCACACTCACAGGCCTGTTGCTGTCATTCGTCTTCTACCTGCTGGCGTTCATCTGGTGCTTCGCCTGCCGCAGCGCTTTGCGCGCCTGGCTGGGTGTGTTGGCGCCCACTGTGCTGCTGAGCGCGATCAGCGGCTTGGCCTACTGGATGACAAGCGCATGAAAGAAGGCTTCCGCCAGGCCATGGCCTGGCTGCACACCTGGACCGGCCTGATCTTCGGCTGGCTGTTGTTTGCCATCTTCCTCACCGGCACGCTGTCGTACTTCAAGGAAGAGATCACCCACTGGTCGAGGCCGGAGGTGCGTAGCCAGGCACTGGACCCGACCCATGCTCTGGAGGTGGCCCAGCGTTACCTGCTGGATAACGCAGGTGATTCGGGAACGTGGTTCATCCGCCTGCCCAACGCCCGTGAGGCGGGCTTGAATGCGGGCTACCGCGACGCCAATGGCGGGCCACGTGGCTTTGTCAGCCAGACCCTCGATACCCAGACCGGTGAGCCGCTGCAGGCACGTGACAGCCGCGGTGGCGAATTCTTCTACCGCTTCCATTTCCAGCTGCAGATGCCGCACCCTTATGGCCGCTGGCTGTCGACGTTCTGCGCATTCATCATGTTGCTGGGGCTGGTGACCGGCATCATCACCCACAAGAAGTTCTTCAAGGAATTCTTCACCTTCCGCCCAGGCAAGGGCCAGCGCTCCTGGGTGGATGGGCACAACGCCATCGGCGTGCTGGTGCTGCCGTTCCACCTGATGATCAGCTACAGCAGCCTGGTGCTGTTCATGTACATGGTCATGCCGGCGGGCATCATGGCCAGCTATGGCAATGACACTGGCAAGTACTTCAACGACCTGTTCGGCCGCAACGATGCGCCTGCGCCAGCCCATGTCGCCGCACCGCTGGTGCCGTTGGCAGGCCTGTACGCCAGGGTTCAGGAGCTGCAACCAGGCGCGCGTATTGGCGATATCCAGGTGCAGAACCCGGGTGACCGCAATGCCCGCGTAACCTTCACCCAATCGTCGGCCGACCACGTCGCCTACCGGCGCAGCGCCAACTGGACGTTCGATGGCACCACGGGTGCGCTGATGAGCCAGGGCAAGCCGGAGAGCGGGGTGATGATGGCCGCGTTCAGTTTCGCCGGCCTGCACATGGGCAATTTCGCCGGGCCCTGGTTGCGCTGGCTGTATTTCTTCTTTGGCCTGGCGGGTACCGCGGTGATCGGCACCGGGCTGGTGATGTGGCTGGGCAAGCGTCAGCTCAAGCATGCCGGGAACGAACGCCTGCCGGGCGAGCTGCGCCTGGTCGAGGTCCTCAACATCGCCAGCATGAGCGGACTGCTGCTGGCCGTTGCCGGTTTCTTCTGGGCCAACCGCCTGATCCCGCTGGGGGTGCAAGGCCGGGCCGACTGGGAGGTCAATACCTTCTTCATCACCTGGGGGCTGACGCTGGTGCACGCCATGCTGCGCAGTGGGCACCGGGCCTGGGCCGAGCAACTGGCACTGGGCGCGCTGGCGTTTGCCCTGCTGCCGCTGCTCAATGCCCTGACCACCGGCCAGGGCCTGAACCATTCGCTGCCGGCAAGGGACTGGGCCATGGCCGGTTTCGACCTGACGGCGCTGGCGACCGGCCTGTTCCTCGCCTGGCTTGCCGGCAAGCTGTCGCGTAAGCCGAGGGCGGCTACCGGACGCGCCCGGCGAGCAGCCAGCACGCCACCTGCCGAAACGGCGGGGGCAAGCTGATGGCAGGCATTGCACTGATCACATTCGCAGGCCTGGTTGCCTTGTGCCTGGCCATGCAAAAACACTTCGCCGACTTGCTCGGGCGCAAGCCGCGGCCAGGCCAGCTGCGCCTGTTGCGTGGCGCCGGCTGGTTGCTGTTGCTGGTTTCGCTGGTACTCAGCGTACACCTGCGTGGCTGGGCCCATGGCCTGGTGCAATGGGGCGCGGTACTGATGGCCGGGGCGACCGTGTGGGTATTCGGCCTGCCATACCTGCCCCGGCTGCTGCTGGGCCTGGCCGCTGTCAGCGTGGTGCTGGGGCCGTTGCTCGTGGTGTACACCGGATGACCCGATGAGCGAACAGGGCAACATGTTCGAGCCGGGCACCGACAACGGCGGCGGGCGTGCGCGTTTCGTCGAAGTGTTCCAGGCCCAGCGCGCGCGCATGGAGGCATTGGTCAGCCGTCGGGTCGGTTGCCGGGCCACCGCATCGGATCTGGTCCAGGAGCTGTTCCTGCGTTTCTGGCGCCGCCCCGAGGTCAAGGTCGAAGCCCTGGATACCTATCTGCTGCGCTGCGCCGGTAACCTGGCTATCGACCACTTGCGCAGTGAAGGCAGCCGCGAACGTGTGGTCGAAGCTGCGTTGCCAGCGGATGATGCCCAGGCACCGGAGCAGGCCGTGCAGGTCGACCACGATCTGCAGCGCATCGAAGCCGCCCTGCGCGCCTTGCCTGAACGCACCCGGCAGATCTTTTTGCTCAATCGCATCCATGGCTGCAAGTACGGCGAGATCGCCAAGGCCATGCAGCTGTCCCAGAGTGCTGTGGAAAAGCATATGATGCGCGCCCTCGAGGCGTGCAAGGCGAGTGTGGCCGAGCCCGCGTCCATCCCACGCCGGCCAGGGAGCGCCCGTCGATGAGCCATCTACCGCCGATTACCGAGGCGCAGTCCCAGGCTGCACTGCAATGGCTCAGCCGCATCAACGAGCAGCCTGCGCACGCCGAGGGGGCCGCGTTCAAGCGCTGGCTGCTGAGCGATCCCGCCCACCGTGCCGCCTACGCTCAGGCGCAGGCGCTATGGCGGGCCAGCGGGACCGCTGCGGCGCGCCTGGCTGAGGAAGAACAGCAAGGCCTGCAGCGCTATCTGGATGCCATGGCCCGGCCAGTGGCCAGGTCGCCGTGGCGGCAGCGGTTCGCGGCACTGGCGCTGGCGGCATGCCTGGTCCTGGCCGTGGGCATTGCCGGGGGATGGCAGCCTGGCCTGTGGTTGCAGGAGCTGCAGGCCGACTACAGCAGCGCCGGGCAGCTGCGCCAGGTGATACTGGCCGACCAGTCGCAGGTGACGCTGGATGCACGGAGCGCGATTGCCGTCGAGTTTGTCCGCGGCGAGCGCCGTGTGCGGTTACTGCATGGCGCGGCGTTCTTCCAGGTCACGCATACCGGCGAACCGTTCCTGGTCGAAGCAGCAGGTGGCGAGGTGCGGGTGCTCGGCACCCAGTTCGAAGTCCGTGAGCGGGGCGAAGGCGCGCAGGTCACGGTGCGTAGCGGCCGGGTGGCAGTAAGCCCGGCGCCGGGCGCGGCAAAGCGCGAACTGACGGCCAACCAGCAGGTGGCCTACGCTGCAGGCCGGCTGGGCGACCTTGGGACGGTGGACAGCGACAATCGCCTGGCCTGGCGCCAGGGTTGGCTGAACTACTACCAGGTCCCGTTGGCGCAGGTGGTCGAAGACCTGGGGCGTTATTACCCGGGGCGCATTCTGTTGCTCGACGGCGAACTGGGGCAGCGCAAGGTCAGTGGCAGTTTTCCTGCGACAGAACCGTTGCTGGCGCTGGATTCGCTGGGCAAGGTGATGGGCTTTTCGCGGCAGACTGTGCTGGGACGGTTGACGTTCATCCGATAGTCGCCTGTGCCGGCCTCTTCGCGGGCACCGGTAAAAATATTTTCAAAAGCGGGTGAGGTAACAGGACGTGACATCCGTGTAATGAGTGGAAGTGCGATTCATTCGCAGTCATAACCCTCTCACAGGTCAGCGTCCATGAAGTTCACCCCGCGTTGCGTCCCTCTCTGGCTCGGCCTGTCCGCGCTGCCGGCCCTCGTTTTCGCTCCACTGGCCTGTGCGGCCGAGCAACAGCAGGCGTACGCCTTCGCCCAGCCCGCGCAACCCTTGGCACAAGCGCTCAACGCCTTCAGCCGGACCACTGGCCAGGGCGTGGTCTACACCTTGGAGCTGCCCGGCGCGCAGGCCCCGGCGCTGAACGGCCGGTTCAGCGCCGAGCAGGCCCTGCAGCAGCTGCTGGGCGGCAGCGGGTTGGCCTGGCGTCGCGTCGACGCACGCACCTTCACCCTGGAAGCGCTGGACACTTCCGGCGCCCTCAGCCTGCAGGCCACCACGATAAGCTCGGAACTGGACGACTACAGCTACCAGCCCCCGGCCAGCGCCTCGATCATGCGCGGGCAGGGCCCGAGCCAGGACATTCCCCAGGCGATCAACGTGGTGCCGGCCCAGGTCATCCGCGACCAGGCCCCACGCAACCTCGACGACGCCCTGGCCAACGTCAGCGGCATCACCCAGGGCAACAACTTCGGCGGCACTTCTGACACGGTGATGAAGCGTGGTTTCGGTGATAACCGTGATGGTTCGATCATGCGCGATGGCATGCCGGTGGTGCAGGGCCGCAACCTCAATGCCAGCACCGAGCGGGTCGAAGTGCTCAAGGGCCCGGCGTCGCTGCTGTACGGCATCCAGGACCCGGGCGGGGTGATCAACGTGGTCAGCAAGCGGCCGCAGCTGCAACAGTACAACGCCCTGACCGTGCGCGGCTCGACCTACGGCAGCGGCAAGAATGGCAGTGGCGGCGGCTTCGACAGCACCGGCGCGCTGGGCGACAGTAATTTCGCCTACCGGCTGATCGTCGACCACGAGGACGAGGACTACTGGCGCAACTACGGCGTGCACCGCGAATCGCTGGTGGCGCCGTCGCTGGCCTGGCTGGGTGAGGACACCCAGGTGGTACTGGCCTACGAGCACCGCGAGTTCCTCTCGCCGTTCGATCGGGGCACGGCATTCGGCAACAACGGCCACCCGCTGGACATCCCGGCCACGCGGCGCCTGGACGAGCCATTCAATGACATGGAAGGGCGTTCCGACCTCTACCGCCTGGAGCTCGACCACCAGCTGGCCGATGACTGGAAGCTGCACTTCGGCTACAGCTTCAACCGCGAGACCTACGATGCCAGCCAGGTGCGGGTGACCAAAGTCATTGAAACAAGCGGCACGCTGTCGCGCAGCATCGACGGCACGCACGACGCCATGAGCCGTGACCAGTTCGCCACCCTGAGCCTGGCCGGCAACCTGCAACTGGCCGGCATGCAGAACGACCTGCTGTTCGGCATCGACCATGAGGACCGCAAGATCTTCCGCGGTGACTTGATCCGGCAGAAAGCCCAATCGACCTTCAGCTACGTCAACCCGGTCTATGGTCAGGAGGTGGAGGGCACCACGGTCGGTACCAAGGAAAGCGACCAGACCGACAAGCTGCGCACTGATGCGCTGTTCGCACAGGACGCGCTGCACCTGGATGAGCACTGGATCCTGGTAGCCGGTGCGCGCTTCCAGCAATACGACCAGTACGCCGGTCGCGGGCGCCCGTTCCAGGTCAACACCGACAGCAACGGCCAGGCTTGGGTACCGCACGTGGGCGTGGTGTACAAGGTCGATGAGCAGCTGTCGTTCTATGCCAGCTACAGCGAATCGTTCAAGCCCAACTCGACCATCGCGCCGCTGGTCGGCAACGTGGTGCTGGACGGCTCGGTGGCGCCGGAGGAGGGCAAGTCGTGGGAACTGGGGGCCAAGCTCGACATGCCGGGGCGCCTCACCGGCACCCTGGCGCTGTTCGACATTACCAAGCGCAATGTGCTGGTTTCCAGCCTCGACCAAGGCACGGGCGAGACGCTGTACAGCAATGCCGGAGAAGTGGGCTCGCGGGGTATCGAGCTGGACCTGACCGGCCAGCTCAGCGAGCGCTGGAGCCTGATCGGCAGCTACGCATTCACCGATGCTGAAGTGACCAAGGACCCGGAGCTCAAGGGCAACCGCTTGCAGAACGTGGCCCGGCACAGTGGAACACTGTCGGCGGTGTATGACTACGGCAGCCTGTTCGGTGGCGACCGGCTGCGCCTGGGTGCCGGGGCGCGCTACGTGGGCGAGCGGGCGGGTGATTCGACCAACACCTTCGACCTGCCTTCCTATACCGTCGCCGATGCCTTTGCCAGCTATGAAACCCGGCTCGACGAGCACAAGGTGCGGTTGCAGCTGAACGTCAAGAACCTGTTCGACAAGGTGTATTACAGCTCGGCGGTGAACCAGTATTTCGTGGCTATCGGCGATCCTCGGCAGGTGAGCCTGTCCAGCACCTTTGAGTTCTAGACCAGCCTGTGCCGGCCTCTTCGCGGCTTTAGCCGCGAATGGCCGAACGGTATTCGCCCGGCGTCGCACCGATCGCCTGGCGGAAGCGGTTGCTGAAATGGCTGGCGCTGGCAAAACCGCAGAGCAGGGCAATCTCCCCCAGCGGCATCACCCCCAGGCGCAGCAGCTGGCGGGCCCGGTGCAGGCGCCGGGCCAGCAGGTACTGGTGCGGCGGCAGCCCGAAGCTGGCGCGGAACATACGCGCGAAATGGTATTCGGACAGGTTGCAGCGCACGGCCAGTTCACCCAGGGTAATGGGCTGGTCAAGGTGTGCTTCGATGTAGTCGACCATCTGCCGGCGCAGGTTCGGTGCTAGCCCGCCTTTCATGCGCAGGCCCTGGCGCAGCCCGACCTGGTTGAGCAGCGCATGGTCGACGATCTCGTGTGCCAGGCTGCTGGCCAGCAAGCGCTCGCCAGGTTCGTCCCAGTCCAGGGTGATCAGCTGGCGAAAGCGCGCGGCCTGCTGCGGGTCGTCGACAAAGGTCGCCTCCTGCAGTTGCAGCTCACGCGGTTCGCGGTCGAGCAGGCGCACGCAGCCCAGGGCGAACTGCGCCTCGCTGATGTATAGGTGGGCCAGGCGGATCGCGCCATTGACCACCCAGTTCGATTCCTGCCCGGCCGGCATCACGCACAGCTTGTTCGGCGCGCCCTTGTCGGCCGGGCGCTGGCGGCGGAAGGTGCCAGTGCCGTCGGCGATGTAGCACGACAGGGTGTGGTGGCTGGGGGCCTGGTAGTCGCGGGCATCGTCGCGGTTGTTCCACAACGCTGCCGCCAGCCCGTCGCCCAGCTGTGCGCTCAGCTCCAGCCGGGCGTTGGGCGAGGCGTGCATGGCGTTGAACACTTGCAGTTGGCTGAATGGCGTCATGGGTTGTTCCTCTTGCCAGCCATCCTACTGCGCCTTGGGCAGGCTTACAGCTACCCGTGGGACAAATGCGCAAGTTTATGCAAGCGCGTGGGTGTTCGACAGGAGAACACTGAAATGCCTCGGCGAGGGCTGCGCCCTCGATTCGCGGGTGAACCCGCTCCCACAGGGACCGCGCCAGCCTCGAGAGCAGCGCGGTCCCCGTGGGAGCGGCTTTAGCCGCGAAGCGCCGGGCACCGATCCTGAAAGGCCCAAGGAACCGCCGCCATGAACTTGTCACTCTATCTGCTTACCGTGCTGATCTGGGGTACTACCTGGATCGCCCTGAAACTCCAACTGGGCGTGGTCGCCATTCCGGTCTCGATCGTCTACCGCTTCGCCCTGGCCGGGCTGATCCTGTTCGCCTTCCTGCTGCTCACGCGCCGCCTGCAGCCGATGAACCGCCGTGGCCACCAGATCTGCCTGGCCCAGGGGCTATGCCTGTTTTGCGTCAACTTCATCTGCTTCCTCAGCGCCAGCCAGTGGATCGCCAGTGGCCTGATTGCCGTGGTGTTTTCCACCGCCACCTTGTGGAACGCGCTCAACGCACGGATCTTCCTTGGCCAGAAGATTGCCAGCAATGTGCTCGGCGGCGGCGCCTTGGGCTTGCTTGGCCTGGGCCTGTTGTTCTGGCCGGAGCTGTCCCACCACACGGCCAGCCGCGAGACCCTGTATGGCCTTGGCCTGGCTTTGCTCGGCACCTTGTGTTTCTCGGCCGGCAATATGCTCTCGAGCATGCAGCAGAAGGCCGGGCTCAAGCCGATGACCACCAATGCCTGGGGCATGGTCTACGGCGCAGCGATGCTGGCGCTGTTCTGTGTGATCAGCGGCGTGCCGTTCAGCATGGAGTGGAATGCGCGCTATATCGGCTCGTTGCTGTACTTGGTGGTTCCGGGTTCGGTGATCGCCTTTACTGCCTACCTGACCCTGGTCGGGCGCATGGGGCCGGAGCGGGCAGCCTATTGCACGGTGCTGTTCCCGCTGGTGGCACTGAATGTGTCGGCGGTGGCCGAGGGGTATCAGTGGACGACACCGGCCTTGTTGGGGCTGGTGGCGGTGATGGCGGGGAACGTGCTGGTATTTCGCAAGCCCAGGGCCAGGTTGGCAACCGGGCTGTCGAGGCCTGTGTAGGAGCGGCCTTGTGTCGCGATGGGGCGCGTAGCGGCCCCGATTCAGCTTCTTCGGTGATATTGCCGGGGCCGCTTTGCGGCCCATCGCGGCACAAGGCCGCTCCTACAGGAGTCGCGCCGGGTCAGGCAAGCATCAGCCCTTCCACACCTGCGGGTTGACCAGGTCCCGCGGTCGCTCACCCAGCAGTGCCGCGCGCAGGTTGTCGATTGCCCGGTTGGCCATGGCTTCGCGGGTTTCGGCAGTGGCCGAACCGATGTGCGGCAAGGTCAGCGCATTGGGCAGCTTGAACAACGGCGAATCGCTCAGCGGCTCTTTCTCGTACACATCCAGGCCTGCACCGCGAATGGTACCGTTCTGCAGCGCCTCGATCAGCGCCGCTTCGTCCACCACCGGCCCGCGGGCGATGTTGATAAGGAACGCGCTCGGCTTCATCAATTGCAGCTCGCGGGTGCTGATCAGCTTGCGGGTGGCATCGGACAGCGGCACCACGATACACACGAAATCCGCTTCGGCCAGCAACTGCTCCAGGCTGCGGAACTGTGCGCCCAGCTCTTGCTCCAGCGCGGCCTTGCGGCTGTTGCCGCTGTACAGGATCGGCATGTTGAAACCGAAGTGGCCACGGCGCGCGACTGCGGCACCAATGTTGCCCATGCCGACAATGCCCAGGGTCTTGCCATGCACGTCGCTGCCGAAGTGGGCCGGGCCCACGGTGGCCTGCCAGTTGCCGGCCTTGGTCCAGGCATCCAGTTCGGCGGTGCGGCGGGCACAGCCCATGATCAGCGAGAAACCCAGGTCGGCAGTGCTTTCGGTCAGCACATCCGGGGTGTTGGTCAGGGCGATGCCACGTTCATTGAGGTAGTCCAGATCGTAGTTGTCGTAGCCGACCGAAACGCTGGACACCACTTCCAGCTTGGCCGCGCCTTCAAGCTGTGCCCTGCCAAGCTTGCGGCCGACGCCGATCAGGCCGTGGGCCGCGGGCAGGGCTTCGTTGAACTGAGCGTTGATGTCGCCCAGCTTGGGGTTGGGCAGGATCACGTTGAAATCTTGCTGCAGGCGCTCGGCCATGGCCGGGGTAATGCGGCTGAAGGCCAGGACGGTCTTTTTCATCGGGCAACTTCTCTGCAAGGCGGTGGGGCGGTGGTGGTTTCTTCGCGAGTGAACGCTCCCACAGGTATTGCACAGGCCTGCAAGGCGGTGGCGTACCTGTGGGAGCGGGTTTACCCGCGAAGAGGCCAGGAATGGTTAGCAACCTACCATTGTCCGCCCCTGCAATGCAGCAGCTTTTTAATTGGCGATCAGCACCTGATGGGTTTTCAGGTCCGCCTCGTGCGCCGCGAGGATTTCTGGCAGCGAATTGCGCAGGTACTCGACCCAGGTCTTGATCTTGGCGTCCAGGTACTGCCGCGACGGGTAGATCGCATACAGGTTCAGCTCCTGCAGGCGATACTCGGGCAGCACCCGTACCAGGCTGCCGTCACGCAGGCCGTCGATGGCCGAATAGATCGGCAGCACGCCCACCCCCATGCCGCTGCGAATCGCGGTCTTCATGGCATCGGCGGTATTCACCATGAACGGCGAGCTGGTGATGTTGACCATTTCCTGGCCTTCCGGGCCGTCGAACAGCCACTTTTCCAGCGGGATCACCGGGCTGACCATACGCAGGCAGGCATGCTTGAGCAGGTCGGCAGGCTTGTGCGGCACGCCGTGGCGGGCAATGTAGGCAGGCGAGGCGCAGACGATGCTGTAGGTGATGCCCAGGCGCTGCGACACGAACCCCGAGTCGGGCAGTTCGGTGGCCAGCACGATGGACACGTCATAGCCCTCGTCGAGCAGGTCGGGTACGCGGTTGGCCATGGTCAGGTCGAAGGTCACGTCCGGGTGCGACTCGCGGTAGCGGGCAATGGCATCGACCACGAAGTGCTGGCCGACCCCGGTCATCGAGTGCACCTTCAATTGCCCGGCGGGGCGCGCATGGGCGTCGCTGGCCTCGGCCTCGGCTTCTTCCACATAGGTAAGAATCTGTTCGCAACGCATCAGGTAGCGCTTGCCGGCTTCGGTCAGCGCAATGCGGCGAGTGGTGCGATTGAGCAGCCTAGTTTGCAGATGGGCTTCCAGGTTGGAGACTGCCCGCGACACGTTCGCGGTGGTCGTATCCAGCTGCCCGGCGGCAGCGGTAAAGCTGCCCAGTTGGGCTACGCAACTGAAAGCACGCATGTTTTGCAGGGTGTCCATGGGTCACTCTCGATGTAGAGGACAAAATTGTGTCACGAAGTAACGAAAAAAAGATGAAAAGTTGCCTTCGACCAAAGGCGGATTATCGCTGTTTTGGTAACAAAGATTCGCAGGAATCCACGCTTATCGCCAGTGCTGCCGCCCCCTAGAATTGCCCGGCCCTATCACCTCTTCCTCGGGAATTCGCAGCTGTGCCGCGTCGCATCATCAGAACGCTCAGTGCGTTCAGTGCCTGTGCCCTTGCCCTCACCTTGAGCGGCTGTATCGGAACCTGGGGCATAGCCCCGCAAAGCAAGACGCTGCAAGCCAATACCCTGACCACTGACGCGGCCATACGCGAAGCCGCCAGCGACGCCCACTGGCCCGACCAGCAGTGGTGGCAGGCCTATGGCGACCCTCAGCTGGACCGCTGGGTTGCCCTGGCCGTGGCTGGCAGCCCGAGCCTGGCCATGGCGGCGGCGCGGGTGCGTGAAGCCAAGGCCATGGCTGGTGTGGTCGAGTCGGCAGAGAAGCTCCAGGCCAACGGCCAGGCCACGCTGAAACGTCACAACTGGCCTGAAGATCAGTTCTACGGCCCTGGTGCGTTGTCCGGCGCCAACACTTGGGACAACAACGCCGCCATTGGCTTCAGCTACGCTCTCGACCTCTGGGGCCGCGAACGCAATGCCAGCGAGCAGGCCGTGGACCAGGCGCACATGAGCGTGGCCGAAGCCCGCCAGGCGCAGCTGGAGCTGCAGAACAACGTGGTGCGCGCCTATATCCAGCTGAGCCTGCACTTCGCCGAGCGCGATATCGTCAAGGCCGAACTGCAGCAGCAGGAACAGATCCTGGCCCTGGCCAAGCGTCGCCTGGAGGCTGGCATCGGCACCCACTTCGAAGTCAGCCAGGCCGAAGCGCCGCTGCCGGAAACCCACCGCCAGCTCGACAGCCTCAATGAACAGATCGCCCTGACCCGCAACCAGTTGGCCGCGCTGGCCGGCAAGGGCCCGGGCGAGGGGGCGCAATTGCAGCGCCCGAGCCTGACTTTGGCGGCGCCGCTGAAACTGCCATCGAACCTGCCGGCCGAGCTGGTCGGCCAGCGCCCCGACGTGGTCGCCAGCCGTTGGCAGGTGGCCGCCCAGGCGCGTGGCATCGATGTCGCCCACGCCGGCTTCTTCCCCAACGTCGACCTGGTCGGCAGCCTGGGCTTCATGGCTACGGGCGGTGGCCCGCTGGAGTTCCTCACCGGGCGCAAGTTCAACTACAACGTCGGCCCGGCCATCAGCCTGCCGATCTTCGACGGTGGCCGCCTGCGCTCGCAATTGGGCGTGGCCTCGGCAGGCTACGACGTGGCCGTGGCGCGCTACAACCAGACCGTGGTCGGTGCGCTGAAAGACATCTCCGACCAGCTGATCCGCCGCGAGTCGATGCAGCAGCAGTCGCACTTTGCCGCCGAGTCGGTCGCTGCCGCGCAAAAGACCTACGACATCGCCATGGTCGCTTTCCAGCGCGGGCTTACCGACTACCTCAACGTGCTCAACGCGCAAACCTTGCTGTTCCGCCAGCAGCAGGTGCAGCAGCAGGTGCAGGCCGCCCGCCTGATCGCCCATGCCGAGCTGGTCACCGCCCTGGGTGGTGGCTTGCAGGCTGGCCATGACGTGCCGCAGGCACAGCGCCAGGCGGCACCGGAAACCCCGGCCACCCTGGCCATTTTCAACAAGACGCCGGACCACGCCGAATGAGCACCTTCAGTTTGCCCGTGCGCTGGCTGCAGAGCCTGGAATGGCGCCGGGGCTTCTTTGCCTGGGCGCGCACCGACGGTGTGACCTGGGTGTACATCTTCAAGGTGCTGACCGCCGCGTTCATCACCCTGTGGCTGGCCATGCGCCTGGAACTGCCACAACCGCGCACAGCGATGATCACCGTGTTCATCGTGATGCAGCCGCAAAGTGGGCATGTGTTCGCCAAGAGCTTCTATCGGGTGCTGGGCACCTTGGCTGGCTCGGCGATGATGGTGGCGCTGATCGCCATCTTTCCGCAGAACACCGAGCTGTTCCTGCCCAGCCTGGCCGTTTGGGTAGGCCTGTGCTCGGCCGGTGCCATGCGCTACCGCACCTTCCGCGCCTATGGTTTCGTGCTGGCCGGCTACACCGCAGCGATGATCGGCCTGCCGGTGCTGCAACACCCTGACCAGGCATTCATGGCGGCGGTGTGGCGGGTGCTGGAAATCGCCCTGGGCATCCTGGTGTCGACCTTCGTCAGCGCGGCGATCCTGCCGCAGTCGGCCAGTGCCGCCATGCGCAACGCCCTGTACCAGCGCTTTGGCGTATTTGCCGGGGTAGTGGTCGAAGCCTTGCGCGGCGACAGCCAGCGCGACCGCTTCGAGACCAGCAACGTGCGCTTCGTCGCCGAGGCAGTGGGCCTTGAGAGCCTGCGCAACGTCACCGCGTTCGAAGACCCGCACATGCGCCGACGCTCTGGCCGGCTGGTGCGCATGAACAGCGAATTCATGGCCATCACCACCCGCTTCAATGCCCTGCACCGGTTGCTGGAGCGCCTGCGTGCGCGTGGCCCGCGGCAGATCGTCAGCGCCATCGAACCGGGCCTGGACACCCTGGTGGAGTTGCTGCAACCCTACGTCGGCCGGGCGCTGACCGATGCCGACGCGTTGCGCCTGACATTGGAACTGGCGGCCTACAAGGAAGGCCTGCAGGCGCAGGTGCGCAGCCTGCGCGCCGAGTACCTGGCGACCGAGCCGAGCGAGGCCGACCTGCTCGATTTCCACACGGCTTTCGAGCTGCTCTACCGCTTCGTCGACGAGATGTACAGCTATGCCGAGACGCACGCCTCGCTGGCCGCGCACCGGCACCAGCGCGAACAATGGGACGAGCCCTATGTGGCGCAGACCAGCTGGCTGGTGTCGCTGGCCGCTGGCCTGCGCGCCTCGGCGGTGCTGTTGCTGCTGGGCAGTTACTGGTTGCTCAGCGATTGGCCCAGCGGGGCCATGATGACCCTGATCGCCACGGTCACCGTCGGCCTGTCGGCGGCTTCGCCCAACCCCAAGCGCATGTCGTTCCAGATGGCCTGTGGTACGGCGATTGGCGCCTTCGTCGGCTTCTTCGAAACCTTCTTCGTGTTCCCCTGGATCGACGGTTTCCCGCTGTTGTGCATGGTGCTGGCGCCGGTGTTCGTGCTCGGCGCCTTCCTCTCGTCACGCCCGGCCTATGCCGGCTACGGCATCGGCCTGCTGGTGTTCTTCGCCATCGGCTCGGTGCCGAACAACCTCACCGTGTATGACCCGTACAGCTTCATCAACGACTACATCGGCATGGTCATCGGCATGTTCGTCTGCGCGGCGGCCGGGGCAATCATCCTGCCGCCCAACAGCCGCTGGCTGTGGAGCCGCCTGGAGCAGGAACTGCGCGAGCAGGTGCTGTTCGCCATCAGTGGTCGCCTGCGCGGCCTGGGCTCGGCCTTCGAGAGCCGCACGCGTGACCTGCTGCACCAGGCTTATGGCCTGGCTGCCGGCAAGCCGCAGGTACAAAGCCAGCTGATGGGCTGGATGTTCAGCGTGCTGGAGATCGGCCACGCGGTCATTGAGCTGCGCAAGGAACAGGCCCGCGCGCCGGTGCACCCGGCCTACGCCGAGTCGCAACCCTGGCGCCAGGCCATCCGCGTCATGGGCCGCGCCCTGGCACGGCTGTTCCTGCAGCCCAGCGCCAGCAACCACGAACGCGCCCTGGTGGCGGTGGACCACGCCATTGCCCGCGTACAGGCCACCGACGAGCCGTTCGCCCGGCACTTCGACACCTCGGTACTGCGCCGCGCGCAAAGCTACCTGCACTTCATCCGTTCATCCCTGCTCGACCCACAGTCGCCACTGGCACCGGCGAAAGGACTGCACCGTGCTCCGTGAAATCATGCCCCGTGAAATCGCCTTCCATGGCGTGTACATGCCCACCATGACCTTGATGTTCCTGTTCGCCCTGGGCCTGGCCTGGGGCCTGGACCGGTTCATCGCCAGCCATGATGGCTACCGCTTCTTCTGGCACCCGGCGTTGCTGCGCCTGAGCCTGTTCGTCTGCCTGTTCGGCGCCCTGGCGCTGTCGCTCTACTGGTGAGAAACCTTCGATGAAAAAGTTCTTCAGCCTGATCGCCACCCTGCTGGTGCTGACCGCTGCCGTGGTGATCGGTCGCCAGTTGTGGCTGCATTACATGACCACGCCATGGACCCGTGACGGCCGCGTGCGCGCCGACATAATCAACGTCGCCGCCGATGTGCCGGGCTATGTGGTGGACGTGCCGGTCAAGGACAACCAGCGGGTGAAGAAGGGCGACCTGCTGATCCAGATCGACCCCGAGCACTACCAGCTGGCAGTCGACCAGGCCAAGGCCCTGGTCGCTTCGCGCAAGGCCACCTGGGAAATGCGCAAGGTCAACGCCAAGCGCCGTGCCGACATGGACAACCTGGTGATCTCCAAGGAAAACCGCGACGACGCCAGCAACATCGCCAACGCAGCCCAGGCCGACTACCAGCAAGCCCTCGCCGAGCTGGCGGCAGCCGAGCTGAACCTCAAGCGCACGCAGATCGTGGCCACGGTGGACGGCTACGTGACCAACCTGAATATCCACAAGGGTGACTACGCGCGCACCGGTGAAGCGGTGATGGCGGTGGTCGACGAGCACTCGTTCTGGGTGTACGGTTTCTTCGAGGAGACCAAGCTGCCGCATGTGAAGGTAGGTGACCAGGCCGAGCTGCAGATGATGAGCGGCGAGCGCATCAAGGGCCATGTGGAGAGCATCGCCCGTGGCATCTACGACCGTGACAACCCGCAAAGCCGCGAGCTGATCGCCGATGTGAACCCGACCTTCAACTGGGTTCGCCTGGCGCAGCGGGTGCCGGTGCGTATTCACATTGATGAGGTGCCGGAAGGGTTCCTGCTGGCGGCGGGGACGACCTGTACGGTGGTGGTGAAGCCGGGTTCGCCCTGAGTGGGGTGGCGCCTGTGGGATCGCGCGCCGCCCGCGCGGCGCTCTATCCCACAAGCGATAAACCTCTCAAGTCATCCGCCCGCGGCCCCCACCAACACCGGCACCCCAACCCGGTCGATCACCTTCGCGCTGACCGACGGGTCCAGCAACCGCCCCAGCCGCGACAGGTGGCGGTGGCCCATGATGATCAGCTCGCAGTTCAGTTCCTGTGCCTTGCCGACAATTGCCTCGACCGGCTGCCCGGCAACCATGCAGCCCTGGCTGTCGAAGCCGGCCTGTTGCAATAGCGCCACCGCTTCGGCCACGGCGCGGTCACCCAGGCGTTGTTCCTCGCAGGCGGCGGGGTATTCCTCCAGTTCCTCGGTGGTGTAAGGCGCGGGTTTGTCGTGCACGGCGAAGGTTGAGTCGATGGCCAGCAGCACGTGCAGTTCGTGTTCGCCGGGGCGGCAATAGCGGCGGGCGAGGGTGAGCAGAGCAGTGGAGGCGGGTGAGGCATCGATGGCGATCAGGACGGGGCTGGGCATGCGTAATCCTAAGTTGAGGCTGGCTGATGTGCTTGCAGGCTCAGCCCTTTCGCGGGGCAAGCCCGCTCCCACAGGTACTGCACATCACGTGAGTATTGTGGGATTCCTGTGGGAGCGGGCTTGCCCCGCGAAAGCGACGGGCCTGCCAATGCCTCATTTATGGCCGAACCCGGCCAGTGGATAAAGGCATCACCACGCACGAGCGCATTGCGTCTGGTGCAATCCGCCAACCTGCTACCATCGCCATATTCCACAGCTGTCACGGAAAATGGCCATGCAACTCCCCGACATGAACCTGCTCGTCTCCCTCGATGCCCTGCTCGACGAAGGCAGTGTAGTCGGTGCGGCACAGCGCATGAACCTGAGCCCGGCGGCGATGAGCCGGACCCTTGGGCGTATCCGCGATGCCCTGGGCGACCCGATCCTGGTGCGCGCCGGCCGCGGCCTGGTGCCGACGCCACGAGCGTTGGCCCTGCGCGAGCAGGTGGCTGCGCTGGTGGAGCAGGCCGGCGAGGTGTTCCGCAGTGCCGACGAGGTCGACCTGCCCAAGCTCGACCGGGCCTTCAACATCCGCACCAACGACCTGTTCATTGCCCTGTACGGCGCCCAGCTGCTCAGACGCATGCACGAGCAGGCGCCACGCACGGTGCTGCGGTTCGTGCCGGAAAGCCCTGGCGGTGATGACGACAGCGTGCTGCGCGACGGGCGCACCGACCTGATCATCAGCTCGACCATGGAACTGGGCCCGGAGATCAAGGTGCAGAGCCTGTTCCAGACCTATTACGTAGGCCTGGCCAGGCGCGACCACCCGATCTTCGAACAGCCGATCACACCTGGGAGTTTCGCCAGTTATCCACAGATCAGCGTGTCACGCCGTGGCCGGGCCAACGGGCCGATCGATGTCGAGCTGGCCAACTGCAAGGTGCAGCGGCGGGTGGCGTTGATTACCCCGAGCTTCCATTCGGCGCTGTTCTCGCTGCCGGATTCCGACCTGATCCTGCCGATGCCGGCGAACATTCTCAACAGTGTGCACAAGCTTGGGTTACCGCTGCGTTCATTCGAGATCCCGGTGCCGCTGGAACGGGTCACCGTTCTGCAGGCATGGCACCCACGCTTCCACAATGACCCGGCACATCGCTGGTTGCGGCAGATCTTGAAGGCTTGCTGCAGTGTCGACCCTTGATAGCGGGTTGGCTGCCTCGACAGCAGTGGATTGCGCCTGACGCAACTTAAACCTGCCAAGAAGTCAGTTTTCGTCAGCATTCGACCTTCCTAGACTTGCTCCAGTCGCAAATTTGTTGCTGGAGTTGTCAACCAATGAGTTCCCTGTCCGCCCCGTCTGCCGCGCTTGCCGCCCCTGCAACGGCCGCGCCTGTTCAGACGGCGTTCGGCCTGCAGGTCGTGGTCGGGCTGTTCGGGGTATTGCTGGCCGTGTTGTGCGCAGGGCTCAACGAATCGGTGACCAAGATTTCCCTGGCCGATATCCGCGGCGCCATGGGCATCGGTGCCGACGAAGGCGCCTGGCTGCTGGCGGTGTACAGCGCCGCCTCGGTGTCGGCCATGGCCTTCGCCCCTTGGCTGGCCACCACCTTTTCATTGCGCCGTTTCACCCTGTGCGCCATTGGCTTGTTCGCGCTGCTCGGCCTGCTGCAACCGTTCGCCCCCAACCTGCACAGCCTGATGCTGCTGCGCGTGCTCCAGGGCTTCGCCTCGGGCGCGCTGCCGCCAATGCTGATGAGCGTGGCCCTGCGCTTCCTGCCGCCGGGCATCAAGGTCTATGGCCTGGCCTGCTACGCGCTCACCGCCACCTTTGGGCCCAACCTGGGTACGCCACTGGCGGGGCTGTGGACCGAATACGTCGGCTGGCGCTGGGCGTTCTGGCAGATCATCCTGCCCTCGGCACTGGCCATGGTCTGTGTCGGCTGGGGCCTGCCGCAGGACCCGCTACGCCTGGAGCGTTTCAAACAGTTCGACTGGCGCGGCGTGCTGCTCGGCCTGCCTGCCATCAGCTGTATCGTGCTGGGCCTGTCGCTGGGCGACCGCTGGGGCTGGTTCGATTCGCCGCTGATCTGCTGGCTGCTGGGCGGTGGCCTGCTGTTGCTGGTGCTGTTCATGTACAACGAATGGTCCGAGCCGCTGCCGTTCTTCCAGTTGCGCATGCTGTCGCGGCGCAACCTGAGTTTCGCCCTGGTCACCTTGGCCGGGGTGCTGATCGTGCTCTCCGGCGTGGGCAGCATCCCTTCGGCCTACCTCGCGCAGCTCCAGGGCTATCGCCCGGCGCAGACCAGCCCGCTGATGCTGCTGGTAGCGATGCCACAACTGCTTGCCCTGCCATTGACAGCGGCGCTGTGCAACATCCGCGCAGTGGACTGCCGCTGGGTTCTGGGCGTCGGCTTGGCGTTGCTGGTGCTGTCCTGCCTCGGCAGCAGCCTGCTGACTGCCGAATGGATCCGTGGCGACTTCTATCCGTTCTACCTGCTGCAGGTGTTTGGCCAACCGATGGCCGTGCTGCCGCTACTGATGCTGTCCACCAATGGCATGTCCCCGCAGGAGGGCCCATTCGCTTCCAGCTGGTTCAACACCGTGAAGGGCCTGGCAGCGGTGATTGCCGGTGGCCTGCTGGACGCCCTGGGCACTGTACGCCGGCACTTTCATTCCAACCACCTGGTGGACAGCCTGGGCAACGCCCCGCTGGTCGACGACAACGCCGTGGGCCTGGCCAAGCGTATCCACGAACAGGCGTTGGTGCTGACTTCGGCCGACCTCTACCTGGTCATGGCTGGCATTGCCTTGGCCCTGATCTGCCTGATTCCTTTCGTGCCTACCCGGGTCTACCCACCGCGCGCGGTGGCTTGAGCCCGGGGTGAATTCGAGAACCGCTGAAATGACCAACAACCGTAAAACCCTGATCATCGGCTCGGTGCTTGCCGTGGCCGTCCTGGCCGGCATCGTCGGCCCCTGGATGCTCGGCAGCGACCACCGCCAGAGTACCAATGATGCCTATGTGGCCGCCGACTACACCGTGGTCGCGCCGAAGGTCGCCGGCTTCATCAAGGACGTGCTGGTAGAAGACAACCAGCAGGTCAAGGCCGGCCAGCTACTGGCGACCATCGATGCCCGTGACTACCAGGCTGCGCTGGATGCCGCGCAGGCGCAGCTGTTGGTGGCCAAGGCGCAGAGCGCCGACGCCAGGGCTACTTTGGAGCGCCAGGCCGCACTGATTGCCCAGGCCGAGGCTGAGGTGAAAGCCGCCCAGGCCGAAGCCGCATTCGCCGACCATGAAGTGAACCGCTATAGCCGCCTGGCCGAACAGGGCGCCGGTACCGTACAGAATGCCCAGCAGGCGCGCAGCAGGGTCGACCAGGCGCGCGCACGCCTGGCCAATGCCCAGGCGGCATTGCTGGCAGCGCGCAAACAAGTGGATATCCTCGGCGCCCAGGTGGCCAGTGCCGATGGCCAGCTCAAGCGCGCCGAGGCGGGGCTGGAAAAGGCCCAGCTCGACCTGTCCTACACCCGTATCACAGCGCCGGTGGATGGCATGGTCGGCGAGCGCGCCTTGCGCGTCGGCGCCTACGTCAACCCGGGCGCCCGCCTGCTGTCGGTGGTGCCATTGCAGCAGGCCTACGTGGTCGGCAACTTTCAGGAAACCCAGCTGACCCATGTGCAGCCCGGCCAGGCGGTGAGCATCAGTGTCGACACCTTTGCTGGTGAGCAGTTGCGCGGTCATGTGGAAAGCATCGCCCCGGCCACCGGGGTGACGTTCGCCGCGGTCAAGCCAGACAACGCCACTGGCAACTTCACCAAGGTGGTGCAGCGCATTCCGGTGAAGATCGTCTTCGATGACGGCCAGCCGCTGTTAACCCGCCTGCGCGTGGGCATGTCGGTGGAAGCGACCATCGATACCCGTGGCGACACGCTGCATGGCAACGAGGTGAGTGCGCGATGA
The DNA here is from genome assembly GCF_030341915.1 of Pseudomonas sp. BCRC 81390. Classification (NCBI taxonomy): domain Bacteria; kingdom Pseudomonadati; phylum Pseudomonadota; class Gammaproteobacteria; order Pseudomonadales; family Pseudomonadaceae; genus Pseudomonas; species Pseudomonas sp. BCRC 81390. The sequence continues at coordinate 353,742 of NZ_JATAAG010000010.1, read as the reverse complement.
AACCGGCATTCCGCTTGAGCCCATTATTGCTGGCTGTGTGGCTGGCCGGCTGCACCCTGGGCCCGGATTTCCAGCGCCCCGACAGCCAGGCACCGCAACACTGGGCGCCGTTGCAAGGCGAGGCGGCGGCCAGCCAGCCACAGGCCGAACCGCTGGAACTACGCTGGTGGGAAAGCTTCCATGATGCCCAGCTGAGTGCCTTGATCCAGCGCGTTGCCGAGCGCAACCTGGACTTGCAGATGGCCAGCGCCCGGCTGCTACAAAGCCGGGCCCTGCGCAGCAGTATTGCGGCCGATGAGGTACCGTCGGTGGACGTGAACGCCGGCTATAGCCGCGCGCGCAACAGTGCCGAAGGCCTGAGCGACCCGTCCGGCAAGGCGGGCAAGGAAGCCTTCAACCTCTGGCAGGGCGACTTGGTGGCCGGTTGGGAACTGGACTTGTGGGGCCGCGTGCGGCGCCAGGTCGAAGCTGCCGATGCAACCGTAGCAGTGGCCGAGAATGACCGTCGTGGCGTGCTCTTGGCGCTGCTGGCGGAAACCGCCGGCAACTACATCCAGCTGCGCGCCGTGCAGCACACCATTGATGTGACCCAGGACAACCTCAAGGTCGCCCGGCACAGCCTGAAGCTGTCTGAGGAGCGCCAGGCCGAAGGCGTTGCCACCCGGCTCGACGTGGCCCAGGCCAGTGCCCAGGTGGCCTCGATCGAGTCGCGCCTGCCAAGCCTGGAGGCCCGCCGCGACGACCTGGTCAACGCGCTCAGCCTGCTCGCTGCCGAACCGCCGCGCAGCCTGCAGGCCGAACTGCTCAAGGGCGGCGAACTGCCTGCACCAGAGCAGAAGTTTGCCATCGGCCTGCCGTCGGAGCTGGCCGAGCGGCGTCCGGACATTCGCCAGGCCGAGGCTCGCCTGCATGCTGCGACTGCCAGCATCGGGGTGGCCGAGGCCGACTTCTACCCCAGCATCCGTCTGTCGGGCAGCGTCGGTTTCCAGGCCATGCAGCTGGCGGATTTCGGCGGCTGGGATTCGCGTCGCTTCGCCTTCGGCCCGCAGCTGTCACTGCCGATCTTCGAGGGTGGCCGGCTCAAGGGCACCTTGGAACTGCGCGAGGCACAGCAGCAGGAAGCGGCGCTGAACTATCGCAAGGTGGTGCTCGGCGCCTGGCATGAAATCGACGATGTGCTACGCCTGTACAACGCCAGCCAGTTGCGTCGCGACCACCTGGCAGAGGCGGTGCGGCAGAACCGCATCGCCCTGGAAACCGCCCAGCGCCAGTATGTGGAAGGGGCGGTGGACTTTCTCAACGTGCTGACCGTGCAGGGTGCCTTGTTGGCCAGCGAAGAGCAGTGGATCGACAGCTCGGCGGCGGTGTCGCAGGCGCTGGTGGGGCTGTACAAGGCCTTGGGTGGTGGCTGGCAGGCATTCGATGAGCAGCCGCATTCTCACAGTTAGGGAGGGAGCACAGATGCACATTTCTTTGAACGGCAAGCGTGCCATCGTCAGCGGTTCCACCGCCGGCATTGGCTTGGCCATTGCCATCGGCCTGGCCGAGGCGGGCGCCGAAGTGGTGCTCAACGGTCGTACCCAGGCCCGGGTCGACGACGCCCTGAATGGTGTGCGCGAGCGCCTGCCACAAGCCCGCATCATCGGCATTGCCGCCGACCTGGGCACCCAGGCCGGTGCGCAGGCACTGTTCGACCAGGTGCCGCACACCGACATCCTGATCAACAACCTTGGTATCTTCGAGCCCAAGCCGTTTTTCGAAATCGACGACCAGGACTGGCAGCGCTTCTTCGACGTCAACGTGCTCAGCGCCGTGCGCCTGTCGCGCCACTATGCCCAGGGCATGGCCGACCGCGGCTGGGGCCGGGTGATCTTCCTGTCCAGTGAATCGGCATTGCAGATCCCGACCGAGATGATTCACTACGGCATGACCAAGACCGCGCTGCTGGCGGTATCGCGTGGGCTGGCCGAGACCCTGGCCGGGACCGGGGTGACAGTGAACTCGGTGTTGCCAGGGCCCACACGCTCGGAGGGAGTGGGGGACTTCTTCGCCAAGCTGGCTGCGGAGCAAGGGGTGTCGACGGAAACGCTGGAGGCGAACTTCCTCGCCGAACACCGGCCGACCTCACTGATCAAGCGGCTGGCGACAGTGGAAGAGGTGGCGAACATGGTGGTGTACCTGGCTTCGATGCAGGCCAGCGCCACCACCGGGGCGGCCTTGCGGGTGGATGGTGGTGTACTGCGTTCAATAGCCTGATTGCTTGTTGCCTTGTGCAGGCGACGCGGTGGATGGCAGCGGCTGCGCCGGTGATCGTGGCTGAATGCCGCGCCTACAGGTACAGCGCCAACCCGAGGCCAGCGCGGTTCACATCTGTGGGAGCGGATTTATCCGCGAAGCAGGCGACGCGGTGGAGGGCACCGGTTGTGCCGGTGATCGCGGCTGAAGCCGCTCCTGCATCCAGCACAGGTGGCCGAACTCTCAGAGCGGGCGCAGCAGGCCAAAGCGTTTGCGCAGCGCCCAGTCCAGCAACCGTCGTGGCAGCAGCCGGGCCATCAGCGGCAAGACCGTGCTGCCATTGCCCAGGCGCACCATTGCTGGCACCGGCGACTTGCCGACTGCTGCCAATACGCCTTGGGCAAACACCGCCGCCGAAGTCGGTTTGTCCTGCGACGCACGTGCCCGAGCCTGCACCTGCTCACGCAACGGCCACCACGCTGAATCCGCCGCCAGCACCTGCTCGGCCTGGCGCTGGGCATTGCTGGCGAACTGCGAGGCAATCGCCCCCGGCTGCACTTCCATCACCCGCACGCCGAACGGTGCCAGCTCCAGGCGCAAGGCATCGCTCAGCGCATGCACGGCGGCTTTCGAGGCGCAATAGGCTCCGGCGAAGGGGGTGACCAGCACGCCGGAAACGCTGCCGATGTTCACCACCAGACCACGCGTACGGCGCAGCAGCGGGAACAGGGCGCGGGTGACGCCGACCACGGCGAAGACGTTGGTTTCGAACTGCTGGCGCAGGGCGTCCACGCCGCCATCAAGCAACGGGCCCATGGCCCCGTAACCGGCGTTGTTGATCAGAATGTCGAGGGTCTCCAGCTCTTCGGCCAGGCGGGCCAAAGCAACGCTGTCATTCACGTCCAGTTGCCGAGCGGTGAAACCGGCGGCGTGCAGTTGCTCGACATCTTCCGGTTTGCGGGCAGTGGCCCAGACATGGTGGCCGGCATCGCGGAAGGCGTCGGCCAAGGCGCGGCCGATACCGCTGGAACAACCGGTGATCAGGACGGTGGGCATGGTTGGGACCTGTTGTCTGGGAGTTTGTGTTGCTGAGTCGGCCTCTTCGCGGGTTCAGCAGCGAACAGGGCGGCACAGGCAAACGATCAATTGGCAAATGTACCCTGCAGGTGCTCAGCCCGAAACTCCAGGGTTTGCGGCCGGTACCCGGAGCGCAGCGGCGGCAACGGCAGGCAGTCTTTCCACTCGGCACCCGGCTGCAGTTCACCCGGCCCACGGTAGCGCGGGGCATTGTAGGTGTTCTCCGCCAGGTTCACGGTATCGCCCGGCGCGTAGGCCGCCACGCGCCAGCGCAGTTCGGTTAGCGGCACGTCGTTGCCGTTCTTCATGTGCACCTGCAGGGTACGGTCGGCGGGGCAGTGTTCGGGGGCGTAGGTCAGGCGCAGGTCCAGGCGGGCCAGTCGGTTGCTTTCGCGGTTGTCTTGCCAGACTACGAACAAGGCCACCAGGCCCAGGCCACATATGGCCGCCAGGGAAATTGGAAGCGCCTTGGCTGGATGACGCAGCAACAACACCAGCCAGGAGAGGATCAGCAGGGCACCGAACAGCATCGCGTAATCGCCTTATTCGTGCGGATGGATGGCTATAGCCTAGCGGCAACTCAGCGGTCAGGTAACCGGTGAACACCTATGCCTAGGAGGCAGACCTGGCATTTCTGCTAGTAGAGGAAATGGCCCATGTTCTTAAAATCCATCATGCCTATTCAAAAGGAGCATGGCCATGACATCGGTTGAGCAAAAGCGTGGGAAAGCACTGAGATTGCCTGCCAAGGGAACAGTAATCGCTGACATCAGCCTCGCTGGTCAAGGGGAGAGTTTCGTTTCGGAAGGTGTGGACTATGGGGCCAATGAAAAATACGCGGCGTTGTATGCGTACAAGGGGGAGGCCGCGGATGCGGAAGTCTTCATCGACTTCCTGCTGGAAGTACACGATGGCGTGAGAGATATCACTATCGATGAACAGAGGAACCAGGTACTTGTCCACAAGCGCGGCACAACCTATGGCGGCTATGCCAGGTCCGGGACTATCCGGCAACTCGAAATGACAGCCACGCGCATCAAGGCTGAATCCTTCGAATGTGAAGGGCTGGATGATTTGCAGCGACCTTTCAGGGTGGTAGGGCGCGCATTCGACATCGTCGTCATAAACCCGAGCATTGGATAAGCAGTCTCGCCCCTGGCCAGGCCAGGGGCGAGTCAGCATTTACTGCGCGATGGTCTTCACCGAAACGCCGCGCTCGATGGGAGTGGACGTACGCCCATACACATCCTCGAAGCGCTCGATGTCGTCCTCGCCCAGATAGCTGCCGGATTGCACCTCGATGATCTCCAGCGGGATCTTGCCCGGGTTGCGCAGGCGGTGCACCGAGGCGATCGGGATGTAGGTCGACTGGTTCTCGGTCAGCAGGAACACGTTCTCGTCACAGGTCACCTCGGCAGTGCCGGACACCACGATCCAGTGCTCGGCGCGGTGGTGGTGCATCTGCAGCGACAGGCTGGCGCCCGGCTTGACGGTAATGTGCTTGACCTGGAAGCGGCCGCCCATGTCCACCGAGTCGTACGAGCCCCATGGGCGGTACACTTCCAGGTGGTTCTGGGTTTCGCTGCGGCCCTGCTCGTCGAGGGTCTTGACCATCTGCTTGACGCCCTGGACCTTGTCCTTGTGGGCAATCATCATCGCGTCCTTGGTCTCGACCACCACGATGTTTTCCAGGCCGATCACCGACACCAGCTTGCCGTTGCCGTGGATCATGCAGTTGTGGCTGTCCTGTACCACCACGTCGCCCTTGGTGACGTTGCCGTTGTCGTCCTTCTCGTGCACTTCCCACAGCGACGACCAGCAGCCCACGTCGCTCCAGCCGGCCGACATCGGCACCACGCAGGCGCGCTGGGTCTTTTCCATCACCGCGTAGTCGATGGAGTTGTCCGGGCAGCAGGCGAAGGTGGCTTCGTCGATGGTCAGCACATCGCCGTCTTCACGGCTGCGCTCCAGGGCCAGCACGCAGGTGTCGTAGATGTCGCCGTCGTGCTTTTTCAACTCTTCGAGGAAGCGGCTGGCACGGAACAGGAACATGCCGCTGTTCCAGAAGTAGCCACCGGCCTGGACGAATTCGGCGGCGCGTTTCTCGTCGGGCTTCTCGACGAACTGGGCCACGCGGGCCACGCCTTCCGGCAGCAAGGCATCCTGGCTGGAGCGGATGTAGCCATAGCCGGTTTCCGGCTTGGTCGCCGGTACGCCGAACAGCACCATCTCGCCACGCTCGGCGGCCACGGTGGCCAGGGCCAGGGCACGTTGCAAGGCCTTCTGGTCATCGATCACATGGTCGGCGGGCAGCACCAGCATCAGCTCGTCGCGGCCTTCGTTGACCAGTTTCATCGCCGCCATGGCCACCGCCGGGGCGGTGTTGCGGCCGAACGGCTCCATCAGGATGCCCTGGGTTTCCAGCTTCAGCGCGGCCAGTTGCTCCTGGACGATGAACTTGTGGTCCTTGTTGCAGACCACGATCGGCGTGTCCATGCCTTCGAACACCAGGCGTTCCAGGGTTTGCTGGAACAGGGTGTGTTCACCGGTCAGGGCCAGGAACTGCTTGGGGAACTGCTTGCGCGACAGAGGCCACAGACGGGAACCGCTACCACCAGAAAGAATTACCGGGATCATCATGTTTCTCCAATAGTCGTTGAGAGGCAGTGGAATCAGTTGCTAGCCACGGGGCGAGTTACCCACACCGGCGACAAGGCGCTGCCGGAACCCGTTACGTACAGCACTGCGGCTTCGCCGCGCTCCAGGGCGACCGGTTTCACGTCACCCACTTTCTTGTCTCCTTGGTACAGCGCCAGGTTGACCTTGACCGGGTTGATCTCACGCTCGCCGCGGCCGTTGGCGGCCACTGGCTTGACCACTTCGGTCTTGCCGTCGGCAGTCTTCAGGGTCAGTTGCTGGTCGCTCAGGTTCTGCACGCGAACCAGGGCTTTCTGCTTGTTCTTGAACGGCGGCTCTTCGATCAGCTTCGGGCTGCCGTTGGCGCTGTTGACCAGGGTGTAGTACTTGTCCGAGGCCAGCTTGACCGGCACGCTCTTGCCGCCGACCTGGGCGGTATAGTCACCGCCTGGCAGGAAGCTGAAGTCGCTGCTGGCCTGGGCGCCAACCTGCTTGATCTGGGTATTGCCGACCGAGGCTGCGGTCGGGGTGCTGGAAGCGTTGTACAGGCGCACGAAGGTCGAACCTTTTGGTGCAGTCGGGCCGTACAGCGCGGCGTCGGCACCGGCGAATGCCTGCATCGAGGCCAGGGACAGGCCGGCCGCGAGGGTGAGGGCTTTGGCAATGGAAGTCTTGGTAGTCATTGGCGTGTTCCTCTCTATCAGTGGTTCGTCCGGGTGGACGACAAGGCCAGGTTTTCTTCGGATTTACGGGAGTTCTTCAGCTGCGCGATCCACTGCGGGTCGAAGCTGCTGAGGTCGTTCTTCATTGGCAGATAACGTTCGGGGAATTCCCACACCACCACTTGTGGTGCGGCGTTCTTGAAGGCATCGCTTTGCAGGTACTTGAGCATCGGCAGCAGCGGGCCGTGGCCGTCTTCGGCGTAGTTGGCCACGTCGCTGCGCAGGGCCTGCTGCAGCGCACCGAGGAAGTTCCAGTGCGGGTTGGCGCTATAGCTGGTGCCCACCAGGGCAACCGGGATCTGCTTGTCGGCGAACAGTGCGTCACCGGCTTCACCCTCGGCTTCGACCGGGCGGGTGGTGCGCTTCTGCAGGTTGTCCGGTGCCGGCAGCAGGTTGCTGAACAGCGGGTCCAGTGGCAGGAAGTTGGTCAGGTCGCCCTTGTACGGCGCGGTGCTGCCGGCTTCGGTGACGAACGTCTGTGGCTCGCCGTTGAGCAGGTTTTGCCGGCTGACCGCTTCGGCCAGCGCCTGTGCTGCCACTTCGGCGCCCATCGGCGTCCAGTGGGTATCGGTGCGCAGGAACACCTGGCCTCGGGCCTTGGCCTGTTCCAGCGGTGCCATCAGGTCCGGGGCGAACACGTTGGCCTGGCGGGCCTGGGCGTGGAACTGGTTGTACAGGTCGCCATGCAGGCTGGTCGGCAGTTCCTTGCCCAGGTATTCGGCGTATACCCGTGCCTTGGCCGGCACGATTGCCAGCACCAGCTGGCTGCCGTGCTGCTGCAGGGTGTCGCGTACGCCACGGATCAGCGCCAGGTTTTCGGCCATCAGCTGTTCGGCCCCGGCGGTGGGCTTGAATTCTTCGTCGCTGAACAACCACTGGTCGCGGCCCAGTACCACACCGGGGCGGCCTTCATTGAACAGCTTGAAATCCATCGCCGCCCACAGGTTGGTGCCCAACCGCTTGATCGGGAAGTGCTCGTCGTAGTGGGTCTCGGCGGCCTTGGCCAGCTTGCCGTTGAGCAGGGTCATCTGTTCGGTGCGCTGGAAACTTTGCAGGCCACCGGTCGACCACACGCCCATGCCTACCAGCAGGCCGAGGAACGACAGTGAATAGGTAATGCGTAATGTGCGGGTCATGTCATCCACCTCAGAACTGGAAGTAGAGGAACGGCGAGTAGCTCTGCGCCGAAAGCTTGAGGATCGAGGCCACGAACAGCAGCAGTACCAGGGCGCGGGTCATCACGCGGGACCAGTCCAGGCCGATCGAACCGTCGGCGTTGACCGCCACCGGGGTGGCCTTGGGCGTCGGCCTGGCATTGCGATAGAAGTCACGCAGGCCGAAGAACGCCAGGGTGATGTAGGCGACCACCAGGGTGGCGACCTGCAGGCCGGTGAGCTGGGCGCGGTTGAGTTCCGACAGCTGCCAGTCGCCGAAGCTGAACATGGCGCCGTACATGCGGCCGGCCACTTCGAGGTTTTCGGCGCGGAAGATCACCCAGCCGACCACCACCAGCAGGAAGGTGAAGGCCCACTTCACCGGGTTGAAGCGCTGTGGGTTGGTGTCGATGCCCAGTGCGCGCTCGATGGCCAGCCACATGCCATGCCACGCGCCCCAGATGATGTAGGTGAAGTTGGCGCCGTGCCACAGGCCGCCCAGCAGCATGGTCAGGAACAGGTTGCGGTAGGTGTTGAAGGTGCCTTTGCGGTTACCGCCCAAGGTGATGTACAGGTAGTCGCGCAGCCAGGTCGACAGGCTGATGTGCCAGCGCCGCCAGAACTCGGTGATCGACTGGCTGATGTACGGCTGCTTGAAGTTCTCCATGAAGCGGAAGCCCATCATCAGGCCCAGGCCGATGGCCATGTCGCTGTAGCCGCTGAAGTCGAAATACAGCTGCGCGGTGTAGGCCAGGGCACCGAGCCAGGCATCGCCGGTAGTCGGGTTCTGCAGGGCGAAGCAGTGGTCGGCGACGACGGCCAGGGTGTCGGCGATGAACACTTTCTTGATGAAGCCCTGCATGAAGCGGGTGCAGCCTTCGGAGAACTTGTCCAGGGTGTGGGTACGGTTGTTGAACTGGTCGACCAGGTCCTTGAAGCGCAGCACGGGGCCGGCGATCAGGTGCGGGAAGATCGCCACGAATGCGGCAAAGTCGATCAGGTTGCGGGTGGCCGGGGTGTCGCCACGGTACACGTCGATGATGTAGCTGATCGACTCGAAGATGTAGAACGAGATACCGATCGGCAGCAGCACGTGGGTGAGGATGAACGGCTCCAGGCCGAACGAGGTGATGATCGCGTTCAGGCTGTCGACGCCGAAGTTGGCGTATTTGAAGTAGCCGAGGATCGCCAGGTCGACACCCACGCCGAGCAGCAGCCAGCGCTGGGCGGGCTTGGTGCGGACACCGGCGGCGCCGACCTTCAGGCCGATCCAGTAGTTCCACAGGGTGACCCCGGCGAACAATGCCAGGAAGTCCACTCGCCACCAGGCGTAGAAGATGTAGCTGGCGACCAGCAGCAACAGGTTGCGATAACGTTGCCCGCTCAAGTAATACAAGCCGAGGAAGATCGGCAAGAACAGGAACAGGAACACGTTGGACGAGAAGACCATCCCGGTTCTCCTTTTTGTTCACAGCATCCGGGGCACAGCGCCCCCCAAACCCCCCACTCAAAAAGTGGGGGAAGCCTTGGTACCTGTGGGAGCGGGCATGCCCGCTCCCACAGGTTCCGACCCCCAAAGGGGTTCAACTCATTTCTTGCTCTCTGCGCTCGGGTCGTAGACCCGGGTCAGGTCGCCGCCCAGCCGGAAGCTGTTGAACGGCTGCATCCCGCGTTTGCGTTGCAGGGTGTCGCCGCTGCACGCATACAGGCTGCAATAGGGCTCCATCCACGAGTACTTGCTGTCGATCTTCAGGTCTTGCATGTCCTGCTTCTCGCCATTGCGCGCCTTGAACGTGCTCGGGTCCTTGACCCCGGCCAGCACCCGCTGCGCCAGGCGATGCAGGGCGTTGTCGTTCTCGCCGCGCACATCCACGCCGTTGACCTGGGCAAAACTGGCGATCATCGCCAACGGCGGCAGGGCGTAGTTGTGGTAGGCCAGGGCGCGTTGCTTGCGCTTGAGCTCGTTGGGCAGGAAGCCCTGCGCATCGACCTGGTTGGCACCAATCCGGTATTCCTTCACGGCCCAGTCGAACAGGTCGCGACGGTCGGTGGCCACGGCGGTGGCCATCACCGCCCAGGCTGCCCAGTAGCTGTGGTTGTTGATTTTCTCCAGTGGCAGGTCGCTCCAGTCGCGCACGGTCTGCTCGGCGAGGCGGGCGAACCATTTCTCGATCAGCTCGGCCTCGGCCTGGTGCGCAGCCAGTGGCTGCGAGTTGGAGAACTTCAGGCGCAGCCATGAACCGCTCATGCTGCCCAGCGCCCATTTGCGCATCGACTTCCCGGTGTGGTTGTAGTCGGTGGACATCAACGCATCGGCACGTGCCCAGCTGCCCAGCCAGGCCAGGGCACACTCGAGCTGTGCCGGGCGACCATCGCGCATGTACTGGCCGATCATCTTGCTCACGCCTCTTTCAAGGGTGGTGATGTCCTCGGTGGACTTGCGAAAGGCCTTTTCCGAGCTGACGTTGAGGGTGGCCCGCGCCTTGTCCGAACCTTCGTACTTGCTGCGGAACTGCAGGGCCCCGGTGTACGGCTTGGGCACAGCTTCGCAGCGGAAGTTACCGTCGCCGGTCTTGAGCTTTTCGATCCCTTCGTAGTACCCCTGCGGCGGTACCAGCGCGGCGTGCGCGGCACTGCCGCACAAGGCCAGGGCGAGCAGGGCAGGGCGGAAAATTCGCTTGAACGCAGTCATGGTCGCCTCACTGGCCGGCCTGCGCGGTCTGCGCGGGCACGGCGAAGTTGTTGCGTTTGCAGAGCTTGGCCTCGACCTTCTGGGTACCGCTTTCCGGGCCCTGTACCTCGAAGGCCAGCAGGCCCTGGCTGGCCCAGTCCTCGTCTTCGCGCATCTGGAAGACGAAACGGCCATCGGTCTCGGCGGTTTCCGGTTTTTCCAGCTTGATGTCCTCGTGGCGGCCGTTGAGGTACCAGAGGGTGGCCTGCAGGACTTTCACCGACGGGTCCTCGAACTTCACGTCCATCTGGATGTTGCGGTTGACCAGGTCCTTGATCACGCCGCCCTTGCCGTTCACCATCAACTCGTTCTTGCCGGGCTTGAGGGTGGTGCTCGCGCTCATCAGCGCCGGGCGGTTATCGCAGCCGTCGTCGAGCAGGCCGAGGATCTGCCGCCAGATGGTTTCCTGGTCCAGGCGGTACAGCGGAGAGAACTCCCAGATCAGGATCTTCGGCGGGTTCTTCTTGAATTCCTCGCTGCCCAGGTACTGGATCATCGAGCCTTCCAGGCCACCGCCGGGGAAGGCGACGTTGAGCACATCGGCACCGATGTACTGCTGCAGGAAGCCGGCGAAGTTGTAGTTCTTGCCACTGTGGCTGGTGCCGACCAGGGTGATCTGGGCGTTGCCAGCGTCACCGAACAGGTCGTCACCGCCACCGTCGGAGCCTTTCGGCTCGGTGGTGAACTGGTCCATGTACTGGACTGCATAGCTGGTGCCGCAGAGCTGGCCGGCAACGTTGTGCAGGGTGCCGGTCTTGCCCATGCGGCCGGACTTCTTCGTCTCGAATTCCTTGCGCGGGATACCTTCGAAAGCCGGCATCTTGTGCACGGTCTCGGCCACGATCTTCGCCGCGCGCTCGGCACCGTATGGCGTCCAGTGCTGGTCGCCGCGGAAGTAGAAGTCCTTGCCTTGGTCGGCGGCGGCCAGCTGTTCGTTGGTCAGCGGCGACAGGTCGGGCACGTTGTAGCCCATGCTGGCGAAGCGCTTGAGCATGGCCTGGTAGTTGCCCAACGCCTTCTGGTAGTCGAAGGCAGCTTTTTCCGCCGGGTTGAGCATGTTGCGGTTCACCAGGCCACGGGTCGGCTGGTACACCACCACCAGTTCCACGCCGCGCTTCTTGAACGCGTCGTGCACCTGCTGCAGGCGCTTGTAGCCGGCCGGGGTGGTGGTGAACTCGGTGCGCAGGTCTTCGCGGGTACGGAACAGCCAGTCACCCTGGGCCTGCACCAGCGTGGTGAAGTTCTGCTGGTAGCGGGTGGTGTAGCGGCTGGGGTCGTGCGCTTCCGGGCACAGCTGGCAGCAAGGCTCGGCGGTGAAGGTCGGGGCCTTCACGTCGTCGGCGCTCACGCCCTGGCTGATGGCCAGGAGGGCAGTGGACAGGCCCAGCAGTTTCATCAGGTGTGGAGTCATGGTCTGGGCTTCCTTATTCGATCATTTCGGTCTGGCGTTCGACCGGGTCGATCAGCACAGCCTTTTTCTGGCGGACCAGCAGGTCGAGGATTTCGTCCTGGCGCTCACCCAGCACGCCGTTGAGGCTGATGCCGCTGGCCTTGCGTGGGGCGAGCATGGACACCTTGTACAGCTCGACCGACAGCGGCGAGTCGATCGACAGCGGGCCGGAGCCGTTGGCAGCCAGTTCGCCACCGACCAGGATCAGCGATACCTTGGTGTCGAACGGGTCGAGAGCGATGTCACGGTCGGTGTCGGACAGGTCCTTGATGTGGCCGTACACACCCACCAGGCCGTTGGCCATGGCGACGTTCTCGTACAGGCGGATGTTCACGCTGTTACGCACACGGATGCCGTGGCGGCGGTTGTTGATCAGCTTGTTGCCCCAGATCAGGTTGTCGCCGCTTTCGTACAAGGTGATGCCGTCGGTGTGGTTGCGGTAGATCTCGTTGTAGGCAATCAGGTTGTTGACGCTGTTACGGTCGATCACCACCCCGGAGAGCTTGTTGTCGTAGCTCTTGTTGTTGATGATCCAGCTGTCGTTGACCTCACGCGAAATGATGATGCCGTGCTTCTTCTTGGTGCCGTACACCGTGTTGCCGGCGATGATCAGGCGGTGCGAGCGGTCGTGCGGGTCGATGCCGTAGACGATGTTGTCGCGGTAGGTGTTGTCCTTGACCACGAAGTCCTGGGTCTCGTAGCAGTAGAAGCCGTACCACATGTCGCTGAATTCCGAGCCGATGATCCAGCCGGTGGGTTCCGGGCGGCCCATGCGCTTGGCCATGTTCGGCGTGTACTGCGAGATACTCACCCCGTACGACTTGGACTTGGCATAGCCGAAGCTGGCCATCTTGCTGTTGACGATGTAGGTCTCGGTGCCGCCCCACGACAGCAGGAACGGGCGGAACTCCTTGGGCGAGCGGAAGGTCGCCGGGCCGTTGTCCTTTTCGCGCCAGGCGGTCACCTGGGTATCGGTGACGAACAGCTTGCCGTCGTTGACCAGGAACGAACCGCCCTCCTGGGACAGGCGCAGCTGCTTGACCTTGCCGTCGATCTCGAGGATGCCCTTCTGCCCGACCACGATCGGCAGGCGCGCCAGGTACACGCCCGGCTCCACTTCGCTGAGGTACTGCCTGGGTACCTTCTTGCTCAGCTCGACCAGGTCGACATGCCCGTCATCGACGAAGATGGCCTGCGGAATGCCATGCTGGCGCTGGACCCACTCGGCCGCCTTGTTGTCGCCACCGACGAACTCCTTGAGCGTGTCTTCCTGGAACATGCGGCGCAGGCTGACCTTGCCCTTGTGACGGCGGTCGATCTTCTTCTGTACCGCCTCGGCGGTGTAGCCGGTCAGGTCGGGCAGCTTTGGCGGGTCCATGTGCAGTGGTTCGACCGGGGCACTGGAGACCGTGTAGGTCTTGGCCTGCTGCAAGCCCTTGGCCGTGGTCGTCGGCTCGGTGGCGGCGGCCAGGCCTGCTGCCAGCAGCAAGGCGCTGGCCAGCAGGCTGTGACGTAGGTGCGGGTGAAGGTTCATAACGGTAAGTCCCCTACCGGCCTCAGAAGCGCCAGATCACGTCGACGAAGGCACGGTGCATGTACGAGTCCGCTTCCTTGCCGTAGGCGTCGCCCGGCTTGAACACGCCGGCACGCAGGCGCACCAGGGCGGATGGTTCGTCGATGGCCTGGCTCATCGAAGCCGGCAGCAGGCCTTGCTTGAAGTACTTGGTCACGACCACGTCCATCTCCTGGCCAAGGTCTTTTTCGCCATCGACCAGCGGACGGTTCACGCCGTTGTCGTTGACCACCGCGTTGATGCCGCTGGAGCCGATGTTCTGGCTGTCATCGACACGCCAGAACTTGTGGTAGATGAAGCTGGCGTCGTAGTCGTCGCGCAGCTGCCAGGAGGCGAACAGGGTGGCCGCCTGCAGGTTGCCCAGCTCGCCGCGGAAGGCTTCACCGAAGCGGTGCACGCGCGAACGGGTACCGGTGTAGTTGGAGCGGTTGCTCTCCAGGCCGGTCTGCTCGTAGTTGCTCGAACCGTCGTCGCCGCCACCGCCGCTGCCGCGGGCGTAGGCCGCACCGACCTGCCACTGCGGGTCGAGGCGCACGCGGATGCCAAGGTCGGTGGCCCAGGCGTTGACGTCGCCGCTCTGCTTGCCGGTGGCCACGGTCTGGTCGCCCACCACCTGGCTGCTGAGGGTGTCGCGGTCACCGGTCAGCCAGGTGACACTGCCCCAGTAGTTGACGGTGTGGTCGTTGCGCCAGTTGTAGGCATCGCTGTTGGCTTCCAGGCCCAGCCAGGTCAGGTCGCCGGTGCGGGTCTTGTCCAGCGCATCGACGGTTTCGCCCGGGTTCTTCAGGCTGCCACCGTCATGGGTGTGGTGGGCGCGGACGCCGACCCAGTGGCCAGGGGTCCACTGCGTGGCGACGTTGCCGTAGATGTGCGTGCGGTCCTTGTCTTCCGGGGCCAGCTCGGTGAGGTCGGTGCGGTATTCGCTGAAGCGCAGGGCCACGCCCAGGTCGGCCTTGAGCAGGGTGGTGTCGAAGGTCCAGTTCAGCGCCTCGATGTTGGTGTCACGCCACATGCCGTCGTCGCTGCGCAGGCGCTGGCGACCGAAACGCAGCTGCTCGCCGGGGTAGGCGGTGAGGCCGCTGTAGCCGACCCAGAATTCGCGCATGGCCAGGTAGCTCTTGTCCTGCTCACGGCCGTCGGCGGCGGTGTCGGTGGTGGTGCCGTCGTCGTTCTGGCGCAGGGTGTCGGTTTCGATGGTGTCGGTAGCAGTGACGGCCTGGCCCATGGCATAGGCGCTCCAGTTGCCGCGCTCGCCATATACCCAAGGGCGCAGGTCCAGGCCCAGGCCGCTGACGTCGCCGCCAGAGCGGGTACCCAGGTCGCGGTCGTCTTCCGACTGGCCGGTGATTTTCACATCCAGGCCGAAGTTCTTTTCAGCGGTCATTTCCGCCAGGGTCGGGCAGGACCACAGCAGGGCGAAGCTCAGGCCGATGCCGGCTTTCAAGAAGGGATTGAGCGTCATAGCGAGTCCTCACCGGTTACTTCTTTTTCGTCGTCTTGCAGGGCTTCGATGGCCAGGGTGCTGTTGGCGCCCAGGTTCATGCTGCCGCGGGCCTGCTTCTCCTGCGCCAGCAGGGTCTGCGCCTGGCTGCGCTGGTCAGGCGTGAGTTGCTGGTCGAGTTGCTGCAGCAGTTCAGCGGACTGCGGCGTCGGGTTGGCCTGGGCCAACTGGGCGAATACCCAGGCATTGCCCGGTTGCGGGCGAATACCGTGGCCTTCGCTGAACAGCTGGGCCAGGGCATAGTCGGCGCTGTTCTGCCCGCCACGGGCGGCGGCCAGCAGGTGGTCGACGGCCTTCTGTGGCTCGACGTTGCCCAGGTAGCCACGGCGGTACAGCTGCCCCAGGTAGTAATGGGCGCTGACTTCGCCAGCGTCGGCGGCGGCCTGCAGGTGTTGCTCGGCTTTTTCCGCGTCAGCAGGCAGGGTCTTGCCTTCGTAGTAGAGGCGGCCCAGCAACAGTTCGGCGCGTGGCTGTTCAGCTTCGCGGCCTTTGTCGATGTAGGCCATCAGCTGGTCGGTATCGCCCAGCTCGGGGAAGTCGTACACCAGCTGCGCCAGGCTGACCCAGGACGCCGGGTTGGCCGGGGCTACCTGCTCGAGCAGGTCCTTGGCGGTTTTCTCGTCGGTCTGGCCCAGGCTGCGGTCGGCCAGGACACGGGCGACGCTGTCGACTCGGGTGGCCGGTACCGCGCCGCGGGCATAGGCCGCCTTGAGCTGGCCGAGCAGGGCAGCCTGCTGGTCGGCCTGGCCACGCTTCTGGTACACGGTGGCCAGTTCGACGTAGCAGATGTCGGTGGCGTCGAGGGCGGCCTTGCAGATTTTTTCCACCTCGCCCAGGTGCTGGTCATAGGTGCCCTGGGTGCGATACAGCAGAATCTGGGCCAGGCCCGCTTCCGGGTTGCCGGCGGCACGCCACTGGTCGATCTGCTGCTGCGCATTGACCTTGGGGAAGCTCTGCGGGTAGCTCAGGTAGAGCATCGCCAGCGGGATCAGGGTGTTGCCTTCGCCCTGCGCGGCGGCTTGCTTGAGCAGGGTCTCGGCTTCCTCGCGCTCGGCCTGGGTGCTGTCGGGCTTGGCAACCAAGAGGCGGCCAAGGCGCGCCTGGGCCCGCGGCGAGGTCGCTGCCGCGGCGCGGTAGGTGGCCTCGGCTTCCTTGATTTTCGCCGGGTCGCGGGTGGCGACCTTGATATCGGCCAGGCCCACTTGCGCGTCGCTGTAGCCCAGGTCGGCCAGTGCCTTGTAGTTGCGCTCGGCCAATGCCGTGTCACCGCGCTTCATGGCTTCGTTGGCCAGGCGCTGGTCAGGCAGGCCGGCACAGCCGGCCAGGGTCATGGCTGCTGCCAGGGCACACAGGCCCAGGCTGGCGCTTTTCTTGTGGGGAATCATACGACGATCCTCTTACAGCCCACGGGCCATGGCTTTGTCGATCAGCCAGTTCAGCGAAGGGCCACGGTCGCTGTTGACCGAAGCCGGGCGCCCGGCGAGCTCGGCGGGCAGGGTGCTGTCGGGCTTGATCTGCACACGGATGTCGGAGGCCAGGTCGTCGCTGTTGAGGCTGGCGCTGCTGACGATCTGGCCGGTGCGCACTTCGTCTTCGCCGGCGACCTGGAAGTTGACCCGGGTCCCTGGCTTGACCTCGTCGAACTGGCGGTAGCTGAAACGCGCCTCGACCATCGGGTTGGTGGTGCGCGGGATCAGCTGGAAGATCGGCTGGCCCTTGGCCGCGTACTGGCCGTTGTCCACCAGCTGGCGGGCGACCACGCAATCACAGGGGCTGGTGAGGGTGCCGGACAGCTGCTTGCCGAACAGTTCCTCGATCTTGGCCGGCTCCAGCTGTGCGTCTTCCAGGTTGCCCTTGAGCATGTCCAGCATGCTGGTGGTGAAGGTAGCCAGTGGCGCACCTTTGCCGATCATCCCGCCGCTGTCGACCAGGCTGCTCACGGTGCCGTCGCGTGGCATGGTGATGGTGGTGGTCGGCACTGCCACCACGCCGGCTTCGGCGTGGCTGACGAAGTACATGCCGTACAGCGACTTGGCGACGAAGCCGAAGGCGGCGACACCAACCACGAACACGCCAAGGGTGACGGTGACCGCCTTGAGGCGACCGAATGCGCTCAGGCCACTGCCGCCGTCCTTTTGCTTGCGTGCCTTGGTGAAGTTGTCGCGCTGCAGGGTGCTGAGCACGTCGCCGACGCTGATCAGCTCACCCGACAGGTGCGTGGTGATGATGTGGCGCAGGGTGGCGATGTCACGTGGCTCGAGGTTCTGGAACTGCGCGCCGGTACGGCCGCTGTCCGGGTGGTAGGAGCGCACCTGGAACTCGATGTCCATCGACAGGCCGAGGTTGTCGACCGTGAACTGCAGCCGTCCGCGCAGCACGTCGCCAACCGACAGGGGTTGCTTGGTGTGGAAGCTCAGGCCACCGGCGGAGAGGTCGTCGACCTTCACATCGTGGGCCTGGCGCTGGGCGTCGAGGAAGCGCAGCTTGGCGGGGATGCGTACCCGGGCATGCTGGCGCTGGGCTTCGGACTCATGCACGACGTTGACGTTCACGGCGGTATTCATGTGGTTTGTTCCTGTTAGTTCCGATCCGGGTTGGGCTCACACGACCATGAACAGCACAGCGACGAAGATGCTGGCAGCCGAGAAGGTCATGGTCCGCGAGGACCAGGTGTTGAACCATTGTTGAAAACTGGCGAGGTCACGCTTGAGGGCAGTGGGCTGACGCGTCCAGGACTGCTTGTCGAGGCGGAAGAACACGTAGATCTTCATCAGCGCGCCGATGATCTGGTTGTAATAGAGAATCAGCGGGTAGGCCGGGCCCACGTTGTGGCCGGAGCACAGCAGCATGATGGTGAGGATTAGGCGGGTGATGCCGATCCACAGCAGGTACACCAGCAGGTAGCCCATGCCGAACTTGAGGCTGGCGATCACCGCCACGGTCAGGCCCAGCAGGCTGGTCCACATCGACACGCGCTGGTCGAACAGCACGATGCTGGTGAACAGCCCCAGGCGGCCCAGGCCCAGGCCCAGCGCACGGGAGTTCTGCCGCAGGTTGTTGCCGTACCAGCGGTACATCAGCTTGCGGCTGGCCTTGAGGAAGCTCTTCTCCGGCGGGTGCTCGACCGTGTTGATGGCGGCGTCCGGCACGTAGAAGGTGTCGTAACCCAGGCGCATCAGGCTGAACCAGCTGGACTTGTCGTCACCGGTGAGGAACTTGAAGCGGCCCAGGCGCCAGTGCATCAGCGAGTCGCTTTCGACGTCGGCGATGAATTCCGGGTTGGTCACCACGCTGGCGCGGAACATCGACATGCGCCCGGTCATGGTCAGCACGCGCTTGGACAGGGCCATCGAGCACATGTTGATATGGCGCTGGGCGAAGCGCAGCTTGTGCCACTCGCTCATGATGTAGCCGCCACGCACTTCGCAGAACTCGTTGGTGGTCAGGCCGCCGACGTTGGGGAACAGCTTGAACCACGGCACGGTCTTGCGGACCACGCCGTCGCCCAGCACGGTGTCACCGTCGATCACCGCCACCACGGCGTTGTCGTCCGGCAGCATGCGCGAGATGGCACGGAAGCCATAGGCCAGGCCGTCACGCTTGCCGGTACCGGCGATGCGCACGATGTCCAGCTTGACGTGGGCCGGCGGGTTGTATTTGGCCCACAGGCTTTTCACCAGCAGTTCGTCCGACATCTCCACCAGCGAGCAGACCACGGTGGTGGGGAAGCCACAGTTGATCGCCTCGCGAATCACCGAGCTGTACACCTGGGCGGTGGTCAGGGCTTCGATACGGAAGCTGGTCACCATCAGGTACACGTGCGACGGGTCGGCGGCATTGCCCATTTTCTGCACCTTACGACGCAGGTACGGGTACACGCCGTAGAGGAAGATCATGCCGCGAATGAAATGGGTAGCGCCCATGGAATAGCGCCAGATGCCGACTGCGCCGACCAGGAAGATGAAGTGCTTCGACTGCGAGTCGAAGATATCGGCTGGCAGGGCCAGGGCGATCAGCATGAGCAGGCTCATGTAGAGCAGCCACCCGGCGCACTGCAACAGCACTGTCTGGAGCCTTTGCATGTTCAGCATCCGTCGAGAATTCGGGAAAGGGTGGGCGACGCAGGTTCCACCTTGGTGGACAACACCTGCGCCGCCGGGCCTGCTGTTACCAGCAGATGCCTTCGGTACGGCTGGTAGTGCAGGTTGGCTTGCTCATGAAACCGACCAGGTCGATCACGTGCTTGCCAGCCGGCGCTTGCTCGGCCAGTGCGCGGAACTGCTCGTCACGGTTGCCCAGGACGATGATGTCGGCGTTGTCGATGACCTTCTGGAAGTCGGCGTTGAGCAGCGACGACACGTGCGGGATCTTCGACTCGATGTAGTCCTTGTTGGCGCCGTGAACACGGGCGTACTGGACGTTCTCGTCGTAGATGTCCAGCTGGTAGCCTTTGCCGATCAGGCGCTCGGCCAGTTCCACCAGCGGGCTTTCGCGCAGGTCGTCGGTGCCGGCCTTGAAGCTCAGGCCAAGCAGGGCGACCTTGCGCTTGTCGTGCGCTTCGATCAGCTCGAAGGCGTTCTGCACCTGCGATTCGTTACTGCGCATCAGCGAGTCGAGCAACGGTGCGCGGACATCGAGGCTGGCGGCGCGGTAGGTGAGGGCGCGCACGTCCTTCGGCAGGCACGAGCCGCCAAAGGCGAAGCCAGGGCGCATGTAGTACTGGGACAGGTTCAGCACTTTGTCCTGGCACACCACGTCCATGACCTCACGGCCATCCACGCCCACCGCCTTGGCGATGTTGCCGATCTCGTTGGCGAAGGTAACTTTGGTGGCGTGCCACACGTTGCAGGTGTACTTGATCATCTCGGCCACTTCGATCGGCTTGCGGATGATCGGTGCATCGAGCTCTTCGTACAGCGCTTGCAGGATGTCGCCGCTGGCGCTGTCCAGTTCACCGATAACGGTCATTGGCGGGTGGTCGTAGTCCTTGATCGCGGTGCTTTCGCGGAGGAACTCCGGGTTCACTGCAACGCCGAAGTCGACACCGGCCTTCTTGCCCGAGCAGTCTTCGAGGATCGGGATCACCACGTTCTTCACGGTACCCGGCAGCACGGTGCTGCGGACCACGATGGTGTGGCGACGGTCGCTGTCACGCAGCACGTAGCCGATTTCGCGGCACACCGACTCGATGTACTCGAGGCCCAGGTCGCCGTTCTTCTTGCTCGGGGTACCCACGCAGATCATCGACACGTCGCTGGCACGGATGGCTTCGGCGAAGTCGGTTGTACCGCGCAGGCGGCCATTGGCGATGCCTTGTTGCAGCAGTGCTTCCAGGCCAGGTTCGACGATGGGCGACTTGCCCTGATTGATCAGGTCGATCTTGGTGCTGGACACGTCCACACCGATCACTTCATGGCCTCGCGCCGTCAGGCAGCCTGCACAGACTGCACCCACATAACCCAAACCAAAGATGCTGATACGCATCGCTATCACCTCATGTGTTTATCACGTCGACATCTCCGCAGAGAGCCGGACTGGGTTGATTAACAACAGTTTTCAGGCGCACGGATACATGGCGAATGCACACTTCGCCGAGCGCAGGCAAAATAAATCCGGAGCGCAAAAAGTTATGCACTCAAATGTGGCAGTAAAAAGCCATTAATTAAAAAACGTGCCCTGGAATGCAGCCGTCTTTATTGCAATGCGCTACATGGCGCGTTGCTGTGCTTGTTTTTTCAAGTGGATAAATCCTTTGAAATCAACCACTAGGACGAATTGTAAGGACGCGTCTCTCCTGCGTGGACAGGGGCTTCGGGGGTTCCCGTGATTCCTGTCGAAGTTATCGAGGCAGGCAGTGGATACCTGCTGTTGTCACCTGTAAGTCATCTCTCACAGCCCGTGGGCAGGAAAATCGTTACGGCACTATGAGCGATGGCTCGTAGCAGAAGTTCCTGGGTGGTTCGACGCGGATGAAAGATTTCTAAATATTTTTTCAGTGGTGGCCAGATTTCAATTTGATAGCACGCAGGGGTTTCGCCCCGATATATAAAGGGCGAAACTGTTGCGAGATATTTTTGTGCCAGCATCGAAAAAAATTTTGAAAAATTCGTCAAAAAAGCTACGAACGGTCTTATGGCGTTTAGCTATAAAACCTGTATGGACGGTTTATTGGCGTCGATTTTATGGCGTGATGGCGATATGAAGCGTGCCCTGTTGCGGGGCGGAAGCGGTCGAGGAGGGAGGTCCCTTTTCAAGAGCGGACATGTGTCGCGAAAGGGCCGTGTAGCACCCTGGATGGCCAGCATCAATGCAAGAATTGCCGGGGCCGCGATGCGGCTCTTTCGCGGCAGAAGGCCGCTTGTGTCTTAAAAGGGGGGTTAGATTCGGGAGTGGTGAATGGACTGCGGTGGATGGCACGGGCTTCGCCCGTGTTCGCGGGCAAGCCCGCTCCCACAGGGACCGCGCCAGCTTTGTAAATTGAGCAAGACAGTTGCTCTTCCAGGCTACTCGCCTGGATGATCGCGCAGGAACACCAGGTGGTCCGGTTTCGACTGCTCGGCACTGTAGTAGTAGCCCTGCACATCGAACTGCTTGAGCTGTGCCGGGTCGCTGATGCGCTGCTGGATCACGAAGCGGCTCATCATCCCCCGTGCCTTCTTGGCGTAGAAGCTGATGATCTTGTACTGACCGTTCTTCAAGTCCTTGAAATCGACGTTGATCACCCGCGCCTTCAATGCGCTGCGTTTCACCGCGCTGAAGTATTCGTTGCTGGCCAGGTTGAGCAGCACGTCATCGCCCTGCTCGGCCAGGGCCTGGTTCAACCATTCGCTGATGCGCGTGCCCCAGAACGCATACAGGTCCTTGCCGCGGGCATTGGCCAGCTTGGTGCCCATTTCCAGACGATAAGGCTGCATCAGGTCGAGCGGACGCAGCAGGCCATACAGGCCGGAAAGCATGCGCAGGTGTTCCTGAGCGTAGCTGAAGTCGTCCTCGCCCAGGCTTCCGGCATCGAGGCCGGTATATACGTCGCCCTTGAACGCCAGCAGTGCCTGCTTGGCATTGGCCGGGGTGAAGTCCGGGGTCCAGCTGCCAAAACGCGCGGCGTTCAGGCCGGCCAGTTTGTCGGACAGGTGCATCAGTTCGCTGATCTGCGCCGGTGACAAGTCGCGCAGTTGGCGGATCAATTCCTGGGCGTCGTCCAGGTACTGGGGCAAGGTGTAGCGCTCGGTCACCGGCGGGGTGTCGTAGTCGAGAGTCTTGGCGGGGGAAATCACCGTCAGCATCGGGTCGGCTCCTGGCATCGTTGGCCGGGAATTCTACGGGCTGGGCGCTGCAAGTCCAAACTATGGCGACGATAGTCACAGACCATGGCCGAAGCAGGCGCTATAGTGCGCGTTTCGCCGTTGCGGAGCTTTCAACCGTGCGCATTGCCTCTGCCTTGCTGGCCGGCCTGCTGAGCCTGGCTGTGCAAGCCGCCCCGTCACCCCAGGTCAGCCTGGACCGCAGCCTCTGGCCCGAGCAACTGGACAGCCCGGCGCTGTTCGATGTGGCCTCGCGGGCGGAAATCCTTTCGTTCGCCCAGGTGCTGCATGAGAGCGAACTGCTGGACGACGCGGCGTTGGCGACCCGGTTGGGGCTGCGGCAGATAAACATGCAGAAGGTGCGCCTGGTAAGGGCGCGCATGTGGCAGCGGTTGTGGCAAGGTTATCAACAGGCGCAGCGCAGCTGCGAGCAGGATGCGTCGTTCTGCTACGCGGTTACCTCGATGGCGGAGTTGCGCACCCAGGCGGCGACGTTCGCTGCCGATGTCGGCACGTTCTACACTGGATGGGTCGAGCCCAGCCACCAGTTCCATGTTCATTACCTTGACGAACAATTGCGCAAGGCCGCCGTGCTGCCACAGACCAGCAGCGAGGTGGAGCGGCTGTCGGCACGCGAGCGCAATGGCGACGAATTGAACGACCGCATGTTCCTGCTGACTTTTGTCGGTGGCCCCGGGCCGCAGGGCGGCACTACCGACCAGCTGGCCGCTTACCTGCGCCGACAGAAGCTTGCAGGGACGTTTTTCGTGCTGGGCAACCGCCTGCAACAACGCCACGATGCCGGCGCGGCAACTGCCTTGCGGCAGCTCTATGGCGGCCAGTGTGTGGGCATCCAGGGCTGGGAATACCGCTCCCATGCGCAGTGGACCGGCTGGCAGGACTCGCTGCGGCGCAGCCAGGCGCGGGTGCAGGCCGACCTGCCGCAGCAGTACGTGCCATTGTTCCGCCCGCCTTACGGGCAACGCCGCGCCGACGGCGAGGCGTTCATGGCCAGCCAACAACTGCGGGTATCGCTGTGGGATATCGATGCTCAGGATGATGGCGCACTGACGGCGCAAGCCTCGGCGCAGCGGGTGCTGACCTTGATGCTGCTGTGGCGCAAGGGCGTGATCCAGTTCCACGACAGCCTGCCCAAGGCCCAGCCGGCGCTGGACTGGTTGCTGCGCCACACCGCGCAGAGCGGAATCGGCTGGGAAGGTTGCCGCGAGTACGGATACCGCGAACCGGGGGTGTGACTTCTGACTGTAGTCCCCTCAGGCGCTGCCGCCAAGGGCCCTTCGTCATTCGGAAAAATAAACTTCAAAAAGTCGTAAAAACGCTTTTTCCGGTCATGGCTTTTGCTGTATGAAGAAACCAGACAGCCGATTCCTGCAGCACAGGTGGCGTCATCCAGGCCCACCTAGCCAGGTTCGCTTCCCGCCCGTAACAACGCGGATACGGGGAGAACGGCAGTCACTCTGCGGCGTAACAGAGCACGCCGTGTGGCTTCGACATAAGGTGACCGAGTATGGATGACCAAGGACGCAACCCTTCCTCCAGCAAGCCAATCCTGTATGTGCTCGATACCAACGTCCTGATTCACGACCCCAACGCGTTACTCAACTTCGAGGAGCACCATGTCGCCATCCCGATGACGGTGCTGGAGGAACTCGACAAGCTCAAGGCCGGCAAACAGAGCATCGCTGCCGAATGCCGCCAGGCCATTCGCCTGATCGACCAGACCCTTGGTGACGCCTCGCCCAGCGATGTCGAGCAGGGCGTGCCGATCCAGCGTGGCAAGAGCGGGCCCAAGGGCTTCCTGTCAATCCTGATGACCCCGCGCAACGAGCCCAACAAGCTGCTGCCGGAAAACCTCAACGACAACATCATCATCAACCAGCTGCTCGAAGTACGGGCCCGGCGCACCGACCTGGACGTGGTGCTGGTCACCAAAGACATCAACATGCGCCTGAAGGCCCGCGCCTGTGGCATCGCGGCCGAGGACTACAGCACCGACCAGTTGGTCGATGACGTGTCCTTGCTGTCCAAGGGCTACCATTCGGTCAGCGGTTCGTTCTGGGACCGGGTGAGCAAGGTCGATACCCGCCAGGAGCGGGGCCGCACCTGGCACCGGGTGCAACTGACCGACAACCTGCCGGCGGTGCATGTCAACGAGTTCATCATCGACGAACAGGGCTTCGTCGGCTGGATCAAGGGCATCCGCAACGACGAGCTGCTATTGCTCGACCTGCACCAGGAGCCGCTGCTGCACCAGGAAGCCTGGGGCCTGAAACCGCGCGATATCCACCAGAGCCTGGCGCTGTTCGCCCTGCTCGACCCGGATATCCACCTGGTCAACCTGACCGGCGCCGCCGGTTCCGGCAAGACCATCCTGGCCCTGGCCGCGGCCATCGAGCAGACCATGGTCAGCAAGCGCTACCGGCGCATCATCGCCACCCGCAGCGTGCAGGGGCTGGACCAGGAGATCGGCTTCCTGCCGGGCACCGAGGCGGAGAAGATGGAGCCCTGGCTGGGCGCCATCACCGATAACCTCGAAGCCTTGCACATGGATGACGAAAGCACCCATGGCAGCGTCGAGTACATCCTTGAGCGTGTGCCGTTGCAGTTCAAGTCGCTGAACTACATCCGTGGTCGCAGCTTCCAGCAAAGCCTGATCCTGATCGACGAGTGCCAGAACCTGACGCCGCACCAGATGAAAACCATCATCACCCGTGCCGGCTCTGGTTCGAAGGTGGTCTGCCTGGGTAACCTGGCGCAGATCGACACCCCCTACCTGTCCGCGACCAGCTCGGGCCTGACCTACCTGACCGAGCGCTTCAAGGACTTCCCCCATGGCGTGCACATCACCTTGCAGGGCGTGCCCCGCTCGGTGCTGGCCGAGTACGCCGAATCGCACTTGTAAAACCCTGCAGCCGGGCAGTTCACTGCCCGGCCCCCTGCTCAAACCTGACCCACCGGTTTACACTGCCAGTTCCCTTCACAGGAGCAGAGCAGTGCTGACACATCTTGATTCCCAGGGGCGGGCCAACATGGTCGACGTCACTGAAAAGGCCGTGACCGAGCGCGAGGCCACCGCCGAGGCGCGGGTGCGCATGTTGCCGCAGACCTTGCAGATGATCGTCGACGGCGAGCACCCCAAGGGCGACGTGTTCGCCGTGGCGCGCATCGCCGGGATCCAGGCGGCGAAAAAGACCAGCGACCTGATCCCGCTGTGCCACCCGCTGATGCTCACCAGCGTCAAGGTCGAACTCAGTGCCGAGGGCGAGGATGCCGTGCGCATCGTTGCCCGCTGCAAGCTGGCCGGGCAGACCGGCGTTGAGATGGAGGCGCTGACCGCCGCCAGCGTGGCCGCGCTGACGATCTATGACATGTGCAAGGCTGTGGATAAAGGTATGGTCATCGAGCAGGTGCGCCTGCTGGAAAAACTCGGCGGCAAGAGCGGCCACTACAAGGTGGATGTGTGATGAAGGTCAAGGTGATGTACTTCGCCCGATACCGCGAACTGCTGGGTGTCGATGCCGAGCGGGTAGAGGGCGCTTTCAAGGTGCTGGACGATGTGCGCCAGGCCCTGGTCGCCAAGGGCGGGCAATATCAGGTGCTGGCCGAGCAGAACCTGATGTGTGCGCGCAACGAAGAGCTGTGCAGGCTCGATGAAGCGCTGCAAGAAGGCGATGAAGTGGCGTTCTTCCCACCGGTGACCGGAGGCTGAACATGGCAGTGCGAGTTCAGGCAGGCGCGTTCGACCCGGGTGCCGAGACCAATGCCATGCATGCGGCCAATGTCGGCGTGGGCGCGGTGGTCGCCTTTGTCGGCTATGTCCGGGATTTCAACGATGGCCGGGAAGTGGCAGGGATGTTCCTCGAGCACTACCCGGGCATGACCGAGAAGGCCCTGGCCAAGATCGTGGTCGAGGCCGAGCAGCGCTGGCCGTTGCTCAAGGTCGAGGTGCTGCACCGCATCGGTGCGCTGGAACCGGGTGAACCGATCGTGTTCGTTGGCGTGGCCAGTGCCCACCGGCAGGCGGCGTTCGATGCCTGCAATTTCATCATGGACTACCTGAAGACCCGGGCGCCGTTCTGGAAGAAGGAAAATACCCAGGAAGGGGCAAGGTGGGTGGAAGGGAAACAGAGTGACCAGGATGCCGCTGGGCGCTGGTAGATCCTGGTTTGATGGCCGGGGCGGAGCCCCGGTTCGCGGGTGAACCCGCTCCCATAAGTACTGCACCGGTTTCGAAAGCTATGCAGTACCTGTGGGAGCGGGTTTACCCGCGAAAAGGCCGGTACAGGTCAGTGGTGCTTGCGCGGCACCGGCTTCAACAGCTCATCCGGTGGCATTTCGCACTTGATCTTGCGCCCCAGCAGCTCTTCGATCGCCGGCAACTGGTAGGAGTCATCTTCACCGGCAAAGCTGATCGACACACCGCTGGTACCGGCACGCCCGGTGCGGCCAATGCGGTGCACGTAGTCGTCCGGGTCTTCCGGCAGGGTGAAGTTGATCACATGGCTGATGCCATCGATGTGAATGCCACGCCCGGCCACGTCGGTAGCCACCAGCACGGTGATGCGCCCTTCGCGGAAGTTCTCCAGGGTACGGATACGCTTGTGCTGTGGCACATCGCCCGACAACTGGGCGGCGTTGATGCCGTCGCGCACCAGTTTTTCCTCGATGCGCCGCACTTCGTCCTTGCGGTTGGCGAACACCATTACCCGTTCCCACTTGTTCTGGGTCACCAGGTTGTACAGCAGTTTGTACTTGTCGCTGCCGGCAACGGCGTACACGTGCTGTTCCACCGTTTCGCTGGCCACGTTCTCCGGCTCGATCTCGACGATGGCCGGGTTGGTGGTCCACTGCTTGGCCAGGTTCATCACGTCGTCGGTGAAGGTGGCGGAGAACAGCAAGGTCTGGCGCTCGCTTTTCGGCGGCGTCTGGCGAATGATCTGGCGCACCTGGGGGATGAAGCCCATGTCGAGCATGCGGTCGGCTTCGTCCAGTACCATCACCTCGACCATGTCCAGGTGCACCTCGCCACGCTGGTTGAAGTCCAGCAGGCGGCCGGGGGTGGCGACCAGGATGTCGCAATGGCGCGCTTCCAGGGCCTTGAGCTGCTTGTCGAAGTCCATGCCGCCGACGAAGCTCATGACATTGAGGCCGGTGTACTTGGTCAGGGCAACGGCGTCCTTGGCGATCTGTACCACCAGTTCGCGGGTGGGGGCGATGATCAGCGCGCGCGGCTCACCCATGTAGCGTTCCTTGGGCGGAGGCGTCTGCTGCAACTGGGAGATAATCGAGATCAGGAACGCCGCAGTCTTGCCGGTACCGGTCTGGGCCCGGCCGATGGCGTCCTGGCCACGCAGGGTATAACCCAGCACCTGCGCCTGGATCGGCGTGCAGTAGGGGAAGCCCAGGTCGTGGATGGCGTGCATCAGTTCGTTGGACAGCTTGAAGTCGTGGAAGCGGGTCTTGCCTTCCTGCGGCTCGACCACGAAGTCTTCCGGTTTCCACAGGCTGGCCTGCGGCTTGGGCTTGCGCTCGCGGCGCGGTTTGTCCTTGGCCGGCTTGTCGGCGGCTGGCGCAACGGCAGCAGGTTGTTCAGCCTTGGGCGCAGGGGGGGTGCGTGGGGCGGTCGGTTTGGCCGCCGGCCGGGTTTCGCTGGCGGGCGCAGGCGCCGCCACGCTGGCAGCAGGAGCGACGGCCTGTGGCGCGGCGTCTCCCTTGCCGAATATTTTCTTGAGTGCCTTGAGCACGATCGTCTCATCAACTGGTTAAGGAATGTACGCCGGCAGTGTAATGCAAGATTCAGGCGCGGCGTAGTGGCTTGGGCTTACAACTACAGACGGCTTCTGCTTATTGCAACTGCCTGGCCAGCCAGCCGTGGATGTCGCCCAACTCTTCGACCACCACCTCGTGCTCCATCGGGTATTCATGCCAGCGGGCGGCAACGCCCCAGGTATCCAGGTACTCGAAAGCGGTGCGGCCCATGGACGGGATCACCACCGGGTCGTGCACACCATGCAGGCACAGGGCCGGGGTGCGTTGCTGGCAGGCGCTCAGCTGATGCTGGTCATTGAAGGTAGGCGCGTAGGTCGACAGGGCGATCACGCCTCCCAGGGCTTCCTGCCACTTTATATAGGCGGTGTGCAGCACCACTGCGCCGCCCTGGGAAAAACCGGCCAGGAAAATTCGCGACAGGCTGACGCCCTTGGCCTGCTCGGCCTTGATCAGGGCAATCACCTGTTCGGCCGATTCCTCCAGTTGCGCTTCGTCGATGGCACGGGCCGGGGTCATGGCCTTGATGTCATACCAGCTGGGCATGGCATAGCCGCCGTTGATGGTCACCGGGCGCGTGGGGGCCTGGGGCATGATGAAGCGGGTACTGAGCAGGCGCTCCTGCATGAATTCGGCGACTGGTAGGAAGTCGTAACGGTCGGCACCCAGACCGTGCAACCAGATCACACAAGCGTCTGCGGTTTTCTGCGGTTCGAGAATCAGCGGGTTGGTCATGACTGCTCCGAAAGTGTGCGGGTCTCGTTGTGGCGTGCGTGAAAAGAAGGCGCTGGAAATGATTGTCTGAAAAAGAATGTCGCAACGATACAACTTTCCCTACTTGACGAGCGCTTAAACGCTACAGCCAGACAATCTGGTACGCGCTTTGCAATTCAACCTTCGATGCAAAGGGCAGGCCGTGACGGTAACACCCTTTGCACGCGAAGGCTGTCATAGAACAGCCCATTGCGCCAATTGACCCAATAACAAGCCAATACGGGTCGGATACGCCTCAAAAGGGTGCGGTGCAATTCCGGCTCGATACAACAAGAGCGATTTGGAGGTTGTGAATGAAGATGTTGAAAACCACCCTGGCAGTCCTGACCGCTGCCGCTGCACTGGGCGCCGTGAGCAATGCCCAGGCCGGCGCCACCCTCGATGCGGTAAAGAAGAAGGGCTTCGTCCAGTGTGGCGTGAGCGACGGTCTTCCGGGCTTCTCGGTACCTGATGCGCAGGGCAAGATCGTCGGTATCGACGCCGATGTGTGCCGTGCCGTCGCTGCCGCAGTGTTCGGCGACGCGACCAAGGTCAAGTTCAGCCAGCTCAACGCCAAGGAGCGCTTCACCGCGCTGCAGTCGGGCGAAGTCGACGTGCTGTCGCGCAATACCACCTGGACCAGCTCGCGCGATGCAGGCATGGGCCTGGTGTTCGCCGGTGTTACCTACTACGACGGCGTCGGCTTCCTGGCCAACAAGAAGCTGGGCGTATCCAGCGCCAAGGAACTCGACGGCGCGACCATCTGCATCCAGGCCGGTACCACCACCGAGCTGAACGTGTCGGACTACTTCCGCGCCAATGGCCTCAAGTACACCCCGATTACCTTCGACACCTCCGATGAAAGCGCCAAGTCGCTGGAGTCCGGCCGTTGCGACGTGCTGACCTCGGACAAGTCGCAGCTGTTCGCCCAGCGCTCCAAGCTGGCCGCGCCGGCCGACTACGTGGTACTGCCGGAAACCATCTCCAAGGAGCCCCTGGGCCCGGTGGTGCGCAAAGGCGACGAAGAATGGTTCAGCATCGTCAAGTGGACCCTGTTCGCCATGCTCAACGCCGAAGAGGCCGGCATCACCTCGAAGAATGTCGAGGCCGAAGCCAAAGGCACCAAGAACCCGGACGTCGCCCGCCTGCTGGGTGCGGACGGCGAGTATGGCAAGGACCTCAAGCTGCCCAAGGACTGGGTAGTGCAGATCGTCAAGCAAGTCGGCAACTACGGCGAAGTGTTCGAGAAGAACCTGGGCCAGGGCACCGCTCTGAAGATCGACCGTGGCATGAACGCCCTGTGGAACAACGGCGGCATCCAGTACGCGCCACCTGTGCGCTGATGGCTGCACCCTGCGGCGGCATCCCGCCGCCGCAGGTTGTTCGGAACCCTACTTTCCGGGGCACTTCATGCAAAATCGAATTGGCGCACAAAAGGGGTTATCCCTGAGCGATCCACGTGTGCGTGCGTGGCTGTTCCAGATCCTCACGATAGCCTTCGTGGTCGGTCTGGGCTGGTACCTGTTCCACAATACCCAGACCAACCTGCAACACCGGGGCATCACCTCGGGCTTCGACTTCCTCGACCGCAGTGCCGGCTTCGGCATCGCCCAGCACCTGATTCCCTACGTGGAATCCGACAGTTATGCGCGGGTGTTCGTCATCGGCCTGCTCAACACCCTGCTGGTGACTTTCATTGGCGTGATACTGGCGACCATCCTCGGCTTCATCATCGGCGTGGCACGGCTGTCGTCGAACTGGATGATCAACAAGCTGGCGACGGTGTACGTGGAAACCTTCCGCAACATCCCGCCGTTGCTGCAGATCCTGTTCTGGTACTTCGCCGTGTTCCTGACCCTGCCGGGGCCGCGCGGCAGCATCAACCTCCAGGACACCTTCTTCATCAGCAACCGTGGCCTGAACATGCCCGGGGCGACCATGGCTGACGGCTTCTGGCCATTCGTCATTGCCTTGGGGCTGACCGTGCTGGCCATCGTCGCGATGGTGCGCTACGCCAACAAGCGCTTCGACGAAACCGGCGAGCCATTCCACAAGTTCTGGGTGGGGCTGGCGCTGTTCATCGCCATTCCGGGGGCCTGCGTACTGCTGTTTGGCAGCCCGGTGGTCTGGGAAGTGCCGCAATTGAAAGGATTCAACTTCGTCGGTGGCTGGGTGCTGATCCCCGAGTTGCTGGCGCTGACCCTGGCATTGACCATCTATACCGCCGCGTTCATCGCCGAGATCGTGCGCTCCGGTATCCGTTCGGTCAGCCATGGCCAGACCGAGGCCGCGCGCTCGCTGGGCCTGCGCGAAGGCCCGACCCTGCGCAAGGTGATCATCCCCCAGGCTCTGCGGGTAATCATTCCGCCGCTGACCAGCCAGTACCTGAACCTGGCGAAGAACTCGTCGCTGGCGGCCGGTATCGGCTACCCGGAGATGGTCTCGCTGTTCGCCGGTACCGTACTCAACCAGACCGGCCAGGCCATCGAGGTGATCGCCATCACCATGAGTGTCTATCTCGCCATCAGCATCAGCATTTCGCTGCTGATGAACTGGTACAACAAGCGCATTGCGTTGATCGAGCGGTGAGGATACGCCAGTGAATGCCCATGTTTTCAAACCCGACATGCCGCCACCGGTGAAAACCGTCGGCGTGCTCGCATGGATGCGTGCCAATCTGTTCTCCAGCTGGCTTAACACGCTGCTGACCCTGTTCGCCATCTACCTGGTGTGGTTGATCGTGCCGCCGTTGCTGCAGTGGGCGTTGCTCGATGCCAACTGGGTCGGTACAACCCGCGCCGACTGCACCAAGGAGGGCGCCTGCTGGGTGTTCGTGCAGCAGCGTTTCGGCCAGTTCATGTATGGCTACTACCCGGCCGAACTGCGCTGGCGCGTGGACCTGACCGTGTGGCTTGCCGTACTGGGCGCCGCGCCATTGTTCATCAAGCGTTTCCCGCGCAAGGCTGTCTATGGCCTGGGTTTCCTGGTGCTGTACCCGATCCTGGCCTACACCCTGCTGCACGGCGGCGTGCTGGGCCTGGAGAATGTACCGACCAGCCAGTGGGGCGGGCTGATGCTGACCCTGGTGATCGCCACCGTGGGTATCGTCGGTGCCTTGCCGCTGGGCATCCTGCTGGCCCTCGGGCGGCGCTCGAAGATGCCGGCGGTGAAGGTGGTATGCGTCACCTTCATCGAGTTCTGGCGCGGCGTGCCGCTGATCACCGTGCTGTTCATGTCATCGGTGATGCTGCCGTTGTTCCTGCCCGAAGGCATGAGCTTCGACAAGCTGCTACGGGCGATGATCGGCGTGATCCTGTTCCAGTCGGCGTACATCGCCGAAGTGGTGCGTGGCGGCCTGCAGGCCATCCCCAAAGGCCAGTACGAAGCGGCCGCGGCCATGGGCCTGGGCTACTGGCGAGCGATGGGCCTGGTGATCCTGCCGCAGGCGCTCAAGCTGGTGATCCCCGGCATCGTCAACACCTTCATTGCCCTGTTCAAGGACACCAGCCTGGTGATCATCATCGGCCTGTTCGACCTGCTGAACAGCGTCAAGCAAGCCGCCGCCGACCCGGCCTGGCTGGGCATGGCCACCGAGGGCTACGTGTTCGCGGCCCTGGTGTTCTGGATTTTCTGTTTCGGTATGTCCCGCTACTCCATGCACCTGGAGCGCAAGCTGGACACTGGCCACAAGCGTTAGGAGTTTCGAAATGAGTGAAGCGATCAAGCAGCCTGCCGGCCCCGAAGGCATCATCCAGATGCAGGGCGTGAACAAGTGGTACGGCCAGTTCCATGTGCTCAAGGACATCAACCTGAACGTGCGCCAGGGCGAGCGCATCGTGCTGTGCGGGCCGTCGGGCTCGGGCAAGTCCACCACCATCCGTTGCCTCAACCGCCTGGAAGAGCACCAGCAGGGGCGCATCGTGGTCGATGGTGTCGAGCTGACCAACGACCTCAAGCAGATCGAGGCCATCCGCCGCGAAGTGGGCATGGTGTTCCAGCACTTCAACCTGTTCCCGCACCTGAGCATCCTGGAGAACTGCACCCTGGCGCCGATGTGGGTGCGCAAGATGCCGCGGCGCAAGGCTGAAGAAATTGCCATGCACTACCTGGAGCGCGTGCGCATTCCGGAGCAGGCGCACAAGTACCCGGGGCAGCTGTCCGGTGGCCAGCAGCAGCGTGTGGCGATTGCCCGTGCGTTGTGCATGAAGCCGAAGATCATGCTGTTCGACGAACCGACCTCGGCGCTGGACCCGGAAATGGTCAAGGAAGTGCTCGATACCATGGTCGGCCTGGCCGAGGATGGCATGACCATGCTCTGCGTAACCCACGAGATGGGCTTTGCCCGGACCGTGGCGAACCGGGTGATCTTCATGGACAAGGGCGAGATCGTCGAGCAGGCGTCGCCGGATGACTTCTTCGACCGGCCGCGCAGTGACCGGACCAAGTTGTTCCTGAGCCAGATCCTGCATTGATGCCGTAGCGGCTGCACGCGCGGTCCATGTAGCAGCGGCCTTGTGTCGCGATGGGGTGCGCAGCGGCCCCGGGATTTTAGCTTCACCGCTAATATCGCTGGGGCCGCTTTGCGGCCCGATCGCGGCGCAAGGCCGCTCCTACACGGGTTGCCAGATCGGAGCGTTACTTCTCTTCGTTGGCCACCGCCGGCGCTGGCGGCGGCCGCAGCCCTACCTCGGCAACCAGCTTCAGCTGCTGCCCGTTGCGCATCACTTCGATGGTGATTTTCTCGTTGGGCTTGATCCGCGCCACCTGGTTCATCGACTTGCGCCCGTCGCCGGCCGGCTCGCCGTTGATGCTCAGGATCACGTCACCCAGCTGCAACCCGGCCTTTGCCGCCGGCCCCTCGCGGAAGATACCCGCCACGACGATGCCCGGGCGGTCCTTCATGCCGAACGATTCGGCCAGTTCCTGGCTCAGCGGCTGCACTTCGATGCCCAGCCAGCCACGGATCACCTGGCCGTGCTCGACGATCGACTTCATTACCTCCAGCGCCAGTTTCACCGGGATGGCGAAGCCGATGCCCTGTGAGCCGCCGGACTTGGAGAAGATCGCCGTGTTGATGCCGATCAGGTTGCCGTTGGCATCCACCAGTGCACCACCGGAGTTGCCTGGGTTGATCGCCGCGTCGGTCTGGATGAAATCTTCGTAGTTGTTCAGCCCCAGCTGGTTACGCCCAGTGGCACTGATGATGCCCATGGTCACGGTCTGGCCGACCCCGAACGGGTTGCCGATGGCCAGCGATACGTCGCCGATGTGAATGGTGTCGGAGCGGCCGATGGTGATCGCCGGCAGGTTCTTCAGGTCGATCTTCAGCACCGCCAGGTCGGTTTCCGGGTCGCTGCCGATGACGCGGGCCAAGGTCTCGCGACCGTCCTTCAGCGCCACCACGATCTGGTCGGCGCCGCTGGTCACGTGGTTGTTGGTCAGCAGGTAGCCTTCGGGGCTCATGATCACGGCCGAGCCCAGGCTTGATTCCCAGCGGCGCTGTTTGGGCAGGTTGTCACCGAAGAAGCGGCGGAACTGCGGGTCTTCGAACAGCGGGTGCGAGCTCTTGTTCACCACCTTGGTGGTGTACAGGTTGGCGACCGCCGGGGCGGCCAGGGTCACGGCGTCGGCATAGGACACCGGGCCCTGCATGATCCGTGAAGTCTGCGGGGCCTGTTGCAGGTTGACGTCCTGGCTGGGCAGGCCGACCCATTCCGGAAAGCGCTGGATGATAAGCATGGCGACCAGTACGCCGGTAAGCAGGGGCCAGCCAAAGTAACGCAAAGCCTTGAACATGAACGAATCCTGGAAAGAGCGAAGACCGGTGGGCGCACGGTGGGGCATGAGCGCGCGCGATCATACACCGGTTCCCCCAGTGCCGGCGACGGCCCATAATGGCCGGCATTATATGGGCGTTGCGTGGGCGTTGTGCCCGTTAAAAATGCAGATTTCGAGGAGATTTTCATGGCCGTCGCTCTGAACACCCTGGTTGAGGAAGCCGAGCGTTACCTGGGCAGCGCGAAGATCCAGGATTACTGCCCCAATGGCCTGCAGGTCGAGGGCCGGCCGCAGGTCAGCCGCATTGTCAGCGGGGTCACCGCCAGCCAGGCGCTGCTGGATGCCGCGGTCGAGGCCGAGGCCGACCTGGTGCTGGTGCACCATGGCTATTTCTGGAAGGGCGAAAACCCGTGTGTCACCGGCATTCGTCAGCGCCGCTTGAAGACCTTGCTGAACAACGACATCAGCTTGCTGGCGTTCCATCTGCCGCTGGATGTGCACCCGGACGTGGGCAACAACGTGCAGTTGGCGCGGCAGCTGGAGATTACCGTCGAAGGCCCGCTGGACCCGGAAAACCCCAAGGTGGTCGGGCTGGTCGGTTCGCTGGCCGAGCCACTGACCGCACGCGACTTTGCCCGCCGCGTGCAGGAAGTGCTGGGGCGCGAGCCGTTGCTGGTCGAGGGTGAGCAGATGATCCGCCGGGTCGGCTGGTGCACCGGCGGTGGCCAGGGTTACATCGACACCGCGATTGCCGCCGGGGTCGACCTGTACCTGACCGGGGAGGCCTCCGAGCAGACCTACCATAGCGCGCGCGAGAACGGCGTCAGTTTCATTGCCGCCGGCCACCATGCCACCGAGCGCTATGGGGTGCAGGCACTGGGCGATTACCTGGCGCGGCGGTTTGCCGTGGAGCACCTGTTCATCGATTGCCCGAACCCAATCTGAGACTGGCGTCGCTTTGCTTCGCGGGTAAACCCGCTCCCACAGGGATCGCATCAAGCCTGAGGCAATGCAGTACCTGTGGGAGCGGGTTTACCCGCGAAAGGGCCGGGCCTGGACGCGCGAAAATTCAGTCATATCGTTAGATTTTTTCGATCTAGCCCGCCTCCTAAATAGAAGCACCCGCTGTGATAAAGTGGCTCGCTCGAACACGGCCCGTAGGCCGTCCATAAGATCGTTTTTCGTGAGTAGCCATGGTCGACAAACTGACGCACTTGAAACAGCTGGAGGCGGAGAGTATCCACATCATCCGCGAGGTGGCCGCCGAGTTCGACAACCCGGTGATGCTGTACTCGATCGGCAAGGATTCCGCCGTGATGCTGCACCTGGCGCGCAAGGCCTTCTTCCCGGGCAAGTTGCCGTTCCCGGTCATGCATGTCGACACCCAGTGGAAATTCCAGGAGATGTACCGCTTCCGCGACAAGATGGTCGAGGAAATGGGCCTGGAGCTGATCACCCACGTCAACCCGGAAGGTGTGGCGCAGGGTATCAACCCGTTCACCCATGGCAGCTCCAAGCACACCGACATCATGAAGACCCAGGGCCTGAAGCAGGCGCTGGACAAATATGGCTTCGATGCCGCCTTCGGTGGCGCGCGCCGCGACGAGGAGAAGTCGCGGGCCAAGGAGCGCGTATACTCGTTCCGTGACAGCAAGCACCGCTGGGACCCGAAGAACCAGCGCCCCGAGCTGTGGAACGTGTACAACGGCAAGGTCAACAAGGGCGAGTCGATCCGGGTGTTCCCGCTGTCGAACTGGACCGAGCTGGACATCTGGCAGTACATCTACCTCGAAGGCATCCCTATCGTGCCGCTGTACTTCGCCGCCGAGCGCGAGGTCATCGAGAAGAACGGCACCCTGATCATGATCGACGACGAGCGCATCCTCGAGCATCTGACCGATGAAGAGAAGGCGCGCATCGTCAAGAAGAAGGTGCGTTTCCGTACCCTTGGCTGCTACCCGTTGACGGGTGCTGTCGAGTCGCAAGCCGAGACCCTGACGGACATCATCCAGGAAATGCTCCTGACCCGTACGTCCGAACGCCAGGGCCGTGTCATCGACCACGATGGCGCCGGCTCCATGGAAGACAAGAAACGCCAAGGCTACTTCTAATTTCAGGGTTACTCCATGTCGCACCAATCTGATCTGATCAGCGAGGACATCCTCGCCTACCTGGCCCAGCACGAGCGCAAGGAACTGCTGCGTTTCCTGACCTGCGGCAACGTCGACGACGGCAAGAGCACCCTGATCGGGCGCCTGCTGCACGACTCGAAGATGATCTACGAGGACCACCTCGAGGCCATCACCCGTGATTCGAAGAAGGTCGGCACCACCGGCGAAGAGGTCGACCTGGCGCTGCTGGTCGACGGCCTGCAGGCCGAGCGCGAGCAGGGCATCACCATCGACGTTGCCTACCGCTACTTCTCCACGGCCAAGCGCAAGTTCATCATCGCCGACACCCCGGGCCACGAGCAGTACACCCGCAACATGGCCACCGGCGCGTCCACCTGCGACCTGGCGATCATCCTGGTCGATGCCCGCTACGGCGTGCAGACCCAGACCCGCCGCCACAGCTACATTGCCTCGCTGCTGGGCATCAAGCACATCGTCGTCGCGGTCAACAAGATGGACCTCAAGGGCTTCGACCAGGGCGTGTTCGAGTCGATCAAGGCCGACTACCTGAAGTTCGCCGAGGCCATCAACCTGGTGCCGAGCAGCCTGCACTTCGTGCCGATGTCGGCGCTCAAGGGCGACAACGTGGTCAACCACAGCGAGCGCTCGCCGTGGTACGCCGGCCCGACGCTGATGGAAATCCTCGAAACCGTCGAGGTCTCGGCCGACCGCAACTTCACCGACCTGCGTTTCCCGGTGCAGTACGTCAACCGCCCGAACCTGAACTTCCGCGGCTTCGCCGGCACCATCGCCAGCGGCGTGGTGCACAAGGGCGACGAAATCGTCGTGCTGCCGTCGGGCAAGAGCAGCCGGGTCAAGTCCATCGTCACCTACGAAGGTGAGCTGGAAAACGCCGGTCCCGGCCAGGCCGTGACCCTGACCATGGAAGACGAGATCGACATCTCCCGTGGCGACCTGCTGGTGCATGCCGACAACGTCCCGCCGGTCACCGACCAGTTCGATGCCATGCTGGTGTGGATGGCCGAGGAGCCGATGCTGCCGGGCAAGAAGTACGACATCAAGCGCGCCACCAGCTACGTGCCGGGCTCGATTGCCAGCATCACCCACAAGGTCGATGTGAACACCCTGGAGCAGGGTGCTGCCAGCGCGCTGCAACTGAACGAGATCGGTCGGGTCAAGGTGTCCCTGGACGCCCCTATCGCCCTGGACGGCTATGACAGCAACCGCACCACCGGTGCGTTCATCGTCATCGACCGCCTGACCAACGGCACTGTCGGCGCTGGCATGATCATCGCCCCGCCAGTGCTGCCGCATGGCAGCACCGGCCACCACGGCAAGCAGGCCCACGTTTCCACCGAAGAGCGCGCCCTGCGCTTCGGCCAGCAGCCGGCCACCGTGCTGTTCAGCGGCTTGTCCGGC
This sequence comes from Pseudomonas sp. BCRC 81390, assembly GCF_030341915.1. NCBI lineage: Bacteria > Pseudomonadati > Pseudomonadota > Gammaproteobacteria > Pseudomonadales > Pseudomonadaceae > Pseudomonas > Pseudomonas sp. BCRC 81390. The sequence continues at coordinate 315,492 of NZ_JATAAG010000010.1, read as the reverse complement.
GCTGGCAAGAGCACCTTGGCCTATGCCGTGGAGCGTAAGTTGTTCGACATGGGCCGTGCGGTGTACGTGCTCGATGGCCAGAACCTGCGCCATGACCTGAACAAAGGCCTGCCGCAGGACCGTGCCGGCCGCACCGAGAACTGGCGCCGCGCCGCCCATGTGGCGCGCCAATTCAACGAAGCCGGCCTGCTGACCCTGGCTGCGTTCGTGGCCCCGGATGCCGAAGGCCGCGAACAGGCCAAGGCGCTGATCGGCAAGGAGCGTCTGGTGACCGTTTACGTCCAGGCCTCGCCGTTGGCCTGCCGTGAGCGTGACCCGCAGGGCCTTTATGCTGCCGGTGGCGATAACATCCCGGGTGAAAGCTTCCCGTACGATGTGCCGCTGGATGCCGACCTGGTGATCGACACCCAGACCACCAGTGTCGACGAGGGCGTGAAACAGGTGCTGGAGGTACTGCGTCAGCGTGGCGCGATCTAAGCGCTAGGCCGCAAGAAAAACCCCGCCTCGGCGGGGTTTTTTTTACAAGACGTCGCCAAGGTGTTCAGATGTGTTTTTCCGATACCGGAATCACTCGCCGTTCCTTGACCGCTTTGTAGGAAAAACTTGAGTAGATCTCTTTCACCCCGGGCAACCGCTGCAGGACTTCGCGGGTGAACTCACCGAACGACTCCAGGTCCCGCGCGAGGATCTCCAGCAGGAAGTCGTAGCGCCCGGAAATGTTATGGCAGGCGACGATCTCGGGAATCTCCATCAACCGTCGCTCGAATGCCAGCGCCATGTCCTTGGTGTGCGAATCCATCATGATGCTGACAAACGCGGTCACGCCGAAACCCAGCGACTTGGGCGAAAGGATCGCCTGGTAGCCGGTGATGTAGCCGTTGTCCTCCAGCAGCTTTACCCGCCGCCAGCAGGGCGAAGTGGTCAGTGACACCTGGTCGGCCAGTTCGGCAATGGTCAGGCGGGCGTTGTCCTGCAGGGCAGCGAGCAGGGCGCGGTCGGTACGGTCGAGGCTCGAAGGCATTTCTTGCCCTCCTGATCCGGTAATTATTGTTTTTGTTCCAGCAAGCGCACGGATATGTGGGCCATTTTGGAAAAAATCGGGCAGCTCGGTGGCATAAGCTTATAACAAACCACAAGAGGCTGTTGCCATGCGCGGCTCCGATAACAACACCGGTTTTTCCACACGAGCCATTCATCATGGCTACGACCCGCTTTCCCACGGTGGCGCGCTGGTGCCGCCGGTGTACCAGACCGCTACCTACGCCTTCCCCGACGTCGAGTACGGCGCTGCGTGCTTTGCCGGCGAACAACCGGGGCACTTCTACAGCCGCATTTCCAACCCCACCCTGGCCCTGCTCGAACAACGCATGGCCTCGCTTGAGGGGGGGGAAGCGGGGTTGGCCCTGGCGTCGGGCATGGGCGCCATTACCTCGACCATCTGGACCCTGCTGCGGCCCGGTGACGAGCTGATCGTCGGGCGCACCTTGTACGGTTGCACCTTCGCCTTCCTGCACCATGGCATTGGCGAATTCGGGGTCAAGATCCGCCATGTCGACCTCAACGACAGCAAGGCTTTGAAAGCGGCGATCAACAGCAAAACGCGGATGATCTACTTCGAAACCCCGGCCAACCCCAACATGCAACTGGTGGATATCGCGGCGATTGCCGAGGCCGTACGCGGGCATGATGTGCAAGTGGTGGTCGACAACACCTACTGCACGCCGTACCTGCAGCGGCCGCTGGAGCTGGGGGCTGACCTGGTGGTGCATTCGGCCACCAAGTACCTCAGTGGCCATGGCGATATCACCGCCGGCCTGGTGGTGGGGCGCAAGGCGCTGGTCGACCGCATCCGCCTGGAAGGCTTGAAGGACATGACCGGGGCGGTGCTGTCGCCACACGATGCCGCGCTGTTGATGCGTGGCATCAAGACCCTGGCGCTGCGCATGGACCGTCATTGTGCCAATGCCTTGCAGGTTGCAGAGTTTCTCGCGCGGCAGCCGCAGGTGGAACTGATCCACTATCCGGGGTTGCCATCGTTTGCCCAGTACGAACTGGCGCAGCGGCAGATGCGTCTGCCAGGCGGGATGATCGCCTTCGAACTCAAGGGCGGTATCGAGGCGGGGCGGCGCTTCATGAATGCTTTGCAACTGTTTGCCCGGGCCGTGAGCCTGGGCGATGCCGAGTCGCTGGCGCAGCATCCGGCGAGCATGACGCATTCCAGCTATACCGCGAAGGAACGGGTACATCACGGGATTTCGGAAGGGCTGGTGCGCTTGTCGGTGGGGTTGGAGGACGTGGAGGACCTGCTGGCGGATATCGAGCAGGCAATGGGGCACCTGTAGGAGCGGCCTGGTGTCGCGAAGGGGCGCGTAGCGGCCCCAGGGATTCAGCCGCCCTGCAAGATCGCCGGGGCTGCTGCGCAGCCCTTTCGCGACACAAGGTCGCTCCTACAAGGGGCGCGCGCAGGCATGAAGATCGCGCTCACAAAAAAGGCCTCTATCGAGGCCTTCTTCATGTTCGGCAGATTAACGCTTGAGCCCGTAGCTCTCGTCGAGCATGCCCGGCGAGTTCGGCGCTTTCGGTGCATAGTCGCGCGGCACCTCGGCGTCCTTCGGCGGGGTCAGGCGGTCACGCGGGCCTTGCGCTGCCTCGGAGTGCAGGGCCGCCAGCAGGCGTTGGCGAGTGACGTCGTCGAGGGCCAGGCTGTTGGCGCCTTCGGCCAGGTGGTCCTGCACGTCCTGATAGCTCTGGGTCAGTTTCTTGACCAGTACGGCAGTGCTGTTGAAATGAGTTACCACTTCGTTCTGATAGCTGTCGAAGCGCTTCTGGATATCATCCAGTTGACGTTGGGTGCTGCTCGGCGCGGCATTGGGCAGCAGGCGAGCGACGACGAAACCGACCACCACGCCGATGACCAGGGCCAGGGTCGGCAACAACCAAACAAGGAGCGAGAGTTCCACGAGTCCTTCCTCTATAAACGGCTTTGCTTTACGTTAACGGCTCAGACCTGCGCTGTATACCGCGAGCGATCGCAAATCAGAACAGAATTCCTCACCTAGACGAATCGACCCCTTTCGAGGTCACGGAGTAGTGCCTTGCTTGTCCGCGAAACCCCCTTGTTCATCGATGGCCCCAGCGGCCAGCTGGAAGCCTTGTATCTGGAGGTGGCCGATGCCCGTGGTGCGGTGCTGATCTGCCACCCCAACCCGGTCCAGGGCGGCACCATGCTCAACAAGGTGGTCTCGACCCTGCAACGCACCGCCCGCGATGCTGGCTATGTGACCTTGCGCTTCAACTACCGCGGCGTCGGCCAGAGCGCCGGCAGCCACGACATGGGCGCTGGCGAAGTGGCCGATGCCGAGGCGGCCGCGTCCTGGCTGCGCGAAAAACACCCGGGCCTGCCGTTGGTGCTGATGGGCTTTTCGTTCGGCGGTTTCGTCGCTACCAGCCTGGCCGGCCGCCTGGAAGCGGCCGGGGCAGAGCTGCAGCACCTGTTCATGATTGCCCCGGCAGTGATGCGCCTCACCCCGGCGTTCCCGCTGCCGCAACAGTGCCCGATCACCGTGGTGCAGCCGGACGCCGATGAAGTCGTCGCGCCGCAGCTGGTTTACGATTGGTCTGACAGCCTGTCGCGCCCCCATGAGCTGCTGAAAGTGGCAGAATGCGGACACTTCTTCCATGGCAAGCTGACCGATCTGAAGGATCTGCTGCTGCCGCGCCTTTCGAACTGAGCCAAGCCTGAATAAGCGAACACCCATGACCACGCGCATCCTTACCGGTATCACCACCACCGGCACTCCGCACCTGGGCAACTATGCCGGCGCCATCCGCCCGGCCATCCTTGCAAGCCAGCAACCCGGTGTCGACTCGTTCTACTTCCTGGCTGACTACCACGCGCTGATCAAGTGCGACGACCCGTTGCGCATCCAGCGTTCGCGCCTGGAAATCGCCGCCACCTGGCTGGCCGGTGGCCTCGACCCGGACAAGGTGACGTTCTACCGCCAGTCCGACATCCCGGAAATCCCCGAACTGACCTGGCTGCTGACCTGCGTCAGCGCCAAGGGCCTGCTCAACCGCGCGCACGCCTACAAGGCCTCGGTGGACAAGAACCTGGAAAACGGCGAAGACCCGGACGCCGGCGTGACCATGGGCCTGTACAGCTACCCGGTGCTGATGGCCGCCGACATCCTGATGTTCAACGCCAACAAGGTGCCGGTCGGGCGTGACCAGATCCAGCACGTGGAAATGGCCCGTGACATCGGCCAGCGTTTCAACCACCTGTTCGGCCAGGGCAAGGACTTCTTCGCCCTGCCGGAGGCGGTGATCGAGGAGAGCGTGGCGACCCTGCCGGGGCTGGACGGGCGCAAGATGTCCAAGAGCTATGACAACACCATCCCGCTGTTCACCAGTGCCAAGGAAATGAAGGACGCCATTTCGCGCATCGTCACCGACTCGCGTGCACCCGGCGAAGCGAAAGACCCTGACAACGCCCACCTGTTCACCCTGTTCCAGGCCTTCTCGACGCCGGCGCAATGCGCCGAGTTCCGCGAAGAGCTGCTGCAGGGCCTGGGCTGGGGCGAGGCCAAGCAGCGCCTGTTCCAGCTGCTGGACGGCCAACTGGCGGAAAAGCGCGAGTACTACCACCAGCTGATTGCCCGCCCTGCCGACCTGGAAGACATACTGCTGGCCGGTGCTGCCAAGGCGCGCAAGATCGCCACGCCGTTCCTGGAACAACTGCGCGAAGCCGTTGGCCTGCGTTCGTTCCGCGCCAGTGTGCAGGCCAGCACCGAAGTGAAGAAAAAGGCCGCCAGGAGCGCGCGTTTCGTCAGTTTCCGTGATGAAGACGGCAGCTTCCGCTTCCGCCTGCTGGGTGCCGACGGCGAACAGTTGCTGCTGTCGCGCAGCTTCGCCGACGGCAAGAGCGCCGGCGCCGTGAGCAAGCAGTTGCAGCAGGGTGGCGAGGCGGATGTGCGCGTCGAGGGCCTGGGCTTCGGTCTGTGGCTGAATGGCGAACAGGTCGCCGACGGGCCGCGGTTCGACAACGCCGAGGCGCGTGATGTGGCTATCGAAAGCCTCCGCGTAGCGCTTCAGCCACCACAGGACTGAGGCATATTGACGCAAGTCTGATTGCCATTAAGCGGGCCTGTCGCTACAGTGACGGCCCGTTTTTTTGTTGCCCCGCTAGCGAATCATGACGCCCCTAGAACGATATCAAGCAGATCTGAAACGTCCCGACTTCTTTCATGACGCGGCGCAGGAAACTGCGGTGCGTCACCTGCAGCGCCTGTACGACGACCTCGTGCACGCGCAGAACAACAAGCCGGGCGTGTTCGGCAAGCTGTTCGGCAGGAAGGAGCAGACACCAGTCAAGGGCCTGTACTTCTGGGGTGGGGTAGGGCGCGGCAAGACCTACCTGGTCGATACCTTCTTCGAGGCGCTGCCGTTCAAGCAGAAGATGCGTACGCACTTCCACCGCTTCATGAAGCGTGTGCACGAGGAAATGAAAACCCTCAAGGGCGAGAAGAACCCGCTGACCATCATTGCCAAGCGCTTCAGCGAAGAAGCCAGGGTGATCTGCTTCGATGAATTCTTCGTCTCGGACATTACCGACGCGATGATCCTCGGCACGCTGATGGAAGAGCTGTTCAAGAACGGTGTATCGCTGGTGGCGACCTCCAACATCGTGCCGGACGGCCTGTACAAGGACGGTCTGCAGCGCGCGCGCTTCCTGCCGGCCATCGCCATGATCAAGCAGTACACCGACGTGGTGAACGTCGACAGCGGGGTCGACTATCGTCTGCGTCACCTGGAGCAGGCCGAACTGTACCACTACCCGCTCGATGAGGCGGCGCACCAGAGCCTGCGCGCCAGCTTCAAGGCATTGACCCCTGAATGCACCCAGGCGGTCGAGAACGACGTGCTGATGATCGAGAATCGTCCGATCCAGGCCTTGCTGACCTGTGACGACGTGGCGTGGTTCGACTTCCGCGCCCTGTGCGACGGTCCGCGTAGCCAGAACGACTACATCGAGCTGGGCAAGATCTTCCATGCCGTGCTGCTGAGCAACGTGGAGCAGATGGGCGTCACCACCGACGACATCGCCCGCCGCTTCATCAACATGGTGGACGAGTTCTACGACCGCAACGTCAAGCTGATCATCTCGGCCGAGGTTGAGCTGAAGGACCTGTATACCGGCGGGCGCCTGGCCTTCGAGTTCCAGCGTACCCTGAGCCGGTTGCTGGAGATGCAGTCGCACGAATTCCTGTCTCGCGCGCACAAGCCGTAAGACGCCGGGGGCTGCAAAGCAGCCCCTTGGCCCTCAAGCCTCCTGCATGAACTGCTGCCGATACTGGTTCGGCGACAACTCCGTGTGCTGGCGAAACAGCCGGGCAAAGAAACTGGCATCGTCATAACCGACCTCGTAGCTGATGGTCTTGATGCTCTTGCGCGTACTCGACAGCAAGCCCTTCGCTGTCTCGATCCGCAGCCGTTGCAGGTAATGCAGCGGCTTGTCGCCGGTCGCTCCCTGGAAGCGGCGCATGAAGTTGCGGATGCTCATGCCATGGTTGCGGGCCACGTCCTCGAAGCGGAACTTGTCGGCGAAGTGCTCTTCCAGCCAGTGCTGGATCTGCAGGATGACCAGGTCCTGATGCAGCTTCTGACCGCCAAAACCCATGCGCCCCGGGGTGTAGTTGCGCTGCACCTCGTAGAGGATGTCGCGTGACACGGCGCGGGCCACATTGGCGCCGCAGAAGCGTTCGATCAGGTAGATGTACAGGTCGCAGGCCGAGGTAGTGCCGCCAGCGCAATACAGGTTGTCGGCGTCGGTCAGGTGCTTGTCCTGGTTCAGGCGGATCTTCGGGAAACGTTCGGCAAAGCTGTTGAAGAAGCGCCAGTAGGTGGTGGCCTCCTTGCCGTCGAGCAGGCCGGACTCGGCCAGCCAGAACACGCCGCTGGCCTCGGCGCACAGCACCGCGCCACGGGCATGCTGCTCGCGCAGCCATGGCAGCACCTGTGGATAACGCTGCAGCAGGTTGTCGAAATCGTCCCAGAAGGCCGGCAGGATGATCACGTCGGCATCGTCCAGGCCACCATCGACCGGCAGTTGCACGTTGCTGAAGCTGTCCACGGGTAGGCCGTCCGGGCTCACCAGGCGAATCTCGAACATAGGCTGCAGGCCCAGGCCAAGCTGCTTGCCGTAGCGCAGGCTGGCGAGGTGGAAGAAGTCCTTGGCCTGCATCAAGGTCGAAGCGAACACCTTGTCAATGGCCAGGATGCTGACGCGCCGCAGCGACGCGGAGGGTTGGGTAAACATCATTGTCATTGTTCTTATAGGGTAGAGTGGTCAATCACCGGCTGGATCGTCTTATTTTTTGGCGATGGTGTCCAGCCCGATACACCGCGCTGGTTCTTCGCGGGCTTACCCGCGAAGAAGGCGGTACAGGATGACCCTCAAGGCGCCGGGTTCGGCTGCTCCTGGTGAATCGCCTCGATCGCCGCCAGCAGTTCATCGCTCAGCTTCAGTTCCAGGCTGGCCAGGTTGCTGTCCAGTTGCTCCAGGCTGGTCGCGCCGATGATATTGCTGGTCACGAACGGTTGCCGGGTGACGAATGCCAGCGCCATCTGCGCCGGGTCCAGGCCGTGCTCGCCGGCCAGCTGCACATAACGGCTGCAGGCGGCCACGGTCTGCGGGTTGGAGTAGCGGGCAAAGCGGCTGAACAGGGTCAGGCGTGCGTTGGCTGGCCGCGCGCCGTTCTCGTACTTGCCCGACAGCATGCCGAAGGCCAGTGGAGAGTAGGCCAGCAGGCCGCACTGCTCGCGGATGGCCACTTCCGCCAGGCCAACTTCGAAGCTGCGGTTGAGCAGGTTGTACGGGTTCTGGATCGACACCGCCCGCGGCCAGCCGCGGCTTTCGGCCAGTTGCAGGAACTTCATGGTGCCCCACGGCGTTTCGTTGGACAGCCCGACATGGCGGATCTTGCCGGCGCGCACCTGCTCATCGAGCACCTCGAGGGTTTCTTCCAGCGGGGTGAAGTGGTCCTGTGGCAGGTGCTGGTAGCCCAGCTTGCCGAAGAAATTGGTGCTGCGCTCCGGCCAGTGCAACTGGTAAAGGTCGATGCGGTCGGTGTGTAGGCGCTTGAGGCTCTCGTCCAGCGCCGCGACGATGTGCTGGCGGTTGTGCTTGAGCTGGCCGTCGCGAATGTGGCTGATGCCGTTGCCCGGGCCCGCAACCTTGCTGGCCAGTACCCAGTCGTCGCGATCGCCACTGGCGCGGAACCAGTTGCCGATGATGCGCTCGGTGGCGGCGTAGGTTTCGGGGCGGGGCGGCACCGGGTACATTTCGGCGGTGTCGATGAAGTTGACCCCGGCGGCCTTGGCCCGGGCAATCTGCTCGAAGGCCTCGGCCTGGTCATTCTGTTCGCCCCAGGTCATGGTGCCCAGGCACAGGGCGCTGACGTTGAGGTCGGTACGGCCGAGCTGGCGGTATTCCATCGGGTGGACACTCCTTGGCAATGAAAGCTCATCAAAGCAGGTTGAAAAATTTCGCGCAATCTGGATAATTCGGCCCCTCTCCGTGTGGCGGAAGTGATGCACCACCACGCAGGAAGAACCCCGTCGAACGTTGGCGTGCCTGACCCGAGCCCCCAAAAGCGTCAGTGTTCGGCTGCGCGCTTGCCCTTGGCAAGCTGTGCACTATCCAGTAAGATTCGCCGTCTATTTTTCGCTGGGCGGCCTCTGAGGCTTTAGAGAATGAAAACTTTTACTGCTAAACCGGAAACAGTAAAGCGCGAGTGGTTCGTAGTCGACGCCGCTGGCCAGACCCTGGGTCGTCTGGCTACCGAAATCGCTAGCCGTCTGCGTGGCAAACACAAGCCAGAATACACCCCTCACGTTGACACCGGCGACTACATCGTCGTTATCAACGCCGAGCAGGTTCGTGTGACTGGTGCCAAGTCTTCCGACAAGATGTACTACTCCCACTCCGGTTTCCCGGGCGGTATCAAGGAAATCAACTTCGAGAAGTTGATCGCCAAGGCCCCTGAGCGTGTTATCGAAACTGCGGTCAAAGGCATGCTGCCGAAGAACCCGCTGGGTCGCGACATGTACCGCAAGCTGAAAGTGTACGCGGGTGCTGCTCACCCACACACTGCTCAGCAGCCTCAAGAACTGAAGATCTAACGGGATAGTTCATTATGTCGGCGACTCAAAACTACGGCACTGGCCGTCGCAAGACCGCAACCGCTCGCGTATTCCTGCGTCCGGGTACTGGTAACATTTCCATCAACAACCGTTCTCTGGACGTGTTCTTCGGTCGTGAAACCGCTCGCATGGTTGTTCGTCAGCCGCTCGAGCTGACCGAAACCGTCGAGAAGTTCGACATCTACGTCACCGTTTCCGGTGGTGGTGTCAGCGGTCAGGCCGGTGCGATCCGTCACGGTATCACCCGCGCTCTGATGGAATACGACGAAACCCTGCGTGGCGCTCTGCGTCGTGCTGGCTACGTCACCCGCGACGCTCGTGAAGTCGAGCGTAAGAAAGTGGGTCTGCGTAAAGCGCGTAAGCGTCCTCAGTACTCCAAGCGTTAATACCGCTTCGGCAGTCGAAAAAAGCCCGGTTCCTTGGAACCGGGCTTTTTTTATGTCTTGAACTAACCTGTCAGCATGTCAGTGACCACTTGTCGCATAGACGCAGATCAAGCAAAGCGCGGGTAGGCGCCCTTGGTCGGGGTAATCACCTTGTCAGTGTGTGGATTTGTTTCTTACCATGGCGGCCAATTTTTAGTGCCACTGACACAACCTAAGTACAGGTCTGGTTCAACAGGCCAAGCAAGCTGATGGGAGAGGACTGAATGAGCAATGACGGCGTCAACGCAGGCCGGCGCCGCTTCCTCGTAGCCGCGACATCCGTAGTCGGGGCGGCGGGGGCAGTGGGGGCTGCGGTACCGTTCGTGGGGTCATGGTTTCCCAGTGCCAAGGCGAAAGCCGCAGGTGCACCGGTGAAGGTCAATATTGCCAAGGTCGAGGCCGGGCAGCAGATGGTGGCCGAGTGGCGGGGCCAGCCGGTGTTCATCGTACGGCGAACGGATGAAATCCTCGGCAACCTGAAAAAAGTTGCCGGTGATCTCGCCGACCCTGAGTCCAAGGCTTCGGTGCAGCCGACCTACGTCGACCCGCAGGTCCGTTCGATCAAGCCGGAAATCCTCATCCTCGTCGGTTTGTGCACACACCTCGGCTGCTCACCCACCTTCCGCCCGGAAGTCGCGCCTGCCGACCTCGGCCCGAAATGGGTGGGTGGTTATTTCTGCCCATGCCACGGCTCCCACTACGACCTGGCTGGTCGTGTCTACAAGTCGCAGCCGGCACCTCTCAACCTGCCCGTACCACCGCACTCTTACGAGTCGGACGAGATCGTCGTCATCGGCGTTGACCAGGAGAACGCATGATGAGCAAGTTCATGGACTGGATTGATGCTCGCTTCCCCGCCACCAAGATGTGGGAAGACCACCTGAGCAAGTATTACGCACCCAAGAACTTCAACTTCCTGTACTTCTTTGGCTCCCTCGCGTTGCTGGTGCTGGTCAACCAGATCGTCACCGGTGTGTGGCTGACCATGAGCTTCACCCCCTCGGCGGAAGAGGCGTTCGCCTCGGTCGAGTACATCATGCGTGACGTGGAATACGGCTGGATCCTGCGCTACCTGCACTCCACCGGTGCCTCGGCGTTCTTCATCGTGGTCTACCTGCACATGTTCCGCGGCCTGCTCTACGGCTCCTACCAGAAGCCGCGCGAGCTGGTATGGCTGTTCGGCATGCTGATCTACCTGGCGTTGATGGCGGAAGCCTTCATGGGCTACCTGCTGCCGTGGGGGCAGATGTCCTACTGGGGCGCCCAGGTGATCATCTCGCTGTTCGGGGCCATCCCGGTGATCGGTGGCGACCTCACCCAGTGGATCCGCGGTGACTACCTGATCTCCGGCATTACCCTGAACCGCTTCTTCGCCCTGCACGTCGTCGCCCTGCCGATCGTGATCCTCGGCCTGGTGGTGTTGCACATTCTTGCCCTGCACGAAGTGGGCTCGAACAACCCGGATGGCGTCGACATCAAGAAGAGGAAAGATGAAAACGGCATCCCGCTGGACGGCATTCCGTTCCACCCTTACTACACCGTCAAGGACATTGTCGGCGTGGTGGTGTTCCTCTTCGTGTTCTGCGCCGTGGTGTTCTTCTTCCCGGAAATGGGCGGCTATTTCCTGGAAAAACCGAACTTCGAGCAGGCTAACGCCTTCAAGACACCTGAGCACATTGCGCCTGTGTGGTACTTCACGCCGTTCTACGCGATCTTGCGGGCAGTGCCTGACAAGCTGATGGGCGTGATCGCCATGGGGGCTGCCATTGCCGTGTTGTTCGTGCTGCCCTGGCTCGACCGCAGCCCGGTGCGCTCCATGCGCTACAAGGGCTGGATCAGCAAGCTCTTCCTGCTGGTGTTCTGCATCGCCTTCGTCATCCTCGGCGTGCTCGGTGTACTGGCGCCGACACCTGGGCGTACCTTGCTGTCGCAGGTGTGCACGGTGTTGTACTTCGCCTACTTCCTGCTGATGCCGTTCTATACAAGGCTCGAGAAGACCAAACCGGTTCCGGAAAGGGTGACTGGCTGATGAAAAAGTTGATTGCAGTATTTTTGCTGGCAGTGATGCCTGCCTTTTCCTTCGCGGCCGAAACCGGTGTGGAGCTGGACAAGGTCGACATCGACCTGAGCGACAAGGCCGCCATGCAGGACGGTGCGCGGACCTTCGCCAACTATTGCATGGGGTGCCACAGCGCCAAGTTCCAGCGTTACGAGCGGGTCGCCGATGACCTGGGCATCCCTCACGAACTGATGCTCGAGAAGCTGGTGTTCACCGGTGCCAAGATTGGTGACCACATGCAGATCGGCATGAAGCCCAGTGACGCCAAGACCTGGTTCGGTGCCGCACCGCCCGACCTGACCCTGGTGGCCCGGGTGCGCGGCACCGACTGGTTGTACACCTACCTGCGCAGCTTCTATGAAGACCCGTCGCGGCCGTACGGGGTGAACAACAAGGTGTTTCCGAACGTGGGCATGCCTAACGTGCTGGTCGGCCTGCAAGGAAACCAGGTGATCGGTTGCAAGCAGGTGCAGACCGTGACCGATGGCAAGAAGCAGTTCGACCCGTTGACCGGCAGCCCGATTACCCATGAAGCCTGCGACCAGCTGACCATTACGCCGAATTCCGGTACCCTGACGGCCGAGCAGTTCGACGAGAAGGTCAAGAACCTGGTGACCTTCCTGGCCTATTCGGCCAACCCGGTCAAACTGGAAAGCCAGCGCATCGGTACCTACGTGTTGCTGTACCTGGCTTTCTTCTTCGTATTCGCCTATTTGCTCAAGCGTGAATACTGGAAGGACGTGCACTGATCACGCAGTAGTTTCTGGTTGTTGAACGCGCCCGTGGAGGCCAGGCAGAACTGCCTGGCCTCCACGGGCGCGTTTTCATTTACAGTTTCACAAGCATCCCGTGCGAGGAGGCGCTACATGGGCGCAACCAACAGGTTAGCCTGCTATTCCGACCCCGCTGATCACTATTCTCATCGGGTACGCCTGGTGCTGGCCGAGAAGGGTATCAGCGTGCAGGTCATCGATGTCGACCCTGGCCGCCTGCCGCCCAAGCTGGTCGAGGTGAACCCTTACGGGAGCGTGCCGACCCTGGTCGATCGTGACCTGGCGTTGTATGAATCCACCGTGGTGATGGAATACCTCGAGGAGCGCTACCCGCATCCGCCGCTGATGCCGGTATACCCGGTGGCGCGCGGCAACAGTCGTTTGCTGATGCACCGCATCCAGCGCGACTGGTGTGCCCTGGCCGATACCGTGCTCGATCCGCGCAGCAGCGAGGCTGCCCGTGCCGAGGCGCGCAAGGCCCTGCGCGAAAGCCTGACCGGGGTCTCGCCGTTATTCGGCGAGTTCGCCTGCTTCATGAGCGAGGAGCAAAGCCTGGTCGATTGTTGTCTACTGCCCATACTCTGGCGTTTGCCGGTTTTGGGTATCGAGTTGCCGCGGCAAGCCAAGCCGTTGCTGGATTACATGGAGCGGCAGTTCGCCCGCGAGCCTTTCCAGGCGAGCCTGTCCTCCGTAGAACGTGAAATGCGCAAGCTTTAAGGAGCCGTTGATGAACTCCAGTCGCCCCTATCTGGTTCGAGCACTGTACGAGTGGATCGTCGACAACGATTGCACCCCCCATATGCTGGTAAATGCCGAGTACCCAAAGGTCCAGGTGCCAGACGGTTTCGCCAGTGATGGCCAGATTGTCCTGAATATCTCACCGAACGCCGTGCGCAACCTGCACATGGACAATGACGCTGTCAGCTTCGAAGGCCGTTTCAGTGGCGTGTCCCATTCGCTGTTCGTGCCGTCTGGCGCCATCTTGGGCATCTATGCCCGGGAGAATGGCCAAGGCATGGTCTTCGAGCTGGAGCCGTCGCAGGATGACATGCTCGACGACGATGATGACGTGCAGCCGGATGATGACGGCCCACCGGAGGGGGGTGGGCAGCCACCGCGCCCGAGTGGCCGGCCAAGCCTCAAAGTGGTCAAGTAATGAAAAAAGGCGACCTGTCCAGGTCGCCTTTTTTTGCCGCCAGTATCGGATTACAGGTCGCTGATGGTGCGAATCTGGTCCTTGTTGATGCGGGTGCGTTTGCCGTCGAGTTGCTGGAACTCGTAGAAACCGGTATCGGCGTCGTACTCCGGTACGTCGACCGTCTGGATCTCACGGCCGTCGTTGAGGGTGATCTGGCTAGGGGTCGAGCAGCCGGCCAGGGTGGCGAAGGTGCCGATCAGCAAGGCAGGCAGCAGAAGCTTTTTCATGCGGTGTTTCCTGGATATCTGAAAGGGGTGGAGCATGGTTGCCTGCCATGGCCCAATCGCCGGCGTGCCAACGAACAGGGGCATGGCAGGCAATGAATCAGTCGATGTACTCGAACAGCTTGACGATCTTCTGCACGCCCGACACGCCCTGCACCACGGCGGTGGCCGAGTTGGCCTCCTGCTGGGTGACCAGGCCGAGCAGGTAGACGATACCGTTTTCGGTAATGACCTTGATGCGCGAGCTGGGCACGGCATTGTCGGTCAGCATCTGGGCCTTGATCTTGGTAGTCAGCCAGGCGTCATTGTTGCGCGCCAGGATGGAGGAGGGCTGCATCACCTGCAGCTCGTTGTGCACTTTCTTCACCCGCTGCACCTGGCTGGCGGTTTGCTCGGCGAGGCTCTTGAGGTCGGCGCGCGGGGTCTGGCCTGCCAACAGGACGATGCCGTTGTAGCTGGTGACGACGATGTGCGAGCCCTTGTCCAGGTCAGGACTGGCCTTGGCGATGTTGACCGCGGCCTTGGTTTCGATCAGCGAATCGTCGATCTTGCTGCCGATGGTGCGCGTGCCGCGGTCGTCTTCGATCGGCGAATTGCGGGTAGAGGTCAGTACCGAGCTGCAACCGGTAATGCTCAGGCACAGGGTCAGGGCCATCAGGCCGAGGCGCATAGGGGTCATTCTTCACTCCCGAACAGTTGGCTGTCGATCAGGTCGCACAGGCAGTGGATCGCCAGCAGGTGGACTTCCTGGATACGCGCGGTAACCGTCGAAGGTACGCGGATCTCCACGTCTTCAGGCAGCAGCAGTGAAGCCATGCCGCCGCCGTCGCGGCCAGTCAAAGCTACGACAATCATTTCGCGGTCATGTGCGGCCTGGATCGCCTGGATCACGTTTGCCGAGTTGCCGCTGGTAGAGATTGCCAGCAGAACGTCGCCGGGCTGGCCCAGGGCGCGGATCTGCTTGGAAAAGACCTCGTTATAGCTGTAGTCGTTGGCAATCGAGGTCAGGGTCGAGCTGTCGGTAGTCAGCGCGATAGCCGGCAGGCTCGGGCGCTCGCGCTCGAAACGGTTGAGCAGCTCCGAGGAAAAGTGCTGGGCATCACCGGCCGAGCCGCCGTTCCCGCAAGCGAGCATCTTGCCCTCGTTGAGCAGCGCGTTGACCATGACCAGGCTGGCCTGCTCGATGTGCGGTGCCAGGATGTCCATTGCCTGTTGCTTGGTATCGATGCTGGCCTGGAACAGCCGGCGAATTCGGGATTGCATGTCCATCTGGTGACCTTAAGTAGGGCGGTGGCCGGCGCGACGCGCAACAAGGACCAGCCCGCGAAACATAGAGCAAAAAAATCGAAGTGGGTTCAGCATTCGAAGGCGTTTTTCAGCCATTGCAGCGGCGTGCCTGCGTGGTGGCTACCCTGCAGGGCGACTACATCGAAGCGGCAGGGCTGGTTGCCCCAGTGGGCCTCCTGCTGCAGGAACAGGCTGGCGGCGAGCACCAACCGTTTCTGCTTGCGCCCGTCGATACTGCCGAGGGCGCCACCGAAGCCCGCGTGCAACCGGTAGCGGACTTCGACGAATACTACTGTATCGGCGTCGAGCATGACCAGATCAAGCTCACCGCCTTTGCATCGCCAGTTGCGCGCCAGCAGTTGCAGACCCTGTCCTTGAAGGTATTCAAGGGCCTGGGTTTCTGCGGCCTGGCCGGCACGGGTGGGCGACGCAGCGGCCATCAGCGCGGGGTGTCAGGCAGGCGCTTGACCTGGCCACTGGCGAACTCGGCCCAGGGCAACTGGCGCTCGACCCGCTGGCTGGCGTTGATGCTCAGGCTGCCCGAAAGGCCCATTACCCGGTTGTCCGGCAGCGCTTTCAGCTGGCCCAGGCGCGGCGCCAGGCTATAGGCATCGACGCCCATGGCATACAGGCGACCCAGGCTGCCGGCAGCTTGTGGCCATTGCTGTACCACCTGCTGGCGCAGGCTGTTGCTGGTGTCCAGCAGCCACGGCGTTTCGCAGAAGCGGATGCCGTTCATGTCGTTGTACTGGTTGACGTCGCCGCTGGCGCTGTACAGGTTCGAGGTGGCGTAGACCGGCACGTCACCGGCGTACTGGAAGTTCAGCGTCGGCTTGATCTGCTGCGCCTGTTGCGGGGTCGAGGCGAGGAAGATGAAGTCGATGTCCTGGCGGCGCGACGGCTGTGCGGCAATGCTGCCACCGACCGTGCTCTGCAGGCTCTTGGCGCGGCCTTCGCTCTGGCGCAGCTGGAACAGGTCGGCAATCTGCTGGGCCAATGCGACTGGCTGGGCAATGCGCTCGGCAGCAAGCAGGGTGCCGCCATTGCCTTCCCACTCCTGGCGGAAGGCGGCCAGGACGCGGTCACCCCATTCGCCACTCGGCACCAGGGCCACGGCGCGCTGCATGCCATCGGCACGGGCGCGGCGCGCCACTTCACGGGCTTCGTCCTCGGCAGCCAGGCCGAACTGGAACAGCTGCGGTGGCGCCTTTTGCCCGGCGTCGGCGTAGTTCAGCGCCAGGGTGGTGATCGGCAGTTGCGGTTTGCTGGCCAGTTGCTTGACCAGTGGCTTTTCCAGCGGGCCGATGACCAGTTGCACGCCAGCGGCCTGGGCCTGGCGGTAGAAATCGTCGAGCGAGCCGATGCGCGAGCTGTCGAACACCTGCACCGCCGGGGCCGGCTGGCCGGCTTGCTGGGCCTGGAAGTGCGCTGCCATGAAACCGTCACGCAGGGCGCGGGCGACACCGGCCAGCGGGCCGTCCTGGGGCAGCAGCAGGGCGATCTTGGTCAGCGGCTGGCTGGCCAGCTCCTTGAGCTTGGTCAGCGCCAGTGGCAGTTGTTGCGCGGCTGGGTGGCCGGGGTGCTGCTTGACCCAGGCGTCGATAGCGGCCTGTTGCTGCTCCAGGGTGCCGGCGCTTTTCACCGCCAAGGCCAGGCTGGCCCAGCCGGCCAGGGTCTGGTCATTAGCTGGCTGCTGCAGTTGCTCTGCCGGCAGCGAGGCGACCAGGGCCCAGATGGCGTCGTGGTTGGCGCTGGCAGCCTGGCCGCTGAGCAGTGGTGCCAGCAGCACACGCTGCTGCGCGGCGGCCAGGGCCTGGCCATCGGCTTCGAGGGCGGCGGCGTGCACGCTGTAGGTGCGCACTTGCTGTTCTTCCGGCAGCTCGGCGACGCGCTGCAGGCTGGGGTGGGCCAGGGCTGCCAGGGCGGCCTTGGGCTGGTTGCGGCTCATGGCCAGCTCGGCGCCGAGGGTGCTGGCAAACACCTGCTGGGCCGGCTTGAGCGTGTCCAGCGGCACCTGCTCGAGGATGCGTGCGGCGCGCGGGAAGTCCTTCTGCTTGTAGGCCAGGTCCGCCGCGCTCAGGCGCAGCAGGGCTGCGTCTTCCGCGGACTTGCTGGAAGCGGCCTTCTCGAGCAGTTGCTCGATGCTGGCGTCCGGGGTGCGCGGCAGTTCGCCCAGGCTGGATGAGGGCGAGCTGGCGCAGGCTGCCAGCAGGGCAGCAAGGCAGAGGGCTGTGAACAGCCGCAGGCAAGCGATCATGTAAAGGTCCTGTTACTCGATCAAGGTGGCCGGCAATTGTACCCAAGCGTTGGCCGGGGCGCGATGTTGCTGTGTCGATCCTTCACTATAGGCGCCCAGCCACCGCTCGCCGGCGAAGTTCTTTGCGCCCTGTTGCAGGCGCTCGGGCTACAATGGCGGCTTTGATCCGAACGACAGGTGTACGCAGTGACTGATGTGGCAGGGGCTTCGAAATCCACCGTGGGGACGCTGTATGTGGTCGCAACCCCCATCGGCAACCTCGACGACATGAGCGCCCGGGCGCTGAAAGTGCTGGCAGACGTGGCCCTGATCGCGGCCGAAGATACCCGTCATTCGATTCGCCTGCTGCAGCACTTCGGCATCGACACGCCGCTGGCCGCCTGTCATGAACACAACGAGCGCGACGAGGGCGGGCGTTTTCTCGCCAAGCTGCTGGCCGGCGAGAATGTGGCGCTGGTTTCCGATGCGGGCACGCCGCTGATTTCCGACCCCGGCTACCACCTGGTGCGCCAGGCGCGCGCGGCGGGGGTGAATGTGGTGCCGGTACCGGGCGCCTGCGCGCTGATCGCCGCCTTGTCGGCCGCCGGCCTGCCGTCGGACCGCTTCATCTTCGAAGGCTTCCTGCCGGCCAAGGCGGCGGGGCGCCGGGCGCGCCTGGAGCAGGTAAAGGAAGAACCGCGCACGCTGATCTTCTATGAGGCCCCGCACCGCATCCTGGAATGCCTCGAGGACATGGAGGCGGTATTCGGTGGTGAGCGCCCGGCGTTGCTGGCGCGCGAGCTGACCAAGACCTTCGAGACGCTCAAAGGCTTGCCCCTGGCCGAACTGCGCGCGTTCGTGGCCGGCGACAGCAACCAGCAGCGCGGCGAGTGCGTGGTGCTGGTCGGTGGCTGGAGTGCGCCGGAGGGTGAGCAGGCGATCAGTAGCGAGGCGCAGCGCGTGCTTGGGCTGCTGCTGGCCGAGTTGCCGCTCAAGCGGGCGGCAGCGCTGGCTGCGGAAATTACCGGGGTGCGCAAGAACCTGTTGTACCAATTTGCCCTGGAAAAGCAGAAGGCTGAGTAGTGGCACGTTGATATAGCTGCCGGTATTGCTTGTTCTTGGGCGCGCGTGCCGTTAATCTTGACGGCGGAGAGTCGATCGGACAGTCGCTGCCTGTTTTTGTTCCGCAAGAACGGGGGGAGGAAAGTCCGGGCTCCATAGGGCAGAGTGCCAGGTAACGCCTGGGAGGCGCGAGCCTACGGAAAGTGCCACAGAAAATAACCGCCTAAGCACTTCGGTGCCGGTAAGGGTGAAAAGGTGCGGTAAGAGCGCACCGCACGGCTGGCAACAGTACGTGGCTAGGTAAACCCCACTCGGAGCAAGACCAAATAGGGTTCCATCAGGCGTGGCCCGCGTCGGAACCGGGTAGGTTGCTAGAGGCGTCCAGCGATGGCCGTCGTAGAGGAATGACTGTCCTCGACAAAACCCGGCTTACAGATCGACTCTCCACCTTCCTTCCCTGCTTGATTCGATAGCAGATGCTCGCTGGTAATACCGAAAAGATCTTACTCTTCATAAATCACTTTAACTTCGAACTCCATCGGCTTGTGCGGGTTTGATTTTTCTTATGTTTTTTTCTCCTCGGCAGTCCTTCCCCCTTCCTTTAATGCGCTAAATCTCGGTCCTGTAAGGCTTTTCCTTCCGAACGTGCCTTGACGGTGCTGCGGGCGGATTCCTATAGTGTGCGCAAGTGGCAGAAAGTGGGATGAAGTGGGTTTTCTGGCACAAAAAAGATAACATTGTGGGGAATCGCAGCCGTGTTCCGCGGAGCCAACGCCGTCAGCCTCGATGCCAAGGGACGTCTCGCCATGCCGAGCCGGTACCGTGACGAGCTCGATTCGCGTTGCAATGGTCAGCTGATCGTGACCATCGACGCCGTTGACCCCTGCTTGTGTGTTTATCCCCTCGATGAGTGGGAACAGATAGAAGCCAAGTTGCGTGCCTTGCCATCGTTGCGTGAGGAAAACCGCCGCCTGCAGCGTTTGCTGATCGGTAACGCGGTTGACCTGGAGCTCGATGGCAGCGGGCGTTTCCTGGTGCCGCCCCGTTTGCGTGAGTACGCCAAGCTCGACAAGAAGGCGATGCTGGTGGGGCAACTGAACAAATTCCAGCTGTGGGATGAAGATGCCTGGAACGCGGTTTCGGCAGCCGACCTCGCAGCTATTCAACAACCGGGCGCCATGCCCGACGAATTGCGTGACCTGATCCTGTGACCATAGATAGCGGCTTCAACCACATTACCGTCCTGCTCGACGAGGCTGTCGAGGCATTGGCCCTGCGCGCCGACGGTTGCTATCTGGACGGCACCTTCGGCCGTGGCGGACACAGCCGGCTGATTCTCAGCAAGCTCGGGCCGCAAGGGCGGCTGCTGGGGTTCGACAAGGATCCACAGGCGATTGCCACCGGGCAAGCGCTGGCGGCCGAAGACGGCCGCTTTGTCATTGTGCAGCGCAGCTTTGCCGAGCTGGGCGCGGAAGTGGCCGAGCGCGGCCTGCATGGCAAGGTCAGCGGCGTGTTGCTGGACCTGGGCGTGTCCTCGCCGCAGCTGGATGACCCCGAGCGGGGCTTCAGCTTCCTCAATGATGGCCCGCTGGACATGCGCATGAACCCGGACCAGGGCATCAGCGCCGCCGAGTTCATCGCCACCGCACCTGAAGAAGAAATTGCCCGGGTATTCAAGGAATACGGCGAAGAGCGTTTCGCCAAGCGCATGGCCCGCGCCGTGGTGCAGCGCCGCGAACAGCAGCCGTTTACCCGCACCGGCGATCTTGCCGAAGTGCTGAAAGTTGCCAACCCGGCCTGGGAGAAGGGCAAGAACCCGGCGACTCGTGCGTTCCAGGGGCTGCGCATTCACGTCAATAACGAACTTGGTGACCTCGAGGCGGGTCTGGAAGCCGCGATCGATGCGCTGGAAGTGGGTGGCCGCCTGGCGGTGATCAGCTTCCATTCGCTGGAAGACCGCATCGTCAAGCTGTTCATGCGCAAGCTGGCCAAGGGCGAGGCTGACAACCTGCCGCGCAACCTGCCGGTACAGCACAAGGTCTTCGAACCGAAAATCCGGCTTATCGGCAAGGCGCAGTTCGCCTCCGACGCCGAGCTCAAGGCCAACCCGCGGGCGCGCAGCGCCGTCATGCGAGTGGCGGAGAAGCTGCGGTGAGCAGGTTGTTTGCCAAGCCCTTGCCAGGCGGAAGCTTCCTGATGCTTCTGCTGTTCGTTGCCGTGCTGGTTTCGGCCATCGCCGTGTCCTACAGCGCGCACTGGAACCGTCAGTTGCTCAATACCCTGTACGGCGAGCTGAACGAGCGCGACAAGGCGCAGGCCGAGTGGGGCCGGCTGATCCTCGAGCAAAGCACCTGGACGGCTGCCAGTCGTATCGAAAGCCTGGCTTCCGAGCAGCTGAAGATGCGCGTGCCCTCCGCTGACGAAGTACGGATGGTGGCGCCATGATGAAGCTCGAAGGGGCACTGTACCCGTGGCGCTTCCGCGTGGTGATCGGCTTGCTGGCAATCATGGTCGGTGCCATCTGCTGGCGCATCATCGACCTGCAGGTGGTCGACCGTGACTTCCTCAAGGGCCAGGGCGATGCACGCAGCCTGCGTCATATTCCCATCCCGGCACACCGCGGCCTGATCACCGACCGTAACGGCGAGCCACTGGCGGTCAGTACTCCGGTAACCACCCTGTGGGCCAACCCCAAGGAAATGCAGGCCTCCAAGGATCGCTGGCCACAGCTGGCCGCTGCATTGGGCCAGAACCCGCAACAGCTGACCGAGCGCCTGACCCAGCAGGCCAGCAAAGAGTTCATCTACCTGGTCCGCGGCCTGACTCCGGAACAGGGCCAGCACGTGCTCGACCTGAAAGTACCGGGCGTGTACGGCCTGGAAGAATTCCGCCGCTTCTATCCGGCCGGTGATGTCACAGCGCATATGGTCGGCTTCACCGACCTCGACGACCACGGTCGTGAAGGGGTGGAGCTGGCCTATGACGAGTGGCTGGCCGGAGTGCCCGGCAAACGGCAGGTGATCAAGGACCGGCGCGGCCGGCTGATCAAGGACATCCAGGTAACCAAGAACGCCAAGGCCGGAAAGACCTTGGCGTTGTCGATAGACCTGCGCCTGCAGTACCTGGCTACCCGTGAATTGCGAAATGCCATTGCCGAGCAGGACGCCAAGGCCGGCAGCCTGGTGATCATGGACGTCAAGACCGGCGAGGTCCTGGCGATGGTCAACCAGCCGACCTACAACCCCAACAACCGCCGCAGCATGTTCCCGGCCGCCATGCGTAACCGGGCGATCATCGACGTGTTCGAGCCGGGCTCCACGGTCAAGCCGATTTCCATGAGCGCGGCGCTGGAAAGCGGCCGCTGGAAACCGACCGACAAGGTCGAGGTGTACCCGGGCAGCCTGCAGATCGGCCGCTACACCATCAAGGACGTGTCCAAGAGCGAGGGCCCGATCCTCGACCTGACCGGCATCCTGATCAACTCCAGTAACGTCGGCATGAGCAAGATCGCCTTCGACATCGGTGGCGAGGCCATCTACCGGGTCATGTCCCAGGTCGGCCTGGGCCAGTACACCGGCCTTGGCTTCCCTGGCGAACGCGTCGGCAACCTGCCCAACCACCGCGAATGGCGCAAGGCCGAGACCGCGACCCTGTCCTATGGCTATGGCGTGTCGGTAACCGCCCTGCAACTGGTGCATGCCTACGCGGCGCTGGCCAACGACGGCAAGATGGTGCCGCTGTCGATCCTCAAGGTCGACAAGGCACCGGAAGCGGTGCAGGCCATTCCGAAGGAAACCGCCGAAACCATCCAGGGCATGCTGCAGCAGGTGATCGAAGCGCCGCGCGGCGTGTTCCGCGCCCAGGTGCCGTTCTACCACGTGGCCGGCAAGTCCGGTACCGCGCGCAAGGCGACCGTGGGTTCCAAGGGTTACACCGAGAACGCCTACCGCTCGCTGTTCGCCGGCTTCGGGCCGATGAGCGATCCGCGCTACGCGATCGTCGTGGTCATCGATGAGCCGGGCAAGGGCGGCTACTTCGGTGGCCTGGTTTCGGCGCCGGTGTTCAGCAAGGTCATGTCCGGCACCCTGCGCCTGATGAACGTGCCGCCGGACAACCTGCCGCCACCAGCCCCCGTCGAACAACCGCAAGTCACTGCCGCAGCAGCCGCCAAGGGAGGGCGTGGATGATGACAATGCCATTGAGCAAGCTTTTCGCCCACGCCAGCCGTGACCCGCTGATCCGTGAACTGACCCTGGACAGCCGCAACGTGCGCCCGGGTGACCTGTTCCTGGCTGTGCCGGGGGCCAAGGTTGATGGCCGCGAGCATATCGCCGATGCCCTGGCCCGTGGCGCTGCCGCCGTGGCCTACGAAGAGCAGGGCGCCAACGTGCTGCCGCTGACCGAGGTGCCGCTGATCCCGGTCAAAGGCCTGATCGCCCAGCTTTCGGATATCGCCGGTCGCTTCTATGGCGAACCGAGCCGCCAGCTGGACCTGGTGGGCGTGACCGGCACCAACGGCAAGACCAGCGTCACCCAGCTGGTGGCCCAGGCCCTTGACCTGCTCGGCCAGCGATGCGGCCTGATCGGCACCCTGGGTAGCGGCTTCTACGGTGAATTGCAGAGCGGTCGTCTGACCACGCCGGACCCGATCGCCGTGCAGTCGACGCTCAACGACCTGAAAAAGGCTGGCGCCAAGGCCGTGGCCATGGAAGTGTCTTCCCACGCCCTGGAGCAGGGCCGTGTCGCCGCGCTGGAGTTCGACATCGCGGTGATGACCAACCTGTCCCGCGACCACCTCGATTACCACGGCAGCATGGAAGCCTACGAGGCCGCCAAGGCCAAATTGTTCGCCTGGCCAAACCTGCGCTGCCAGGTGGTCAACCTGGACGACGCCTTCGGTCGCCGGCTGGCCGACGACTTTGCCCGGCGGCCGAGTTTCGACCATATCGAGACCCGCTTACTCAGTTACAGCCTGGAAAACCCGGGCGCCTCGCTGTTCTGCCGGGAAGCGCTGTTCAGTGACGATGGCGTGCGGGCGACCCTGGTTACTGCCCAGGGCGAGCGTACCTTGCGCAGCCAGCTGCTGGGCCGCTTCAACCTCAGCAACATGCTTGCCGCCGTGGCCACCCTGCTGGCGCTGGACTACGCGCTGGACGAAATCCTCGAGGTCACCCCGCAATTGCAAGGGCCGGTAGGCCGCATGCAGCGCCTGGGCGGTGGTGACAAGCCGCTGGTGGTAGTCGACTACGCGCACACGCCGGACGCCCTGGAGAAAGTGCTTGAAGCCCTGCGCCCGCACGCCCACGGCAAGCTGCTGTGCCTGTTCGGCTGCGGTGGTGACCGTGACCGCGGCAAGCGCCCGCTGATGGCCGAAGTGGCCGAGCGCCTGGCCGACCGCGTTCTGGTCACCGATGACAACCCGCGCAGCGAAAACCCGCAGCGCATCTTCGACGACATCCGTCCCGGTTTTGCCAAGCCAGGCGCGGTCGAGTTCATTGCCGGCCGTGGCGAAGCCATCGCGCACCTGATCGCCACGGCGTCGGCCAACGACGTGCTCGTGCTGGCGGGCAAGGGACACGAGGATTACCAGGAGATCAATGGCCAGCGCCATGCGTTCTCCGACCTGATCGAAGCCGAGAAGGCACTTGCAGCCTGGGAGGCGCCACATGCTTAAGCCGATGTCACTCAGCCAGCTGACCACAGCACTGGGTGGTCAGCAGATGGGTACAGACGCGACGTTCACCGGCGTCAGTATCGACAGCCGTAGTGTCAGCGCCGGGCAATTGTTCGTCGCCCTGGCTGGCCCGCGTTTCGATGGCCATGACTACCTGGCCGATGTGAAGGCCAAGGGCGCCGTGGCGGCGTTGGTCGAACGCGAAGTGGGCGATGTCGACCTGCCGCAGCTGCTGGTCGCCGACTGCCGCCTGGCCCTCGGCCAGCTTGGCGCGCTGAACCGTGCAGCCTTCGACAAGCCGGTGGTGGCCATTACCGGCTCCAGCGGCAAGACCACGGTCAAGGAGATGCTGGCCAGCATCCTGCGTACCCGTGGCCTGGTACACGCCACCCGCGGCAACCTCAACAACGACCTCGGCGCGCCGCTGACCCTGCTGGAAATTGCCCCCGAGCACAGCGCCGCAGTGATCGAGCTGGGTGCATCGCGGATTGGCGAGATCCGCTACACCGTCGGCCTGACCCAGCCCCAGGTGGTCATCATCAACAATGCCGGTACCGCCCACGTCGGCGAGTTCGGCGGCCCGGAGAAGATCGTCGAAGCCAAGGGCGAAATCCTCGAAGGCCTCAGCGAGGGCGGCACTGCCATTCTCAACCTCGCGGACAAGGCGTTCGATATCTGGCGCAAGCGCGCCGGCAACCACCGTATTGTCAGCTTTGCCCTGGACAACCCGCAGGCCGACTTCCACGCCAGCGACATCGGTCGTGACGCTCGTGGCTGCCCGTCGTTCACCTTGCACGGGCCTGCCGGCAGCGTGCCGGTGCAGCTGAACCTGCTGGGCACGCACAACGTCAGCAACGCCCTGGCCGCTGCCGCTGCAGCGCATGCCGTTGGTCTGAGCCTGAGCGGTATTGCTGCCGGCCTGGCTGCCGTGCAACCAGTCAAGGGCCGTACCGTAGCGCAGATCGCAGCGAACGGTGTGCGGGTGATCGACGACAGTTACAACGCAAATCCCACCTCCATGTGCGCAGCCATTGATATACTCGCCGGCTTTTCCGGGCGCACCGTTCTGGTGCTTGGAGATATCGGCGAACTGGGGCAATGGGCGGAAGAAGGCCACCGTCAGGTGGGCGCTTACGCGCAAGGCAAGGTCGACGCACTTTATGCAGTGGGGCCCAACATGGCCCATGCAGTGAAAGCGTTCGGCGCCAATGGGCACCATTTCGCTACTCAAGCTGAGCTGATCGGCGCAGTCAGTGCCGAGAATGCCAGCGACACCACTATCTTGATCAAGGGCTCGCGCAGCGCTGCGATGGAAAACGTCGTGGCGGCATTGTGCGGTGCCAGCGGGGAGAAACATTAATGCTGCTGCTGTTGGCCGAGTATCTGCAACAGTTCCACAAGGGCTTCGCGGTCTTCCAGTACCTGTCCCTGCGCGGGATCCTTGGTGTACTGACCGCGTTGTCGCTGGCGCTGTGGCTGGGGCCGTGGATGATCCGTACCCTGCAAATCCGCCAGATCGGCCAGGCCGTACGTAACGACGGCCCGCAATCGCACCTGTCCAAATCCGGCACCCCGACCATGGGTGGCGCGCTGATCCTGTCCGCCATTGCCGTCAGCACCCTGCTGTGGGCCGACCTGACCAACCGTTACGTGTGGGTGGTGCTGATCGTGACCCTGGCCTTCGGTGCCATCGGCTGGGTCGACGACTACCGCAAGGTGATCGAGAAGAATTCGCGCGGCCTGCCAAGCCGCTGGAAGTATTTCTGGCAGTCGGTGTTTGGCCTGGCTGCGGCGGTGTTCCTGTACAAGACCGCGCCGACCAGCGTCGAGACCACGCTGATCCTGCCGTTCATCAAGGATGTCACCATCCCGCTGGGCATTGGCTTCGTCGTGCTGACCTACTTCGTCATCGTCGGCTCGAGTAACGCGGTCAACCTCACCGACGGCCTCGACGGCCTGGCGATCATGCCGACGGTGATGGTCGGCGGCGCCCTGGGCATCTTCTGCTACCTGTCGGGTAACGTGAAGTTCGCCGAATACCTGCTGATTCCCTACGTGCCGGGCTCCGGCGAGCTGATCGTGTTCTGCGGCGCCCTGATCGGTGCCGGCCTGGGCTTTCTGTGGTTCAACACCTACCCGGCCCAGGTGTTCATGGGTGACGTCGGCGCACTGGCGCTGGGCGCCGCGCTGGGCACCATCGCCGTGATCGTCCGCCAGGAGATCGTGCTGTTCATCATGGGCGGCGTGTTCGTCATGGAAACCCTGTCGGTGGTGATCCAGGTCGCCTCCTTCAAGCTGACCGGCAAACGGGTGTTCCGCATGGCACCGATCCACCACCACTTTGAACTCAAAGGCTGGCCGGAGCCACGGGTGATCGTCCGCTTCTGGATCATCACCGTGATCCTGGTGCTGATCGGCCTTGCAACCCTGAAACTGAGGTAGATGAGCGTGTCTCTGATCGCTTCCGACCAATTCCGCATCGTTGTCGGCCTCGGCAAGAGCGGCATGTCCCTGGTTCGCTTCCTGGCGAGCCGGGGCATTGCCTTTGCGGTCGCCGACACTCGCGAGCAACCGCCGGAACTGGACACCCTGCGCCGTGATTACCCGCAGGTGGAAGTGCGCTGTGGTGAGCTGGACGTGGACTTCCTGTGCCGCGCCAACGAGCTGTACGTGAGCCCCGGCCTGGCCCTGGCCACCCCGGCGCTGCAGCAGGCGGCGGCGCGTGGCGTGAAGCTGTCGGGTGACATCGAACTGTTCGCCCGCCATGCCAAGGCGCCGATCATTGCCATCAGTGGTTCCAATGCCAAGAGCACCGTGACCACCCTG
Organism: Pseudomonas sp. BCRC 81390; assembly: GCF_030341915.1. Taxonomy (NCBI): domain Bacteria; kingdom Pseudomonadati; phylum Pseudomonadota; class Gammaproteobacteria; order Pseudomonadales; family Pseudomonadaceae; genus Pseudomonas; species Pseudomonas sp. BCRC 81390. Next base: position 288,527 of record NZ_JATAAG010000010.1, on the reverse strand, counting down.
GTCGGCGACATGGCCGCCAAGGCTGGCAAGCGTGTCGCGGTTGGCGGCAACCTCGGTACCCCGGCGCTGGACCTGCTGGCCGACGACGTCGAGCTGTACGTACTGGAACTGTCCAGCTTCCAGCTGGAAACCACCGACCAGCTCAACGCTGAAGTGGCGACCGTGCTGAACATCAGCGAAGACCACATGGACCGCTACAGCGGCCTGCCGGCTTATCACCTGGCCAAGCACCGGATCTTCCGTGGGGCGCGCCAGGTCGTGGTCAACCGCCAGGACGCGCTGAGCCGGCCGCTGCCGGTGGAAGGCCGGCCATGCTGGACCTTCGGTCTCAACCAGCCGGACTTCAAGGCCTTTGGCCTGCGTGAAGTCGACGGCGAGAAATACCTGGCATTCGAGTTCCAGCTGCTGATGCCGGTGCGTGAGCTGAAGATTCGTGGCGCCCACAACCAGAGCAACGCACTGGCGGCGCTGGCCCTGGGGCATGCTGCCGGCCTGTCGTTCGAACCCATGCTCGAAGCCTTGCGCGAGTTCACCGGCCTGGCTCACCGGTGCCAGTGGGTACGCGAGCGCAACAGGGTGAACTGGTACGACGATTCCAAGGCCACCAACGTCGGTGCCGCCCTGGCCGCCATCGAAGGCCTGGGCGCCGATATCGAGGGCAAGCTGGTGCTGATTGCCGGTGGTGATGGCAAGGGTGCCGATTTCGCCGCACTGCGCGAGCCGGTCCAGCGCTTCTGCCGCGCCGTGGTGCTGCTTGGCCGTGATGCCGAGCGCCTGGCCCAAGCCCTTGGCGATGGCGTGCCGCTGGTGCGGGTCAGGACGCTCGACGAGGCCGTGCAGCAATGCGCCGAACTGGCCCAGGCCGGCGATGCCGTGCTGCTGTCGCCGGCCTGCGCCAGCCTCGACATGTTCCGCAACTTCGAAGAACGCGGGCGCCTGTTCGCCCAGGCAGCAGGAGGCCTTGCATGATCTTCGGCATCCTCAAGCCGTACCCGTCGCCGCTGATCAGCGGTCGCGGCATCGACCTGGACTTTCCGATGCTGGCCGGCTGCCTGGCACTGCTGGGCCTGGGCCTGGTGATGATCACCTCGGCCTCCTCGGAAGTGGCGGCGGTGCAGTCGGGCAACCCGCTTTATCACATGTTCCGTCACCTGGTGTACGTGTTCCTCGGCCTGGTGGCCTGTGGCGCGACCATGATGGTGCCGATCGCTACCTGGCAGCGCATGGGCTTCATGATGCTGCTGGGCGCCTTCGGCTTGCTGGTGCTGGTGCTGGTACCGGGTATTGGCCGCGAAGTGAACGGTTCCATGCGCTGGATCGGTTTCAGCTTCTTCAACGTGCAGCCTTCGGAAATTGCCAAGGTGTTCGTGGTCGTGTACCTGGCCGGCTACCTGGTACGTCGGCAGACCGAGGTGCGTGAAACCTGGATGGGCTTCTTCAAGCCGTTCATCGTGTTGCTGCCCATGGCTGCCCTGCTGCTGATGGAGCCAGACTTCGGCGCCACCGTGGTGATGATGGGCGCGGCGGCGGCCATGCTGTTCCTTGGCGGTGTCGGGCTGTTCCGCTTCAGCCTGATGGTGGTGTTGGCGGTGGTGGCGGTGTTCGTCCTGGTACAGGCACAGCCTTACCGCATGGCGCGCCTGATCACCTTTACCGACCCGTGGTCGGATCAGTTCGGCTCGGGCTACCAGCTGACCCAGGCACTGATTGCCTTCGGCCGTGGCGAGTGGCTGGGCGTTGGCCTGGGCAACAGCGTGCAGAAGCAGTTCTACCTGCCGGAAGCGCACACCGACTTCGTGTTCTCGGTCCTCGCCGAGGAGCTCGGTGTGGTCGGTTCGCTGCTGACTATCGCACTGTTCGTGTTCGTTACCGTGCGGGCACTGTACATCGGCCTGTGGGCCGAAAAGGCCAAGCAGTTCTTTGCCGCCTATGTCGCATTCGGGCTGGCCTTCCTGTGGATTGGCCAGTTCCTGATCAACATCGGCGTGAATGTCGGCCTGCTGCCGACCAAGGGCCTGACCCTGCCGTTCCTCAGCTACGGCGGCAGCTCGCTGGTGATCTGCTGTGCCTGCGTGGGCCTGTTGCTGCGTATCGAGTGGGAAAGCCGCACGCACCTGGGCAGTGAGGAACACGAATTCAGCGAAAGCGATTTTGCCGAGGAGACCAGTCATGGCCGCTGACGGCAAGAACGTACTGATCATGGCTGGTGGCACCGGGGGCCACGTGTTCCCGGCGCTGGCCTGCGCCCGTGAGTTCCAGGCCCGCGGTTACCGCGTGCACTGGCTGGGCACCCCGCGTGGTATCGAGAACGAGCTGGTGCCCCAGGCTGGCCTGCCGTTGCACCTGATCCAGGTCAGCGGCCTGCGCGGCAAGGGCAAGCTGTCGTTGCTCAAGGCGCCGTTCACCCTGGTCAAGGCCGTGCTGCAGGCACGGCGCATCATCCGCCAGCTTGAACCGGTGTGCGTGCTGGGCTTTGGCGGCTACGTCACCGGCCCCGGCGGCGTGGCCGCGCGGCTGTGCGGCGTGCCGCTGGTAATCCACGAGCAGAATGCCCGTGCCGGTACCGCCAATCGGTTGCTGGTGCCACTCTCGGCGCGGGTCTGCGAAGCTTTCCCGAACACCTTCGAGGCCAGCGACAAACGCCGCACCACCGGCAACCCGGTGCGCCCGGAGCTGTTCATGGACGCGCAACGCGCGCCGCTGGCCGAGCGCCGCGCCCGCCTGTTGGTGCTGGGCGGCAGCCTGGGTGCGGAACCATTGAACAAATTGTTGCCTAAGGCCCTGTCCGAAGTGCCCGTCGCGCTGCGGCCAGAGGTATTCCACCAGGCCGGCAAGCAACATGCGCCGGTTACCGCCGAGCGTTACCGCGAGGCCGGTGTCGAGGCTCAGGTAGAGCCCTTCATCAAGGACATGGCCCAGGCCTATGGCTGGGCCGACATGGTGGTGTGCCGGGCCGGTGCCCTGACCGTCAGCGAGCTGGCGGCAGCGGGCCTGCCTTCGGTGTTGGTGCCATTGCCCCACGCCATCGACGACCACCAGACCCACAACGCCCAATATCTGGCCCGGGAAGGTGCTGCCTTCCTCATGCCACAAGCGACAACTGGCGCAGCGCAGCTCGCTGAACGCCTGAACGAGGTGCTGATGCAACCCGAGAAACTCAACGTCATGGCAGGCACCGCGCGGCGCCTGGCCAAACCTGCTGCAACCAGCACTGTGGTCGATATCTGCCTGGAGGTGGCCCATGGTTGAGAGCCAGAAAGCCATGCCCCAGCCGAAAATGGGCCGCATCCGTCGTATCCACTTCGTCGGTATTGGCGGCGTGGGCATGTGCGGCATCGCCGAAGTGTTGTTGAACCTGGGCTATGAAGTGTCCGGTTCCGACCTGAAAGCCTCGCCGGTTACCGAGCGCCTGGAGTCGTTCGGCGCCGAGATCTTCGTCGGGCACCGCGCCGAGAATGCCGCTACCGCCGACGTGCTGGTGGTGTCCAGCGCGATCAACCCGGCCAACCCGGAAGTCGCCACTGCGCTGGAACGGCGCATTCCGGTGGTGCCGCGTGCCGAGATGCTCGCCGAACTGATGCGTTACCGCCATGGCGTGGCCGTTGCCGGTACCCACGGCAAGACCACCACCACCAGCCTGCTGGCCTCGGTATTCGCCGCCGGCGGCCTGGACCCGACCTTCGTCATCGGTGGCCGCCTGACGGCTGCCGGGACCAATGCCCAGCTGGGCACCAGCCGCTACCTGATCGCCGAAGCAGACGAAAGCGACGCCAGCTTCCTGCACCTGCAGCCGATGGTGGCGGTGGTCACCAACATCGACGCCGACCACATGGCGACCTACGAAGGCGACTTCAACAAGCTGAAGAAAACCTTCGTCGAGTTCCTCCACAACCTGCCGTTCTACGGCCTGGCCGTGATGTGCCTGGACGACCCGGTGGTGCGCGAGATCCTGCCGCAGGTCAAGCGCCCGACCGTGACCTACGGCTTCAGCGAAGAAGCCGACGTACGCGCCATCAACGTACGCCAGCAGGGCATGCAGACCCATTTCACCGTGCTGCGGCGTGACCGCGAGCCGCTGGAAGTGTCGGTGAACATGCCCGGCAACCACAACGTGCTCAATGCCTTGGCCACCATCGCCATCGCCACTGACGAAGGGATCACCGACGAGGCCATCGTCCAGGGCCTGTCCGGCTTCCAGGGCGTCGGTCGGCGCTTCCAGGTGTACGGCGAACTGCCGGTCGAAGGCGGCAGCGTGATGCTGGTCGACGACTACGGCCACCACCCGACCGAAGTGGCGGCGGTGATCAAGGCCGTGCGCGGTGGCTGGCCAAGCCGCCGCCTGGTGATCGTCTACCAGCCGCACCGCTACAGCCGCACCCGCGACCTGTACGACGATTTCGTCCAGGTGCTGGGCGATGCCAACGTGCTGCTGCTGATGGAAGTGTACCCGGCGGGTGAAGAGCCGATTCCCGGTGCCGACAGCCGCCAGCTGTGCCACAGCATCCGCCAGCGCGGCAAGCTGGACCCGATCTACATCGAACGTGGCGTCGAGCTGGCGCCACTGGTCAAGCCACTGCTGCGTGCTGGCGACATCCTGATCTGCCAGGGTGCCGGTGATGTCGGCGGGCTGGCCCCGCAATTGATGAAAAGCCCGCTGTTCGCAGGCGCCAAGCAGGAGAAGTCGAAATGACCAGCGCCTACGAAAAACTGCACTCGACCCTGGACGTCAAGGCGTTCGGCCGCGTCGCGGTGCTGTACGGCGGCAAGAGTGCCGAGCGTGAAGTGTCGCTGAAGTCCGGCGCTGCGGTTATCGACGCGCTGAGCACCGCCGGTGTCGACGTCGTCGCCATCGACGTGGGTGACGACCTGCTCCAGCGCCTGCAGAGCGAGCAGATCGACCGCGCCTTCATCATCCTCCACGGCCGTGGCGGTGAAGACGGCAGCATGCAAGGCCTGCTCGAATGCCTGGGCATCCCCTACACCGGCAGCGGCATCCTCGCTTCGGCACTGGCCATGGACAAGCTGCGCACCAAGCAGGTGTGGCAGAGCCTGGGCATTCCGACACCGCGCCACGCGGTGCTGGGCAGCGAACACGATTGCGTTGCCGCCGGCACGGAACTGGGCTTCCCCCTGATCGTCAAACCGGCCCATGAAGGTTCGAGTATCGGCATGGCCAAGGTGAACAGCGTGGAAGAGCTGGTCGCCGCCTGGAAAGATGCCGCCAAGTACGATTCGCAAGTCCTGGTCGAGCAATGGATCCACGGTCCGGAGTTCACCGTCGCGGTATTGCGCGGCCAGGTGCTGCCGCCGATCGCCCTGGGCACGCCGCACGTGTTCTACGACTACGACGCCAAGTACATCGCCAACGATACCCAGTACCGCATCCCGTGCGGCCTGGACAGTGTCAAGGAACAGGAACTGATCGACCTGACCGCGCGCGCCTGCGATGCCATCGGCATCGAAGGCTGGGGGCGGCTGGACGTGATGCAGGACGAGCAGGGCCGGTTCTGGCTGCTCGAAGTCAACACCGCACCTGGCATGACCGACCATAGCCTGGTGCCCATGGCGGCTCGCGCGGCCGGCCTGGACTTCCAGCAACTGGTGCTGGCGATCCTGGCCGAAAGCGTGGCGACGCGAGGTTAACCATCATGCAAGGCGCGATGATACGTCAGCAGCAACCCGTTACCGGCCGTAGCAAGCCGGTGCCGCGTGGTGCCAGCCGGCTGGTGGCCGACGAGCCCGTATCGGCGCGCCTGCCGCGGCCTAGCCTGGGCGGGCTGAAGCGCCTGCTGTGGCCGGTGGTGCTGGTGGCAGCCGGCTTTGGTGCCTATGAAGGCGCCATTCGCCTGATGCCGTACGCCGACCGGCCGATCACCAAGATCGACGTGCAGGGCGACCTCAGCTACATCAGCCAGCAATCGGTGCAGCAACGCATTGCGCCCTACGTCGCGGCGAGTTTCTTCAGTGTCGACCTGCCGGCGATGCGTGCCGAGCTCGAGCAGATGCCGTGGATCGCCCACGCCGAAGTGCGCCGGGTATGGCCCGACGAGGTGGTGATCCACCTGGAAGAGCAGTTGCCGGTAGCACGCTGGGGTGACGAAGCCTTGCTCAACAACCAGGGCCAGGCCTTCACCCCGCGCGAACTGGCCAACTACGAACACTTGCCGCAGCTGGCCGGGCCGCAGCGTGCGCAGCAACAAGTCATGCAGCAGTATCAGGTATTGAGCCAGATGCTGCGCCCCTTGGGCTTTTCCATCGCTCGCCTGGAGCTGCGCGAGCGAGGCAGCTGGTTCCTGACCACCGGTGCGAGCAGCGCCGGGCCGGGTATCGAGCTGCTGCTGGGGCGCGACCATCTGGTGGAGAAGATGCGCCGTTTCATTGCCATTTACGACAAGACGCTTAAAGAGCAGATCACCAACATCGCCCGCATCGATCTGCGATACGCCAACGGACTTGCCGTTGGATGGCGGGAACCGATTGCACCGACGACGGCCCAACCCGCCGTTGCGAAGAATTAGAGAGAGGCAGGACCATGGCAAACGCGCATAGCGGCAAAATGATCGTCGGGCTGGACATCGGCACCTCCAAGGTGGTGGCGCTGGTGGGTGAAGTGGGCGAGGACGGCACCCTGGAAATCGTCGGGATCGGTACCCATCCGTCCCGCGGCCTGAAGAAAGGCGTGGTGGTCAACATCGAGTCCACCGTGCAGTCGATCCAGCGCGCTGTCGAAGAAGCGCAGCTGATGGCCGGCTGCCGCATCCACTCGGCGTTCGTCGGCGTGGCCGGCAACCACATCCGCAGCCTGAACTCCCACGGCATCGTCGCCATCCGCGACCGCGAGGTCAGCCTGGCTGACCTGGAACGTGTGCTCGATGCCGCCCAGGCCGTCGCCATCCCGGCCGACCAGCGGGTGCTGCACACCCTGCCGCAGGACTACGTGATCGACAACCAGGAAGGCGTGCGCGAGCCGCTGGGCATGTCTGGCGTGCGTCTGGAAGCCAAGGTCCACGTGGTCACCTGCGCGGTCAACGCGGCGCAGAACATCGAGAAGTGCGTACGCCGCTGCGGGCTGGAGATCGACGACATCATCCTCGAGCAGCTGGCCTCGGCCTACTCGGTGCTGACCGACGATGAAAAAGAGCTGGGCGTGTGCCTGGTGGACATCGGCGGCGGCACCACCGATATCGCCATCTTCACTGAGGGCGCGATCCGTCACACCGCGGTGATCCCGATCGCTGGCGACCAGGTGACCAACGACATCGCCATGGCCCTGCGCACGCCGACCCAATACGCCGAAGAAATCAAGATCCGCTACGCCTGCGCCCTGGCCAAGCTGGCCGGTGCCGGCGAAACCATCAAGGTGCCGAGCGTGGGCGACCGTCCACCGCGCGAGCTGTCGCGCCAGGCCCTGGCCGAGGTGGTGGAGCCGCGTTACGACGAACTCTTCACCCTGATCCAGGCCGAGCTGCGCCGCAGCGGCTACGAGGACCTGGTGCCGGCCGGCATCGTCCTTACCGGCGGCACCGCGAAGATGGAAGGCGCCGTGGAACTGGCCGAGGAAATCTTCCACATGCCGGTACGCCTGGGCGTACCGCACAGCGTTCGGGGGCTGAGCGATGTGGTTCGCAACCCGATCTATTCCACCGGCGTGGGCTTGCTCACCTACGGCCTGCAGAAGCAGACCGAAGACCTGCCCCTGACCGGTAACAGCAGCAACAACAGCTATGGCGATGAACCGAAGGCCCCGGTGCTTGAACGCTTCAAGCGCTGGGTCCAGGGCAACTTCTAAGTTTCAAAGCAGTAGTGGTAGGCGCGACAACTAGAGAACTGTAAGGAGAGGGAAAATGTTCGAGCTCGTAGACAACGTCCCGCAAAGTCCGGTCATCAAGGTGATCGGCGTTGGCGGTGGTGGCGGCAACGCCGTCAACCACATGGTCAAGAGCAGCATCGAAGGTGTGGAATTCATCTGCGCCAACACCGATGCCCAGGCGCTGAAGAACATCGGCGCGCGCACCATCCTGCAATTGGGCACTGGCGTGACCAAGGGCCTGGGTGCCGGTGCCAACCCGGAAGTCGGCCGCCAGGCCGCGCTGGAAGACCGTGAGCGCATCGCTGAAGTGCTGCAGGGCACCAACATGGTGTTCATCACCACTGGCATGGGCGGCGGTACCGGTACCGGTGCTGCGCCGATCATCGCCGAAGTGGCCAAGGAAATGGGCATTCTCACCGTTGCCGTGGTGACCCGTCCGTTCCCGTTCGAGGGCCGCAAGCGCATGCAGATCGCCGATGAAGGCATCCGCATGCTGGCCGAAAGCGTCGACTCGCTGATCACCATCCCGAACGAGAAGCTGCTGACCATCCTGGGCAAGGATGCCAGCCTGCTGTCCGCCTTCGCCAAGGCTGACGACGTTCTCGCTGGTGCGGTGCGCGGTATTTCCGACATCATCAAGCGCCCGGGCATGATCAACGTCGACTTCGCCGACGTGCGCACCGTGATGGGTGAAATGGGCATGGCCATGATGGGTACCGGCTGCGCCAGCGGCCCGAACCGTGCGCGTGAAGCGACCGAAGCGGCCATCCGCAACCCGCTGCTGGAAGACGTCAACCTGCAGGGCGCCCGCGGCATCCTGGTCAACATCACCGCCGGCCCGGACCTGTCGCTGGGTGAGTACTCCGACGTGGGTAGCATCATCGAAGCCTTCGCCTCCGACCATGCCATGGTCAAGGTCGGCACGGTAATCGACCCGGACATGCGTGACGAGCTGCACGTGACCGTAGTGGCCACTGGCCTGGGCGCGCGCATCGAGAAGCCTGTGAAGGTGGTCGACAATACCCTGCAGACTGCCCAGCAGGCGTATGAAGCATCCAACCCGGCGCCGGTTCGCCAGGAGCAGCCTGCGGTGAACTACCGCGACCTGGAGCGCCCGACCGTGATGCGCAACCAGGCCCATGCAGGCGCTGCTGCAGCGGCTAAACTCAACCCGCAGGATGACCTGGACTACCTCGATATCCCGGCATTCCTGCGTCGCCAGGCTGATTAATGGAATTTATCAGGGGTATAAAGGTGATTGGTATTCATCAAAGGTTGGGTCTGTTATCATCCCCAGCCTTTGTTGATACCTGTTCGCAATTTGCGCTGAAGCGGCCAATGCCATGATTAAACAACGCACCCTGAAGAATACCATCCGTGCCACAGGTGTCGGTCTGCACTCCGGGGAGAAGGTTTACCTGACCCTCAAGCCTGCACCTGTTGACACCGGCATCGTCTTCCGCCGCGCCGACCTCGACCCTGTGGTCGAAATCCCGGCGCGCGCGGCCAACGTCGGCGAGACAACCATGTCGACGACGCTGGTCAACGGTGACGTCAAGGTCGATACGGTCGAGCACCTGCTCTCCGCCATGGCGGGCCTGGGCATCGATAACGCCTACGTCGAGCTCTCCGCCTCGGAAGTGCCGATCATGGATGGCAGCGCCGGACCCTTTGTATTCCTGATTCAGTCTGCCGGCCTGGAAGAACAGGACGCAGCCAAGAAGTTCATCCGCATCCTGCGCGAGGTTACCGTGGAAGAAGGCGACAAGCGCGCCACTTTCCTGCCTTTCGACGGTTTCAAGGTGAGCTTCGAGATCGACTTCGATCACCCGGTGCTTCGCAACCGGACCCAGAGCGCCAGCGTCGACTTTTCCAGCACCTCGTTCGTGAAGGAAGTCAGCCGCGCGCGTACTTTCGGTTTCATGCGTGACATCGAATACCTGCGCAAGCACAACCTTGCGCTGGGTGGCAGTGTCGAGAACGCCATCGTGGTCGATGAGGACGGCGTGCTCAACGAAGACGGCCTTCGTTACGAAGACGAATTCGTCAAGCACAAGATCCTCGACGCCATCGGCGACCTCTACCTGCTGGGCAACAGCCTGATCGGCGAGTTCAAGGGCTTCAAGTCCGGCCACGCGCTGAACAACCAGCTGTTGCGCAAGCTGATTGCCGAAACCGATGCCTGGGAAGTGGTCACCTTCGAAGATGCCAGTACGGCACCGATCTCGTACATGCGCCCTGTTGCGGCCGTGTAAGTTCGAACACTCTCTAGTTCATTAAGGCCACCTTCGGGTGGCCTTTTTTATGGCTGACGCATTTTGCCCGGCAGGTCCGGCCATTCGCGGGCACGCCCGCTCCCACAGGGTGCTCACCGCCTCTGGAGCGGCGCAGGACCTGTGGGAGCGGGCGTGCCCGCGAATGGACTGCGCAGCAGTCCCGAAGGTGTCAGCGCTTGTCCTGGGCGTGAGCTGCCAGCCTTTCCAGCGCTGCGCGCAGCTTGGGGTCAGTGATGCCCTCGGCGGTATCGAGCAGGCTTTCGGCTGCGTTATTGGACAGTTCCGCAGCATGGCCACCACGCTTGGCTGGCACCAGCGGGGGCTGGACCTTGTACAGGATGCGCCTGAGGTTGGCGAATGCCTCCATGGCCTGCAATGCCGACATCAGGCGTTTCTGCTGATAGCGCAGGCGGGTCGCCCAATGGCCATCGGTGACTACCAGCAACAACGTGCCATCGCGCCACGACGCGACATGGCAATGCTCGCGTGCGGCCGGTTGCAGCTGGCTTTCCAGCAGGCGCTGCAGGTGTTCCAGGCGCTCGGCCTGGTTCAGCAGCAGGCGCAACGGGCGGACCTGGCGGAGCAGGGCCGAGGGCGGCTGGGCGGGGGAGGGTTTGTAGGCCATGGGGGTACGCATGAGGTTACATGGCCCGCAGTCTAACATCTCTATAGCCCGCACTGGCCTCTTCGCGGGTAAACCCGCTCCCACAGGTACGGCACTGCCCTTGATGTGTAGATGATCCTGTGGGCGCGGGTTTACCCGCGAAGAGGCCGGCACAGATATCACAAGACAAGACTCATTCTCGATACGTTTCATCTTCCCGAACCTTGAACTCAGGGAAAATGCCCCTATCTAAAACAGGCCCCCGCCAAAGCGCTGTGCCAGCATCGTGGAAATCCACCACTTTCCTCACCATCGTTTCCGGGTAGAATGCTCGTTCGCATGCGGCCTCAGGGCTGCACGGGCGACTCATGGGGCCGCCCTCCATCCCTACGTGTGGAAGATCCTGCCGATATGTTTGCGCCTTTGTTAAAGAAACTTTTTGGAAGCAAGAACGAGCGTGAAGTGAAACGCATGCTCAAGACGGTGAACATCGTCAATGCTCTCGAAGAGAAGATGGTGGCCCTCTCCGACGAGCAACTGCGGGGCAAGACCGCAGAGTTCAAGGAGCGCCTGGCCAAAGGCGAGACACTGGACCAGCTGCTGCCGGAAGCCTTCGCCGTGGCCCGTGAGGCCGGCAAGCGCGTGATGGGCATGCGCCACTTCGACGTGCAGCTGATCGGCGGCATGACCTTGCACGAGGGCATGATCGCAGAAATGCGTACCGGTGAAGGCAAGACCTTGGTCGGTACCCTGGCCGTGTACCTCAACGCATTGTCCGGCAAGGGCGTGCACGTGGTCACCGTCAACGACTACCTGGCCCGCCGTGACGCCAACTGGATGCGCCCGCTGTACGAGTTCCTCGGCCTGTCCGTGGGCATCGTTTCGGCCTTCCAGCCGCCGGAAGAAAAGCGCGCGGCCTACGCGGCCGACATCACCTACGGCACCAACAACGAGTTCGGTTTCGACTACCTGCGCGACAACATGGCGTTCAGCCAGGAAGAGAAGTTCCAGCGTGAACTGAACTTCGCCGTGATCGACGAAGTGGACTCCATCCTCATCGACGAAGCGCGTACCCCGCTGATCATCTCCGGCCAGGCCGAAGACAGCTCCAAGCTGTACATCGAGATCAACCGCCTGATTCCGCGCCTGAAGCAGCATATCGAGGAAGTGGAAGGCCAGGTCACCCAGGAAGGCCACTTCACCATCGACGAGAAGAGCCGCCAGGTCGAGCTGAACGAAGCCGGTCACCAGTTCATCGAAGAGATGCTCACCCAGGCCGGCCTGCTGGCCGAGGGCGAGAGCCTGTACTCGGCGCACAACCTGAGCCTGCTGACCCACGTCTATGCCGGCCTGCGCGCGCACAAGCTGTTCCATCGCAACATCGAATACATCGTCCAGGACGGCCAGGTCCTGCTGATCGACGAGCATACCGGCCGTACCATGCCGGGCCGTCGTCTGTCCGAAGGCCTGCACCAGGCCATCGAAGCGAAAGAGAACCTGAACATCCAGGCCGAAAGCCAGACCCTGGCTTCGACCACCTTCCAGAACTACTTCCGCCTGTACACCAAGCTGTCCGGCATGACCGGTACCGCCGACACCGAAGCGTTCGAGTTCCAGTCGATCTACGGCCTCAACGTGATGGTCATTCCGCCGAACAAGCCGTTGGCGCGCAAGGACTTCAACGACCTGGTGTACCTGACCGCCGACGAGAAATACGCCGCGATCATCGCCGACATCAAGGAAAGCATGAAGCAGGGCCGCCCGGTGCTGGTCGGTACGGCGACCATCGAAACGTCGGAGCACATGTCCAACCTTCTGAAAAAGGAAGGTATCGAGCACAAGGTGCTCAACGCCAAGTACCACGAGAAGGAAGCCGAGATCATCGCCCAGGCGGGTGCGCCAGGTGCGCTGACCATCGCCACCAACATGGCCGGCCGTGGTACCGACATCCTGCTGGGCGGTAACTGGGAGGCCGAAGTGGCCGCCCTGGAAAACCCCACCGCCGAGCAGATCGCCCAGATCAAGGCCGACTGGCAGAAGCGTCATCAGCAGGTGATCGAGTCGGGTGGCCTGCATGTGATCGCCTCCGAGCGTCACGAGTCGCGCCGTATCGACAACCAGCTGCGTGGCCGTTCCGGCCGTCAGGGTGACCCGGGTTCCAGCCGCTTCTACCTGTCGCTGGAAGACAGCCTGATGCGTATCTTCGCCTCTGACCGGGTGAAGAACTTCATGAAGGCGCTGGGCATGCAGTCGGGCGAGGCGATTGAACACCGCATGGTCACCAACGCCATCGAGAAGGCCCAGCGCAAGGTCGAAGGCCGCAACTTCGACATTCGCAAGCAATTGCTCGAATACGACGACGTGGCCAACGAGCAGCGCAAGGTGATCTACCACATGCGCAACAGCCTGCTGGCCGCCGAGAACATTGGCGACACCATCGTCGAATTCCGCAAGGAAGTGCTGGACGCTACCATCAGCCAGCACATTCCGCCGCAGTCGCTGCCCGAGCAGTGGGACGTGGCCGGCCTGGAGGCTTCGCTGGCCAGCGATTTCGCCATCAAGCTGCCGATCCAGCAGTGGCTCGACGAGGACGATCACCTCTACGAAGAGACCCTGCGCGAGAAGCTGCTGAACGAGATCACCACTGCGTACACCGAGAAGGAGGACCAGGCCGGTATCGAGGCCCTGCGCACCTTCGAGAAGCAGATTCTGCTGCGTGTGCTGGACGACCTGTGGAAAGACCACCTGTCGACCATGGACCACCTGCGTCACGGTATCCACCTGCGTGGTTATGCGCAGAAGAACCCGAAGCAGGAGTACAAGCGCGAATCCTTCAGCCTGTTCCAGGAGCTGCTCGAGTCGATCAAGCGCGACACCATCCGCGTGCTGTCGCACGTTCAGGTGCGCCGCGAAGACCCGGCCGAAGAGGAAGCCCGCCTGCGCCGCGAGGCCGAGGAACTGGCCAGCCGCATGCAGTTCCAGCACGCCCCTGCCCCGGGCCTGGAAAGCGAGCAACTGAGTGAAGAGGGCGCCGAAGTGGCGGTTGCCTCGGCGCCGGTACGCAACGACCAGAAGCTGGGCCGCAACGAGCCGTGCTGGTGTGGTTCGGGCAAGAAGTTCAAGCATTGCCACGGGCAGATCGAGTGATCTGACCAGGCTGTTGTAACCTGAAACATCCGGGGCCGCTTTGCGCCCCATTCGCGGCGCGAGGCCGCTTCTACCGGGACCGCGCCAATGGTTGCGATGTCCTTGTAGGAGCGGCCTCGTGCCGCGAATGGGGCGCGAAGCGGCCCCGCTCTTCCATCACCTGTTCACCGTATTTTCTAGGAGCGCTCTAATGGCTGTTGGTCTTGGTCCTTTGCCCACCTTGCACCCGGTTCCGGGTTTTGAACTCGGTATCGCTTCTGCCGGTATCAAGCGCCCGGGGCGCAAGGATGTGGTGGTCATGCGCTGTGCCGAAGGTTCCAGCGTGGCGGGTGTATTCACCCTCAATGCCTTCTGCGCAGCGCCAGTGATCCTCTCCAAGCAGCGTGTCCAGGGCACCGTGCGCTACCTGCTGACCAACACCGGCAACGCCAACGCCGGTACCGGCGCGCCAGGCCTGGCCGCAGCCGAGCGCACCTGCGCCAAGCTTGCCGAACTGGCCGGCGTACCGGCCGAGTCGGTACTGCCATTCTCCACCGGCGTGATCGGCGAACCGCTGCCGGTGGAAAAGATCGAAGGCGCGTTGCAGGCTGCCCTCGACAACCTGTCGGAAAACCACTGGGCCGAAGCCGCCACCGGCATCATGACCACCGACACCCTGCCCAAGGGCGCCAGCCGCCAGTTCCAGCATGATGGTGTGACCGTTACCGTGACCGGCATCAGCAAGGGGGCCGGCATGATTCGCCCGAACATGGCCACCATGCTCGGCTACATCGCCACTGACGCCAAGGTTGCCCCGGCGGTGCTCAAGGACCTGATCCTCGACGGCGCCAACAAGTCGTTCAACCGCATCACCATCGATGGCGACACCTCGACCAACGACTGCTGCATGCTGATTGCCACCGGCAAGGCCAACCTGCCGGAAGTCACCGAAGCCAGCGGCGCACTGTTCGAAGCGCTGAAGAAAGCCGTGTTCGAAGTGTGCATGGAAGTGGCCCAGGCCATCGTCCGTGACGGCGAAGGTGCCACCAAGTTCGTGACCGTGCAGGTCAACGGCGGCGGCAACCACCAGGAATGCCTGGATGTCGGTTACGCCGTGGCCCACTCCCCGCTGATCAAGACTGCGCTGTTCGCTTCCGACCCGAACTGGGGCCGTATCCTTGCAGCCGTCGGCCGTGCCGGCGTGCCGGAGCTGGATGTGAACCTGATCGACGTGTACCTGGACAACGTCTGCATCGCCAGCAAAGGCGGGCGCAGCCCGAGCTACACCGAAGACCAGGGCGCCAAGGTCATGGCCCAGGAGGAAATCACCATCCGCATCGAGCTGGGCCGCGGCCAGTGCAGCGAAACCATCTGGACCACCGACCTGTCCCACGAGTACGTGAAGATCAACGCCGAATACCGTACCTGATTCAATTGGGGCGCTGTGCAGCCCTTTCGCGACACAAGGCCGCTCCTACAAGCGCTCGCGATCTCCTGTAGGAGCGGCCTTGCGTCGCGATGGGCTGCAACGCAGCCCCAAAAATCCCAAACCGAATGGAGCCGAACCATGAGCTATCACCTGATCATCGGCGACAAGCTGTATTCCTCCTGGTCGCTGCGCGGCGCTTTGGCCCTCGAACTGGCTGGCGTGCCCTACGAAGAAACCCTGATCAAACTCAACCAGCCTGACACCCGTCAGCGCATCCTGGCTTTCTCCGCCACCGGCAAGGTGCCACTGCTCAAGACCGAGCACGGCGTGATCGCCGACTCGCTGGCTATCGCCGAATACCTCAACGAACGCCACCCCGAGGCCCAGCTGTGGCCAGCCGACGTGGCTGCCCGGGCCCAGGCCCGCTCGGCCTGCGCGCAAATGCACAGCGGCTTCCTCGCCCTGCGCGGTGCCATGCCGTTCAACCTGTCGCGCGACCAGGCACTGGACAGCGTGCCGCTGGAGGTACAAATCGATATCGACCGTATCGTTGCGCTGTGGTCCGAATGCCGCCTGGTGGCCAAGGACAGCGGCCCGTTCCTGTTCGGCAAGCCGAGCCTGGCCGATGCCTTCTTCGCCCCGGTGGCCGTACGCCTGCGCACCTACCGCGTGGAAGTGCCGGCCGAGGCGGCGGCCTATATCGAGACCATTTATCAATGGCCGGCCTTCCAGGCTTGGCAGCGGGCTGGCCTGGCGGAGCGTGAAGGGTGAAACGGATTCATGTTGTAGCAGCTGTCATTCGCGGTAACGATGGCCGCATCCTGATCGCGCGCCGTGCCGATACCCAGCACCAGGGTGGCCTGTGGGAGTTCCCCGGTGGCAAGGTGGAGGAGGGCGAGGGCGTCGAAGCAGCGCTGGCCCGTGAGCTGCGCGAAGAGCTGGGCATCAAGGTCAGCCGTTCGCGCGCGCTGATCAAGGTCAGCCACGATTACCCGGACAAGCAGGTGCTGCTGGACGTTCGCGAAGTCGAGGCGTTTACCGGTGAACCACATGGCGCCGAGGGCCAGCCGCTGGCGTGGGTTGCCCCGCGCGATCTGTCGCAATACGAATTCCCCGAGGCCAACAAGCCGATCGTTGCCGCCGCACGCCTGCCGGACCAGTACCTGATCACCCCGGATGGCCTGGAAGTACCGCAACTGCTCAAGGGTATCCAGAAGGCCGTGGCCAACGGTATGCGCCTGATCCAGTTGCGCGCGCCGGACATGTACGACCCCAAGTACCGCGACGTGGCGGTGGACGCGGTCGGGCTGTGCGCGGGCAAGGCACAGCTGATGCTCAAGGGACCGCTGGAATGGCTGGGTGACTTCCCTTCGGCGGGTTGGCACCTGACCGCCGCACAATTGCGCAAGTATGCGCCGAATGGCCGGCCATTCCCCCGGGAGCGTTGGCTGGCGGCCTCCTGCCATAGCGCCGAAGAGCTGGCGCTGGCGGAGCAGATGGGTGTGGATTTCGTGACCTTGTCGCCGGTGCAGGCTACCCAGACTCACCCTGGCGCGGTGCCGCTGGGGTGGGACGAAGCGCAACGGATGATCGCCGGGTTCAACAAGCCGGTCTATCTGCTGGGTGGCGTCGGGCCGGGTGAGCGGGAGCAGGCCTGGGCTGCCGGGGCACAGGGCGTGGCCGGGATCCGGGCGTTCTGGCCGGAGCTTTGAGTGGCCTGTAACCGGGTGCTGCAAAGCAGCCCCGGAATCTCAGCCTTCAGATTTGACAGCAGGCTGCCACAACACTTCGGCAACCCCCTGCCGCCGCCCGATGATCCGTGCCGCCACGAACAGCAGATCGGATAGCCGGTTGATATACGCCAATCCAACCCCCGCCAACGGTTCCACGGCATTCAACTGCTGGCAGCGCCGCTCCGCACTGCGCGCCATACTGCGGCATACATGCGCCTGTGCCACCAGCGCCGAGCCACTGGGCAAGATGAAGTTCTTCAGCGGCCCCAGTTCTTCATTCCATACATCGATCGCGGCTTCCAGGCGCTCCACCTCGGCCAGGTCCAGCGCCTGGTAGCTCGGCATGGCCAGTTCACCGCCGAGATCGAACAAGCGGTGTTGGCAGGGTGCGAGCACCTTGCTCACTTCATCCAGCCCTTGTTCGGCCAGCCCTGCCAGCAGCAACCCCAACTGGCTGTTCAGGCTGTCCACCTCGCCGATCGCCTCGATCCGCGGATGGTCCTTGGGCACCCGGCGGCCATCGCCCAACCCGGTCTCGCCCTGGTCGCCAGTGCGTGTGTAGATCTTCGACAGGCGAAAGCCCATGTCATGCCTCCGTTGTGGCCGGCACCGTCGCGGCCGGCTGGGCAAGGGGCAGGCGCAGGGTGAAGCAGGTGCCCTGGCCGGGCGTGGACTGCACTTCCATCTGCCCCTTGTGGTTGTTGGTGATGATGAAGTACGAAACTGACAGGCCGAGCCCGGTGCCCTGGCCGATCTCCTTGGTGGTGAAGAACGGCTCGAAGGTACGCTTGCGTACCCCCTCGGGCATGCCGACGCCGTTGTCCTCGACCTGGATTTCCGCCCACGGCGGGTTCAGTCGGGTGCGCAGGGTGATGCGTCCCGGCTCGCTGGGCTGCGGCCTTTGATGGATGGCCTGGGCGGCGTTCTTCAATAGGTTGAGCAGCACCTGCTCCAGTTCGTTGGCGGTGCATGGCACCGGCCCCAGTTCCGGGTCGAACTGGCGCACGATAGCTGTGCCCTTGAAGTCGAAGCCGATGGCCAGGTCGAAGTCGTTGCCGGCAATCTCCACCGCCTGGTCGATCAGTGCCGGCAGGTCGCACGGTGCCAGCTGGCGGTTGCTGCGTCGGCTGAAGCTGAGCATGTGGGTGACGATTTTCGCCGCCCGGGCGCCGGCCTGCTGGATGCCGTCAAGCAATTGCGGTACATCGCGGCTGTCCAGGTAGCGGTTAACTGTAGCCAGGTCGATGCCCAGCTCTTCGGCCTGTTCGAGGTTGCGCGGCAGCTCTGGCGACAGGCGTCGGCGGATGTTCTGCACGTTATGCAGGATCGCGCCCAGCGGGTTGTTGATCTCGTGGGCCATGCCGGCCGCCAGGCCGCCGACCGAAAGCATTTTCTCCGATTGCACCATCATTTCTTCCAGCGACAGGCGCTGGGTGATGTCGTCGATGCGGATGACCACGCCACGGCCACCGCCACCGGTCAGCGGGTAGAAGGTCAGGGCGTAGTGGCGCAGGTCGTCGCCCTTGGGCCAGGTGACCCGCTCGATCTTCGCCACACGGTGCTTTTCCACGGTTTCCTTCAGTTGCGGCAGGAACGGCTTGAGCGGTTCGAAGGCAATGAAGATCGGCTGGTTCAGCGCCTCGTCCAGCGGCGTGCCGGAGAGCACCGTGGCTTCGTGGTTCCACTGCGTCACGTAGAGCTGTTCGTCAAGGGCGATCAGCGCCGAGGGCATCGAGTCGATGATGCTGTTGAGGTAGTTCTGGAAACCGGTGAGCTTCTTCTCGATCTTGCTGCGCACCTGCACTTCCAGCTCCAGCTTGCGGTTGGTATGGCGGGTTTCCTCGGCCAGGCCCTGGGCCTGGTCATAGGCTTCCTGGAACTCGTCGCGGGTGCGCTTGAGCTGCTGTTCGCGGGCTTCGATGCGTGAAAGCATGGTGTTGAACGCTTCGGCGAGGCTGCCGATTTCGTCGTCGTTACCGCGCTGGGCACGCAGGGCGTAGCTTTCTTCACGGGTGACCTGGCGGCTGAGTTCCTCGAGCTGGTTGATCGGCTGGGTGATCAGGCGTTTGATCTGCCGGGCAATGAAGATCCACAGCAGGACGCTGAACACCAGGATGGCCAGGCTGGCGCTGAGGGTGCCGGTGTAGAAGGCGGTAGGCAGCTCACTGCTGGCTACCAGCAACAGGTGGGCCGGCGGGTTGGCCTCGCGTGGCATGCGGATCAGCTGGGTGCTGCGAAACTCCATCAGGCGCCAGCCATCGATGTTGCGAAAACGCTTGGGCAGGGTCAGCGGCTCGCCATGCTGCAGCTGCGCCAGCATGCGGCCGTCGCCACCGTAGACGGCGGCGGCACGCAGCGGCGTGTAGCTGTCCAGCTCCTTGAGCAGGGCGCTGGCGGCGTCCGGGTTGTCGCCGGCGCGGGCGGCCAGCTGCGGGTTGGCCACCAGCCGGCCGATGGTGTGCAGCGCCTGTGGCGCCATGCTCTCCTGGGTGATCCAGTAGGCGGCGCTGATGAAGGTGAGGTTGGCCACCAGCAGGATGGTCACCAGCAATACCAGCAGGGCTGCCAGCAGCTTCTGCCCGACCGGGAGGTTTTCCAGGCGTTGGCGCAAGGTCATGGGCGAGGCAATGTCCTTATCCGGTTGAAGGGGCCGCGTCAGTCGCAGGGCAAGCCACGCACGCGCAGGTTATCGACCAGGCGCTGCTGCAGGCGTTCCAGCGCCGGCAGTTGCAGGCCATGACGGCCGGCGACGCGGCAGGCGTGGCCGAGCAGGTAATGCACCTCGGTGCGGCGGCCGGCGCGAACGTCCTGGTACATGGAAGAGTAGTTGGCTGCGGTGGCGACAATCACCCGCTGGACCTCTTCGTTCAGTTCGACCGCTGCCTCCGGCTGGCCGCAGTGGCGCAGCAACTGGGCCAGCTCGGCGCACACTGCGTCCACTTCGCCCAGGTGCCCGAGCAGCCCGCCGTTCTGGCAGTCATGCAGCACGGTCAGCGGGTTGATGGCGCAATTGAGCGCCAGTTTGCGCCACAGGCGAGTGAGGATATCCACCGTCCATTCGGCGGGGATGCCGGCTTCGTGCAGGTCATCGAACCAGGCCGGCGCTGCGGGGTTGCGCGGGTCGCCCAGCCAGTTGAAACCGTGGCCGGCAAACCGTACCTGCCAGCCGCCCTCGCGAAACGCACCTTCGGTGCTGGAGGCGAAGATGCAGCGCGCGCGCGGGACCAGGTCGGCGACCTCGTCCTGGCTGCCCAGGCCATTCTGCAACAGCACGACCTCGGCGTCGTCGGCCAGCCGCGCTGCCACGCCGGCTATCGCCGGGGCGGCGTCGTAGGCCTTGCAGGCCACCAGCAGGCGGTGGATCGGGCCGTGAGCCTGCGCGGTTTCGGCAGGGATGGCGTAATGGCGCGGCTGGTCCTGTTCGACCAGGGTCAGGCCGCCGGCCTGCTGGTAGGCCTGCAAGCGTTGCCCGTCGCGCAGGATCAGGCGCACTGCCTTGCCTGCGCGCGCCAGGCGGCAGGCCCACAGGCTGCCCAGGCTACCGGCGCCGAGAATATGCCAGGTGCTGCTCATATGCGTTTCGCAACCCGTTATAATGAGCCCGCATTTTAACCATCAAACCCAGCGCGCTCCATCTTCAGCCCGAGCGCGCTTTTATTTTGGGAGAACAACCATGCCTTCGTTCGACGTGGTATCGGAACTGGACAAGCACGAAGTGCAGAACGCGGTCGACAACGCCATCAAGGACCTGGACCGCCGCTACGACCTCAAGGGCAAGGGCAGCTTCGAGTTCAAGGACAAGGAGCAGACCGTGATGCTCACCGCCGAGGAAGAGTTCCAGCTCGAGGCGATGCTGGAAATCCTGCGCCTGGCGCTGGTCAAGCGCAAGATCGACGTGAAGTGCCTGGAAACCAAGGACCCGTACGCCTCGGGCAAGGAAAAGAAACAGGAAGCCAAGTTCCGCGAAGGCATCGACAAGGACCTGGCGAAGAAGATCGTCGCCACCATCAAGGACGCCAAGCTGAAGGTGCAGGCCGCTATCCAGGGCGAGCAGGTGCGTGTTACCGGCAAGAAGCGCGACGACCTGCAGGAAGCCATTGCCCTGCTGCGTACCAAGGAATTCGACATGCCGCTGCAGTTCAACAACTTCCGCGACTGATGCAAGTGCCACCCGGAACCCGGATGGCGAAATGATGTCCATGGGGCCCGGGCTGCGCAAACGCGCGCGGCCTGTTCTACCGTGTACTTGCCGCTCGGCATCAGGAGATGAATATGGATTTGAACGCTGAAGTCGATCAGCTGGTCCGCCAATCGCAGACCTGGATTCCCTTGATCATGGAATACGGCAGCCGTGTGCTGCTGGCGTTGCTGACCCTGGCGGTCGGCTGGTGGATCATCAACAAGGTCAGCGCCCGCCTGGGCAAGCTGGTCGGCCTGCGCAACGCCGACCTGGCGCTGCAAGGGTTCATCAGCACCCTGTCGAACATCGTGCTGAAGGTGCTGCTGCTGGTCAGCGTGGCCTCGATGATCGGTATCGAGACCACCTCGTTCGTCGCCGCCATCGGTGCCGCCGGCCTGGCCATCGGCCTGGCCTTGCAAGGCAGCCTGGCGAACTTCGCCGGTGGCGTGCTGATTCTGATGTTCCGCCCGTTCCGCATCGGTGACTGGATCGAGGCGCAGGGCGTGGCCGGTACCGTCGACAGCATCCAGATCTTCCACACCGTGCTGCGCACCGGTGACAACAAGACCGTGATCATGCCTAACGGCAGCCTGTCCAACGGCATCATCACCAACACCAACCGTCAGCCGACGCGCAAGGTGGTGTTCGATGTGGGCGTGGATTACGAGGCCGACCTGCAGAAGGCGCGCAACGTGTTGCTGGAGCTGGCGCAGGATCCGCGCGTGCTGCAAGACCCGGCGCCGCAGGCGGTGGTCGCCACCCTGGGCGACAGTGCCATTACCGTGTCGTTGCGCCTGTGGACCAAGACCGCTGATTACTGGGACGTGATGTTCATGCTCAACGAGCATGCGCGCGACCGGTTGAAGGCCGAAGGGATCGACATACCATTCCCGCAGCGGGTGATTCGTGTGGTGCAGGAGACTGCAGCGCAGTAATACCGTGTGAAGCCGGGGCAGCACAGCTGCCCCGGTTTTTTTTACACTTGTTCACAGCAATATCCCGGCATTTCTGGCATATAGCCTGACCCACCTGCCACACCCGATACGCCATCATGAAACCACTGCTGTACATCACCCCCCTGCGCGCCTTGCTGTTCGGCCTTACCTTGGCTTTGTTCGAGTTGCTTACCTATCTGGCCAGCGATGCGGTCATGCCGGCCATGCCGGTGGTGGTCGGCGACCTGAACGCCAGCCCCGAATATATTCCCCACGCGCTCAACCTGTACCTGCTGGGTGGGGTGGTACTGCAGTGGCTGATCGGCCCGCTGGCCGACCGCTATGGCCGGCGCCCGCTACTGCTGACCGGCTGCGCCTGCTTCGGTGTTGCCTGCCTGGCAACCTTCTGGGTCGACAACATCGGCCTGTTCAACCTGTTGCGCCTGCTGCAGGGCATCGGCCTGGGCTTTGTGGTCACGGTCAGCTACCCGGCCTTGAACGAAGCCTTCAGCGAGGCAGACGCCGTGCGCATGATGGCGCTGCTGGCCAATATCGCATTGCTCTCGCCTTTGCTCGGGCCGCTGGTGGGAACCTTGATGCTGCAGTGGCTGGATTGGCGCTGGCTGTTCGTGGCCTTTGCCGTGGGCGCGGTCCTGGCTTGGCTGTTGCTTTACCTGCTGATGCCGGAAACCCTGGGGGTGGAGCGCCGGGACGGTTCGCGCCTGGCATTCACGCCGATTCATCTGTTGCCGCTGCTAGCCGGCTATGGCCAGTTGCTGGTCAACCGGCGTTTTGTCGCTGGCAGCGCTGCGCTGGGCCTGGTCGGCCTGCCGTTGATTGCCTGGATTGGCCTGTCGCCAGTGCTGCTGATCCATGATGAAGGGCTGAGCACCCTGGAATACGCCTTGTGGCAACTGCCGGTATTTGGCGGGCTGATCCTGGGCAACCTGATCATCAACCGTATCGCCGAGCGCTACCCGCTGGCGTCCTTGGTGCGTGGCGCGCTGTGGCCGTATCTGGCTGGCCTGGGCCTGATGGTGCTGGCGACCTGGTACCGGCCGAGCGTGACCAATGTGGTGGCGGGCATGTCGCTGTATGCGCTGGGGCTGGGCGTGGCCAATGCGGTGCTGTACCGCATGACGCTGTTCGCCAGCGAACAGAGCAAGGGCCTGGTCTCGGCCATGCTGGGGATGATCACCATCGCCCTGCTAGGGCTGGGTGGCGCACTGCTGGCGATGATGGGGGCCGGGGCGAGTTTGCTGCATTTCGCCCTGGCGGCAGGGGTGGCAGGGGCGCTGGCGCTGTGGCCGTTGTGGTTCGTGGTGGGGCAGCGACCTGGGGAAGGGGCTGTTGCCGAGTGACCTTTCTTGCCTGAACCGGGCTGTTCGCAGGCAAGCCCGCGAACAGCCCGGTTCAGGCAGTCTCTCAGGGCCGTTCGGCTGCTGAGTGTTCCGCTGCCACCGGTTTGCCCGGCCCGGCCTCCTGGCGCCACTGCAGGGCAATCAGGATCAGGGTCGGCACGCCCAGCAAGGCGGTGATCAGGAAGAAGTCGTGGTAACCGAACTTCTCCACCATGACTCCCGAATAGCCGCCGATCAGGCGTGGCAACAGCAGCATGATCGAGCTGAGCAACGCGTACTGGGTCGCCGAGAACTTCAGGTTGGTCAGGCTCGACAGGTAAGCGACGAAGGCCGAGGTGGCCAGCCCGGAGCTGAAGTTGTCCAGCGAAATGGTCACCACCAGCATCTGCAGGTTCGGGCCCATGTCGGCCAGCATCAGGAACAGGATATTGGTAGCTGCCGAGGCCGCGCCGCCGATGAACAGGATCGGCATGATGCCGAAGCGCACGATCAGCAGGCCGCCAACCCCGGCGCCGACCAGGGTCATGATCAGGCCGAAGATCTTGCTGACGCTGGCGATCTGGTCCTTGGTGAAGCC
Source organism: Pseudomonas sp. BCRC 81390 (assembly GCF_030341915.1). Classification (NCBI taxonomy): domain Bacteria; kingdom Pseudomonadati; phylum Pseudomonadota; class Gammaproteobacteria; order Pseudomonadales; family Pseudomonadaceae; genus Pseudomonas; species Pseudomonas sp. BCRC 81390. The sequence continues at coordinate 264,496 of NZ_JATAAG010000010.1, read as the reverse complement.
CATGTCGATGTAGAACACATTGGCCATCACGCCCATCACCGTGTCCGACATGCGATACGTGGCGATCAGGCCGAGCAATAGCAACGCCTGCCAGCGGTAGCGGGCAATGAAGTCGTTCACCGGCGTCAGCACCGGGGCCAGGCCGCGACGGCCCAGGCTCGACAGGCAGGCCCAGGTCAGCAGTACATAGAGAATCAGGCGCAGGAAGGCGCGGTCTTCCAGTAGCAGGTCCAGGGGCGTGGCATCCCCGGAGATGACGCTGGACCAGCCGGTATTGAACATCTGGGTGAAGCTGGCCGGTACCGACACCAGTAGAATGATCAGTACGAACACCGAGGCCAGCTGGTGCGCCAGCCCATAGCGTGCTGCCGACAGTTGGGTCCGCATGGGGACGGGCGGCTCGCGCATGACCAGGGTGGTGAACACTGCCGGCAGCATCATCACCGCGAACATCACGTAGGTGCCGGCCCAGGCCTTGTGCAGGTAGCTGAAGCCCGTGGAGCCGAACCACTCGGCGAAGAACAGGGCGCCAGCGGTCGCCAGCAGGGCCGCTACCCGGTAGCCGGCCATGTAGCTGGCAGCGAGCGCGGCCTGGCGCTGGTCATCGGCGATTTCCAGGCGGTAGGCGTCGACGGCGATGTCCTGGGTCGCCGAAGCGAAGGCCACCAATACCGCCAGGGCAATCAGCCAGGACAGGTGCTGCTGTGGGTCGCACAGGCTCATGCCGACCAGCCCAATCACCACCAGGGATTGTGACAGCAATAGCCAGGACCGGCGGCGCCCCAGGCTGCCGAGCAGGGGCAGGCGCCATTGGTCGAGCAGCGGCGACCACACCCACTTGAAGGCGTAGGCCAGGCCGATCAGGCTGGCGTAACCAATGGTTTCGCGGGCTACGCCTGCTTCGCGCAACCACACCGAGAGGGTGGAAAACACCAGCATGTAGGGCAGGCCGGCGGCGAAACCGAGCAGCAAAAGTACCAAGGTTGATGGGCTGGCATAGGCAGCAAGCGCAGCGCGCCAGGTTTTACGGGGCATGGGCCAACATCTGCCTCAAGTTTGCGAAAACAAAGCGCGCACTCTAACCGCTGTGCTCCATCGGGCGCCAGCCATGGCGCGTCATATCCACACGATTGTTGGTTACATTCACACCCTCCGCGCGCAGCCGCGCCCGTTGTTCATCCCCCGACGGGGTACCCAATGCCAGGCTCAGCCTGCCGCCGGCGCCGAGCACCCGGTGCCAGGGCAGGCGAGTGTCCGCAGGCAGCTGCCCGAGGGTGCGTCCGACCCAGCGGGCGGCCCGGCCAAGGCCCGCCAGCTCGGCCAGCTGGCCATAGCTCACCACCTTGCCGGCCGGCACCTGGCCCAGTACCGAATATAGCGCCGTTCGTCGGCCCTCGGCGTTGTCGAGGACGTGCTCATGGGCAACAGACATCAGGCTTCCCCTGGGCTGCAGATGAAACCGGACCAACGGTTCGGCAAATGAGAGTTGAACTCAACGGCATGCTTCCGGTCTGTCCTTGCTCTGGTCGTCGGTATCTGGATAATGCCCGGCTTTTTTCGTCAAATCGAACCCGTAGTGCGTTTATGTATTCTAGATCCTTGTTGTGCCTGCTTGCTGTCTCCCTGTGCGCCTCGCCGGTGTTCGCCGACACCGTGTGGATGAAGAACGGTGACCGGCTCAGCGGCAAGATCAAAGTCTTCGACGGTGGCAAGTTGCTGCTGGAAACCCCGTATGGCGGTTCCATCGCCCTGGACTGGAAAGAAGTCCAGACCCTGGAAAGTGATCAGGAGCTGCTGGTCAAGCAGGACACCTACAGCGGTGAGCGAGCCAAGTCGCTGAAGGCTGCCGAGCCTGGCAAGGTGACCTTGGCCAATGGTGAAGCGCCGAAGACCGTCGAGCTGGCCAGCATCGAGCAGATCATGAAGCCCAAGCCGCTGGTCGAGGACTTCGTGTGGAAGGGCAACGTCGACGTGGCGCTGGACTACAAGCGTGCCGAGAACGATACCGACGACTATGACGTCGGCTTCAAGACCAGCGCCCGCCACGGTCGCTGGCGGCACAACGCCGAAGGCGAATACAACCGCGAGACCAAGGACGACGTCACTACCACCGACAACTGGAGCGCCGAGTACGCCCTGGACCGCTTCCTGACCGAGAAATGGTTCTGGCAAGGGCGCATGGAATACAAGCGCGACCATGTCGAGGACCTGGCCCGCCAGCGCACCGTGGGTACCGGCCCGGGTTACCAGTTCTGGGATGATGAACTGGGTGCGTTCTCGCTGGGTTCACTGATCAACCGCACCGACTTCGAATACCAGGACGGGGCCAAGGACAACTTCTATTCCGCGGCGCTGAAGTGGGACTACACCCGCTACCTGATCGGCAAGAACGTGCAGCTGTTCACCAACGGCGAGTTCGCCAAGCCGCTGGGTGGGGTGGCCGACTACGCGCTGGATGCCGAGGTTGGCCTGCGCTACAAGGTGACCGAGTGGGCCTC
>NZ_JATAAG010000010.1:0-261780 GCF_030341915.1 Pseudomonas sp. BCRC 81390 | reverse complement strand
GGGGGGGGGGGCGCAGCAGCCCCATTGGCACCGGACCTGAAAATGCTATCGTGTGGCCACCCAGTCTGCCGCCAGGAGCCCGCTCAGTGAGTATCGCCGCCATTCGCCCCGCCCGGGAACTGTTGCTCAAGGAATACCGCGGGGTGCTCTCGACCCATTCGCGGTCGATGCCCGGTTACCCGTTCGGCTCGGTCGTGCCGTACTGCCTGGACGGCCAGGGCTACCCGCTGATCCTCATCAGCCGCATCGCCCAGCACACCCACAACCTGCAGAAAGACCCCAAGTGCTCGCTGCTGGTCGGTGAGCGTGAGGCCGAGGACGTGCAAGCCGTAGGACGCCTGACGGTAATGGCCGAAGCGCACAAGCTGGTGGAGGAGGCCGCCATCGACGCCGCCGCCGAACGCTACTACCGCTATTTCCCGGACGCCGCCAACTACCACAAGGCCCACGACTTCGACTTCTGGGTGCTGCAACCTGTACGCCACCGCTACATCGGCGGCTTTGGTGCGATCCACTGGCTTGACCAGGTGACCCTGGCCAACCCGTTCGCCGGCGAGGCCGAGGCGAGCATGGTCGAGCATATGAACAGTGACCATGCCAAGGCGATTGCGCACTACGTCGAACTGACCGATTTGCCACGCCATGCGCCCGCGCAACTGGTCGGGGTGGACAGTGAAGGCATGCACCTGCGTATCGGTCAGGCAGTGCACTGGTTGCCTTTTCCCAATACTTGCAATACGCCGACACAAGTCCGCGAAGCCCTGGTTTTGCTGGCGCGCGCCGACCAATGGCCGGCTGTGACCAAGGCCGAGGCTTGAAAAGCCGAGCGCACGCATCCATCTGTGGGTCTTACAGGAAGGTTCTCTTCCGACGAGGAATGCTTTGATGCGTGCTTTTCTACTGTTGTTTCTCCTGTTTCCCGTGCTGGAGCTGTTCGTCTTCGTGAAGGTCAGCGCCGCCATCGGTTTCTTCCCGGCGCTGCTGTTGATCATCGCCGGTTCCGCGCTGGGTGTGCTGGTGATGCGGGTGGCCGGGCTGGCCACCGCGTTGCGCGCCCGTGAAAGCCTGCAGCGTGGCGAACTGCCCGCCGAAGACATGTTCCAGGGCCTGATGCTCGCGGTCGGTGGCGGCCTGCTGTTGCTGCCCGGCTTCATCAGCGACGTGCTCGGCCTGCTGTGCCTGCTGCCATTCACCCGTCACCTGGCCGCCCGCAAGATGCGTGAGCGTGCCGAGGCCCAGGCCATGCGCCAGCGGGCGTTCCAGGACGACCCGTTCCAGGCGCAGCCGCGTGATGGCGGTCACCGTCCGAATGTGATCGAAGGCGAGTACGAGCGCCGCGACAAGTAATAACCGGGGGCCGCTTCGCGCCCCTATCGCGACACAAGGCCGCACCTACGGAGTTCACAAGCCCCTGTAGGCGCGGCCTTGTGTCGCGATAGGGCTGCGAAGCGGCCCCAAGCTTTTCAGGCTGATGAAAAAATTTCTGAAGCAAGCCTTGTAATTGAATATGACGGCCTCATGTATGTGGTCACCGCAAGGTTTCTGGTGGCAACACCAGACATGACTCAGGCGGTTCGCCCAGCGCGAGCGGCCTTCCGGCTACGCCGGACAGCATCAACCCGCCGGTGTCGACACCGGCCGATGAAAACCACAATTTGGGAGAGATCGACAATGAAGCTTCGTCCTCTGCATGACCGCGTCGTTATCCGTCGCAGCGAAGAAGAATCGAAAACCGCTGGCGGTATCGTCCTGCCGGGTTCGGCCGCTGAAAAGCCAAACCGCGGCGAAGTAGTCGCCGTCGGCACCGGTCGCATCCTGGACAACGGCGAAGTGCGCGCGTTGGCAGTGAAAGTGGGTGACAAAGTGGTTTTCGGCCCTTACTCGGGCAGCAACACCGTGAAAGTCGATGGCGAAGACCTGCTGGTCATGGCCGAGAACGAAATCCTCGCCGTCATCGAAGGCTGATTTCCCCGACTTCCCGTTACTCCAAAGAATTCCAAAGGATTAAACGATCATGGCTGCTAAAGACGTAAAATTTGGTGATTCCGCCCGTAAGAAAATGCTCGTTGGTGTCAACGTTCTGGCTGACGCCGTAAAAGCCACCCTCGGCCCGAAAGGCCGCAACGTGGTCCTGGCCAAGAGCTTCGGCGCGCCGACCATCACCAAGGACGGCGTTTCCGTCGCCAAGGAAATCGAGCTGAAGGACGCCTTCGAGAACATGGGCGCCCAGCTGGTCAAGGAAGTCGCTTCCAAGGCCAACGACGCTGCCGGTGACGGCACCACCACCGCTACCGTCCTGGCCCAGGCCATCGTCAACGAAGGCCTGAAGGCCGTCGCTGCCGGCATGAACCCGATGGACCTGAAGCGCGGTATCGACAAGGCCACTGCTGCCGTCGTCGCCGAGCTGAAGAACCTGTCCAAGCCATGCGCCGACTCCAAGGCCATCGCCCAGGTCGGTACCATCTCCGCCAACTCCGACAGCTCCATCGGTGAAATCATCGCCGAAGCCATGGAAAAAGTCGGTAAAGAAGGCGTGATCACCGTTGAGGAAGGCTCGGGCCTGGAAAACGAACTGTCCGTCGTGGAAGGCATGCAGTTCGACCGTGGCTACCTGTCGCCGTACTTCGTCAACAAGCCGGACACCATGGTTGCCGAGCTGGAAGGCCCGCTGCTGCTGCTGGTCGACAAGAAGATCTCCAACATCCGTGAGCTGCTGCCAGTGCTGGAAGCCGTTGCCAAGGCCGGCCGCCCACTGCTGATCGTTGCCGAGGACGTCGAAGGCGAAGCGCTGGCTACCCTGGTGGTCAACAACATGCGCGGCATCGTCAAGGTTGCTGCGGTCAAGGCACCGGGCTTCGGCGACCGCCGCAAGGCCATGCTGCAGGACATCGCCGTCCTGACCGGCGGCCAGGTCATCTCCGAAGAAATCGGCCTGTCCCTGGAAACCGCTACCCTGGAGCACCTGGGTAACGCCAAGCGCGTCATCCTGTCCAAGGAAAACACCACCATCATCGACGGCGCTGGTGCCGACGGCGAGATCGAAGCACGCGTCAAGCAGATCCGTGCCCAGATCGAAGAAACTTCTTCGGACTACGACCGTGAGAAGCTGCAAGAGCGCCTGGCCAAGCTGGCTGGCGGTGTTGCCGTGATCAAGGTGGGTGCCGGCACCGAAGTTGAAATGAAAGAGAAGAAAGCCCGCGTTGAAGACGCCCTGCACGCTACCCGTGCAGCCGTTGAAGAAGGCGTGGTGCCTGGCGGTGGTGTGGCCCTGGTGCGCTCGCTGGCGGCCATTGCCAACCTCAAAGGCGACAACGAAGACCAGAACGTCGGTATCGCCCTGCTGCGTCGTGCTGTCGAAGCGCCGCTGCGCCAGATCACTGCCAACGCCGGCGACGAGCCAAGCGTTGTCGCTGACAAGGTCAAGCAAGGTTCGGGTAACTTCGGTTACAACGCTGCTACCGGCGAATACGGCGACATGATCGAGATGGGTATCCTGGACCCAGCCAAGGTCACCCGCTCGGCGCTGCAAGCTGCTGCTTCGATCGGCGGTCTGATGATCACCACCGAAGCCATGGTTGCCGACCTGCCGGAAGACAAGCCAGCTGCTGGCATGCCTGACATGGGCGGCATGGGTGGCATGGGCGGCATGATGTAAGCCAGCCTTACCCCCTGCACCATCAAAAACCCCGGTTCGCGAGAACCGGGGTTTTTTGTTTTCCTGTCGGGGTCATTGGGGCCGCAATGCGGCCCTGGGTCAGGCGACGCTACGCTCGGCGGCAGGTACCTCAGCCATTCCCCGCCGATACAGAACCAGGTAATACGAGCCCAACCCGATCAACCAGCAGAACACCGCCGTCCAGACGTTGTGTGACAGGAAATGCGCCCCTTGCATCATCCGCCCCAACGACAGTACCGACCCGGCCACGAAAGCCAGTGCCAATGCTGCCCGCGCCAGGCGCGGTTTGCGGTCCCGCAGCATGAAGAACAGTCCGAACAGGCAGAACCCGGTCGCCGCATGCCCGCCCGGCCAGCACAGCCCGGGTTTGTCGGTAGCCGGGCGTGGTTCCAGCAGCTTGCTGTAGGTTTCGCTGCCGCCGAACTGGGTCAGGCTCCACGGGCATTGCACCTGGGTCACCTTCTTCAGCGGCGTGACGAACGCCGTGGACAGGCCCAGCGCCAGCACCAGGCAACCCAGCTCGCGGCGCCAGCCGAACAGGCGCTTCCAGAAGAAGCTTGCGGCGAAGGTCAGCAGCGACAGCAGCCCAAGCAGGATCACCCCCTGCTTGACCCGGTCATGCAGGATGTTCTCCAGCAGATAGCTGTGGCGGCCGATGAACTGGCCCGCCGCGGGGTCGAAGAACAACTTGGCGATGTCCATGTCGACCGAGGTCAGTTCCAGCAGGATCAAGCCCAATGCGGTCGCCAGGGGAATTCCCAGGTACAGCCAGAAATTGATCGGACGGGGTCGGGTTGCTTGCTGCATGACGGCTCCAGGAGGCAAAAAAGATCGGGCATTGTCGGCTGCCCGCTATCCTGTGTCCGTGAAGGATCAGTGAAAAAACCGTCAAGTCCGATGAATTTCGCCCGGGGCTGGCACCCTGCAGGCATAGGCCTTAAGCTGCGCCTGCCGCGCCACAGCGAGAAGCGCCGCACAGGAGAAACCGATGCGCATTCTTTTGGTTGAAGACAACCGCGATATCCTGGCCAACCTGGCCGATTACCTGGGCATGAAGGGCTACACCGTAGACTGCGCCCAGGATGGCCTGTCCGGCCTGCACCTGGCCGCCACCGAGCACTACGACCTGATCGTGCTCGATATCATGCTGCCCGGCATCGATGGCTACACCCTGTGCAAGCGCCTGCGCGAAGACGCCCGCCGCGACACGCCGGTGATCATGCTCACTGCCCGCGACCAGCTGGATGACCGCCTGCAAGGCTTCCGCTCCGGGGCCGACGATTACCTGCTGAAACCCTTTGCCCTGTCGGAGCTGGCCGCACGCATCGAAGCGGTGCTGCGCCGTGCCCAGGGCGGCGGGCGCCGCACCCTGCAGGTAGCTGACCTGAGCTACGACCTCGATACCCTTGAAGTCACCCGCCAGGGCCGCCTGCTCAAGCTCAACCCGGTCGGCCTCAAGCTGCTTGCGGTGTTGATGCAGAAGAGCCCGCACGTGTTGCGCCGCGAAGTACTCGAAGAAGCCCTGTGGGGCGACGACTGCCCTGACAGCGACAGCCTGCGCAGCCACGTGCACCAGTTGCGCCAGGTGATCGACAAACCGTTCGAAAAACCGCTGCTGCACACCGTCCATGGCGTCGGCTACCGCCTCGCCGAGGGCCGCGATGGAGTTTAAGCAAAGCCTTGCCCAGCGCATCATCATCGCCTTCGCCCTGATGAGCGCGCTGGTGGCTGGGGCCTTCGCCTTTGGCATCGTCGGTACTGTGCACCTGGTCGAGGAGCGGCTGATTTCCTCGGTACTGGGCGGTGACCTGCAGCGCCTGCTGCGCATGGACAGTGTCAGCGATTGGAGCCACCGGCCGCGCCCCGACCAGTTGTTCTACTTCAGCGGCGGGCGTGACGACTTCGAGCTGCCCAAGGACCTGCGCCACCTCGACCGGGGCTTCCACGAGGTATTCCGCGACCAGCTGTCGTACCACGCCATGGTCGAGATCGTCGATGGCCGCCGCTATGTCCTGCTGCAGGACCAGAGCGACTTCGAGGAACGCGAGCGCCTGCTGTTCGCAGTCGTGGTGGTGGGCTTCGTGCTCAGCCTGGTGCTGGCAGTGATCCTCGGCTGGCTGGTGGCGCGCCGGGTGATGGCGCCGGTGATCCGCCTGGCGCGGCAGGTGCGTCATCGTGACCAGTTGCTGGGCCTGGCGCCGCCACTGGCGCCGGACTATGCGGCGGACGAAGTCGGCCAGCTGGCGGTAGCATTCGACGATACCCTGGGCCGCCTGCGTGACGCATTGACCCGGGAACGGCTGTTCACCAGCGACGTCAGCCACGAACTTCGCACGCCCCTGATGGTGCTGGCCACTTCATGCGAACTGCTGATGGAAAACCCCAACCTCGATGCCCGTTCGCGCAGCCAGGTGGAGCGTGTGGCAAGGGCTACGGAGGAGATGCGTGAGCTGGTCAAGACCTTCCTGATGCTGGCCCGCGCACAGCGCGACGAGGGTGCGGTGGCCTCGCGCGCCACCCTGCGGGAAGTGGCGGACGAACTGGTCGGTGTGTGGCGTGACACCATCGAGCAGAAGGGCCTGGCCTTGTATTTCGACGGCCGCGTCAGTGCCAGCCCGGTGCTGTACAACGCTACCTTCCTGCAATCGGTGATGGGCAACCTGTTGCGCAATGCCGCGCACTATACCGACAGCGGCTATATCCGCCTGAGCCTCGAGGCCAACGGTTTCAGTGTCGAAGACAGTGGCGTGGGCATTCCCGAAGAGCAGCGCGAGGCCATGTTCCGGCCCTTCGTGCGCGGTGATGAAAGGCGTGGCGAGGGCCTGGGCCTGGGCCTGTCGTTGGTGCAGCGAATCTGCGATGACCAGGGCTGGCATGTCACCCTGACCTCAACCTTGCCGCACGGCTGCCGTTTCCACGTCGACCTGAGCAATACTGCGTCCAAGGGCGACCCTGAGGCAGAGTAAACTGCTGTTACAGGTCGCTGCGCCGATGACGTTTTTTTCACATCAGCATGACCTGATTCCAACGCCCGCTTGCCTACTGTGGGTGGAATGGAATCAGGAGATGCCCAATGCGTAGTCCCATCAAGCTTGAATTTTCTGAGAAGTACGACAAAGAACACGCACGTGAATACTTTCTCAAGCATCAGGATGGCCTGGCGCGACGCCTTTCCCACAAGCGAGACGAGCAACTGGCGCGTCGCGCCCTGGCATTGGCAGGTGAGCCTGGCCTGGTCCTCGACCTGCCATGCGGCGCTGGCCGCTTCTGGCCGTTGCTGGCAGAAAAACCCAACCGGGTGATCATTGGCGCCGACAACTCCGAGGCGATGATCGAGACAGCCTGTGCAGCACAACCGCCAGAGGTGGTGGCGCGGGTACGTCCCTTGCAGACTTCGGCGTTTGCCATCGACCTGCCGGACAATTCGGTGGACAGCATCTTCTGCATGCGGCTTTTCCATCACATTGGCGAAGCTGCCCACAGAAAGACCATTCTTTCGGAATTTCAGCGGGTTAGCCGTGATAGTGTGATCCTGTCATTGTGGGTGGATGGCAATTTCAAGGCCTGGCGGCGGAAAAAGCTGGAGCAACGCCGCAACGCTCGCAAAGCCGGGCAGGACAATTACCAGAACCGTTTCGTGTTACCGGCCGAAACGGTGGAAGAAGAATTCAGGGCCGCCGGCTTCAGAATCCAGGAACGCCTCGACTTCCTGCCGTTCTATGCCATGTGGCGGGTCTATGTATTGCGTAAGGGGTAGTGTTTGATGGCTGTAGCCCGGAAAGGGGAGTCGCGGTTCGATTTTTACTGGCGCCAACAGGGCGAGTGGGTCGAGGAGCCAAACCAGCGCCGCGGCGGCGAAAGCGGCGTGCAACGCCTGAACGATGCCAATGGCAAGCTGCTGTATGCCAAGCGCCAGGTCGGGCACATCTATCGTAGCCTGCTGCACCCTTTCGGCCGACCGACCGTGTTGCGCGAACTCGATGCGTTGCACAGTTTCGAGCAGTTGGGCGTGCGCGTGCCGCGCATCGTCTTCTGTGGTGCCGAGCGTGATGCCGATCATCAATGGCGTGCGCTGCTGGTAAGCGAAGCACTCGACGGCTTCGTCGAACTCGATACCTGGCATGCCGAAGGTGCCCGCGAACGTTATCCCCAGGTGGTGCACGAGCGCATGCTCAAGGACCTGGCCGATAACCTGGCGCGCATGCACCTGGGCCACTGGCAGCACGGCTGTCTGTATGGCAAGCATGTCTTCATCAAAGTGATTGGCGAAGGTGAGCAGGCCCGGGTCGAGGTCGCGCTGCTGGACCTGGAAAAGTGCCGTCGACGAATCAGTTGCCAGCGTGCGGCGGGCAATGACCTGCGCCAGTTACGCCGCCATTCGTCGTTGAACGACGCGGAATGGCAAACCTTGCTCTACTTTTACCAGATGGCGTTTGGCAGCGCTGTCAAAGGGTTAGGGCAATGAAACTAGAAATAGCTCGAGCTTTGTTCCTGGTGGCTGGCCTGGCGGTGACCACCGTGGCGGTGGCTGCGTGGGAAGAGCCGAGGCCGACAGTGTTCAGCAGAGCCGATATGGCCGACCAGTGCGCGTTGCCGCGGGACGTGAAACCGCAGCAGCAGGCCAAGGTTGCGCCGGATCAGGACTTGCTGTTGTTCCTGTTCGGCATGCGCCAGGGGTTGCGGCCGTTTGGTTGAACCCGGCGGTAGATGGAAATGCCTTGCCGGCTTCTTGGCGGGTGAACCCGCTCCCACAGGAACTGCACAGAATCCGAACCTGACGCTGTATCTGTGGGAGCGGGTTTACCCGCGAAGAGGCCGGTTCAGGCTACAGCGGTTTCTTTGGCCTGCGCCTTGTGCGCCAGCAAGGTGTAGATACAGGGCAAGACGAACAGGGTAAACAGCGTACCAATCGACATCCCGGTAGCAATCACCGTCCCAATGTCAAAACGGCTGACCGCCCCCGCCCCGGTCGCCAGAATCAACGGCACCATGCCAAACACCATCGCTGCGGTGGTCATCAGCACCGGCCGCAGGCGAATCGCCGCCGCCTCTTCGATCGCCTCACGCACGCTCAGGCCCTGTTCTTCGCGCAACTGGTTGGCGAACTCGACGATCAGGATGCCATGCTTGCTGATCAGGCCGATCAGCGTCACCAGCCCGACCTGGGTGTAGATGTTCATGCTTGAGACACCGAGGAACAACGGCAGCAACGCGCCGCAGATCGACAACGGTACCGTCACCAGGATTACCAGCGGGTCGCGGAAACTTTCGAACTGCGCCGCCAGCACCAGGAAGATGATCGCCAACGCCAGGCCGAAGGTTACCCAGAGTGCGCTACCTTCCTGCACGTATTGGCGAGCCACCCCGGCATAGTCGAAGGCGAAGCCTTCCGGGGCCTCCTCGCGGGCGATGCCCTGCACGGTCTGCAGCGCCTCGCCGAGGCTGACCATCGGCACCCCCTGGATGATCGCCGAGTTCAGTTGCTGGAACTGGTTGAGCTGGCGCGGGCGAGCGCGGTCGCGGAGGGTAATCAGCGTCGACAGGGGCAGCAGCTGGCCCTGGTCGTTCTTCACGTAGTAGTTGTTCAGCCAGCCAGGGTTGTCACGGTAGGGCCTTTCAACCTGGGCAATCACCTTGTAGCTGCGGCCTTCGAGGGTGAAGCGGTTGATTTCCCCTTCGCCCAGCAAGGTTGCCAGGGTGCCGCCGAGGGTATCCATGGATACCCCCATCTGCGCCGCCTTGGCTCGGTCGATATCCACCACCACCTCGGGTTTGTCGAACGCCAGGTCGATATCGAGGAAGGCGAACTTGCCGGACGCCTGGGCGCGGGCCTTGATACGCTGGGCGACTTCCAGCAGCGCAGGGTAGTCACCGGCGCTGTTGATCACGAACTGGAACGGCAAGCCTTCGCCAGTGCCGGGCAGCGATGGCAGGTTGAAGCCGAAGATCTGCAGGCCGCCGATTTCCTCGAGCTTGGCCTGCACCAGCGGCAGCAATTCCATTTGCGTGCGCTCGCGCTCGTTCCAGGGTTTGAGCAGGAAGCCTCCGATGCCGGTTTGCACACCGTTGAAGCCGTTGATCTGGAACGACGAGTAGTACTCGGGGAAGCTCTTGAACAGCGGGGTGAACGTGTCGGTATAGGCGTTGAGGTAATCCAGGTTGGCTGTTTGCGGCGAGCTGCTCATCATGAAGATCACCCCCTGGTCCTCGTTGGGCGCCAGTTCGTTCTGGGTGAATTTCAGCAACACCGGGATCAGGCACAGGATGATCACCGCGAATACCAGTACCACCGGACGGCTGTCGAGGGTGGCGTGCAGCAGGCGTTGGTAACGCGTTTTCAAGCGTTCGAACAGCACGTCCAGGCGGTGGGCCAGGCCGCTGGGGTTCTGCTCCTGGCGCAGCAGCAGGGCACACATCATCGGCGACAGGGTCAAGGCAACGATGCCGGAGATGATCACTGCACCGGCCAGGGTCAGGGCAAATTCCTTGAACAGTGCGCCGGTGAGCCCGGTAAGGAAGCCGATCGGCGCGTATACCGCAGCCAGGGTGATGGTCATCGACACCACGGGCATGGCGATTTCGCGGGCACCCTCGAGGGCGGCATCGAACGGCGACTTGCCCTCTTCCATGTGCCGGTGGATGTTCTCCACCACGACAATCGCATCATCCACTACCAGGCCGATGGCCAGCACCATGGCCAGCAGGGTCAGCAGGTTGAGCGAGTAACCCATCATCTGCATGAAAAACAGCACGCCGATCATCGACAGCGGAATGGTCACCACAGGGATCAGCACTGAACGCAGGGCACCGAGGAACAGGAACACCACCACGATGACGATCAGCACCGCTTCGCCGAGGGTCTTGATCACTTCGTCGATGGAGGCCTGGATGAACAGCGTGGCGTCGTAGGCGATCGACACCTTCAACGCCGAGGGCAGCTGGCTTTCCAGCTCGGGCATGATGCGCCGTACTTCCTTGATCACGTCCAGCGGGTTGGCCGCCGGGGTGGCCTTGATGCCGATGTACACCGACGGGGTGCCGTCGAACGAGCTGACCGTGTCGTAGTTTTCCGCGCCCATCTCGACCCGCGCCACATCGCCGAGCAGCACGCGGCTGTCACCGCTGGTCTTGACTGGCAGGGCAGCGAAGGCCTCGGCCGACTTCAGCTCGGTGCTGGCGTTGACGCTGGTGACCACGTATTCGCCCTTCACCTCGCCGGCGGCGGAGAGGAAGTTGTAGCGGCGCACGGCGGTGGTCACGTCGCTGGCCGACAGGCCGTAGCCTGCCAGCTTCACTGGGTCGAGCCAGATGCGCATGGCGAACACCTGGTTGCCGAGGATCTCCGCCTCGGCCATGCCCGGCAGGGTGGCCAGCTTGGGCTGGATGACCCGCGACAGGTAGTCGGTAATCTGCGGGTTGCTCATCTCCTTGCTGTAGAAGCTGATGTACATCAGTGCCGAAGCATCGGCGGCTTCCTTGCTCAGGACCGGGTCCTCGGCATCCTGGGGCAGCTTGTTGCGCACCTCGTTGGCCTTGGCCAGCAGCTCGGTGAACAACCGGTCGCTGTCGGCGCCGATGCGCGCGTAGATGGAAATGATCGAGAAGTTCTGCCGGCTTACCGAGGTCATGTAGTCAATGCCTTCGGCGCTGGCCAGGCTTTGTTGCAACGGCTGGGTGATGTAGCCCTGGATGGTTTCGGCGTTGGCGCCGGGGTAGGCAGTAGTGACCGTGATCAGGGCGTTTTCCATTTGCGGGTACTGGCGGATCTGCAGCTTGCTCCAGGCCTGGAAGCCCAGCAACAGGATCAGCAGGCTGACCACGCTGGCCAGCACCGGGCGGCGGATGAACGGGTCGGTGAATGCCATGCCAGCCTCCTGTCAATCCTTGCCCGGCTCGCCCGCTGCGGGCTTGAGGGCTTGGTCCTCGCCGATGCGGATCGCGGCCCCCGGGGTCAGTTTCAGTTGACCGGCGGTGACCACCTGATCCCCGGCCTGCAGGCCCTTGCTGACCACCACCACACCGTCGCGGCGCTCGCCGGTCTGCACCGTGCGCTGCTCGGCGGTGAGCTGCGGCTGGCCCTTGTCGTCGTTCAGCGGCTTGCCGTCCTTGTCCTTTTTCGGCGTGGCGACGTACACCGAGTTGCCGTACAAGGTGTAGGTGATGGCGCTCTCCGGCACCACCACTTGTGGCTGCGGGTTGGGCAGCAGGATCAGCAGGCTGGCGAACATGCCTGGCAGCAGCTTGCCGTCCGGGTTGGCCATGGTCGCGCGCACCAGCAGGTTACGCGTGGCTTCATCGACCTTGGGGTTGATCGCGCTCAGGCTGGCGGGGAAGGTCTGGCCGGGGTAGGCCGGTACCTGCACCAGCACCTGCTGGCCCACATTCAGGCGCGGCAGGGCCTGTTCCGGCACGTTGAAGTCAACGTAGAGGCTGGACAGGTCCTGCAGGGTGGCGATCACCGTGCCGGCGGCCAGGTAGTCACCGACGTCCACCTGGCGAATGCCGATAGTGCCGCTGAACGGGGCACTGATGCTCTTCTTGGTCTTCGATGCCTTGAGTTGCTCGACCAGTGCCTGGTTGCGCCGGTACTGGGCGGTGAGGCGATCGAACTCGCCGCGGGAGATGGCCGCGTCACCGACCAGCTGGCTGCCGCGGCCGAAATCGACCTTGGCCAGGCCGAGGTCGGCCAGGGCGGTGCCGAGCAAGGCGGTTTCCTGGTCGTCATTGAGTTGCAGCAGCAGTTGCCCGGCCTTGACCTGCTGGCCGGAGTCGAAGTGCAGGGCCTTGACGATGCCTTCCACCTCCAGGCTCAGTTCCACACCCTGAAATGCCCTGAGGCTGCCAACGGCAGGCAGGCGCTCTTGCCACGGGCGCTGCTTGGCCAGGGCGGCTGCCACGGTGATGGGTGGCCGTGGGGCAGTGAACATCTGGATCTGCTGGTAGATCGAGAAGGCCTTGTAGCCCCCCAAGGCCAACACGATCAGCAGAACCACGGCCAACATGATGAGCATGCGGCGGCGCAGCATAGGTCCGTTTCCTTGGATGCAGTTGTTATTCGCTTGGACACGACTACGGGCGTTCCTGCCCACGTGTGGATGGGGGAATTATCGACTGTTTTTTGCGGGAAGGGGAGTGCAATGTCTGTGCCGACCCCTTCGCGGCTAAAGCCCACACAGGTGTAGTGTCAGCTCGAAGCCAGCGCAGTACCTGTGGGAGCGGGTTTACCCGCGAAGCAGGCGACGCAGTGGATGGCACAGGCTTCGCCCGTGTTCGCGGGGCAAGCCCGCTCCCACAGGAATAACGCCAGCTTTGAACATTTGAGCAAGACAGTGCTCCCGCAGGTGTAGTGTCAGCTCGAAGCCAAGCGCAGTACCTGTGGGAGCGGCCTTGTGCCGCGAAGCAGGCAACGCGGAGGATGGCACCGGCTGCGCCGGTGTTCGCGGCTGAAGCCGCTCCCGCAGGTGTAGTGTCAACGCGAAGCCAGCGCAGTACCTGTGGGAGCGGCCTTGTGCCGCGAAGCAGGCGACGCGGAGGATGGCACCGGCTGCGCCGGTGTTCGCGGCTGAAGCCGCTCCAACAGGTGTAGTGTCAACGCGAAGCCAGCGCAGTACCTGTGGGAGCGGGTTTACCCGCGAAGCAGGCGACGCAGTGGATGGCACAGGGTTCGCCCGTGTTCGCGGGGCAAGCCCGCTCCTACAGGAATAACGCCCGCTTTGAACATTTGAGCAAGACAGTTGCTCCTGCAGGAACCGCGCAGTCAGTGGGCTGCGCGGTTCCTGTGGGAGCGGCTTCAGCCGCGAAATGGCCAGTACGGCCAACCCGAAGATCAGACCAGATGCAGGTGGTTGTCCCAGAAACCGGACGGCAGGTTCAGCGGCTGCCCGACCAGTTCGGCCTTGCGGCAATCGTAGAAGCGGCAACGGCCCTGCCCGGAGGTAACCACGAAACCGTCCTGGACCGCGCCAACCCCGGCGCAATCAGGCATCGGTGCGTCCAGCCGCACCGCGGCGGTGTCCAGGTCCCAGACGAACAGGCGGTTGGCACGTGGCGCGGTCAGCGCGACCAGCCGCAACTCGCTGTGGATGGCGACACTGGCGGTGTACTGGGCCATCGCCTGCAACTGCCGCTCCGGCACCGGGAAGGCCTTGAACGGCTCGCCCGGGCGCTTGATCGCCAGCAGCTCGGCGGTCTCGTCGGCAGCGCCCATGAATTGCTGGCAGGCGGCGATGGTGCCGTCGCTGCCCACCGCCAGGTGGCGCACGCTGTTCATCTGCTGGGCCAGGGTTTCCTTGCTCAGCAGGGTGCCGTCGCGCTGCATCAGCACCAGGCTCGGCTGCATGGCGTCGAGGTTCATCTCCACCCGGCTTTCGGCTTCGGTGCGAATACCGCCGTTGGCCACCACCAGTGTCTCGCCGTCCGGCAGCCAGGCCAGTTCGTGCGGGCCGATGCCGTGGGTCGGCAGTTCGCCGCTGTGCACCAGGCGCTCGCCCTCGAAACGGTACACGCCGAGCACGCCGCGCCCCGGGTCGGTGGTGTCGTTCTCGGTGGCGTACAGCCATTCGCCACTTTTGTGCACCACCGCATGACCGTAGAAATGCCGGTTCGGTTGCGAGTGTACGGTTTGCAACAGGCGCCCGTCGCGCAGGTCGACCAGGTAGCTTTCGGTACCGGGGCGGCGGGCGACGAACAGGGCGACCGGCAGTTGCGGGTGATGGATGATGGCATGGCAACGCTGGGCAACCTGGGTGCTGAACACCTGGGTGCCATCCAGGCGGAACCCGACCGCGTAGTGCTTGCCGTCGCCGTCGTCACGCGCCGACAGCAGCAGCGGTTCGCTGCCTTTGTTGCGGAACAGGCTCCAGCCGCCCAGGGTGAGGGCGCTGAGCAATACGCTACCGAGTTTGAGGGCCTGGCGTCGCAGCATGATCAGTCACCGTCGTTGGCATTGAAGCCCAGCTGGATGTTCAACGCCTTGGCCAGGTCGCCTTCGTGCAGGCGGTGGACGACGTTGAGGCTGTCGTAGATCTGGTTGAGGGTTTGCTGGCCGGCGTCGTCAGCCAGCAGTTCGCCCAGGGTCTTGTGGTTGTTGGCCAGCAGCTTGAGCGCGCTCGCGTAGGCATCGTCGATCTTGTCCGCCAGGGCTTTCTGGTCGCTGGGCAGCAGGCCGCGCAGGCCCTGGTTGTCGACCCCGACCCATACCGCTTCGGCGGCCTTGAGGCTGGCCTGCAGGCTGTTCAGCGAGTTGTGGCTGCGCCAGGCTTCGGCCTGCAGCGGCTGCGGGATGCCCTTGCTCTGGCGGCCCATCGGCGCGCCGAGTTTCTTCTTCAGGCTGTCCAGGGCAGTGACCTGGGCACGCAGCAGGTCGGCAATCGCCTCATGCGAGTCGGCATAGCGCTGGTTGGGGAACTTGGTCATCTGCGACAGCATGCCGTCGGTGCTGTTCCAGCTCTTGAGGATATCTTCGGCCAGCGCCTTCTGGTGTTCACCGATGGCCACCAGCAGCGGGCAGTAGCGGGCCTTCTGCTCGGCCGTGGCGATGTCCGGCTTGCTGTCGAACAGGATGTACTCGTAGGCCGAGAGGCCACGCACCACGACGCTGGCCTTGCCCAGGGCCGCGGCATCGACGGGGGTGTCGGCGCTGACCAGTTGCTCGACCTGGCGACCGACCAGGTTCTTCTTGTCGGGCCAGAACTGTACCTGCCAGGCGCGATTGCCTTCGGCCAGCGGGCCGACCAGCAGCGGTTGCAGCTCGGCCCAGGCCTTTTGCGCGTTGAGGAAGTCGGCACGGGCCTTGTCCAGGGTTTCCTTGCCTTCGCAATAGGCCAAGGCGCTGGCGGCCAGCATGCGGTCGGCTTCGACCCAGCGGCTGTAGGTAGGCAGGATCACCTGCTTGGCAATCGCAGCGGAGGTCACGGCTTGCGGGTCCTGCGGCGAGCAGGCACCGAGGGCGAGTGCGGCGAGGCTGGTGAACAACAGTTTGGGTCGGAACATGCCGGCTCCTATGCGCGTTTCAAAGTGAGTTCAGGAAAGCCAGCAACGCGGCGCGCTGCCCGGCATCGAAAGTTAGCACGACATTGCGCGCTGCCTCGGCTTCGCCGCCGTGCCAGAGCACAGCTTCGAGCAGGTTGCGGGCGCGGCCATCGTGCAGGAACTGGCTGTGGCCGCTGACCGTTTCGCTCAGGCCGATGCCCCACAATGGCGGAGTACGCCAGTCCTGGCCGTTGGCGGCGAACTCGGTGCGATCGTCGGCCAGGCCAGGCCCCATGTCATGCAGCAGCAGGTCGCTGTAGGGGCGAATCAGCTGGTTGGCCAGCTCCGGCTCGGCAGCATTGGCGGCGGTGGTGAACTGCGGTGTGTGGCAGCCCTGGCAGCCGGCCTGGTAGAACAGGTTCTTGCCTGCCAGTACCTCTGGCGTGCCCACGTCACGGCGCGCCGGCACGGCCAGGTTGCGCGTGTAGAAGGTGACCAGGCGCAGGATGTTGTCGCTGACCTCCTTCTCGCCATCGGCACCGTTGCCATTGGGGGCGGCCAGGCAGGCGGCCTGGGCCGGGGTGCAATCGTCGTTGGGTTGCAAGGTGGTGGTCAGGCCCATGTCGCCGGCAAAGGCGTGCACGTTCTGCTGGTTGACGTTGGGCTGCCCGGCCTTCCAGCCGAAGCGGCCGACCACGGTCTTGCCCAGGGTGTCGTCCCATACCCGGTTGGCGCGCCCGCGGATACCGTCGTGATTGCGGTCGTCCGGGTCTTCGTTGGCCAGCAGGTCGGCTTCGGGGATGGCTTCGAGCAGGCCCAGGCCGATCATCGGCGGCGCTACCCGCGCCGAAAAACGCGTGTCGGGGTGCATCACGCCATAGCCGAGCTGGGTGATCTGCAGGGCCGGCTTGCGCAGCTCGACCTGGTAACCATCCTTGAACGTCAGTGTTTCCCGGGTATAGCTGACCCGTACCTTGCCTTCCGGTGCCACGCCGGGGATGGCCATGTCCTGTAACTGGGTGCCATAGACCGGCTCCGGCACCACCCCGAGGCGCTCGACCACCTTGGCCAGGTAGGGCTGGTCGGGGATCGACAGGCGCACCAGCATCGACACTGCGTTGCTGTCGCCCGGCTCTGGCGGGTGGCCGCGGCCGTCGCGTACGTGGCAATTCTGGCAGGCATTGGTGTTGAACAGTGGGCCCAGGCCGTCACGTGCCGTGGTGGTGGACGGGGCGATCACCCACGGGTTGCGGAAGAAACTGTTGCCCACGGCGAAATCCAGGCGCCGCTCGGGCGAGAGGTTGGCCGAGGGCAGGGAATAGGCGTTGCGGTCATTGCGCTGCACGGTCGCTGCGCCAGCTGACAACGCTTCGCCGGGCTCGGCCTGGGTGAAACGCGGGGCGTCGTCACAGGCGGCGAGGGCAAAGGCCAGCAGCAGGGGGGAGAGTCGAAACAGCGACGAGGACATCGAGAATCCTGGGCGTGAGCGAAAAACCGGCGTGCAAGCTTAGCAGGGTGGAGAAGTTTGAATAAGAGCAATTTGCAATTGCTGGATGAAATCGCTGTCAGTTGGCCACGCCGGCCTGTCCGGTTTCTGCAGGGGCATGCGGCTTGCAAAGAAAAGACGGCCCGAAGGCCGCCTTTTCAGAACCGCTACAGCGGGATCAGAATTCGTGATCCGCAGTATCCGGGTTCAGGTTGGCAATACCCAGCTTGCCCGCAGCCTGTTCGATCGCACCGGTCTGCTTGACCAGGGCGGCGATGGCATCACGCACGATCTGGTTGCCGGCAGCGTTGTCGGCGGCGATCAGCTGGTCGTAGTGCTCGCCCTTGAGGGCGTGGTCGACGATCACCTGGATCTTGGCTTCGGTGGCCTCCAGGTCGGCCTTGAGGGTGGCGTCGGCGGCCGGGTCGACCTTGGCCACCAGCGACGACAGGCTTGGGCCGGTCACCTTGCTGCCGTCCGGGCGGGTGTACTCGCCCAGGTAGACGTTGCGGATGCCCTTGGCGTCGTAGAAGTGCGAGTAGTGGGTGTTGTCGCTGAAGCAATCGTGCTCATCTTCCGGCGAGTTGGCTTCCAGCGAAACCTTCATGCGCTCGCCCGCCAGTTCGCCCAGCGACAGGCTGCCCATGCCGAACAGCATCTTACGCAGGCCGTCGTTGACCGGCTCGGCTTCCAGCTTGGCGCGGTAGTTGTCGGCAACGTTCGGTGCCCAGTTGCCGACCATTTCTTCGAGGTCCTTGACCAGCAGGTCGGTGACCGCTTTCAGGTAGGCGCGACGGCGGTCGTTGTGGCCGCCGGTGGCGCCCTTGCCTTCCAGGTAGTCCGAGGCCGGACGGTTGCCTGCGCCCGGGCCGGTGCCGTTCAGGTCCTGGCCCCAGAGCAGGAACTCGATGGCGTGGTAGCCGGTAGCGACGTTGGCTTCGGAACCGCCCAGCTCGTTCAGGCTGGCAAGTTTCTCGGGGGTGATCTGCTTGACGTCGATCTTCTCTTCGCCGACCTGGATCTCGCTGTTGGCGATGATGTTGGCGCTGGCTGCCGGGTTGCCCAGGGCATGCTCGTAGCTCTTGTCGACGTAGTCGATCAGGCCTTCATCCAGCGGCCAGGCGTTCACCTGGCCTTCCCAGTCGTCGATGATGGTGTTGCCGAAGCGGAAGACTTCGCTCTGCAGGTACGGGACGCGCGAGGCGACCCAGGCGTCCCGGGCGGCCTTCAGGGTTTCGTCGTTGGGCTTGGCCAGAAACGCGTCGACAGCGCTCTGCAGGGTCTTGGCGGTGCTCAGGGAGTCGCTGTACACGGCATACACCAGCTCGGCGTAATGCTTGACTACGGCTTTGCCGGCAGCCTCGTCGACAGCCCCGGGCGCTGCAGCGGTGGTGCTGGCGGCAGCCGGTGCCTGGGCTTGCGGCGCGGCGGCCTTGTCGTCCTTGCCTTCACCGCAACCGGCGAGAGCGATGGCAATGGCCAGCAGACTGGCGGAGGCCAGAGGCATTCGAATCATTGTTGGTTTTCCTGCGTCGTGTGGTTGGACCAAGGGGGAGACCGTGCGCCGTGGCACGCGAAACGACAACATCATGCGAAAGATTTGCATTTGCTGTAAAGGGGCGCTATGCAAATTATGCAGGCGGCAGCCAAGCCCAGCGGCTGCTGGGGTGTGATGTCAGGTCATCGACACCTGGTTGCGCTGCGCCTGTTTGAGGAAGTTGGTCAGCTCCCGGGCCGACAACGGCTTGCTGTAGTGGTAGCCCTGGCCCTCATGGCAACCCTGGGCAATGATGTAAGTCTCCTGTTCGACGGTTTCCACGCCCTCGGCAATCACCTGCATGCCCAGGCTCTTGCCCAGCTGGATGATCGCGCGAACGATGGTAGCGTCGTCATCGTCGTCCAGCAGGTCCTGGACGAAGCTCTTGTCGATCTTGATCTTGTCCAGCGGCAGCGATTTCAGGTAGCTGAGCGACGAGTAGCCGGTGCCGAAGTCGTCGATGGCAATCAGCGCCCCGGAGCGGCGCAGGCTCAGCAGGTGCTGGGCGGCGGTGCTGATGTCTTCCATCAGGCCGGTTTCGGTCACCTCCAGCTCCAGGCTGCGCGGGGGCAGGCGGTAGGCCTGCAGCAGGTTGTTGACCACCCGCGGCAGTTCATTGTGGTGCAGTTGCACGGTGGACAGGTTGACAGCCATGCGCAGGTCGCTGAAGCCCATGTCATGCCATTCGCGCAGTTGTCGGCAGGCCTGGTCGAGCACCCACTCGCCGATGGCGATGATGCTGCCATTCTGTTCAGCCAGGGGAATGAACTGGTCCGGCGGCACCATGCCCAGCTCCGGGTGCTGCCAGCGCAGCAACGCCTCGACACCGACCACCCGGTGGTCGCGGTAGCTGATCTGTGGTTGGTACACCAGGTACAGCTGGTTGCGCGGCAGGGCTTCGCGCAGGTCTTTCTCCAGCTCGCGGCGGCGGCGCATCTCGCTGTCGACGCTGGCGATGTAGAACTGGTAGCGGTTACGCGACCGGGCCTTGGCCAGGGTCATGGTCTGTTCGGCTTTCTGCAGCAGCTTTTCGGTGCTGTCGCCGTCTTCCGGGAACAGGGTGATGCCGATGGTGGCGCGCAGGCGGATCTGTCGGTGGTGGTCGAGGTCGAACGGCACTTCCAGGTCGTCGAGGATGCTTTGCGCCAGTTCGGCCGCCTCGTAGGGTTGCTCGATATTGGCCTGTACCAGGGCGAACTGGTCGCCGCCCAGCCGAGCCAGGGCGCCCAGGCGGCTACTGTGGGCGCGCAGGCGGTCGGCCAGGGCCAGCAGCAACTGGTCACCGACCTGGTAGCTGAACTGCTCGTTGATGCCCTTGAAGTCGTCGAGGCCCAGGCACAACACGGCTACCCGGTGTTGCAGGCGGCCGCCGTCGATGAGGATCTTGTCCAGTTGCTGCTGCAGTTGCTGGCGGTTGGGCAGGCCAGTGAGGAAGTCGTACTGGGCCATGCGTTGCAGGCTGTTTTCGGCCTCGTGGCGCAAGTGGGTGTTGCGCTCGATCGAGGCCAGTAACTGGTTGGCGGTATTTACCCACAGGCCCAGTTCGTTCTTTTCGTGGCCCTTGAGCAGTGGCAACTGGTGCTGGCTGGGGCGGTCGGGGTTGATCTGGGTGAGGTGCTCGATGATCTTCGACAGTGGCTTGGTCAACAACCAGTGGTAGACCAGATACAGCACCATGCCCATGGCCAGCGCCCGTAGTACGCCGGAAATGAAGATGATCACGGCGTTTATCAGGAAGTCCTCGCCATAGGACGAGGTGTCGAGGGTGATGTTCAGGTCGCCGTAGTATTCGCTGTAGGGGCCGCGGCCGACCAGTTGCGTGGTGTAGGTGCGTTCCTGGCCGAGGATCAGGTCAGTCAGCCAGCGCATGGCCGTGTCCCGCAACGGACGGGACTTTTCTGCCAGCATGGTTTCGTTGGGGTGGCCGATGGAGGCCATGCGCACCGACTCATCCTGGAACAGGCCTTCCATTACCTGCATGCCCATTTCGCGGTCGAGGCTGTAAACCGCCTGGGTCGAAGGGTCGCGGAACATGTCGAGGATGCGCTGGGCATCGTTGTTCACGGCTTGGCGGGTCTTGTAAGTGTCATAGATGATTTGCGCACAGCTGAGCACGACGCCGACCGCCAGCGCCGACAGCAGCACGACCCTGAGCAACTTGACCGACAAGCTGTTCCGCAATTCCAGCTTCAATGGGGTTTCCTTAATCCATGCGCATGGCATCATTTTGCCATCAACGATGACGATACACTACCGGCCGACCATCAGCAGTGTATCGGTTGCCCGACCCCGCAACTTGAATGCGCTGTATCAATCTTCCGAAAGTTTGATGTTAGCGTGGTATGCGGGCTGAGCAAGCAAAACCGTGCCGGCTCCTTCGCGGGCTTGCCCGCTCCCTCAGGCGTTTCACTTTATCAGGGCAGTGACTGACCAGTGGAAGCGGGCAAGCCCGCGACGAGGTCCTTAAAGGCATAAAAAAACCCGGCGCCGGGCCGGGTTTTCCGTTCAGGGCTGAATGACTCAGGCCTTGAAGGTCTTGCCTTCGAACTGTTCGGCAACGAAGGCCCAGTTGACCAGGTTCCAGAACGCCTCGACGTACTTCGGACGCAGGTTGCGGTAGTCGATGTAGTAGGCGTGTTCCCAGACGTCGCAGGTCAGCAGCGGGGTGTCGCCGCTGGTCAGCGGGCAGCCGGCGCCGATGGTGCTGGCCAGGGCCAGGGAACCGTCGGCCTTCTTCACCAGCCAGCCCCAGCCGGAACCGAAGGTGCCAACCGAAGTCTTGGTGAACTCTTCCTTGAACTTGTCGAAGGAACCGAAAGCGGCGTTGATGGCGTCAGCCAGGGCACCGGTCGGCTGGCCACCGCCGTTTGGCGACAGGCAGTTCCAGTAGAAGGTGTGGTTCCAGACTTGAGCGGCGTTGTTGAAGATGCCGCCCGAAGAGCTCTTGACGATCTCTTCCAGGGTCTTGCCTTCGAATTCGGTGCCTGGGACCAGGTTGTTCAGGTTCACGACATAGGTGTTGTGGTGCTTGTCGTGGTGATACTCCAGGGTTTCCTTGGAGATGTGCGGCTGCAGGGCATCGTGGGCGTACGGCAGCGGCGGCAATTCAAAAGCCATGGTGGATCTCCTGATTCAGGTCTGTTTGCGGTTTGCGCAAGGCCGATCACGGGCGGCCCGATCAGCGTCAGCGAGATTGTACTCTTTGCGACGCAAGGGCTGGATCATAGCACCGGGCCCGGCGCATAACCACGCAACAAAGATAGGGAATAGAGGTTCCAGAGCGGTTGGCGGGTGGCGATCGGTGGTGGTCGTTTCCAGGCAGGCGAATGTGCGAAAGCCTTTGTAGGGGCGGCCTTGCGTCGCCCTAGGGCCGCAGCGCGGCCCGTGCAAGGCGGGTGATGAAACCCTGTGTCAGTTGAAGACCAACTGCGCCGCCACCGCGAACATCATGACAGCGACCATCAGGTCCAGCATGCGCCAGGTCGCTGGCCGTGCCAGCCAGGCGGCGCCGAGCGCCAGGGTCGAGAACCACACCAGCGAGGCGCTGGCAGCCCCGGCCACATAGGCCCCCGGCGCGGTCTGCTGGGCCCCCAGCGAGCCGATCAGCAACACCGTGTCGAGATACACGTGCGGGTTCAGCAGGGTCACCGCCAGGGCGCTGAGCAGCACCGCGCGGCGTGAGCGTGCGCCTTGGCCCTGCTGGTGCTGCAGGCTCTGCCGGGAGCAGGCGCTGCGCAACGCCTTGGCCCCGTACCAGATCAGGAAGACCGCGCCGCCCCAACGGGCGACCGCCAGCAAGGTAGGGTTGTGCGCCAGCACGGTGGCCAGGCCGAACACGCCGGCGGCGACCAGGATCGCATCACAGAGGATGCACAGCGCCGCCACCGGCAGGTGATGCTCGCGGCGCAAGCTCTGTGCAAGGACGAAGGCGTTCTGGGCGCCGATGGCCATGATCAGGCCGAAGGCCACCAGCATGCCGTTGAGATAGCTTTGCCACATGGCCCGCTCTCCAGGAGTGTCGAGAAAAGATGCTGGCCATTGTGCGCAAACGGGTTGTATAAGAAAAACAAATAACGCTGATCAGGCATTAGCAAAATCGATGTTCGACTACAAACTGCTGGCCGCCCTCGCGGCGGTGATAGAACAGGGTGGTTTCGAGCGCGCCGCGCAGGTGCTGGGCCTGTCGCAGTCGGCCATATCCCAGCGCATCAAGCTGCTCGAGGCGCGGGTCGGCCAGCCGGTGCTGGTGCGGGCCACACCGCCAGGCACGACCGAAGTCGGTCGGCAGTTGCTCAACCATGTGCAACAGGTGCGCCTGCTCGAACGCGACCTGCAACGCCAGGTGCCGGCGCTGGACGAGGAGGGCATGCCGGAGCGCCTGCGCATTGCCCTCAACGCCGACAGCCTGGCCACCTGGTGGGCCGCTGCGGTGGGTAACTTTTGCGCGCAGCACAACCTGCTGACCGACCTGGTGGTAGAAGACCAGGAAGTGGGCCTGAAGCGCATGCGTGCCGGCGAAGTGGCAGCCTGCCTGTGCGCCAGCGAGCGCCCGGTGGCCGGCGCGCGTAGCCTGCCACTGGGGGCCATGCGTTACCGGGCGCTGGCCAGCCCCGGGTTCATGGCGCGGCATTTTCCCCAGGGGTTCGCTGCGGGCCGCCTGGCCCGTACGCCGGCAATCGTCTACGGCCCGGACGACTTCCTGCAGCACCGCTACCTGGCATCGCTGGGCATCGACGGTGGTTTTCTGCACCACCTGTGCCCGTCCTCGGAAGGTTTCCTGCGCATGACCGAAGCCGGCCTGGGTTGGGGCCTGGTGCCCGAACTGCAAGCCCGTGAGCAGCTGGCCGGCGGGCAATTGGTGGAAATCTGCAGCGATACCCCCATCGATGTGCCGTTGTACTGGCATCATTGGCGCAACGGCGGGCAACTGCTCGCGCAACTGACCGAGCATCTGCGGCACTGCGCACGGCAATGGCTGGTGCCCTTGTAGCCACGGCTGGCGTCAGTTGCATCTGAAATCTGGCAAGACGGAGTCTTACATGCGAATTCTGGTCACCGGCGCGAGCGGCTTCATTGGCGGGCGTTTTGCGCGCTTTGCCCTTGAGCAGGGCCTGGACGTGCGGGTCAGCGGCCGCCGCGCGGAGGGGGTCGAGCACCTGGTCAAGCGCGGCGCCCAGTTCATCCCCGGCGACCTTGGCGATGCCGAGCTGGCCCGTCGCCTCTGCCAAGGCGTCGAGGCCGTGGTGCACTGTGCCGGCGCGGTGGGCAACTGGGGACGCTACCAGGACTTCTACCAAGGCAACGTTGTGGTCACCGAGAACGTGGTAGAGGGCTGCCTCAAGGAGCACGTGCGACGCCTGGTGCACCTGTCGTCGCCGTCGATCTACTTCAACGGTCGCTCGCGTCTGGATATCCGCGAAGACCAGGTGCCGCGTCGCTTCCACGACCACTACGGGCAGACCAAGTACCTGGCCGAGCAGAAGGTGTTCGGCGCCCAGGAATTCGGCCTCGAGGTGCTGGCGCTGCGCCCGCGTTTCGTCACCGGGGCTGGCGACGCCAGTATTTTTCCGCGGCTGATGCACATGCAGCGCAAGGGCCGCATGGCGATCATCGGCAACGGCCTGAACAAGGTGGATTTCACCAGCGTGCACAACCTCAACGAGGCGCTGTCCAGTGCGCTGTTCGCTGACGCCCGGGCGCTGGGCCAGGCCTACAACATCAGCAACGGCCAGCCATTGCCGCTATGGGATGTGGTCAATTATGTGATGCGCAAGATGCAGCTGCCGCAGGTCACTCGCTACCGTTCCTACGGCCTGGCCTACAGCCTGGCTGCGCTGAACGAGGCGGCCTGCCTGCTATGGCCGGGTCGCCCGCAACCGACCCTGTCGCGCCTGGGCATGCAGGTGATGAGCCGCGATTTCACCCTGGATATCAGCCGCGCCCGGCAATACCTGGACTACCAGCCCAAGGTCAGCCTGTGGACGGCGCTGGATGAATTCTGCGCCTGGTGGCAGCACCAGCTGCCAGGCGCATGAGGCCCGCGGGTCGACGACGGTCATCAACGCGCCGCGCTGGCGGTTTATACTCGTGCCTCTTTGCGACTACCGCGGTTGAATGTATCCATGCGTAACCATGCTGATGATGACTACGATGACGTGCCTACCCTGCGGGCCGGCACCCATGACGATGACGAACTGATGCCGGCGCACGTGGTGCGCAGCCGCCAGAAAGCCGCCCGCGGGGCCAGCACGGCGCCGCTTTGGGCCTTGCTCGGGGCCTCGTTCATCGCCTTGGCGGGCCTCGGCTGGTGGAGCTTCCAGCAGATTTCCCTGATGGAACAGCAACTGGTGGCGACCCAGGAGAGCTTTGCCCGCATCAGCGAGGAAGCGGCCGGGCGCCTGCAGGCCATCAGCGGCAAGGTCGCGGCCAGCGAGTCGGGGGCCAACACCAGTAGCGAGGCATTGAAACTGCAGCTGCGCCAGTTGCAGCAGGGGATGGCCGGGCAGGCCGGTGACCTGGGCAAGCGCCTGGAGCAGGTGCTGGCCGATACCCGTGAACAGCAGAAGGCAGTGACCGAGCTGCAGAGCCAGTTGCAGGCGCAACTGAAGCAGGTGAACGGCGAACTGGCCGCGTTGCGCTCGGGCCAGGTCGATGGGGGCAAGCTGGATGCCCAGCTGAAGGGCCTGAACGAGCAGGTTGCGGCACTGAAGGCCGCGCAGGCCGACGGCGGCAAGCTGGATGGCCAGCTCAAGAGCCTGAGCAGCGAGGTGGCGGCGCTGAAGAAGCAAGGTAACCCGAGCGCGGCTATCCAGGACCTGGAGCAGGACATGTTGGTGCTCAAGAGCCAGATCGATAACCGTCCGGCTGCGGCGGCAGCCAGTGGTGCTTCGGTGCAGGAGTTCGATGCCTTCCGGGCGCAGACGACCCGCAACCTGAATACCTTGCAGAGCCAGATCCAGAACCTGCAGCAGCAGATCAACGCCCGGCCGTGACAGGGCGGGGGAGGGTTTTGCCCTCCTTTCGCGACACAGGGCCGCAAAGCGGCCCCGGCAATCCCGGTTACAACCGCGGATAGTCGATATACCCCACCGGCCCCTTGCCATAGAAGGTCTCTGGCCGCGCTTCATTCAACGGCGCATCCGCCGCCAGCCGCGCCGGCAGGTCAGGGTTGGCGATAAACGGCACGCCAAACGCCACCGCATCCGCCTTGCCTGCCGCCAACGCGGCATTGGCACTGGCCTTGTCGAACCGTTCGTTGACGATGTACGCGCCACCGAACGCTTCCTTGATCAGCGGGCCAATGCTGTCGTCAGCTTCCTTCTCCCGCGAGCAGATAAAGGCAATGCCGCGTTTACCCAGCTCACGCGCCACGTAGGTGAAGGTCTCGGCGCGGTCGGCATCACCCATGTCGTGGGCATCGGCACGTGGTGCCAGGTGTACGCCGACGCGGCCTGCACCCCACACTTCGATGGCCGCATCGGTCACTTCCAGCAGCAGCCGTGCACGATTTTCCAGCGAGCCGCCGTAGCGGTCGCTGCGCTGGTTGGTGCTGCTTTGCAGGAACTGGTCGAGCAAGTAACCGTTGGCGCCATGAATCTCCACACCATCGAAGCCGGCGGCCTTGGCATTCTCGGCGCCGCTGCGGTAGGCCTCGACGATATCGGCGATTTCTTCGCTCTCCAGCGCGCGCGGGGTGGGGTAGTCACTGAGCGGGCGTACCAGGCTCACATGACCCTTGGGCTGGATTGCGCTGGGGGCTACCGGCAGTTCGCCATTCAGGTAGCTGGGGTGCGAGATGCGGCCAACATGCCACAGTTGCAGGAAGATGCGCCCGCCCGCAGCATGCACGGCCTTGGTCACATTGTTCCAGCCACGTACCTGTTCGTCGTTCCAGATGCCCGGGGTATCCGGGTAGCCGACACCCATGGGGCTGACCGAGGTCGCCTCGCTGAGGATCAGCCCGGCACTGGCGCGCTGCACGTAATACTCGGCCATAAGCGCATTGGGCACCCGGCCTTCATCGGCGCGGCAGCGGGTCAGCGGGGCCATGATGATGCGGTTGGGCAATTGCAGGTCGCCCAGGGTGATCGGATCGAAAAGCGTGGTCATGACGGTTACCTGCCTGTTCAGAGTGTTTGGCGCAATTGTTCGAGAAACGCCTGTATGGTGGTTTCGTTGCGTTTGAAGAAGTGCCACTGGCCGATCTTCTGGCTGCTGACCAACCCGGCGCGCTGCAGGGTGGCCAGGTGGGCAGAGACGGTCGACTGCGACAGGCCGCAGCGTTGGTCGATCTGCCCGGCACAGACACCGTTCTCGGTGCTGTGGTACTGGTCCGGGAAGTGCGTTGCCGGGGCTTTCAACCAGCCGAGGATTTCTCGCCTGACTGGGTGGGCCAGCGCTTTTATGATTTCGTCGAGATCGAGAGGCATGGGTTGAGGCTCGTTGTAGCGGTATATCGCGATAGGGCGAAATGTAAATCGTGAATTACCGATATACAAATACCAAGAGGTTCTGAGCTGAGCGCGAATCGCTATATCGCGTTATAACGATATAGGCGCTGACGGTGCTAGACTGCGCCGATGAACTACCTCGCACACCTGCACCTGGGCGGCCCGGCGCCGCAACAACTGCTTGGCAGCCTGTATGGCGATTTCGTCAAAGGCCCGCTGGAAGGGCGCTTCCCGCCTGCGTTGGAGGCGGCCATCCGGCTGCACCGTCGAATCGACAGCTATACCGACCAGCACCCGTTGGTGCTGGCGGCACTGGCGCGTTTTCCACGTGAGCGGCGGCGCTTTGCCGGCATCGTTGTGGATGTGTTCTTCGATCACTGCCTGGCCCGGCATTGGCAGGATTATGCCGAGCAACCGCTGGAGCAGTTCACTGGGGCGTTTTATCG
The DNA here is from genome assembly GCF_030341915.1 of Pseudomonas sp. BCRC 81390. Lineage (NCBI taxonomy): Bacteria > Pseudomonadati > Pseudomonadota > Gammaproteobacteria > Pseudomonadales > Pseudomonadaceae > Pseudomonas > Pseudomonas sp. BCRC 81390. Next base: position 234,215 of record NZ_JATAAG010000010.1, on the reverse strand, counting down.
GGTGCTGTTGGCGGAACCCAAGCTGCCCGGGCGGCTGGCGCGCATTGCGCCGTACATGGCGGCGGATGACTGGCTGGGCGCTTATGGTGATTTCGCCACGCTGGAACAGGTCTTCAACGGCATTGCCCGAAGGCTGTCGCGGCCAGAGGGGATGGCGGGGGTAATGGGTGAGCTGGAGCGGTTATATGAACCGTTGCTGGCGGATTTTCGCGAGTTCTATCCACAGTTGCAGGCGTTCGCGGCGGTGGGGCGGATGTCTGGCAGCCAGGCCTGTGCCGGCCTCTTCGCGGGCAAGCCCGCAAGAGACCAGTCCTGAACAGCAGACACTCAGGCAGCCCGCGCTTGCCGTCGCGCCACAACTTCAACTTCCTCAGCGCCGAACAATGCCAGCTGAATCGCCTGTTGCGCCTGCAGTGCGAGCATCGCCCGCTCCTTGCCTACGCTGCCGATCGGCTGCAGCAAGTGGATGCACACCTCGCTCCGCGGCTGGGCGAACAGGCGCAGCAGGTGCGACACCAGGTCATCCTCGCCGATGAACGGTGCGATCGGGTCAACCTGACCATGGCGCAGGTACTGGATGGCCACCGGTTGTACCGCCACCCCACGGTCGATGGCGCCCGCCAGCAGGCGGCCATGGAAGGTGCGCAGGGTCTGTCCGCTGGTGGTGGTGCCTTCGGGGAAGATCAAAAGCGGACGCGCCAGGCCCAATTGCCCGGCGATCTGTTCACGCAGGCGCTGGCTGTCACCGCCACCCCGGCGGATGAACAGCGTGCCGGCCTTTTCCGCCAGCCAGCCGGCCAGCGGCCAGTGGCGCACTTCGGCCTTGGACAGGAACGACAGCGGCAGCAGCATGCCGAGCAAGGGGATATCGGTCCAGGACACGTGGTTGCTGACCCACAGCATCGGCCGCTGCGGTAGCGCGCCGATCACTCGCACGTCGAATGGCAACGCCGCGACCAGGCGTTTCATGAACAGGCAGGTCCAGCGCTGGCGGCGCTCTATCGATGGCTTGAAACCCAGGCGCTCGCCCAGGGTGATCACACCGGCCAGCAGCATGCCCAGCAGCAGGACCAGCAGCAGTCGCGTCAGGCGGGCCAATACCCGCAGCTTCGGCATCACACCGCTGCCTTGAAGTGGCGGGCATAGCGTGGGCACAGTTCGTCGCGCTTGAGCAGGATGAACACGTCGGCGACCTGGAAGTCTTCGTCCCAGCATGGCTCGCCGCAAATTTTCGCGCCCAGGCGCATGTAGGCCTTGAGCAGGGGAGGCATTTCGGCAATCACGTTGTTCGGCAGCGCCAGCTTGGGCAACGGGTTTTTCGGTTCGGCGCGCAGGTGCTCGGTGCACAGGTAGCGGTCGCGCAGGCGCTGCATCACGGCATGGGCCTGTATGCCGCCATCCTGCATGGGGATGCTGGCGCAGCCCATCAGGTAGCTGTAGCGGCCTTCATTGAGGATTTCCGCCAGTTCGCTCCACAGTACGGCGATGGTGCCGCCGTTGCGGTAGTCGGGGGCCACGCAGGTACGGCCCAGCTCCAGGATCGGGCCCTGCAATTGCAACAGGCCATGCAGGCTGAATTCTTCTTCACTGTAGAAACGGCCCAGGCTGCTGGCGGCCTGGTGGTCGAGCAGGCGCGTGGTGGCGACCAGCTCGCCGGTACTCAGGTCGCGCACACCGATGTGGCGGCAATGCACGTCGTAGTCATCCATGTCCAGGCCGTGCTCGGCACCTTTGAGGCGGGCCTTGAATTCGGCGCTGAACACCTTGTAGCGCAGGGCCTGGGCCTCGTGCAAGGCCGCGGCGCCAACCAGGCGTTCGGCTTGCAGACGGCGTTCGGTGCTGTTGTCGCCAGCGTGAGCGATCCGAGTCATTACGAGTCTCCATAAGCCAGCCATGAAGGGTTGCGGCCGGTCGGCTTTGTTGTGCAAAGTCAGCCTAGGTAGACGCGGTGTCACCCCTGTGAAGCTTTGGTGATGCTTGCGTGACATCCCACGGCCTTAGCCGAAAGCCCCCTGCAAGGAGCCGCTCCATGGCCTGGTTGCAACGACTCAACGACCCGCTTCGCCAAGCGCTGGCGGGCACCCTTGGCGAAACCTATGCCGCGCTGCTCGAGCGTCTTGGCCCGGTTGCCCCGTTCGAGCTGGCGGTTCTTGGCGGGCGGGCGATGGCCACGCCGGGCCTGGCGTTCCTGGTCGGTTACCAGGCCGCCTTGCGCGTGCTGTGGCCCAGTGCTCCGCCGAGCCTCGGTGCCCTGTGCGCCAGCGAACGGCGCAGCGTGCGGCCGGCGGACATGCGTACGCGCCTGGACGGCCTGCGCTTGACCGGCAGCAAGGACTTCGTCACCGCCGGCCTGGAGGCGGAGTGGTTGCTGGTGGCGGCGCGCAGCGAGGCGTCGGGTGCGGCAGCGCAGTTGAACCTGGCGGTGGTCTACCCCGGCGAGCCGGGGGTGACGCTGGAAGCACTGCCGACCCTGCCGCTGATGCCGGAGGTGGGGCATGGGCGACTGGTGCTGGCGCATGCAGCGTGCGAACTGCTGGCTGGGGATGGCTGGGATGCCTATGTGAAACCGTTCCGCTCGCTGGAGGACTTGTATGTGCTCACCGCCCTGACGGCCTGGCTGTATGGCGTCGGCCAGGCGTGTGCCTGGCCGCAGGCCTTGCGCCTGCAGTTGCTCGGGCTGCTGGCCGGGTGTGCCGAAGGTAGCCGGCAGTGTGCCGATACGGTCGGTTGCCATTTGTTGCTGGGTGGGTTGTTTGCGCAGTTCCAGGCGCTACGGGGCGAAATCGAGGCGGCGTTGGCAGCCGGGCCGGCACATTGGGCGCAGCTCTGGCAGCGCGACCAGGGCGTGATGGCGCTGGCGGCTGCAGCGCGGGAGAAGCGCTTGAACAAGGCATGGGCGGCTGCGGGACTGTCATGAATGACTGCTACATTCGGGTGATTGCATGAATCCTGGGGCCGCACGGTGGCCTTCGAAGAAAGGCAATCCCGATGAAGACATTGTTCGTCATACTGGCATTGGTTACGCGGTGTGCCTGGGCCGAGGACTGGCCTCAACCCGATTGGCCAATCGATGACGCCACCCGCGACTGGCAGGCTGTCGACGCCTACGCCTTTCCCGCCCGTCCCACACGGGAGCGCATTGGCATTCGTACCGACGCCCTGCTGATCATTCGTGACGGTCGTATCCTGCACGAACGCTATACGGCGCCCACCACCGCAGCCACTGCCCACCTCACCTGGTCGGTCAGCAAAAGCGTGCTCGCCACGGTGCTGGGCGTGGCCCAGGGCCAGGGGCGCTTCCAGTTACAAGACCCGGTCAGCCGCTTCTACCCGCCCATGAGCGCCCACCCCGACGTGCGCATGGCCGACCTGCTGCACTGGGCCAGCGGTCTGGACTGGCAGGAAGACTACGAATACGCTCCGCTGAAATCCTCGGTGGTAGCCATGCTCTATACCCGCGGCCGTGCGGACATGGCGGCCTATACCGCGGCGCGAGGCACGGCCGCCAGCCCTGGCCAGCGCTTTCTCTATTCCAGCGGCGACAGCAACCTGCTGGCCGCCGCCCTGCGCGGCATGCTCGGCGGCGAACAGTACCCGGAATACCCCTGGCACGCGCTGTTCACCCCGCTGGGCATCACCAGCGCGGTGTGGGAACGTGACCAGGCCGGCATCCATGTCGGTTCTTCCTACCTGTACCTTACCGCGCGCGACCTGGCACGCATCGGTCTGCTGATGCAGCGCGACGGGCGTTGGCACGGCCGGCAACTGCTGCCCGAAGCCTGGGTGGCCTTCAATCGGACACCATTTGCCCAAGCCAACGCCACGGCCGGCGAGGCCAACCCCGGTGGTCACTGGTGGCTCAACCAGCCGTTGGCCGGGGCGCCACGGCCCTGGCCGAGTGCACCCGCAGACACCTATGCGGCCCTCGGCCATTGGGGGCAGGCGCTGTACGTGCTGCCCACGCAGAAGCTGGTGATCGTGCGGTATGCCGATGACCGCGACGGCAGCTACCAGCACGACGAACTGCTCAGGCGGGTACTTGCGGTGCTGGCCGGGGAGGGCGCATGAAGCGGGTCGGGCTGCTGCTGTTGCTGGGGCTGTCGTACTGGGCCTGGCAAGAGCGCCAGGCCCTGGCCGACTTCCCCGGCATCCTTTCGGCCTACTCGGCCAAGGAGTACTGCTCGTGCCGCTTCGTCATGGGGTTCGAGCCGGAGTATTGCCAGGGCTACGTGAAACAATGGCTGGCGCTGAGCCTGCTGGAGGAAGACCGCCAGCAGCGGCGGGTAACCGCCGAAGGCCTGGGGCGGCGCCACCAGGCTGTCTGGCAAGGCCCGCACGAGGGCTGCCGCTTGCTGCCGTGAAGGCGGGCGGTTAAGGTTGGCGGCCTGGTTTCACGAGATCCGTCATGTTCAAGTTGCCCCGCCTGCTACCCGCCTTGCTGCTGGCTTTGTGCCTGCCTGCCCACGCCAACTGGCACCTCGATGGCGAGTCGTCGCGCCTGTCGTTCATTACCGGCAAGAACGGTGACAGCGCCGAAGTGCATCGGTTTCTGGTGCTGCATGGCACGGTCGACCGCAAGGGCGCGGCCGGGTTGAGCATCGAGATGGATTCGGTGAGCAGCGGCATTCCCCAGCGTGACGAACGCATGCGCGAGGATCTGTTCGAGGTCGAGCGTTTCGCCGAGGCCAAGGTGCAGGCACAACTGGACCTGCGGCCGATAAACGACCTGGCCAATGGTGCCCAGGTCGAACTGCGCCTGCCACTGACCGTAACCTTGCACGGCCAGTCCCACAGCTACAACGCCCTGCTGCTGGCCACCCGCCTCGACGAGCGGCGCTTCCAGGTGGTGACCCTTGAGCCGCTGGTGCTGCGCGCCGAGGATTTCGGCCTGCTGCCCGGGTTGCAACGGCTGCGCAAGTTCGCTGGGCTCAAGTCCATCAACCCGTCGGTACCGGTGAGTGCGGTGCTGATCTTTACCGCCCGCTGACATGGCCGGGCCAGTCTTCCCCTGGCGGGATGGCAACCACTTCGAACTGCTGATCGACGGGCCCGAGTTCTTTCCGCGCATGCTCCTGGCGATCATGCGCGCCGAGTTCCAGATCGACCTGGAACTGTACCTGGTCGAGGCCGGCGACTGCGCGGACACGGTAGTCGAGGCGCTTGAACGGGCGGCGCTTCGTGGTGTGCGGGTGCGTTGCCTGTTCGACGACTATGGTTCGCTGGCGTTCAACAGCACATTGCGCCAGCGCTTGCTGGATGCCGGGGTGTACCTGCGCTGGTACAACCGCCTGCGCTGGAAGCGTGGCCTGCGCAACCTGTACCGCGATCACCGCAAGCTGCTGCTGGTCGACCAGCGTTGGGCAGTGGTGGGCGGCACCGGTGTTACCGATGAGTTCTGGACGCCGGGCGAGGCGACCAGTGAATGGCACGAGGTGATGGTGCAGATGCAGGGGCCGGTGGTGAATGACTGGCAATTGCTGTTCGACCGCCAGTGGCACGCCAACAACCGCCGTACCGCCTGGCGCCCTGCCGAGGGCTTTGGCCTGCCACGCCTGCCCAAGGTCCCGGCGCAGGGCCAGGGCATGGGCCGGGTGGCCTATGCCGACGCCCGCCAGCACCAGGACATCCTGCATTCGCTGGTGCGCGCGATCAACAGCGGCAAGCGCCGGGTGTGGCTGGCCACGCCCTACTTCCTGCCGACCTGGAGCGTGCGACGCTCGCTGCGCCGAGCCGCTGGCAAGGGTGTCGATGTGCGCCTGCTGCTGACCGGCCCGCGCACCGACCACCCATCGGTGCGTTACGCCGGGCACCGTTATTATCCCCGGCTGCTGCGCGCCGGGGTGCGCATCTACGAATACCAGCCGTGTTTCCTGCACCTGAAGATGGTCCTGATCGACGACTGGGTCAGTATCGGCTCGTGCAACTTCGACCATTGGAACCTGCGCTTCAACCTGGAGGCCAATATCGAGGCCCTCGACCCGCCGTTGACGGCTGCCGTACAAGCCAGCTTCGAGCGTGACTTCGCCTTGAGCGAGGTGGTCGACCTCAGTCATTGGCATGCGCGCCCGCTCTGGCGCAGGGTGAAGCAGCGGGTGTGGGGCTGGCTGGATCGCCTGGTGGTCAACTTGCTCGACCGTCGCGACTGAGACCGGCTATCGTGCAGTGACTGTCTCTAGGCAATCGAAGGAGTGGGTGCAATGACGGCTAAGAAGATTCTCATGTTGGTCGGCGACTTCGTTGAAGATTACGAGGTCATGGTGCCATTCCAGGCCTTGGGCATGGTTGGGCATACGGTGCATGCAGTTTGTCCGGAAAAAGTCGCGGGGCAGACCGTGCGCACGGCCATCCATGATTTCGAGGGTGACCAGACCTACAGCGAAAAGCCCGGGCACAACTTTGCCCTGAACTACGATTTCGTGCGGGTGCGGGCCGAGGGTTATGACGCATTGCTGATTCCCGGTGGCCGTGCGCCGGAGTACCTGCGCCTGGATGAGCGGGTGCTGGAACTGGTACGGGCATTCGACCAGGCTGGCAAACCGATTGCCGCGGTGTGCCACGGGGCCCAGCTGCTGGCGGCGGCCGGCGTGCTGGAAGGGCGTGAATGCAGCGCTTATCCGGCGTGTGCGCCAGAGGTGCGCCTGGCCGGCGGCACCTTCATCGATATCGCCGTGGACCAGGCGCATGTCGACGGTAACCTGGTGACCGCGCCCGCCTGGCCGGCGCACCCGGCGTGGCTGGCGGCGTTCCTCAAGGTGCTCGGCACCCGCATCGCCTGACCGGGCCCGGCTTCCTGGCACCTGCCAGGCATTGCTCTGGTAGGAGCGGCCTTGCGTCGCGATGGGCTGCGCAAGGCCGCTACTACACACTCCGTTCTCAGGGCCACTCGTGTTGGGCCCGTGCCCCTCAACCGACCTGCTCGAGCCAGTCATTGAGGTTGTAGTAGTTGGTCACCCTGGCAATCTTGCCGCAATGGATATAGAAGAACGCCCCCGCCGGCAGCACGTAGGTCTGGCCGTTGGCCGGCGGCAGGCCTTCATCATCGGCCAGGTATTCGCCATGCACGGTGAATTCCGCCGCCGCCCGGCTGCCATCGGCATTCTGCATCACCACGATGTCCGCCAGGCGTTCGCGGTAGCAGCGGTTCATCTTGTCCATGAACGCGGCAAACCGGGCCTTGCCCATCTGCCGCTCGCCCTGGTTGACGTCGTGGATCACGTCTTCGCTGAGCAGGGCAAGAAAGGCCGGCATGTCGCCGGCGTTGAAAGCCGCGTAGTACGCATTTACCAGTTCGGTAGCGGTCATGGAACAATACCTGTCGTTGAGGGAAAAGGCGGGTCGTGGCTTCGGATGATAGGGTTTCCCCTCAAGCCCGGCTTAGCCGAGCGCGTCATCCACATCGACAAAACGACCGCCAAGCATGGAAATACGCCTGTTGCACGGCGCCGCTATCGCGCCTTACATCGATGACCTCGCTCGCCTGCGCCTGACCGTGTTTCGCGAGTTTCCCTACCTTTACGACGGCACCCCGGAGTACGAAGCCGACTACCTGGCCACCTATGCCCGGTCCGGGCGCAGCCTGGTGGTGCTGGCGCTGGACGACGGCAAGGTGGTGGGTGCCTCCACCGGCCTGCCGCTGGTGGACGTCGGCGCCGAATTCCAGCAGCCATTCCTGGCCCAGGGGCGCGACCCGGCCAGCGTCTATTACTTCGGTGAATCGGTGGTATTGCCGGAGTACCGTGGCCAAGGCCTGGGGGTGCGTTTTTTCATCGAGCGCGAATCCTACGCGCACAAACTGGCCGAGTTCGATTACTGCGCGTTCTGCGCGGTGGAGCGGCCCGGGGTGCACCCTCGGCGCCCCGCGGACTACAAGCCCCTGCATGGCTTCTGGCGTAATCGTGGCTTCCTGCACGACCCGTCGCTGCGCACCCGCTATGCCTGGCGTGACCTGGACGACGCGGAAAGCTCCGACAAACTGATGTCGTTCTGGCTCAAGGAACTGCCGATATGATCCGCCTGGCGGCCTGCCAGTATGCGATCGAGCTGCATGAAACCTGGGACGCCTACGCCGCGCACCTGCAAGCCCTGTGCGCCGAGGCTGCGGCGGCGGGGGCGCGCCTGCTGCTGTTGCCGGAATACGCCGGGCTGGTGCTCAGCGGGCAGTTGCCGGTCGAGCAGCGGGGCGACCTGAAGGCCTCGATTGCCGGTATCCAGCCGCTGCTCGAGCCGTGGCTGGCGCTGTGCGAGGGCATTGCCCGACGCTGGGGAATCTACCTGCAGCCCGGCAGCTTGCCGGTGCAGGATGGCGACGGCCTGTACCGCAACCGTGCCTGGCTGTTCGGCCCAGAGGGCGTGTTGGGTTACCAGGACAAGCTGATGATGACCCGTTTCGAGCGCGAGCAGTGGGACATCGCCGCAGGCCAGGGGCTGCAGGTGTTCGACACCGAACTGGGGCGCCTGGGGATCCTGATCTGCTACGACAATGAATTCCCGATGCTGGCCCGGCGCCTGGCCGAGGAAGGCGCTGACCTGATCCTTGCGCCAAGCTGTACCGACACCGAGGCGGGCTATCACCGGGTGCGCATTGGCGCGCAGGCGCGGGCGCTGGAGAACCAGATTGCCGTATTGCAGAGCTCCACGGTCGGACTGGCCGCCTGGTCGCCGGCGCTGGACGAGAATATCGGCCGGGCAGGGTTGTTCGTGCCACCGGATCATGGCATGCCGGGGGACGGCGTGATTGCGTTGAGTGAGGAGCTGAGCCCGGTGCGTAGCCAGTGGCTGCTGTGCGAGGTGGACCTGGAAGAAGTGCGGCGGGTGAGGCGGGAAGGGCAGGTGTTTACCCGCAGGGACTGGCCGGAGCAGTTTGACAGAATCCTGTGAAAACAGTGGCGGCCTGTTCGCGGGCTTGCTCGCTCCCACAGGTGCAGCGCAAGCCTGAGGGCTACGCGTTACCTGTGGGAGCGGGCAAGCCCGCGAAGAAGCCGCCGCAGTTATATCAGGCTTACTTCACTTCGACTGCCAGGCTCTCGGCAATCTTGCTCTGCCACAGGGCAGGGCCAGTGATGTGTACCGATTCACCATTGCTGTCCACGGCGACGGTCACCGGCATGTCCTTGACCTCGAACTCGTAGATCGCTTCCATACCCAGCTCGGCGAAGGCCAGGACCTTCGACTTGCGGATGGCCTGGGCCACCAGGTAGGCGGCGCCGCCGACGGCCATCAGGTACACGGCCTTGTTGTCCTTGATCGCTTCGATGGCGGCAGGGCCGCGCTCGGACTTGCCGATCATGCCCAGCAGGCCAGTCTGCTCGAGGATCTGGCGGGTGAACTTGTCCATGCGGGTGGCGGTGGTCGGGCCGGCCGGGCCTACCACTTCGTCACCTACCGGGTCGACCGGGCCGACGTAGTAGATGAAGCGGCCTTTCAGGTCTACCGGCAGCTCTTCGCCACGGTTGAGCATCTCGACCATGCGCTTGTGCGCGGCATCGCGGCCGGTGAGCATCTTGCCGTTGAGCAGGATGGTCTCGCCCGGCTTCCAGCTGGCGACTTCTTCCGGGGTGATGGCGTCGAGGTTGACGCGACGGGCGCTCGGGCCGGCTTCCCAGACGATTTCCGGGTAGGCGTCCAGCGACGGCGCTTCCAGCTCGGCCGGGCCGGAACCATCGAGCACGAAGTGGGCGTGGCGGGTGGCGGCGCAGTTGGGGATCATGCACACCGGCAGCGAAGCGGCGTGGGTCGGGTAATCCATGATCTTGACGTCGAGCACGGTGGTCAGGCCGCCCAGGCCCTGGGCGCCGATGCCCAGCTGGTTGACCTTCTCGAACAGCTCCAGGCGGATTTCTTCCAGACGGTTCTGCGGGCCACGGGCTTTCAGTTCGTGGATGTCGATGGACTCCATCAACACTTCCTTGGCCATCACCGCAGCCTTCTCGGCGGTACCGCCGATGCCGATGCCGAGCATGCCAGGCGGGCACCAGCCAGCGCCCATGGTCGGCACGGTCTTCAGTACCCAGTCGACGATCGAGTCGGACGGGTTGAGCATGGCCATCTTCGACTTGTTCTCCGAGCCGCCGCCCTTGGCTGCGACATCGACCTCGACCTTGTCGCCGGGGACGATGGAGTAGTGGATCACTGCCGGGGTGTTGTCCTTGGTGTTCTTGCGGGCACCGGCCGGGTCGGCCAGGATCGACGCGCGCAGCACGTTTTCAGGCAGGTTGTAGGCGCGACGCACACCTTCGTTGATCATGTCGTCGACGCTCATGGTGGCGCCGTCCCAGCGCACGTCCATGCCCACCCGGATGAACACGGTGACGATGCCGGTGTCCTGGCAGATCGGGCGGTGGCCGGTGGCGCACATGCGCGAGTTGATCAGGATCTGGGCGATGGAATCGCGCGCGGCAGGCGATTCTTCACGCAGATAGGCCTCGTGCATGGCCTGGATGAAATCGACGGGGTGGTAGTACGAAATGAATTGCAGGGCGTCGGCGACGCTCTGAATCAGGTCGTCTTGCTTGATCACGGTCATGCAGCGCGCTCCTCTTAAAGACGGGAACATTCATTGAGACGCTCGACGGTGCCGACCAGCATGTCGAAACGCCTTGCAAAGGCGCGCCGGCGGCATGGCCGACGCAAAAAGGCGCGGCAGTATAGCGTGCCTCACCGTGTGAAACACCTGCGCGTGGTCTGGACCATGGTCGGCAAGGCGCGGGCATCCTTTTTGCTGCCTTTGCCCGCTTGGCATACAGTGGCCGCATGACCGATGGAGAAAGACCGACCATGCCCGAACTTTGCGTGGGCGAGCGCCGCTGGGCGGTGCCGACCGGCAGCAACCTGCTCGATGCCCTGAACGAGGCAGGGTTCAACGTGCCCTACAGTTGCCGCGCGGGCAGCTGCCATGTCTGCCTGGTGCATTGCCTGGCCGGGCAACCGCTGGATGCCCGGCCCGATGCCCTGGCGCTGGACAAGCATGCGCAGGGTTGGCGCCTGGCGTGCCAGTGCCAGGTGGTCGACGACCTGCGGGTGGCGCTGTTCGACCCGCAGCAGGATGGCGTAGCGGCGGAGGTCTGTGCGCTGGATTGGTGCGGCGATGTGTTGCGCTTGCGCTTGCGGCCGGAGCGGGTGGTGCGTTACCAGGCCGGGCAGCATGTGGTGCTATGGCATGCTGCGGTCGCGCGGCCCTATTCGCTGGCCAGCCTGCCGGGTGAGGACGATTTCCTCGAGTTCCATATCGACTGCCAGCGCCCTGGCGCCTTTTGTGACAAGGCCCGTGGTTTGCAGCCGGGGGATGTGTTGCGCCTGGGGGAATTCAGGGGCGGCGCCTTGCATTACGACCCGGACTGGCAGGACCGGCCGCTGTGGTTGCTGGCGGCGGGCACCGGGCTGGCGCCGTTGTGGGGCATCCTGCGCGAAGCGTTGCGGCAGGGGCATCGGGGCGAGATCCGGCTGCTGCACGTGGCGCGAGAGCGGTCAGGGCACTATTTGGCAGAGCCGCTGCTGAAGTTGCCAGGGGTGGAGGTCGAGCTGGTGCTGGCGGAGCAGCTGGAGGACGTGCTGGCCGGCTTGCGGCCGTCATCGCGGCAGACGCTGGCGCTGCTGTGCGGGGCGCCGGCGAGTGTCGAGCGGTTTGCCCGGCGGCTGTTCATTGCCGGAGTGCCGCGGGGGCAGGTGTTTGCTGATGTGTTTGTTGAACACGCCTGAGGCGTATGGGTTGCTTGTGCTGGCCTCATCGCGACCTTTGGTCGCTCCTACGGGGGATGGCGATTTCCTGTAGGAGCGACCGCAGGTCGCGATCAGGTCTCAAAGGCTATCAGCCGACCAGCGGATCACCCACGTGCAGGATCTTCATGCCGTTGGTGCCGCCGATGGTGTGGTAGCTGTCACCCTTGGTCAGGATCACCCAGTCACCTTGCTCCACCAGGCCGCGCTTGAGCAGCTCGTCGACCGCTGCCTGGCTCACCTTGTCGGCCGGCAGCGAGGCCGGGTCGAAAGCAATCGGGTACACGCCGCGGAACATCGAGGCGCGCGCCTGGGTGGCGCGGTGTGGCGACAGGGCGAAGATCGGCACGTGCGAACGCAGGCGCGACATGATCAGCGGGGTGTAGCCACTCTCGGTCAGGGCGATGATCGCCTTCACGCCCGGGAAGTGGTTGGCGGTGTACATGGCCGCCAGGGCGATGCTTTCGTCGCAGCGCTCGAAGGTGGTGTGCAGGCGGTGGCTGGACTTCTGGCTGGTCGGGTGCTTTTCGGCACCCAGGCAGATGCGGGCCATGGCCTGGACGGCTTCGATCGGGTAGGCACCGGCGGCACTTTCTGCCGACAGCATGACCGCGTCGGTGTTGTCCAGCACGGCGTTGGCGACGTCGGACACTTCGGCACGGGTCGGCATCGGGTTCTGGATCATCGACTCCATCATCTGGGTCGCCACGATCACCGCCTTGTTGTTGCGGCGGGCGTGCTGGATGATCTTTTTCTGAATGGCGATCAGCTCGGCGTCGCCGATTTCCACGCCCAGGTCACCACGGGCGACCATCACGGCGTCGGAGGCGGCGATCAGCTTGTCGAGGGTCTCGTCGTCGGCAACGGCTTCGGCGCGTTCGATCTTGGCCACCAGCCAGGCGTTGCCGCCGGCTTCGTCACGCAGCTTGCGCGCATATTCCATGTCGCTGGCGTCACGCGGGAAGGACACGGCCAGGTAGTCCAGGTCCATTTCCGCGGCCAGCTTGATGTCGGCCTTGTCTTTTTCGGTCAGGGCTGGTGCGGTCAGGCCGCCACCTTTACGGTTGATACCCTTGTGGTCCGACAGCGGGCCGCCGATGATCACCACGCAGTGCAGGGCGTCTGCAGTGGCAGTTTCGACGCGCATGACCACGCGGCCATCGTCGAGCAGCAGTTCGTCGCCGACGCCGCAGTCCTTGACCAGGTCGGGATAGTCGATACCGACGATGTCCTGGTTGCCTTCGGTCAGCGGGTGGGCGGTGGAGAAGGTGAACTTGTCACCGATCTTCAATTCGATGCGCTTGTTGGCGAACTTGGCGATGCGGATCTTCGGACCCTGCAGGTCACCCAGCAGCGCGACATGGCGGCCGTTCTTGGCGGCGATGTCACGGATCAGGCGGGCGCGGGCCTTGTGCTCGTCCGGGGTGCCGTGGGAGAAGTTCAGGCGTGCCACGTCCAGGCCGGCGAGGATCAGCTGTTCGATCACTTCCGGCGAATTGCTGGCGGGGCCAAGGGTGGCGACGATTTTGGTACGGCGGATGGTCATGCACAGACTCCTATAGTGAAGCGCAGCGAAAGGCTACTCCTGAATCTCGCTGTAGTCATTGTTCCGTTGCACTACCTGCGACCTTCCGGGTCAGGGCAACTGCTGACCAGCTACAGATTGAAGGGTGAGCGGCACGGGCGCTGATTCCACTGAACTGAAGAAAACCCGATCCCGGCCGATATACTTGCCATCAAAGGAGATCCCCATGCGCGCCCTGATCGTTTTTGCCCTGGCTGCCAGCGCCGTCGGCTGTACCCGCTGGTCGATGGACCACCACCTGAACAATGCCTACCGTGCCTACGACCGTGGCGACTGCCAGCGGGTCATGCTGGAGTTGTCGCAGGTCGACCGTACTAGCCGCGCGCGGCCGTTCATCCACCCCGAGGTGTCGCTGCTGCGTGGCCAGTGCCTGGAGCGCCAGGCGTTGTACGTAGATGCTGCGCAGACTTACCAGTACCTGATCCAGCAATACCCGGGCAACGAGTATGCCTATCGCGCCCAGGCGCGCCTGCAGACCCTGGAAAAACTGGGCCACCTGCGCGGCGAAGCGGCTGTGGCCAGCCCAGTGCAGAGCGCACCTTGGCGTTAACACCAAGGTGTGATTCATTTCACGGGATTTGCTGCGTGCGCTGCGCTAATCTGTAAATCAGCTGTTACAACAACCGCCAGTTCATCGTATTCCTGGCCCCTGGGTACGGACTGCACTGCGATCATGTTCAACAAGCGCCATATAGAACGTCATCAACTGCCTTGTGTCCTCAAGGTGTTCAACCGCTTGACCGGCCAGGCCATCGGCCAGTTGGGCAACGCCTCGGAAGACGGGCTGATGCTGATCAGCCAACTGCCTGTGCTGGTAGGGCCCGACTACGAACTGCAGTTGCGCCTGCCGTTGACCGGCGGCGGGCATCAGTTCGTCAACCTGACCGCCAGTTGCCTGTGGTGCCGCGAAGACCAGACCCCCGGCCACTACGATTCGGGCTTCATGTTGCTGCAAGCGCCCCGCGAGTACGACGACTTCGTCGGTTCGTTGCGTGGCTATTTCAGTTTTCTTCCCGCCGACGCTTCGGTCTGAGGCTGCGCTAGAATCGGTCGACCTTGATACAGGACGACCCCGTGACCTCAAGCATTTTCTGGCACGACTACGAAACCACCGGCATCAACCCCCGTTGCGACCGGCCGTTGCAAGTGGCCGGCGTGCGCACCGACTTCGACCTCAACGAAATCGACGAGCCGATCAGCCTTTATTGCCGGCCCTCCGACGACATACTGCCGCACCCGGCTGCCTGCCTGGTAACCGGCATCACTCCGCAGCAACTGGCTGAACAAGGGCTGTGCGAAGCCGAGTTCATGACCCGGGTACATGAGCAACTGGCCCGGCCAGGCACCTGTGGCGCTGGCTACAATACCCTGCGCTTCGACGACGAGGTGACCCGCTACAGCCTCTACCGCAACTTTTTTGACCCCTATGCCCGTGAATGGCAGGGCGGCAACAGTCGCTGGGACCTTATCGACATCGTGCGCACGGCCTACGCCCTGCGCCCTGACGGAATCGAATGGCCGCAGCAGGACGGGCGTGTCAGCCTGCGCCTTGAACTGCTGAGCAAGGCCAATGGCATCGAACACGGTCATGCCCACGAAGCACTTTCCGACGTGCGGGCCACCATCGCCCTGGCGCGTCTGATACGCCAGAAACAGCCAAAGTTGTATGAGTGGCTGTTCCAGTTGCGCAACAAGCATAAAGTCATGGAGCAGGTGCGTTTGCTACAGCCCCTGGTACATATATCCGGGCGTTTTTCGGCGGCACGCAACTACCTGGGTGTCGTATTGCCACTGGCGTGGCACCCGCGTAATCGCAATGCCCTGGTTGTCTGCGACTTGTATCAGGAAACCCTACCGTTACTACGGGAAAGTGCTGAAGTTCTGCGTCAGCGCTTGTATACCCGCCATGATCAACTGGCGGAGGGCGAACTACCCGTGCCGTTGAAACTGGTACAGATCAACCGCTGCCCGGTACTCGCGCCACTTTCGGTACTGCGCCCTGCCGATCAACAACGGCTGGGCCTGGATTTGACCGCGCTGCAATTGCGCGGCGAAGAACTGGCCAGGCAACAGTTGCAATGGCAAGACAAGCTGGAACACATCTACGGCGAGGAAGACTTCGCCGCGAACGACGACCCGGAACAACAGTTGTATGCCGGTTTTCTCGGCGATCGTGACCGCCGCTTATGCGAGCAAGTTCGTGCGCTGGAGCCGGCGCAGTTAGGCCTTGGGCACTGGATGTTCGACGACCCGCGCCTGCCGGAATTGTTGTTCCGCTACCGGGCGCGCAACTTCCCCGACACCTTGAGCGGCGAAGAGCGACAACGCTGGTTCAGCTTCTGCCAGCAGCGCCTGAGCGACCCGAAATGGGGCGCGCCGAATACCCTGGGCGACTTCGAGCAAGCGCGCCAGCAGGCCTGGGCGGGCGCTGACGAGGCGGGGCGGCGTGTGCTGGAGGCCTGGCGTGAGCACGCCCGGCAGTTGCAGGCCAGGTTTGCAATTGGCTGAATGCCAGGGTAAACGCAGGGAAACAAAAACGCCGGCAGGATGCCGGCGTTGTTAATGCGATAAGCAACAGGCGTAGATGGACAATCAGTCCAGCAGGGTCGCCCAGCTTTCAACCACATCGCCACCCCATTTGGCTTTCCATTCTTTCAGCGTCTTGTGATTGCCGCCTTTGGTTTCAATCACTTCATTGTTGTGTGGGTTCTTGTATTGCTTGACCTTGCGCGCACGCTTGGTGGCGGTAGTCTTGACGGCACCGCGAGGCGCTTTGCTCAGTTTCGAATCGGGGTCGAGCAGGGCAATCACGTCGCGCAGCGACTTGGAGTATTCGCCCATCAGGTTGCGCAGTTTGCCTTCGAACTCCAGTTCTTTCTTCAGCTTGTCATCCTGCGACAGATTGGCCAGGCGAGCTTGAAGTTCCTTGATAGCCTCTTCGGTGGCGCGGTATTCGTTGATCAGGGACATGGAGTGTTCCTTAATGCGTGTTCAGAAATGTGTGGGCCAATAATAGACAGGCGATCCGCTCAAGTAAATATATTATTGGGCGGTTAACTGTTAATTAAGCTGTGACAACATTTCTCCAAGTGAACAAAAATTTACATTTAACCCCTGCATTTGTCCTGTCTGTCAGATGCTGTGCGTAGCCTGCAGGGTAAGGTTCACAACCTCGGGCGGCAGCGATCAATACTGCGTTTTTGCTGGCGGGCCGCTAGAATGGGCGCCTTTGCGAAGTTCTGGAGTCTCATTCATGCGCACCTATCGTCTGGTGATCGCTTGCCCCGACCGTGTTGGCATCGTGGCGAAAGTCAGTAATTTCCTGGCCTTGTACAATGGCTGGATCAACGAAGCCAGCCATCACTCCGATGAGCAGAGTGGCTGGTTCTTCATGCGTCATGAAATTCGCGCCGAATCGCTGCCGTTCGGTATTGAAGCCTTCCGCGAAGCGTTTGCGCCGATCGCCGAAGAGTTCTCCATGACCTGGCGGATTACCGACTCGGCACAGAAAAAGCGCGTAGTGCTGATGGCCAGCCGCGAATCGCACTGCCTGGCCGACCTGCTGCACCGCTGGCACACCGATGAACTGGACTGTGAGATCCCTTGCGTGATCTCCAACCACAACGACCTGCGCAGCATGGTCGAGTGGCATGGCATTCCGTTCTTCCATGTACCGGTCGACCCCAAGGACAAAACCCCGGCATTCGCCGAAGTGTCGCGCCTGGTGCAGGAGCACGCTGCCGATGTGGTAGTGCTGGCTCGCTACATGCAGATCCTGCCGCCGCAGCTGTGCCAGGACTATGCCGAGAAGGTGATCAACATCCACCACAGCTTCCTGCCGTCGTTCGTCGGCGCCAAGCCCTACCACCAGGCTGCACTGCGCGGTGTGAAGCTGATTGGTGCGACCTGCCACTACGTTACCGAGGAACTCGATGCCGGCCCGATCATCGAGCAGGATGTGGTGCGGGTCAGCCATGCCGACAGCATCGATGACATGGTCCGCTTTGGCCGTGACGTGGAGAAGATGGTGCTGGCCCGTGGCCTGCGCTATCACCTGGAAGACCGCGTGCTGGTGCACGGCAACAAGACTGTGGTATTCGACTGACAGGCTCGGGTTGGCTGTGGGATGCGTGACGCAGTGCCGGACCGCGGTTCTGTGAGGGCCTGCCTTGTGTCACGATGGGGCGCAAAGCGCCCCCGGCAATCTTGAAGGGAACAGCAATGACCAGGCAGCGCAACCAACCTACCGCCACCGCCCCACCCACCCTCGGCGAAGGCTGCCTGGCCCGCTACGACCCCGCCGCCCTGGCCGACAGCGACGGTACCGAGTTTCCTGGCGCCGCCGAGCTCTGGCAGCAGCTCAACCCGCCTGACGCCGCCAGCGCTCAAGCAACGGCCGCGCCAGCAGAAACACGAATACCGGGCCACCCGCCAACAGGTAGAAGTAGTAGGTAACTGCCCGCCATATCACGATCGCCGCCGCCGCGGTCGAACTGCCCACCAGGGGCGTCAGCAGGCTCGCCGAGGTCAGCTCGGCGGCACCGGCACCGCCTGGCAGCAGGCTGAACTGGCCGGCACTGAGCGACAGCATCTGCACCAGAAAGCTGGGTATCCACGCCAGGTTCACCCCCAGCCCCTGCAACACCAGGTACAACACGCTGTAGCGCAGCCCCCAGTGCACACAGGTCAGGGTGAAAACCAGGATCAGCGTGCGTTTCGGCAGGTGCCAGGTTTGCGCCAGGGCATTGATGAAGTGCAGCAGTTTGCGCGCCCAGCGGCGTTTGCGCTGCGGGCTGATGCCCAGGTGGCGCACCAGCCGGCCATTCAGGCGCATCACCGTGCGCCGGTAGCGCAACAGCCCGAGCACCGCGGCCAAGGCCGTGCACAAGAGCAACGCGCTGCCCAGGAGCATGCCTTGCTGGCTACGCCCCAGGCTGTGGAACAAGGCGTAGCCGGCGATTGCCAGCATGGCGCAGAAGAAGAACACCAGGTCGTTCAACTGGTCCATGGCGAACACCGCGCCGCTGCGCGCCGGGCCGATGCGATCGCGCGCCAGCAGCGCCATCAGGGTCAAGGGGCCGCCACTGCCGCCGGGCGTGGTGCAGATGGCAAACTCGGTAGCCATCACCACGCCCAGGCTGCGCAGGCGCCCGAGCCTCGCACCTTGCTGGCCGAGCAGCAGGCGCAGGCGAACGGTGTTGATGACCCAGCACAGCAGGATCATGCCAAGCAGGGTCAGCAGCAGGCTGGGGTCGAAGCGCTGCAGTCGTGGCAGCAGCCCGCTGCCGCCGAGCAAGGCCGGCACCAGTACCGCGCCGAGCAGCGCCAGGCCCAGCCATGCCAGGCGGTTCATGCGCCGACCTTGCGGTCCAGCCAGGCCGACTTGGTCAGAGGTTCGCGGCCCTGGGCCAGGAGGGCGCGCAAAGTGTTCAACCAGTACTCGCGGGAGCTGCGATGACGCATGTCCACCGGGTGCAGGCCCAGGCGCAGGGTTTCGGCATTGCGCCAACGCCGGCATTGCCAGTCGCAGACCAGCCGCGACAGGCCGCGGCGCCAGGCGCTACGGGCGCTCCACACCAGGCCCGGGGCTTCGATCGCGGTGAACTCCGGCAAGCGATACAGGTGCTGCGGCGTGCTGGTGTAGCGCAACGGCAGTTGACGCAACGCCTGGCGGGTACCTTCGCTCATCAGCCAGGCGGGTGCGACGAACCCGGCCACTGGCCAGCCCTGTCGGCCGAACAGGTCCAGGCCATGCTGCAGTCGCTGCAGGGCCTGCTGCTGGTCGAGGGCATGGAACTCGCCTTCATGGGTATAGATACGGCGCATGAAATACTCGCTGGGCGTACGCGGGGAAGGGCCGTCATCGGCATGGTAATAGCCATGCAGGGCCAACTCGTCGCCCTGTGCCAGGCGCCGTTCGAGCAGACGGCAGAAGGCGGGCGAGCGCAGCAGTGGGTTGCGCTGGTGAAAGTCCGGTACCACCAGCCAGGTCATGGGCACGCCGCCGATGGCGTCGACTGCCTGGACAAAGGGTTGGTAGTCCGGCCAGGTCTCGGGGGCCACATCGTGCAACACCAGCATCAGGCTGCGTGCACCTGGCAACGGCTCAAGCATGGGCGCGTGCCTGCGGCTGGTGGCCGAGCACGGCCTGGTAGTGCTGCAGCAGGCCGGCAACCACGTTGTCCCAGGAATAATGCTGCTCGACGTGGCGGCGGGCCTGTGCCCCCAGTTTGCGTACGCCGGCCTCGAACGCCTCGCGCACGGCGTCCGCCATGGCCTGGCCATCGTTCGGTCGGCACAGGCGTCCGCAGTGTTCGTTGACGATCTCGCCGAACGCCCCGGCGCGCACGGCCACCACCGGCGTGGCGCTGGCCATGGCTTCGAGAATGACCAGGCCGAAGGTTTCCTGGTCGCCGGCATGCACCAGCAGGTCAGCGCTGGCCATCAGCCTGGCGACTTCCGGGGCAGGGCAGAAGTGGTCGATCACGCTGACATTCTGCGGCACGTTGGCCGGCATGTTCGAGCCTACCAGCAACAGGTGGTAAGGGCGGCCAAGGTGCTGCATGCAGTCGAGCAGTACCGGCAGGTTCTTTTCCCGCGAGCCCCGGCCAGCATAGATCAGCAAGCGGCTGGTATCGGCAATGCCCAGTTCGGCACGCAGTTGCGGGTCGCGTCGGCTGGGGTGGAAGGTGCCCAGGTCGACGCCCAGGCGCTGCACGTGCACGTCCCGCACGCCCAGGCGGCGCAGCTTGTCGGCCATGACCTGGCTAGGGGCCAGGACCCGGTCGAAATTGCCGTACAGCTTGCTGACGTAGGCCTCGACGTTGGGTGTGAACCAGTTGCCCATGCGGTTGCTGACCAGCAACGGCAGGTCGGAATGGTAGAAGCCGATTACCGGCACGTTCAGCTGGCGCCTTGCTTCCAGCGCTGCCCAGGCAGTCAGGTAGGGATCGCCGACTTCGATCAGGTCAGGCTTGAGCTGGCGCAGTACGTTGCACCAAGGGGCCAGGCGCACCGGGAAGCGGTAGCCGTTGCCGAATGGCAGCGGCGGTGCGGGTACCTGGTAGATGCCATCGGCATGTTGCGCGCTGGCGCCGGGTATCAGCAGGCTGTGGCGCACGCCGTGGATGGCGTCGAGGCGGTGGTGTTTGGCATCAAGATAGGTACGTACGCCGCCGCTGGCGGGGGCGTAGAACATGGTGATGTCGGCGATGTGCACGATCAGCATCCCTCCGGGATCGTCTTCGGGTCTGTCATCCGGCGGTAGAAAGCCGGCGATGACGCGCCTTAAAGTTGACCTTTCAGAAGGATAGTTTGTTCGATCGGGGTTGGCCGGGGGCAAGGCGGGGAGCGGTGTCGGCTCCTTCACGGGCGTGCCCGCGAAGAAGCCGACGCGTTCCTGGATCAGATACGGAAGCTGCCCACCAGCTGCTTCAGGCGGCTGGCCTGCTGCTCCAGGTCGGAACAGGCGCGCAGGGTGGCCTGCAGGTTCTCCACGCCCTCCTGGTTGAGCATGTTGATTTCGTTGATGTCCATGTTGATCGCTTCGACCACGGCGGTCTGCTCTTCGGTGGCGGTGGCCACCGACTGGTTCATCCCGTCGATTTCGCCGATGCGCACGGTCACGCTGTCCAGGCGTTCGCCGGCCTGGTTGGCGATCTGCATGCTGTCCTGGCTGTGGCGTTGGCTCTGGTCCATGGTCTCGACCGACTCGCGGGCGCCGACTTGCAGCTCTTCGATCATGGTCTGTACCTGCTGTGCCGATTCCTGGGTGCGGTGGGCCAGGTTGCGCACCTCATCGGCAACCACGGCAAACCCGCGCCCGGCCTCACCGGCACGGGCCGCTTCGATGGCCGCGTTCAGGGCCAGCAGGTTGGTCTGCTGGGAAATGCTGGTGATCACTTCGAGGATCTGGCCAATGTTGACGGTCTTGCTGTTGAGCGTCTCGATGTGCGCGCTGGAGGTGACGATCAGGTCGGACAGGCGGTTCATCGCCGCAATGTTGCGCTCCACCACCTGTTGCCCTTCCTCGGCCAGCAGGCGCGCCGAGCTGGCGTGCTGCGAAGCCTGGGCGGCGTTGCCGGCAATTTCCTGGGCCGCGGCGCCCAGCTCGTTGATGGCCGCGGCCACGCTGTTGGTGCGGTTGGCCTGCTCGTCGGAGTTGGTCATGGACGAGTTGGAGGCACTGATCACCCGCAGGGCCACTTCGTTGACCTGCTCGGTAGCCGAGGACACTTCGCGGATCGAACTGTGGATACGCTCGACGAAACGGTTGAAGGCGCTGCCCAGGATGCCGAATTCGTCGTGGTTGTGGATACGCAGGCGCTTGGTCAGGTCGCCTTCGCCTTCGGCGATGTCCTCCATGGCGCGGGTCATGGTGTGCAGCGGTTGCATCAACACGCGGATCAGCAGGCCGAGCAGGCCGATGATGATCACCACCGCCACCAGCGTGGCGATCACCGCCGAGGTGCGGAAGGTGCTGAGCATCGAGAAGGCCTTGTCCTTGTCCACCGACAGGCCGATGTACCAGTTGGCCGACGGCAGGCCGGTGATCGGGGTGAAGGTCAGCAGGCGGGTCTGGCCATCGCTCTGCACTTCGGTCAATTCACGGGTCAGTTTCGGCGTGTGCTGCGGGAACAGGTCCGACAGCGACTTCATCACCAGGTCTTTGTCCGGGTGCACCAGGATCTTGCCCTGGTCGTTGACCAGGAAGGCGTAGCCCATGCCGCCGAAGTTCAGCGAGTTGATGATCTGCACCAGGCCATCGAGGGCCAGGTCGCCACCGACCACACCGACGTTGCTGGCGATTTTGCTGATGATGCCGATGACCATCTTGTTGGTGGCCATGTCGATATACGGCTCGGTCAGGATGGTGCCGGTGGCATTCATGCCGTCCTTGTACCAGGGGCGGGTGCGTGGGTCGTAACCGTCCGGCATCTTCGTATCGGGGCGCACGCTGAAGCCGCCATCGACCTTGCCCGCGTAGACCGTGAGGAAGCTGGAAATAAGGGCATTCTGGCCCAGCAGGGTGTCGGAGCTGGCCGGCTCCTGGGCGATGTTCTGCGCCAGGTTTTCCACCAGCTTGATGCGGCCTTCGAACAGGTTGCGAATATTGTTCGAAGTGGAATCGCCCATTTCCGCCAGATAGCTTTCCAGGTCTTCGCGGATCGCATTACGCTGGAGGTAATCGTTGTAGAGCGTAAAAAGGCTGAAGGCGAGTATCACGATCAGTGATGCGGCCAAAAGAATCTTGTGGCTGAAACGAAGGCTTTTGTTCATGGCGTAATCGGTTCCGCTAAGGTTTGTATCAGGCGTCTGCACGCGAGGCATCGCAGCCGTGCAAGATCCCGAAAAGTCCCTTTTCGGTTGTCCCTCTCTATCAAGGCAAATATCACCCACAGGTATCGGCCGAATTCAGGTAAAGCTTGAGCAGAGGATTAAAGAGATGTCGGAACTTTCGACCATTGTTGTAGGCGCAGGCCCGGACGGTTTACCAGTCGGACAGGCAATGAGGCTAGCCAACCGCCATGGCCTGGTGGCGGGCGCCACCGGTACGGGCAAGACCGTCACCCTGCAGCACCTGGCGGAGGTATTCAGCGACGCGGGCGTGGCGGTGTTCGCCGCCGATGTCAAAGGCGACCTGTGCGGCCTGGGCGCTGCCGGCGCGCCGCAGGGCAAGGTGGCCGAGCGCATCGCGGGCATGCCCTGGCTGGGCCACACGCCGCAAGCCTACCCGGTGAGCCTGTGGGACATCGCCGGACAGTCCGGTCACCCGCTGCGCACCACCCTCAGCGAAATGGGGCCGTTGCTGCTGGGGAACTTGCTGGAACTGAGCGACAGCCAGCAGGCGGCGCTGTACGCGGCGTTCAAGGTGGCTGACCGTGAAGGCTTGCTGCTGCTGGATCTCAAGGACCTCAAGGCCCTGCTAGCGCACCTGAAAGACAACCCGCAACTGCTCGGTGAAGACAGTGCACTGATGACCACGGCTTCCACCCAGGCCCTGTTGCGCAGGCTGGCTACCCTGGAACAGCAGGGCGCCGAGGCGTTGTTCGGTGAGCCGGCGTTGCAGCTCGAGGACCTGCTGCGAGTTGGCCCGGATGGCCGTGGGCGCATCCACCTGCTGGACGCCAGCCGCCTGGTGCACGAGGCGCCCAAGGTGTATGCGACCTTCCTGTTGTGGTTGCTGGCCGAACTGTTCGAACAGTTGCCCGAGCGCGGCGATGCCGACAAGCCAGTGCTGGCATTGTTCTTCGATGAAGCGCATCTGCTATTCAACGATACGCCCAAGGCGTTGCAGGAGCGCCTGGAGCAGGTGGTGCGGCTGATCCGCTCCAAGGGGGTTGGGGTGTACTTCGTCACCCAGTCGCCAGGGGACTTGCCGGATGCAGTGCTGGCGCAACTGGGCTTGCGCATCCAGCATGGCCTGCGCGCGTTCACTGCCAAGGAACAGAAGTCGCTGCGCGCGGTGGCAGATGGTTTCCGCCCCAATCCGGCGTTCGACACCCTGGCGGTGCTGACCGAGCTGGGCATTGGCGAGGCGTTGGTGGGGACGCTGGAAGAAAAGGGTACGCCGGCGATGGTGCAGCGCGTGTTGATTGCACCGCCGCAGTCGCGTATCGGGCCGCTGGGCGCCGTCGAGCGTAGTGCGCTGATTGCGGCTTCCCCGCTGGCTGGGCGTTATGACAAGCCGGTGGACCGTGAATCGGCTTATGAAATGCTCAGCCAGCGCAAGGGCGAGCCGGTAGAGCCAGCGCCACAGCCTCAGGCGGATGAGGAAAGTTTTGCCGACAAGGCCGGCGAGTTTTTGCAGAGTGCGGCGGGGCAGGCGATCAAGTCGGCGGTGCGCCAGGCGGCCAACCAGTTGGGGCGGCAGTTGGTACGGGGGTTGATGGGGTCGTTGCTGGGAGGCAGGAAAAGGTAGGTTTCCTGTAACGGCGCCTTCGCGGCTGAACCCGCTCATGCGCGGAGATTGAAAAAGGCGCCTGCGAGGGCGCCTTTTTCATTGCGGTGTCATTCAGCCAATGGCTTTCGACGCCAGCCAGAACAGGCCAGCCGCCAAACCCATCGACGCCGGCAGGGTCAGGACCCAGGCCAGCAGGATGGTCTTCACGGTGCCGCCTTGCAGGCCGCTCTTGTTGGCAACCATGGTGCCAGCCACGCCGGACGACAGCACGTGAGTGGTCGATACCGGCAGGGCGAACACGTTGGCCATGCCGATGGCGCAGGCTGCGGTGATCTGTGCCGACATGCCCTGGGCATAGGTCATGCCCTGCTTGCCGATCTTCTCGCCAACGGTCAGCACCACGCGCTTCCAGCCAACCATGGTGCCCAGGCCCAGGGCCAGGGCGACGGCAACGATTACCCAGAACGGGGCGTATTCGGTGGTAGCGGTCAGGTCCTTGCGCAGCTTTTCCAGGTCGGCCTTTTCACGGGCTTCCAGGCCTGGCAGCTTGCCGACCTTTTTCGCCGTGTCGTCCAGGCACAGCAGGTAGCGACGCACTTCAACGCGCTTTTCCGCATCCAGGCTGTGGTAGTCGGTCACACCTTGCAGCGAAGATTGCAGCGCGGCAATGGTCGGTTCGGTCTGCTTCGGGTTGCAGCTGAACTGCTCCGGCAGGTCGCTGGCATTGGCCTTGCCCAGCGCCAGGAACTCGCCCAGGGTAGCGGCGTTGCGCTGGTAGAACTGGCTCATGTGCAGGGTGGCGTCGCGGGTCCGCTCGATCTGGTAGGTGGTGCTGTTCAGGTCGAGGACGAACTTGGCCGGTACGATACCGATCAGCACCAGCATGATCAGGCCAATGCCTTTCTGGCCGTCGTTGGAACCGTGCACGAAGCTTACGCCCATGGCCGAAACCACCAGTACCAGGCGGTTCCAGAACGGCGGGTGCTTCTTGTCGTCGAGCTTGCGACGCTGCTCGGGGGTCTTGTGCATCTTCGACAGCGGACGCCACCACTTCAGGCCGATCAGCACCAGGGCTGCGACGGCGAAGCCGGCCATTGGCGACACCACCAGCGACATGGCGATGTCGATCGCCTTCTGCCAGTTGACGCCGTCGCCCAGCGGGATGTCGTTGATCAGTGCGTTGGCCAGGCCGACGCCAAGAATGGAGCCGATCAGCGTGTGCGAGCTGGAGGCCGGGATACCGAAGTACCAGGTGCCGAGGTTCCAGGTGATGGCCGCAGCCAGCAACGAGAAGACCATGGCCAGGCCGTGTCCGGTGTTCACATTGATCAGCAGCTCTACCGGCAGCAGGTGCACGATGGCATAGGCCACCCCCACACCGCCGAGCAGAACGCCAAGGAAGTTGAACACGCCGGAGAAGAACACGGCGAGGTGCGGCGGCATGGCTTTGGTATAGATGACGGTGGCTACCGCGTTGGCGGTGTCATGAAAGCCATTGATGAACTCGAAGGCGAGTACGAAGGTCAGGGCGAGCAGCAAGCTCACCAGTACCCAGGCATCCAGTCCGCTGAATAATTCGATCATGAAGGTTGTCTGGCGGTCATAGGGGGGCGGGATTATGCCAGAAAACCACGGCAATCGATGCATCTGCGACAGACCGATGGCAGTCTTCCAACGTTGCGCATGCTGTGCGCGGCGGAGCCAGCGCTCAGGAAAATGTCGGCCAAAACGCGGGAAATACGACGGAAAACGTTAAAAGTCCGACGAAAAATTCGCGGCGCTACCATTCAAACGGTCGTATGAAATTTGTGTGATTCCATTTCATCTTCGGCCTGGCGGTAAAGATCGAGCCCGCCCGGGCAGGCCGGGCGGCGATGCGCTGGCGCGATCCGGTTTCAGGAGTTGTCGCTACGCAGTTCCTTTTCCATACGCTCCAGTTCCTGGCTGAAGGCCTGGTCACGCACGCTGGCACGCTTGCGCCAAGGTTTGCGTTCCGGATCTGGTTGTGCGGCGTAAGTCGTGACCTCGCCACCATAGACGTCCTTGTAACGTTCAGCCTGGCGCTCCAGTTCTGCGCGCAGTTCGTCTTTCGTCACATGCTTTACCTGAATTAAGTTTGTTCGCTGTTTGTCATGTGCAGTACAGCCTGCGCATGCCTGGTTGCCACGCTGGCGTGATACAGCAGAAGGTTCGTTGCCGCTGCAGCGCTGCGGCCTGCCTGTCCGATTATAGCAATCGACATTTAGCTGAACACCGTTATTTACCGGCTCCGACATTCCCGACATAAGTAACGGATAGGTCCGACAACAGTGTTTGCCTTCGTGCAAGTTCGAAAAGCAAGACGGGAAAAAGTTCGTCGTCAGAACGGGTAGAGGTATTCGACTGGCTGTGCAATGAAAAACGGCCTCGCCTGAAAGGCGAGGCCGTTGCCTGGGACTTCTACGGTGGGTACCTGACCAGTCTCTCCAAAGAAGCCACAAGTGGCCTGAGAAAGGTATAAGTAAAAGTGTCAGCGGTCAATTGCGATTATCGGCCGTTTGTTCGATAATCGCACGAGCGGGCGTTTTTTTTGAGGTATGCAATGAGTGACGAAAAGCTGGCCAACGATTCCGTCCATCCAGACTCGGCCATTCCAGAGCAGGCACGATCTGCCTCGACAGCGCTGGCGCCGCCGATCGTGGCGTCGCCGGCCAAGCGTATCCAGGCCTTCACCGGCGACCCGGACTTCATGACCTCCCTGGCGCGTGGCCTGGCCGTGATCCAGGCCTTCCAGGAACGCAAGCGTCACCTGACCATCGCCCAGATCAGCCATCGCACCGAAATTCCCCGGGCAGCGGTGCGCCGCTGCCTGCACACGCTGATCAAGCTGGGCTATGCCACCACCGACGGGCGCACCTATTCGCTGTTGCCCAAAGTATTGACGCTGGGCCATGCGTACCTGTCCTCGACGCCGTTGGCGATATCCGCCCAGCCTTACCTGGACCGCATCAGCGACCAGTTGCACGAGGCGGCCAACATGGCCACCCTCGAGGGTGACGATATTCTTTATATAGCCCGTTCAGCCACGGTGGAGCGGCTGATCTCGGTCGACCTGTCGGTGGGTGGGCGCCTGCCGGCCTATTGCACGTCGATGGGGCGCATCCTGCTGGCGGCGATGGACGACACCAGTCTGCGCGAGTACCTGGAGCGTGCAGACCTGAAGGCCCGCACCAGCCGTACCTTGCACGACCCCGAGTCGCTGTTCGCCTGTATCCAGCAGGTGCGTGCCCAGGGCTGGTGCGTGGTGGACCAGGAGCTGGAGCAGGGGCTGCGCTCGATTGCGGTGCCGGTGTATGACGCTTCGGGGCAGGTGTTGGCGGCGTTGAACGTGAGTACGCATGTCGGGCGGGTGACGCGCAGCGAGCTGGAGCAGCGCTTCCTGCCGATTCTGCTGGCCGCCAGCCGGGACCTTTGCCATCAGTTGTTTGGCTGAGCAGCCAAGGGGCGTGTGCTGCCCCTTTCAAATTGAGAACAGGCAAAACCGTTTCCTGTGCGATAAACGCACAGTGTCGTTCGCGGCGAATTGCTTCACTTGTGCCCGCTGATTAATGTCTCTCGCAGCGGTCGGCGGCGCTGACCGAACAAGAAAAATACAAGAGGCACTTAACATGACTACTGTCCCTTCGCTGGCGCGGCCGCACTCGCGCGCAGTCCCGTTGTATCCAGGCTGACACAAGCCGTTCTCACCCAATGATTGCCTCCTGTGCCGGTTGACCGCGTGCAGTGGCCTGGCTGTGCCCTAATCCTGGATAACAATAATGAACCAAGCGCAAACCAACGTCGGCAAGAGCCTCGACGTCCAGTCGTTCATCAATCAGCAGCCGCTGTCCCGCTATCAATGGCGCGTGGTGCTGCTGTGCTTCCTCATCGTCTTCCTCGATGGCCTCGACACCGCCGCCATGGGCTTCATCGCCCCGGCCCTGTCGCAGGAGTGGGGGATCGACCGCGCCAGCCTCGGCCCGGTCATGAGTGCCGCACTGATCGGCATGGTGTTCGGTGCCCTGGGCTCCGGCCCGCTGGCCGATCGGTTCGGCCGCAAGGGCGTGTTGGTTGGGGCGGTGCTGGTGTTCGGCGGCTTCAGCCTGGCATCGGCCTATGCCACCAATGTCGACCAGTTGCTGGTGCTGCGTTTCCTGACCGGCCTGGGCCTTGGCGCAGGCATGCCCAACGCCACCACGCTGCTGTCCGAATACACCCCCGAGCGGCTCAAGTCGCTGCTGGTGACCAGCATGTTCTGCGGCTTCAACCTTGGCATGGCTGGCGGTGGCTTCATTTCCGCGAAGATGATCCCGGCCTACGGCTGGCACAGCCTGTTGGTCATCGGTGGCGTGCTGCCGTTGCTGCTGGCACTGGTGCTGATGGCCTGGCTGCCGGAGTCGGCGCGGTTCCTGGTGGTGCGCAATCGTGGCAACGACAAGGTGCGCAGGGCCCTGTCGCCCATTGCGCCGCAGGTAGTCGCCGAGGCTGGCAGCTTCAGTGTGCCGGAACAAAAGGCCGTGGCCGCACGCAACGTGTTTGCGGTGATCTTCTCTGGTACTTACGGCCTGGGCACCGTGCTGTTGTGGCTGACCTATTTCATGGGCCTGGTCATCGTCTATCTGCTGACCAGCTGGCTGCCGACGCTGATGCGCGACAGCGGTGCGAGCATGGAGCAGGCTGCCTTCATCGGCGCGCTGTTCCAGTTCGGCGGCGTGTTGAGTGCCGTCGGTGTGGGCTGGGCCATGGACCGCTTCAACCCGCACAAGGTGATCGGCATCTTCTACCTGCTGGCCGGGGTGTTCGCCTACGCCGTGGGGCAGAGCCTGGGCAATATCACACTGTTGGCTACCCTGGTGCTGGTTGCCGGCATGTGCGTGAACGGGGCGCAGTCGGCCATGCCGTCGCTGGCGGCACGCTTCTACCCGACGCAAGGCCGGGCCACTGGGGTATCGTGGATGCTGGGCATCGGCCGTTTCGGGGCGATTCTCGGGGCCTGGAGTGGCGCGACACTGCTGGGCCTGGGCTGGAGTTTCGAGCAGGTGCTGACGGCGCTGCTGGTACCGGCAGGGCTGGCGACCGTAGGTGTGATCGTGAAAGGGCTGGTGAGCCACGCGGACGCGACCTGAGGTGCCGGCGAAGGGGCCGGTAAAGGTAACGAAAGGAGATAGGTAGGGATGCAATAATTGGTTCGATAATCGCACAAATAGTCGATTATCGGATTGTAAGGCCCCTGCCAGTCTCCTTAATCTGAGCTTACCGAAGCATCCTGACCAGGAGTCTCCAAATGGCCGCAATTCTCTCGCTTCACGAAGCCGTGAAGCAGTTCATCCAGGACGGCGACACCGTCGCCCTGGAAGGTTTCACCCACCTGATCCCGACTGCCGCTGGCCACGAAATCATCCGCCAGGGCAAGCGCGACCTGACCCTGGTGCGCATGACCCCGGACCTGATCTACGACCAGCTGATCGGCGCCGGTTGCGCCAGCAAGCTGATCTTTTCCTGGGGCGGCAACCCGGGTGTCGGTTCGCTGCACCGCCTGCGTGATGCCGTCGAAAAGCAATGGCCGCACGCTATCGAGATCGAAGAGCATAGCCATGCGGATCTGGCCAACGCCTACGTTGCGGGAGCATCGGGCCTGCCATTCGCGGTGCTGCGTGCCTACGCCGGTTCCGACCTGCCGAAAGTCAACCCGCTGATCAAGAGCGTGACCTGCCCGTTCACCGGTGAAGTGCTGGCTGCGGTACCGTCGGTGCGCCCGGACGTGACCGTGATCCATGCGCAGAAGGCTGACCGCAAGGGCAACGTGCTGCTGTGGGGCATTCTCGGTGTGCAGAAGGAGGCTGCCCTGGCCGCCAAGCGTTGCATCGTCACCGTCGAGGAAATCGTCGACGATTTGCAAGCACCCATGAACGCCTGCGTGCTGCCGACCTGGGCCCTGAGCGCTGTATGCCTGGTGCCGGGTGGCGCGCACCCGTCCTACGCCCACGGCTACTACGAGCGTGACAACCGCTTCTACCAGGCCTGGGACCCGATTGCGCGTAACCGCGACACGTTCACCGCCTGGATCGACACCTACATCCGCGGCACTGCCGATTTCAACGAATTCAAGGCCAGGCTGGCCAGCACTGCGGAGGCCGCACAATGAGCTACTCCACTTCCGAAATGATGACCGTCGCCGCAGCCCGCCGCCTGCGCAACGGTGCTGTGTGTTTCGTCGGCATCGGCCTGCCGTCCAAGGCCGCCAACCTGGCACGCCTGACCTCGTCGCCTGACGTGGTGCTGATCTACGAGTCCGGCCCGATCGGCGCCAAGCCAAGCGTGCTGCCGCTGTCGATCGGCGACGGCGAGCTGGCCGAGACCGCCGACACCGTGGTGCCGACCGGCGAGATCTTCCGCTACTGGCTGCAGGGTGGCCGCATCGATGTCGGCTTCCTGGGCGCTGCGCAGGTCGACCGCTTCGGCAACATCAACACCACCGTGGTCGGGGACTACCACGCTCCGAAAACCCGCCTGCCAGGCGCCGGTGGCGCACCGGAGATTGCCGGTTCCGCCAAACAGGTTTTGATCATCCTCAAGCAGTCGCCGCGTGCCTTCGTCGACAAGCTGGATTTCATCACCTCGGTCGGCCACGGTGAAGGCGGCGACTCGCGCAAGCGTCTTGGCCTGCCAGGCGACGGCCCGGTCGGCATCATCACCGACCTGTGCATCATGGAGCCGGAAGCCGGCACCAACGAGTTCGTCGTCACCGCCATCCACCCGGGGGTGACCCGTGAACAGATCATCGCCGCCACTGGCTGGGCGATCCGCTTCGCCGACGATGTGCAGACCACTGCCGAACCCACCACAGTCGAGCTGTCCGCCTTGCGCGACCTCGAAGCCCGCACCGCCGCGGCCCATGGCCAGGTGGCAGGAGAAGCCTGATGCGCGACGTATTCATCTGTGACGCCATCCGTACCCCGATCGGCCGCTTCGGCGGCGCGCTGGCCGGCGTGCGGGCCGACGACCTGGCCGCCGTGCCGCTGAAGGCGCTGATCGAGCGCAACCCCAGCGTGCAATGGGAGCAGCTGGACGAAGTGTTCTTCGGCTGCGCCAACCAGGCCGGTGAGGACAACCGCAACGTGGCACGCATGGCCCTGTTGCTGGCCGGCCTGCCGCAGAGCATCCCCGGCGTCACCCTGAACCGCCTGTGCGCTTCGGGCATGGATGCCATCGGCACCGCGTTCCGCGCCATCGCCAGCGGCGAAATGGAGCTGGCGGTCGCCGGCGGCGTCGAGTCGATGTCGCGTGCCCCGTTCGTCATGGGCAAGGCCGAGAGCGGCTACTCGCGCAACATGAAGCTCGAAGACACCACCATTGGCTGGCGTTTCATCAACCCGCTGATGAAGAGCCAGTACGGTGTGGATTCGATGCCGGAAACCGCCGACAACGTGGCTGATGATTACCAGGTTTCGCGCGCCGACCAGGACGCCTTCGCCCTGCGCAGCCAGCAGAAGGCTGCCGCTGCCCAGGCCGCCGGTTTCTTTGCCGAAGAGATCGTGCCAGTGCGTATCGCGCACAAGAAAGGCGAAACTGTCGTCGAGCATGATGAGCACCTGCGCCCGGAGACGACCCTGGAAGCCCTGGCCCGGCTCAAGCCGGTCAACGGCCCGGACAAGACCGTCACCGCAGGCAACGCTTCGGGCGTGAATGACGGCGCTGCGGCGCTGATCCTGGCCTCTGCCGAAGCGGTGCAGAAGCACGGCCTGACCCCACGTGCACGGGTCCTGGGCATGGCCAGTGCCGGTGTCGCGCCGCGGGTGATGGGCATCGGCCCGGTGCCGGCGGTGCGCAAGCTGACCGAGCGCCTGGGTATCGCAGTGAACGATTTCGATGTGATCGAGCTCAACGAAGCCTTTGCCAGCCAAGGTTTGGCCGTGCTGCGTGAGCTTGGCGTGGCCGACGATGCACCGCAGGTGAACCCCAACGGCGGCGCGATCGCCCTGGGCCACCCGCTGGGCATGAGCGGTGCGCGCCTGGTACTGACGGCGCTGCACCAGCTGGAGAAGAGCGGTGGGCGTAAAGGCCTGGCGACCATGTGCGTGGGCGTTGGGCAGGGTCTAGCGTTGGCCATCGAGCGGGTTTGACCTGTACCGGTCTCTTCGCGGGCACGCTCGCTCCCACAGCAGGGACCACGCCTCCCGCCGTAGGTGCAGGCGTGTTGGCGAGGGGGCCGAACCTTGGACGCAAGGCCAGGGCGGAACGAGCGTGTTACCAGGTGTGTCTAGAATTACCTGCGACCCTCCAGGAGTGAACTCACCATGACCTCAACCTATTACACCGGTGAAGAACGCAGCAAACGCATCTTCGCTATCGTTGGTGCCTCCTCGGGCAACCTGGTGGAATGGTTCGACTTCTATGTCTACGCCTTCTGTGCCATCTACTTTGCCCCGGCTTTCTTTCCCTCCGACGACCCTACGGTGCAGTTGCTGAACACGGCGGGCGTGTTCGCCGCGGGCTTTCTGATGCGCCCCATCGGTGGCTGGATCTTCGGTCGCCTCGCCGACCGCCATGGACGCAAGAATTCCCTGATGATCTCGGTGCTGATGATGTGCTTCGGCTCGCTGATGATCGCCTGCCTGCCGACCTACGCCAGCATCGGCACCTGGGCCCCGGCATTGCTGTTGCTGGCCCGCCTGATCCAGGGCCTGTCGGTAGGTGGCGAATACGGCACCACCGCTACCTACATGAGTGAAGTGGCCCTGCGCGGCCAGCGCGGTTTCTTCGCCTCGTTCCAGTACGTCACCCTGATCGGCGGCCAGTTGCTGGCGGTGCTGGTGGTGGTGATCCTGCAGCAGTTGCTCACCGAGGACGAGCTGCGCGCCTGGGGCTGGCGCATTCCGTTCGTGGTCGGCGCCATCGCCGCGCTGATTTCGCTGATGCTGCGCCGCTCGCTGCATGAGACCAGTAGCGCCGAAGTCCGCCAGAGCAAGGAGGCCGGCACCATCAAGGGCCTGTTCAGCAACCATGCGGCAGCCTTCATTACCGTGCTTGGCTATACCGCCGGTGGTTCGCTGATCTTCTACACCTTCACCACCTACATGCAGAAATACCTGGTCAACACGGCGGGCATGACGGCAAAAAACGCCAGCTACGTGATGACCGGTGCGCTGTTCCTGTTCATGGTGCTGCAGCCATTCTTCGGCATGCTCTCCGACCGTATCGGCCGGCGCAATTCGATGCTGCTGTTCGGCGCCCTGGGGACACTGTTCACGGTGCCGCTGCTGATGGCGTTGAAAACCGTGAGCAGCCCGTTCATGGCTTTCGTGCTGATTACCCTGGCCCTGTGTATCGTCAGTTTCTACACCTCGATCAGCGGCCTGGTGAAGGCCGAGATGTTCCCGCCGCAGGTGCGCGCGTTGGGTGTGGGCCTGGCCTATGCGGTGGCCAACGCGGCGTTCGGCGGTTCGGCCGAATATGTGGCCCTGGGCCTGAAGTCCCTGGGCATGGAAAACACTTTCTACTGGTACGTGACGGCGATGATGGCGATTGCTTTCCTGTTCAGCCTGCGCCTGCCGAAGCAGGCGGCGTACCTGCACCACGATGATTAAGGACGTGGCATGACCAACCAACTGTTCGACGCCTACTTCACCGCCCCGGCCATGCGCGAGATATTCTCCGACCGCGGCCGGCTGCAAGGCATGCTCGATTTCGAAGCGGCGCTGGCACGTGCCGAAGCGGCGGCCGGGCTGGTCCCGCATAGCGCCGTCGCGGCCATCGAGGCGGCCTGCCATGCCGAGCGCTACGATGTGCGCGCGCTGGCCGACGCGATTGCCAGCGCTGGCAACTCGGCCATCCCCCTGGTGAAGGCGTTGGGCAAGGTGATTGCCAGTGGCGTGCCCGAGGCCGAGCGCTACGTACACCTGGGTGCCACCAGCCAGGATGCGATGGATACCGGCCTGGTGCTGCAGTTGCGCGCAGCCCTCGACCTGATCGAGGCCGACCTTGCCAGGCTGGCCGCTACCCTGTCCCGCCAGGCCTTGCAGCACGCCGACACACCGCTGGTAGGACGCACCTGGCTGCAGCACGCCACGCCGGTGACCCTGGGCATGAAACTGGCCGGTGTGCTGGGTGCCGTGAGCCGTCACCGGCAACGCCTGCAGGAACTGCGCCCACGCCTGCTGGTGCTGCAGTTCGGTGGCGCCTCGGGTAGCCTGGCCGCCCTCGGCAGCAAGGCAATGCCGGTAGCCGAAGCCCTGGCCGCTCAGCTTCAGCTGAGCCTGCCCGAGCAGCCCTGGCACACCCAGCGTGACCGCCTGGTGGAGTTTGCTTCAGTGCTGGGCCTGGTCGCTGGCAGCCTGGGCAAGTTTGGCCGCGATGTCAGCCTGCTGATGCAAACCGAGGCGGGGGAGCTGTTCGAGCCTTCCGCGCCAGGCAAGGGTGGC
The DNA here is from genome assembly GCF_030341915.1 of Pseudomonas sp. BCRC 81390. Lineage (NCBI taxonomy): Bacteria > Pseudomonadati > Pseudomonadota > Gammaproteobacteria > Pseudomonadales > Pseudomonadaceae > Pseudomonas > Pseudomonas sp. BCRC 81390. Next base: position 199,576 of record NZ_JATAAG010000010.1, on the reverse strand, counting down.
TCCTCGACCATGCCGCACAAACGCAACCCGGTGGGTGCCGCTGTGCTGATCGGTGCGGCGACCCGCGTGCCGGGCCTGGTCTCGACGCTGTTTGCCGCCATGCCCCAGGAGCACGAACGCAGCCTCGGCCTGTGGCATGCCGAATGGGAAACCCTGCCGGAGATCTGCTGCCTGGTTTCCGGTGCGTTGCGCCAGGCCCAGGTGATTGCCGAGGGCATGGAGGTGGATGCCGCGCGCATGCGCACCAACCTCGACCTGACCCAGGGGCTGGTGCTGGCCGAGGCGGTGAGCATCGTCCTCGCCCAGCGGGTTGGCCGCGACCGCGCCCATCACCTGCTGGAGCAATGCTGCCAGCGCGCCGTGGCCGAGCGGCGTCACTTGCGTGCGGTGCTGGGCGAAGAACCGCAGGTCAGTGCCGAACTGTCTGGCGAAGAACTCGACCGCTTGCTCGACCCTGCCCATTACCTGGGCCAGGCGCGTGTCTGGGTGGCACGCGCCGTATCCGAACATCAACGTTTTACTGCCTGAAGGAGACCGCTGTGGCGCATTTGCAACTGGCCGATGGCGTTTTGAACTACCAGATCGATGGCCCGGAAAACGCCCCGGTGCTGGTCCTGTCCAACTCGCTGGGCACCGACCTGGGCATGTGGGACACGCAGATCCCGCTGTGGCGCCAGCACCTGCGGGTGCTGCGCTACGACACCCGTGGCCACGGCGCATCGCTGGTCACGGAAGGCCCATACACCATCGAACAGCTGGGCCGGGATGTATTGGCCCTGCTCGACGGCCTGGACATCGCCAAGGCGCACTTCGTCGGCCTGTCGATGGGCGGCCTGATCGGCCAATGGCTGGGCATCAATGCCGGCCAGCGCCTGCATAGCCTGACGCTGTGCAACACCGCCGCCAAGATTGCCAACGACGAGGTGTGGAACAGCCGCATCGACAGCGTGCTCAAGGGCGGCCAGCAGGCCATGGTCGACCTGCGCGATGCTTCCATCGCCCGCTGGTTCACCCCGGGGTTTGCCCAGGCCCAGCCAGCCCAGGCCCAGCGCATCTGCCAGATGCTGGCGCAGACCAGCCCGCAAGGCTATGCCAGCAACTGCGCGGCGGTGCGCGATGCCGACTATCGCGAGCAACTGGGCCGGATCCAGGTGCCGACGCTGATCGTGGCCGGTAGCGAAGACGTGGTAACCACGCCGGAGCACGGCCGCTTCATGCAGGCCGCGATCGACGGTGCCGAGTACATCGACTTCCCGGCTGCGCACCTGTCCAACGTCGAGGTCGGCGAGCCGTTCAGCCGCCGCGTGCTCGACTTCCTGCTGGCTCACTGAGGCTATCGCCATGGACGAGAAACAACGTTACGACGCCGGCATGCAAGTACGCCGCGCAGTGCTTGGCGATGCCCATGTGGACCGCAGCCTGGAAAAGCTCAACGACTTCAATGGCGAGTTCCAGGAAATGATCACCCGCCACGCCTGGGGTGACATCTGGACTCGCCCGGGGCTGCCGCGGCACACACGCAGCCTGATCACCATCGCCATGCTGATCGGCATGAACCGCAACGACGAACTGAAGCTGCACCTGCGCGCGGCAGCCAACAACGGCGTGACCCGCGATGAAATCAAGGAAGTACTGATGCAGAGCGCGATCTATTGTGGCATTCCGGCGGCCAATGCCACCTTCCACCTGGCTGAGTCGGTGTGGGATGAGCTGGGGGTGGAATCACGGAGCTGAGCCCTGCTGGAGTCCTGGGGCCGCTTCGCGGCCCATCGCGACGCAAGGCGGCTCCTACAACGAGCGCGCCACAACCGGGCCGGCGTTGCGCTCGACGGCCTGCTTCAGGGCCGGGCACAGGCCCAGCATGAACGCCGCTTCCGCCACCACGAACAGCGGCCCGATGATCAGGCCGCTGACGTCGTCGACAAATGCCGGTTTACGGCCCTCGTAGTAGTGGCCGACGAACTGGATGATCCAGCCCACCACGAACGCCGCCAGACCACTGCCAAGCCACAGTGCAGTGGACTGTACCGCCAGCACCTGGCCGACCCACAGGCACAGCCCCAGCAACACGCCCATCACCAGCCCGAAGCGCAGGTCCAGGCGCAGATAGAACCATACCGACGCCGCCGCTGCCAGCAGTGCCGGGGAAAGCCACATGCCTGCCACGTCCCAGCCTGGGCGTGACAGCAGGATGGTGACTGCCAGTACGATCAACGGAATGCCCATGAAGTGGGTGGCGATGTTGCGTGGGTCGCGATGGTAGCCGGCGTATTGGCTCAGGTGGTCGACGAGGTTCTTCATGTTGTGCCTCCCTGGTTTGCCCGATCGGGGTGTCTTGCAGGCACCGGCAAAGCGGCCGGTGCTGCAAACCGATATAGCTCAGGATAGACCGCCGACACTACCATCATCAGCCAGGCGAATGGCAGCGGCCTGCACTGCCATATCCAGTGGTTCAAAGCAGGTTCAGCGGGTAACTCACGATCAACCGGTTCTCATCGAACGCGTTGGTGCTGAAGTCCCTGCGCATGGTGGAGTTGCGCCATTTCAGCGACAGGTCCTTGAAGCTGCCCGACTGCACCACATAGGCCAGTTCGGTCTCCCGCGCCCATTCCTTGCCATCGTCCACGGCGCCTGCGGTGACGTTGTCACCCTTGATATAGCGGTTCATCAGGGTCAGGCCGGGTACGCCGACGGTGGCGAAGTTGAAGTCGTAGCGCACCTGCCAGGAGCGCTCCTTGGCATTGTCGAAGCTGGAGTTGTAGCTGTCGTTGGCCAAGGTGCCGCCGCTGGTGCCGTTGACCCGCATCCAGGCGTTGTCGCCGCTGACCTTCTGCAGGCCGACATAGAAGGTGTGGCCCTGGTAGCGAGCCGAGAGCAGGGCCGAGGCCGTGCGGTTGTCCAGTTCGCCGGCGCGTTCGGCGCCGTCTTCCTTGCCGGTGAAGTAGCCCAGGTTGGCGCCCAGGGTCCAGTCGCCCAGCGGCTGGCTGTGCACCAGGTTGAGGTACTGCTGGCGGTAGATGTCCTTGAGCTGCGCATCCCACAGGCCAATCATGGTGCGCTTGTCGTTGAAGGTGTACTCGCCGCCGGCAAAGTTGAAGCGGTCGGAGGTGAACGCCGCCTTGCCGTTCAACGACATGTCTTCCATGCTGGCATCGTTGCGCGGGCTGTTGCCGCGAAACTGGCCGGCGTACAAGGTCAGGCCGGCGATTTCCTTCGAGGTTAGCTGGCCACCACGGAAGGTCTGTGGCAACGAGCGGCCGTCGTCCGAGCGCAGGATTGGCAGTACCGGCATCCATTCACCCACTTTCAGTTCGGTTTCGGACAGCCTGGCTTTCAGCGCCACGCCCAGGCGACCGAAGTCATCGGCGGGACGGCCATCGTCGTGCACCGGCAGCAGGTGGGTGTTGGTGGTGCCTTTGCCGCCGTCGAGCTTGACCGAGTACAGGCCCAGTACGTCCACGCCGAAACCGACGGTACCCTGGGTGAAACCGGAGCGGGCGTCGAGGATGAAGCTCTGCGTCCATTCCTCGGCCTTGGCCTGCGGGTGGGCCGGGTCGACGAAATTGCGGTTGATATAGAAGTTGCGCAGGTTGAGGGTGGCCTTGGCGTCCTCCATGAAGCCACTCTCGGCAGCGTACAGCGGGAAGGCGCAGGACAGGGCCAACAGGCCGGGCAGCAGCTGGCGTGCGGGTTGCAAAGTGCTCATCTGTCGTGGATCTCTTGTTTTTATGGGCGAGCCGGTGTGCTGCAGGATGCGGCCTGCAGGTGCGGGTCTTGGGGATGAACCGGGGCAACGTTGCGTGGAGAGGATGGTGCGGGGTGGGGCATGGGTGAGGCAATTCGCCGCAAACGGAAGCGGGCGATAATCGAACGGAATGTTCCGGCTGGTTAATTTATTTTCTGCGCCGCACCGGTAGCCCGCTAAGAGCCCGGGGCAGGCAACAGAAAACAAAAAGCCCACCGCGAGGGTGGGCTTGATGCTGTTGCAGTCTCAATCAGCCTTTCGGTGTTTCCACCGAAGCCTGCTGGTTGGCCTGCCCGGTCTGCTCGTACCAGCCGCCGCCAAGCGCCTTGTACAGGTTGACCTCGCTGGTCAGCTGCGACAGACGGTCGCCGATCAGGGCCTGCTGGGCGCTGAACAGGTTGCGCTGGGCATCGAGGAAGGTCAGGTTGCTGTCGATACCGATGCGGTAGCGGCGTTCGGCCAGGCGGTAGTAGTCCTGGTTCGCCTGCACCAGGTCGCGTTGTGCCTGCAGCTGCTCCTCGAAGGTCTTGCGCGCCGCCAGGCCATCGGAGACTTCCTGGAAAGCCGTCTGGATGGTCTTTTCGTACTTGGCGACGTTGATGTCCTTCTGGATCTTCGAGTAGTCCAGGCTGGCCTTCAGGCTGCCGGCGTTGAAGATCGGCAGGTTGATCTGCGGCTGGAACAGCCAGGTGCCTTGGCCGCCCGAGAACAGGTGGCCCATGTCCGGGCTCAGGCTGCCGGCATTGGCGGTCAGGCTGATGCTCGGGAAGAACGCCGCCCGGGCTGCACCGATGTTGGCATTGGCGGCCTTGAGCAGGTGCTCGGCTTCCTGGATGTCCGGGCGACGCTGGAGGATGTCCGACGGCAGGCCGGCCGGTACCTCGGCCAGCTGGTCGGCATTGAGCTCCAGCGGCTTGGGCAGGTCGGCGGGAATGCCGGTGCCCAGCAGCACGGTCAGGCTGTTGACGTCCTGGGCGACCAGGCGCTGGTACTGCGAGTACTTGACCCGGGCGCCTTCCACGGCGGTGCGCGCCTGGCTGACGTCGAGTGCCGAGGCTACGCCGACTTCGTTGCTGCGACGGGTGAGGTTGTAGCTTTCCTCGTAGGTCTTCAGCGTTTCTTCGGTCAGCTTGAACAGCGCCTGGTCGGCCTGCCAGGTGTAATAGGCGTTGGCCACGCTGGCGACCAGGCTGATCTGCGTGGAGCGGCGCGCCTGCTCGCTGGACAGGTAGGTTTCCAGGGCCTGTTCGGTCAGGCTGCGTACGCGGCCGAACAGGTCCAGCTCGTAGGCACTGACGCCCAGGGTGGCGGAGTACTGGCTGGTGATGCCGGCTTCGCCGGTTTGCGACATGTTCGCCGGTACCCGCTGGCGGCTGCCGCTGCCATTGGCCGAGACCGCCGGGAACAGGTCGGCCCGCTGGATACGGTATTGTGCGCGGTAGGCGTCGATGTTCAGCGCCGCTACGCGCAGGTCGCGGTTGTTCACCAGCGCGGTCTGGATCAGTTGCTGCAGCGCCGGGTCGTGGAAGAACTGGCGCCAGCCCTGTTCGGCGGCGGCAACGTCTGCCGACTGTGTTGGCGAGTATGCCGGGCCTTGCGGCCACTGCGCAGCCACCGGCGACTCCGGGGTCTGGTAGTCAGGGATCAGCGAGCAGCCGCCAAGAATGAAAGCGGTTACCGCCAGGGACAACAAAGACTTGGTCATTGCCCAGCCTCATAACGTGGAGTTTCAGGGGTGACGTCCTTTTCCGGCTGTTTGCTGCCGAACAGCGACGACACTGCGACGAAGAACAGCGGTACCCAGAAGATTGCCAGAATGGTCGCACTGATCATGCCGCCGATCACACCAGTACCGATGGCGTGCTGGCTGCCGGCGCCAGCGCCATTGGCGATGGTCAACGGTACCACGCCGAGAATGAACGCCAGCGAGGTCATGATGATCGGACGCAGACGCATGCGGCACGCCTCGATCGCCGCGTCGTACAGACTGCGGCCTTGTTCGTGCAATTCCTTGGCGAACTCGACGATCAGAATGGCGTTTTTCGCCGCCAGGCCGATGGTGGTCAGCAGGCCGACCAGGAAGTACACGTCATTCGACAACCCGCGCAGGCTGGTGGCAATCAGTGCACCGATGATGCCCAGAGGCACTACCAGCACCACGGCGATCGGGATCGACCAGCTTTCATACAGGGCTGCCAGGCACAGGAACACGAACAGTACCGAGAGGGCGAACAGCGCCGGCATCTGCGAACCGGAGAGTTTTTCCTCGTAGGACATGCCGGTCCAGGAGTAGCCGATACCGTCAGGCAGTTCGCCGGCGATGCGCTCTACCTCGGCCATGGCTTCACCGGTGCTGTAGCCAGGTGCCGGTGCACCCAGGATTTCCATGGCCTCGACACCGTTGTAACGCGACAGCTTGGGCGAGCCGTAGCTCCATTCACCCTTGGCGAAGGAGGAGAACGGCACCATTTCGCCGGCGCCATTGCGCACGTACCACTTCTGCAGGTCTTCCGGGCTCATCCGTGCGTTCGGCTCGCCCTGGATGTACACCTTCTTGACCCGGCCACGGTCGATGAAGTCGTTGACGTAGCTGGCACCCAGGGCAATCGACAGGGTGTTGTTGATGTCGGCGATGGTCACGCCCAGGGCGCTGGCACGTTCGTCATCGATGGTCAGCTGGTACTGCGGTTCGTCGTTCAGGCCGTTCGGGCGAACGGCGCTGAGGACTTTGCTCTGCGCAGCCTTGGCCAGGAACTGGTTGCGTGCTTCCATCAGCTTGGCATGGCCGACACCGCCACGGTCCTGCAGGAACACGTCGAAGCCGGTGGCGTTACCCAGTTCCAGCACCGCAGGCGGGGCGAAGGCGAACACCATCGCATCGCGGAAGGTGAAGAAGTGCTGCTGGGCGCGTTGGGCCAGGGCGAACACGCTGTTCTCCTTGGAACGTTCACCCCATGGCTTGAGCATGATGAATGCCATGCCCGAGCTCTGGCCACGGCCGGCGAAGTTGAAACCGTTGACGGTGAACACCGACGCCACGGTGTCGGCCTCTTCCGTCAGCAGGTACTCACGCATCTGGTCGACCACCACCTGGGTGCGCTCGGCACTGGAGCCGGCCGGGGTCTGCACCTGGGCGAACAGTACGCCCTGGTCTTCTTCCGGCAGGAACGCGGTGGGGATGCGGGCAAACAGCCAGATCATGCCGACCACGATCAGCGCGTAGGCGAGCAGGAACGGTGCCTTGTTGCGCAGGATGGTGCCCACGCTGCGTTCGTAGCCGGTAACACTGCGGTCGAAGTTGCGATTGAACCAGCCGAAGAAGCCGCGCTTGGCGACGTGATGCTCGCCTTTTTTCAGCGGCTTGAGCATGGTGGCGCACAGGGCCGGGGTGAAGATCAGCGCCACCAGCACCGACAGGCCCATGGCCGAGACGATGGTGATGGAGAACTGCCGGTAGATCACACCGGTGGAGCCGCCGAAGAATGCCATGGGCAGCAGTACTGCCGACAGCACCAGGGCGATACCCACCAGGGCGCCCTGGATCTGCTCCATCGAGCGCTTGGTGGCTTCCTTGGGTGGCAAGCCTTCCTCGGACATTACCCGCTCGACGTTTTCCACCACGACGATGGCGTCGTCCACCAGCAAGCCGATGGCCAGGACCATGGCGAACATGGTCAGGGTGTTGATGCTGAAGCCCGCTGCGGCGAGGATGCCGAACGTACCCAGCAACACCACGGGTACGGTCATGGTGGTGATGATGGTGGCGCGGAAGTTCTGCAGGAACAGGTACATCACCAGGAACACCAGGACCACGGCTTCGATCAGGGTGTGGATCACGCCGCTGATCGACTCGGTGACCACCGGGGTGGTGTCATACGGGAATACCGCTTTCACCCCAGGTGGGAAGAACGGCTCCAGGTCGGCGATGGTCTGGCGCAGGGCCTTGGCGGTGTCCAAAGCGTTGGCGCCGGTGGCCAGTTTTACCGCAAGGCCAGAGGCCGGCTTACCGTTGAACTGGGCGCTGACTGCGTAGTTTTCACCGCCCAGGCCAACCTGGGCGACATCACCCAAGCGCACCTGCGAACCGTCGCTGTTGACCTTGAGCAGGATCTTCTCGAACTGCTCGGCGGTCTGCAGGCGGGTCTTGCCGATGATGGTGGCGTTCAGCTGGGTACCCGGTACGGCAGGCAGGCCGCCGAGCTGGCCGGAGGACACCTGCACGTTCTGCGCGGCTACGGCGTTCTTGACGTCTACCGGGGTCAGCTGGAACTTGTTCAGCTTGGCCGGATCGAGCCAGATACGCATGGCGTACTGCGCACCGAACACCTGGAAGTCACCCACGCCTGCGGTACGCGAGATCGGGTCCTGCATGTTGGAGACGATGTAGTTGGCCAGGTCGTCCTTGGACATGCTGCCGTCTTCGGACACCAGACCGATCACCAGCAGGAAGTTCTTCACAGCCTTGGTGACACGGATACCTTGCTGCTGCACTTCCTGCGGCAGCAGCGGGGTGGCCAGGTTCAGCTTGTTCTGTACCTGCACCTGAGCGGTGTCAGGGTTGGTGCCCTGCTCGAAGGTGGCGGTAATGGTCATGCTGCCGTCGGAGTTGCTTTCCGACGACACATAACGCAGGTGGTCGATACCGTTGAGCTGCTGCTCGATCACCTGCACCACGGTGTCCTGCACGGTTTGCGCCGAGGCGCCCGGGTAGGTCACGGCGATGGCGATGGCCGGCGGCGCGATGCTGGGGTACTGGTTGATCGGCAGCTTCAGGATCGACAAGGCGCCGACCAGCATGATCACCAAGGCGATCACCCAGGCGAAGATCGGGCGATCGATAAAGAACTTCGACATGGTTTACTCCGCTTTGGCGTCTGCTTTCGCCGCGTTGGCCTGATCGGGGCCGGCGGGTTTCTTGACGTTGGTGGCTTCGCTGACCTTGACCTCGACGCCTGGGCGCACGTACTGCAGCCCTTCGGTGATCAGCCGGTCACCCGGTTTCAGGCCTTCCTCGATCAACCAGTCGCTGCCCAGGGTACGGTTGGCCTTGAGCTGGCGCAGCTCGACCTTGTTTTCCTGGTTGACCACCAGCGCGGTCGGTGCGCCTTTCAGGTCGCGGGTCACGCCCTGTTGCGGCGCCAGGATGGCATTGGCGTTGACCCCGGCCTTGAGCCGCGCATGCACGAACATGCCGGGCAGCAGGGTGTGGTCAGGGTTGGGGAACAGCGCGCGCAGGGTGACCGAACCGGTGGTCTCGTCGACCGCGACTTCGGAGAATTCCAGGCGACCTTCCTGCTTGAACAGGCTGCCGTCTTCCAGCACCAGTTGCACCGAGGCGGCGTTGTCGCCGGCCTTTTGCAACTGGCCGCTTTCCAGGTCACGGCGCAGCTTGAGCAGCTCGGCGGTGGACTGGGTGACGTCAACGTAGATCGGGTCGAGTTGCTGGATGGTCGCCATGGCGTTGGCCTGGCCATTGCTCACCAGCGCACCCTCGGTGAACGCCGAACGACCGATACGGCCGCTGATCGGCGCCAGCACCTTGGTGTAGCGCAGGTCGATCTGCGCGCTCTTGAGCGAAGCCTCGGCCTGCAATCGTTTGGCATTGGCGTCGTCGTATTCCTGCTTGGACACAGCCTGTTCATCGATCAGCTGTTTGTAGCGTTCGGCCAGCGAACGGGTGGCCTGCAGGTTGGCCTGGGCATTGGCCAGGTTGGCTTCGTAGACGGCAGGGTCGATCTGGTACAGCTGCTGGCCTTCCTTGACCTCGCTGCCTTCCTTGAACAGGCGCTTGAGGATGATGCCATTGACCTGCGGACGCACCTCGGCGACGCGGTAGGCACTGGTGCGCCCCGGCAGTTCCGAGGTCAGGGTGAAGGCCTGGGGCTGGATGGTCACGACGCCGACCAGAGGAGCCTGCGCCACGGGCGCTGCTTCTTCTTTCTTGCAGCCACTGAGCAGGGATGCCAGGGCGACGGCGGAAACCAGAGCGGTAACGGCTGGCTTGAATTGCATGAGGATCCTCGGGGCGCTGGAGCAGGGAGACGCTCAAGAGTAATGGAAGAATCTTGATCTGGAAAAATTGCTATCCGGTGGATAAATAGCTTGCTAAGGAATATACTTACATTCATGGTTGTTTGTAAATACCGCTGGGTTGTACTTCAGTACTGCTCAGCCCCTGATCAGCTCATCCGCGATGCACCCCGCAGAGGTGCTCCGGAGCATTTCCCGTACGCGCCACGCGTTCGGGCCAGACGAGGTTGGTACTGCCATGGTCCGTCGAACCAAAGAGGAAGCCCAGGAAACCCGCGCCCAGATCATCGAGGCGGCGGAAAGGGCCTTCTACAAGCGCGGGGTTGCGCGAACCACCCTGGCCGACATCGCCGAGCAGGCGGGTGTGACGCGCGGGGCCATCTACTGGCACTTCAACAACAAGGCCGAGCTGGTGCAGGCACTGCTCGACAGCGTGCACGAAACCCATGACCACCTGGCGCGGGCCAGCGAAAGCGAGGACGAAGTCGACCCGCTTGGCTGCATGCGCAAGCTGTTGCTGCAAGTGTTCAACGAGCTGGTGCTCGATGCCCGAACCCGGCGTATCAATGAAATCCTGCATCACAAGTGCGAGTTCACCGATGACATGTGTGAAATTCGCCAGCAGCGCCAGAACGCGGTGCTGGATTGCCACAGGGGCATCACCCTGGCGTTGGCCAACGCCGCGCGCCGGGGCCAGTTGCCAGGCGAGCTGGATGTCGAGCGCGCGGCGGTGGCCATGTTTGCCTATGTCGATGGCCTGATAGGGCGCTGGCTGTTGCTGCCTGACAGTGTCGACCTGGTGAAAGATGTCGAAAAGTGGGTTGACACCGGGCTGGATATGCTGCGCTTGAGCCCGGCTTTGCGCAAATGACACTTTGTTAAGGATTGTGAGGGAGTGTTTCCCCTTTGTATTAAGAGGGGATTAATGCTGCCCGGCTTTCAGCGGCCCCGTAGTTGCCGGTCTGGCAAGGCCAATGCGACAAACAGTCCCAGCACAGCCACCCCGGCACTGACCATCAACAGCTGCCGGAAGGTTTCCAGCAAGCGCCCCTGCGTCACCAGGTCCACTTCACCGGCCTTCAGGCTGCCCAGCAAGGGATTGCCCAGCGAGGCGAACCCGCCCTGTTGCAGCAGCGCCAGGAGCAGGCTCGACATGCACGCCACGCCCATGGCCCCGCCCAGCGAGCGGAACAGGTTGGTCGTGCTGGTAGCGACCCCGATGTCCTTGCTGTCGACCGCACTTTGCGTGCCCACCAGCGAAGTCGGAAACTGCAACCCGCAGGCAATACCGGTCAGCAGCATGAACAGCGCGCTCAGCCAGCCCGACTGTGGCGGGGTCAGCGCCATGGCGAAAATGGCCACTGGCATCAGCAGCGCACCGGCCAGGATCTGTGGCTTGTAGCGCCCGGTCCGGCTGGTCAGGCGGCCGCCGGTAAAGGCCCCCATGGGCAAGCCCATCACCAGGGGTAGCAGATGCAGGGCGGCGCTGTCGGCACCGGCGCCGGTGATGCCCTGGAAACGCAAGGGCATGAGCATGGTCAGGGCGATCGACTGGAAGCTGGCGAAGAAGATCACGCCCCAGCACAGCACCGCCACGCGGTTGCCGAACAGGCTGAGCGGCAGCAGCGGCTCGGGGCAGCGGCGCTCATGGGCGATGAACAGCAGCAGGCCCAGCACGGCGCAGGCGAACAGCGCCAGCACGGCCGTGTCGAGCCAGGCGCGGCCCTGGCCGACCAGGGTGATGCCCAGCAACAGGCTGCCCAGGCCGAGCACCAGCAGCACGGCACCGAGGTAATCCACCTGCGCCTTGCGGCGCTGCGCCGGCATGCCGACAAGGGCGCGGCGGATCGCCCACAGCGCGACCAGCCCCAGTGGCAGGTTGATCCAGAATACCCAGCGCCACGACAGGTACGCAGTCAGCCAGCCGCCCAGCACCGGCCCGGCGACGCTTGCCACTGCATACATGCTGCTGAAATAACCTTGGTAGCGACCCCGCTCGCGCGGCGGTACGAAGTCGCCGATGATCGCCTGGCTCACCGAGACCATGCCGCCCGCGCCGATGCCTTGCAGCACCCGGGCCAGTACCAGTTGCGGCATGTCCTGGGCCAGGGCGCAGGCGATCGAGGCCAGGGTGAACAGGCTGATGCCGGTGAGGATCATCCGCCGCCGCCCGTACAGGTCGCCCAGCTTGCCGTAGATCGGCACGGCCACGGTCATCGCCACCATATAGCCGGAGATGACCCAGGCCAGCAGGCCGACATCGTTGAACTGTGCCGATATTGCCGGCAGTGAGACAGCGACAATGGTCTGGTCCAGCGCACCAAGGAAGATCGCCAGCATCAGGGCGGTGAGCACGTTGCGCAACGTAGTGGGGGGCAGGGCGGCGGTCACGGGTATACCTTTGGGTCGGTAACGGCCTCAGCGAGTTGCAAAGGCTCCCGGATTGTAACCTGAGTTAGGTAGCTTCCTATGTACTATCTGCATCCCCTATGCAAGATCGGCATTGGCGCATTCATCCAGTGCTGCATGGCTGCGTGATATCGTTGGTATGCCACAAAGGCTGAAAATCGGGGCTTGCACCAGCTTGGTGCAACGTTTTGCCGCAGGTATTTTGCGCCTTTGTCTCCCACACCTTTTATTCCTCTGCCTGCATGTCGAGCATGACCGCCCAGATGGCGACGGTTGGAACAGGTCAGGTAGACCCGATTACAGGGGTCGGTAGTTACCGTTCGAATTTCAACTAATTTTGCGGAGTGATCATGCCCAAGGCTTCCCATCAAGATCTGCGTTTTGCCTTCCGCGAGCTGCTCGCTTCAGGTGCCTGTTACCACACCGCATCGGTGTTCGACCCGATGTCGGCACGCATTGCCGCAGACCTGGGTTTCGAGGTCGGCATTCTCGGCGGTTCCGTCGCTTCGCTGCAGGTGCTGGCCGCACCGGACTTCGCCCTGATCACCCTTAGCGAGTTCGTCGAGCAGGCCACCCGTATCGGCCGCGTGGCGCAACTGCCGGTGCTGGCTGACGCGGACCACGGCTATGGCAACGCGCTGAATGTCATGCGTACGGTCATCGAGCTGGAACGTGCCGGCGTGGCCGCGCTGACCATCGAGGACACCCTGCTGCCAGCGCAATTCGGGCGCAAGTCCACCGACCTGATATCGGTCGAAGAGGGCGTTGGCAAGATCCGCGCGGCACTGGAGGCACGAGTCGATTCCTCGTTGTCGATCATCGCCCGTACCAATGCCGGTGTGCTTTCCACCGAAGAGATCATCGTGCGTACCCAGAGTTACCAGAAGGCTGGTGCCGACGGAATCTGCATGGTCGGGGTGAAGGATTTCGAGCAGCTGGAACGGATTGCCGAGCACCTGACGGTACCGTTGATGCTGGTCACCTACGGCAACCCGAACCTGCGCGATGATGAGCGTCTGGCGCGCCTGGGCGTGCGTATCGTGGTTGATGGCCATGCCGCCTATTTTGCCGCGATCAAAGCTACCTACGACTGCCTGCGACTGCAGCGCGGCCAGCAGAACAAGTCGGAAAACCTCAGCGCTACCGAGCTGTCGCACACCTACACCCAGCCCGAGGACTACATCCGCTGGGCCAAGGAATACATGAGCGTCGAGGAGTGACAGCGCGACAGCTTCGGGACGTCACAGGTCTCTGTCCCATTCCGGTTCGTCGCTGAACCGCTGCACCAGGAAGTCCAGCATGCTGCGCAAGGTCGCCGGCATGTGCTTGCGCGACGTGTACACGGCGTTCAGGTTCAGCTCGCGCGGCTTTGCCTCGGGCAGCAGGCGCACCAGCTCGCCTCGGCGCAGGGCCTCGGCGGCCTGATAGGTCGGCAGCATGGCGATGCCGGCGCCGGCCAGCGCCGCCTTCTGAAGGGTCATCGCCTCGTTGGCGCTGATATTCCCCGCCACCGGCACGGCAACCTGCTGCCCAGCCACCTCGAAATGCCACAAGCTGTGGCCGAAATAGGCATGAGTGAGGCAATTATGCCGGCTCAGGTCTTCGACCTGTTTGGGTGTGCCGTGTTCACGCAGGTAGGCCGGTGCCGCGCACACTGCCGAGCGGCACACACTCAGGCGCCGGGCGATCAGGTTGGGGTCCAGGTCGTTGCTGGTGCGGATCGCCAGGTCGATGCGTTCATCCACCAGGTTGACCGTGCGATCGAGCATTTGCAGCTCCACCTTCACTCCCGGGTAGCGCCGAACGTAGGCAGCGACCGCATCTACCAACTGGGCCTGGCCGAATGAGGTGCTCACGCTGATGCGCAGCGCGCCTTTGGGCGCGTCATCCGGTTGCTGCACCGCAGCTTGCAGGTCGCCAGCCAGTTCCAGCAGTTGCCGGCAACGGGGCAGGGTTTCCTCGCCGGCGGCAGTGAGGCTGAGTCTGCGCGTGGTGCGCTGCATCAACCGCGCGCCAACCCAGTCTTCCAGCTCTGCCAGGTAGCGCGACACCACTGGCCGGGAAAGCTGCAGATGATCCGCCGCAGCCGATTGGCTGCCGAGGTCGACAACGGCGACGAAAACCCGCATGGCATTGAGACGGTCCATGATCTGCCCGATTTCAGAAACAAACTATGTGCGAGGATCGCATTTTTTGGCACGGATCGGGCAACTAAGCTGTTGGGCATTGTTCCCCTGACGAGCGTTTCCAATGCCTTTTTTTACCACCTTGCGTGGCCTGCTACTGGCCTGCGTTACCCTGGCCGGCCCGGCGCTGGCTGCCGAGCCCTTGCAGCTGGAGGTCTACAACCCCGGCCATGCGGCAATTTTTCCGGTCAGTTCGGTGATCGTCAGCGGTGAACACGACGCCGTGCTGATCGATGCCCAGTTCGGCAAGGCCCAGGCCGAGCAGCTGGTGCAGCGTTTGCGAGCAAGTGGCAAGCACCTGACCAGTATCTACATCAGCCATGGTGACCCGGACTACTACTTTGGCCTGGATACTGTCACCCGGGCCTTCCCCGACGCCAAGGTGCTGGCCTCGGCCGCCACGGTTGCCCATATCCGCCAGACCATGGCGGCCAAGCTGGCCTACTGGGGGCCGCAGATGGGCACGGACAAACCGGCGCAGTTGGTGCTGCCGCAGGTGCTCGAAGGCGACCGCCTGATGCTGGAGGGACAGGCCCTCGAGGTGGTTGGCCTGGACGGCCCGCAACCCGATCGCAGTTTCGTATGGATCCCGGCGATCAAGGCGGTGGTCGGTGGCGTGGTGGTGTCCGAGCACATCCATGTGTGGATGGCTGATATCGCATCGGCCAAGTCGCAGGCTGACTGGCTCGCCACCCTGGCGCATATCGAAGCACTGGCGCCACGTACGGTCATCCCCGGGCACTATCTGGGGGACAGCAGCCGGTCGCTGCAGGCCGTGCGTTTCACGGCGAACTACATTCGTGATTTCGATGCCGAGACCGCCAAGGCGAAAGATGCCGGTGCGTTGATCGAGGCGATGAAGCAACGTTACCCAGGCCTGGCCGATGAGAGCTCGCTGGTGTTGGGGGCCAAGGTCGCCAAGGGTGAGATGAAGTGGTAATTCCGTAGTGGATGGAGAATATCCCATGAAGATCGCGATTATTGGTGCCACTGGCCGCGCTGGCAGCCAGTTGTTGGAAGAAGCCCTGCGCCGTGGCCACAGTGTGCTGGCTATCGCGCGGGACCCTTCGCGCTTGCAGGGGCGTGACGGGGTGACCGTCAAGGCGCTTGACGTCAAGGATGGCGCTGCCTTGCAAGCAGCTGTAGCTGGGGTGGATGCAGTGTTGAGCGCGGCGCACTTCGCGACCATCGAGCCGCACGCCATCATCGAGCCAGTCAAGCGGGCCGGGGTCAGGCGCCTGCTGGTGGTGGGCGGGGCCGGCAGCCTGTTGCTGCCTTCGGGGCACCGGGTGATCGACAGCCCGGACTTCCCGGAGGCATACAAGGCCGAGGCTGCGGCCGGGGCGCATTTTCTGCAGGTGTTGCAACGGGAGCCGAACCTCGACTGGACCTTCCTGTCGCCGTCGGCGGAATTCGTCGAGGGTGAGCGCAGCGGGCATTACACGCTGGGCAAGGACCACCTGTTGATCGGTGCCGACGGCAGGAGTTGGATCAGCTTCGCCGATTATGCGATAGCCATGCTCGACGAGCTGGAAAAACCGCAGCATTCGCGGCAGCGCTTCACAGTCGGCTATTGAGCGGCGCCCATGCGCGGATAAACCCGCGCATGGGCCGTCACAGAGCGGCCTGGCGTTCCAGCCAATCCAGCAGTTCCACCAACCCCGGTGGCAAGCCCTTGGCCTGGCTCACCAGGTAATACCCCTTGCCGGTCATTACCTTGAGCGCAAACGGCATGCACAGGCGTCCCCCGCGCAAGTCATCGCCGATCAGCGACCAGTCGCCGATGGCTACGCCGGTGCCCTGCGCGGCCATGGCCATCGCCATGTCCAGGGTCTCGAAATGCTGTTTCGGCCCCTGACTGGCCAGTGTCACCCCGGCCGCCTGCAACCACAGGCGCCAGTCGTGCTCATCCCGCGACGGGTGCAGCAACATGTGCCGGGCCAGATCTTCAACCTGCTGCAGCGGCCGCGGCCCCTGGCGCAGCGAGGGCGCACAGACCGGCGTCAGCTGCTCATCGAACAGCTTGCGCACGCGCAGCCCATGGTTTGGTGCATCACCATAGACCACCGCCGCATCGAAGCCCTCGCGACGCAGGTCCACCCCATGCTGCACCGTGGTGGTCAGTTCTACCGGCACATCCGGGCGTAGCGCTTGCCATTCCATCAGGCGCGGTAGCAGCCAGCGCATCACGCAGGTCGGCGCCTTGAGCTGCAAGGTGACGCTGCGCCCGCCCACCTCCCGTACCCCTTGTTCGATCAACGCGAATACCTGCTGCACCCGTGGCAACCAGTCCTGGCCCTCGCGCGTCAGGCTCAGCCCGCGCGCCTGGCGCTGGAACAGGGCATAACCCAGGTGCTCCTCGAGCGCTGCGATCTGCCGGCTGACGGCACCTTGGGTAATGTGCAACTGCTGCCCGGCACGGGTGAAATTGCAGTGCTGGGCGGTGACCAGAAAGGTGTGCAGCGCAGGCAGCGGCGGAAGGCGTTTCATTGTGCTAAGCCATGATCCCAGGACATGGCTAGTATGCGTTTTTTTGCATTGTGGGAGTAGCCGTGGCTTGGGTCCAATAACGGCCTTAACCCAACAGGATTCACGGTGGACCCCAATGGCAACTTGCGGCGAAGTATTGGTCAAACTCCTTGAAGGCTATGGCGTGGACCATGTCTTCGGCATCCCTGGCGTGCATACCGTGGAGCTGTACCGCGGCCTGGCGGGGTCGTCCATCCGCCATATCACCCCGCGTCATGAGCAGGGGGCCGGGTTCATGGCTGACGGCTATGCGCGCACCCGTGGCAAGCCCGGGGTATGCTTCATCATCACCGGCCCGGGCATGACCAACATCACCACCGCCATGGGCCAGGCCTATGCCGACTCGATTCCGATGTTGGTCATTTCCAGCGTGCAGTCCCGCAATCAACTGGGCGGTGGCCGCGGCAAGCTGCACGAGTTGCCTGACCAGGCGGCGCTGGTGTCGGGTGTAGCGGCGTTTTCCCACACCTTGATGAGTGCCGATGACTTGCCCCAGGTGCTGGCGCGGGCGTACGCCGTGTTCGAGGGGGCGAGGCCACGGCCGGTGCATATCGAGATCCCGCTGGATGTGCTGGTCGAACCGGCTGATCACCTGCTGCCTGGGCGCCCGGTGCGTGGCAGCCGGGCCGGGGCGGCGCCGCAGGCGGTGGCGCAGATGGCCGAGCGCCTGGCCACTGCACGGCGGCCCCTGATCCTCGCCGGGGGTGGTGCCCTGGCTGCGGGGGCTGCGCTGGCACGCCTGGCCGAACACTTGCAGGCCCCGATGGCGCTGACCATCAATGCCAAAGGCTTGCTGCCTTCCAGCCATCCGCTGCAGATCGGCTCGACCCAGTCACTGCCAGCTACGCGTGCCTTGGTGGCGGAAGCCGATGTGGTGCTCGCCATCGGCACCGAGCTGGCCGAAACCGATTATGACGTGACCTTCAAGGGCGGGTTCACGATCCCGGGCGCTCTGTTGCGCATCGACATCGACCCGGACCAGACCGTGCGCAACTATCTACCCGAGCTGGCGCTGGTGGCTGATGCCGAACTGGCAGCCGCGGCGTTGCTCGGCGCCTTGCAGGCGCAACCGCAGCCCGTGCGCGAAAGCACCTGGGGGGCTGCCCGCGTGGCCAATCTGCGCCAGGCGCTGGCGGCCGGCTGGGACCAGCCAACCTTGAGCCAGACGCGCCTGTTGCAAGCCATCCTCGAATGTTTGCCGAATGCCGTGCTGGTGGGTGACTCGACCCAGCCGGTATACACCGGCAACCTGACCCTGGACATGGACCAGCCACGCCGCTGGTTCAATGCCTCGACCGGCTACGGCACCTTGGGTTATGCCTTGCCGGCAGCCATGGGTGCCTGGTTGGGCAGCGCCGAGCAGCATGGCGAGCGTGCGCCTGCGGTGTGCCTGATCGGGGATGGTGGTTTGCAGTTCACCTTGCCAGAGTTGGCCAGCGCAGTAGAGGCGCAGGTGCCGCTGATCGTGCTGCTGTGGAATAACCAGGGGTATGAAGAGATCAAGAAGTACATGGTCAACCGTGCCATCGAGCCGGTCGGGGTGGATATCCATACGCCGGACTTCCTTGGCGTGGCGCGGGCACTGGGGGCCGCGGCGGAACATGTGGCCGATGTGACGCAGCTGCAGGCGGCGCTGATGCTGGCGGTGGAGCGCAAGGGGCCGACGCTGATCCAGGTTGACCAGAACCAGTGGCAGGGGGCTGTGTGCGGGTAAGTAGCGCTGTTGCCTGTACCGGCCTCTTCGCGGGTGAACCCGCTCCTACAGGTACTGCACAGTTTTAAGCATCTGTGCAGTACCCGTGTAAGCAACTGTCTTGCTCAATTTCCAAAAGCTGGCGCGGTCCCTTTGGGAGCGGGTTTACCCGCGAAGGGGCCAGTACAGGCAAAGCCGAACTCAGCCGGCAGTGGCCCGCAACCGCGCCACATCCCGGATCGGCGGCGCGCCATACAGCCGGCTGTATTCCCGGCTGAACTGCGACGGGCTTTCATAGCCCACCCGATAGGCCGCCACCGCCGCTTCGAGCCCGTCGTTCAGCATCAACCGGCGGGCTTCCTGCAAGCGCAGTTGCTTCTGGTACTGCAACGGGCTCATCGAGGTCACCGCCTTGAACCGGTGGTGCAAGGTCGAGGTGCTGAGGTTCACTATCCGCGCGAGATCCTCGATGCGCAGCGGCAACTGGTAGTTCTGGTTGAGCCAGGTGATGGCCTGGCACACCCGGTGAGTCTGGCTGTTGGCCAGGGCAATTTCATACAACCGGTAGCCCTGCGGGCCTCGCAACAGGCGATAGAGAATCTCTCGGCGAAACAGCGGCGCCAACATGGCGATGTCGCGTGGAGTGTCCAGCAGGCGAATCAGCCGCAGCAGGGCGTCCAGCAACGCAGCGTCGGTTCTTTCCACATACAGGCCACGGCCCGACGGCCGGTTGGGCACCAGCATCGGCCCGCTTTCGGCGATCAACTGGCTGATCTCGGCCGGGTCCAGGTCCAGGCGCAACCCCAGGCTGGGGTGCTCGGGGCTGGCATCGAGGCGCACGCCGCTCAGCGGCAAGGTCACCGACACCACCATGTAGTGCAGCGGGTCGTAGGCATACTGTTCGTCGCCGAGGAACAGGCTCTTGCTGCCTTGGGCAAGGATGCACAGGGCGGGTTGGGCCAGGGTCGGCACCGAGCGGACATTCTCGGTGTAGCGCACCAGGTACAGGTCATCGATGGCCGACGCCGGGCCGTAGGGCTCACCTGCATGGCGTTGGATCAGCTCGGCCAGTTCCTGGCGTTGCAGTTCCAGGGTGGGGTCGATGGACGTGGCAATGGTCATGATGGCTTTCCTCTGCTGACCGACGCAGCATAGGTTTGGGCAATGGCGGACGCTAGTCGAAAGCTGCCTGTCGATTGCCTGATCCTGCCACGCTGCAGGATCAGGCAATCGACAGGCAGTAATGGCCTAACGCGTCGCACGGGGCAGGCCCTAACCTTGGCAGCCTGGTTTTCCGTCCGCTTGCTTCAAGGAGATTGTGCAATGACCCCGACACGACCGGTCACCCACCTTGCTTTCATCCGTGCCAGCAGCGGGCGCTCGGCAGAGCTGGGCGCGCGCCTGCGTGACTTGCTCGAACCCTCGTTGCGGGCACCGGGTTGCCTGAGTTTCACCGTGCAGCGGTCGCAGGCCGATGCCGACCTGTGGCTGCTCAGTGGTAGCTGGCAGAACCAACAGGCGATGAGCGGGTACTTTGCTTCGCCGACGCTGGAGGTGTTTGGTGAGCTGGTGCAGACTCAGGTGGTTAGCAGCCTGGACCTGCATACCTTCGATTGAGCTGTTGCCTGTACCGGCGGTAGGGCCGGTACAGACGAATAAGGTAAAATACCGGCCCTCGATCAATCAGGCGGATAGCAACATGGCACGTAGGGAGTTCCCGCATTTCGAAGCGGTTTCGGCGATGGTTCCGGTGGAAGGCGGTTACCACGCCGCGATTGCGGTCAAGGCCCTGGGCATGGGCGGCGCGCCGCGTTTTCACAAGGTGCTCGACGGCCAGGTTTTCAAGGGCGCCGTGGCCGCCGACGAAGCGGCCAGCGCCGAGCTGCAACGCCTGCAGGGCGTCAGCGACGAAGGTGAACTGGTCTGGTGATCAGGCCGGCGGCCGGGCCATCTTGAACAGGTTGCCCAGTTCGAAATAGTCCGCCGGGCCACCGCCACGCAGGATCGGTTCGGCGGCAGCGGTATCGTAGATGCCGTTGTTCAGCAGGTGCTCGGCAATGTGCACCGCCACCACTTCACCGAGGATCAGCCAGCTGGGCACCAGTTCCTGGTCGGCCCGCTTGAGCTGGACGATCTGGCTGACCTTGCACTCGAAGGCCACCGGCGTTTCGCCGACGCGCGGCACGCTGACGATGCGCGACGGCGTGGCGGTAAGGCCGCTCAATTCGAATTCGTTGACTTCGGCGGCCACCGGCGCACAGCTCTGGTTCATCTGCGCGGCCAACGGGCGGGTGGCCAGGTTCCAGACGAATTCGCCGGTCTGCTCGATGTTGTTCAGGCTGTCTTTGCGCCCGACGCTGCAGAAGCCGATGATCGGTGGAATGTAGTTGAAAGCGTTGAAAAAGCTGTAGGGGGCCAGGTTCAGCCGACCTTCGCGGTCCTGTGACGAAATCCAGCCGATAGGGCGGGGGCCGACGATGGCGTTGAACGGGTCGTGGGGCAGGCCGTGGCCTTTGGCGGGTTCGTAGTAGTACATCTGTGCTGGGCTTGCTGGCCCTACCTCCTGGTGGACAAGACGCCTAGTGTGCCAAGCCTGTGCTCGCCTGCAAATGATCAAGCCCGGCCGAAGCCGGGCTGGTAGCGCGTATCAGTGGATCAGCTGATGCGGTGGGCGTCGGTGCGGTCGAAGCCATCTTCGGCGAAGCGCTGGCCACCGGTGCGGTCGAAGCCATCTTCGGCGAAGCGCTGGCCACCGGTGCGGTCGAAGCCATCTTCGGCGAAGCGCTGGCCACCAGTACGGTCGAAACCATCTTCAGCGTAGGTCGCGGATTGGCTC
The DNA here is from genome assembly GCF_030341915.1 of Pseudomonas sp. BCRC 81390. Taxonomy (NCBI): domain Bacteria; kingdom Pseudomonadati; phylum Pseudomonadota; class Gammaproteobacteria; order Pseudomonadales; family Pseudomonadaceae; genus Pseudomonas; species Pseudomonas sp. BCRC 81390. The sequence goes on along the minus strand of NZ_JATAAG010000010.1, from coordinate 178,148 downwards.
TGTGCCGCTGCGAAGGTGTGGGCGTTGGTGCGGTTGAAGCCATCTTCGGCAAAGGCGCCAGCAGCGAAAACCGAGAGGGCCAGGGTGAGGATCAGTTGGTTTTTCATGGTCGTTGCTCCAGTAGGTTTGAGAGGTTGCTTGTTTCTATGGGCTTGATGCTACGCCGATTAATTAGATAAAAAGCGCAAAAAATAGCGATTAAATATCTGTTTATTCGATGTATCTGTCTGCACATACGGTGAGCCGGCAGTGTTCATGCCCCTGTTGCGTGCCTGCGCGCCAACGTCCTGCCAGCCATTGCAGCTTGGAAGCGAAGAATTAATGGGACGTTAAAAATGAAAAATCTGTCATCCAAGGCAGGCCAACGCATTTTTCATTTATTGCAAACCGATTTTTCAGACGCTGCTCAGCACCATCGCCGCATTTCAGACCGGAGCGGCACAACAATGAACAAACTTCCGCAAATCACTTTGGCCTTCTGGGTCATGAAGATCTGCGCTACCACCCTTGGGGAAACGGCGGGCGACTTGCTGTCGATGACCTTGAACATCGGCTACGCACTGAGCTCGTTGCTGCTGATCAGCGTGTTCCTGCTGACCTTGCTTGGCCAGCTGTACTCGCGCCGCTACCACCCGATGCTGTACTGGCTGGTGATCCTCTCCACCAGCACCGCCGGCACCACCATGTCCGACTTCATGGACCGCACCCTCGGCCTGGGCTACGCCGCGGGGTCTGCGCTGCTCATCGGTATCCTGCTGCTGACCTTCCTGGCCTGGCGCCTGAGCGGCAACCCGCTGGACGTCACCCGCATCAGGAACCGTGCGGGTGAGCTGTTCTACTGGGTGGCGATATTGTTTTCCAACACGCTGGGCACTGCTTTGGGCGATTACCTGGCAGATGACTCGGGGCTCGGCTTTGCCGGCGGCGCCCTGCTGATCGGCAGCGCCATCGCTCTGGTGGTAGTGGCCCGCTACTGGACGCGCATACCGGGTGTGGTGTTGTTCTGGGTGGCCTTCGTGCTCACCCGTCCGTTCGGTGCAACGCTGGGAGATTTCCTCACCAAGCCGCATGAAAAGGGTGGCCTCGACTTCGGTACGGTCGGTTCTTCGGCAGTGTTGGGCGGGGTGCTGCTGCTACTGGTGCTAATGGCTACCTGGTATCAGCGCCGGGAACCGCGTCAGGCGTTGGAGATGTCCTGAGCTCGGCGATGAAAGCCCAGTGCACAGTGAATGACGAAAGAAGAAGGGCGCCCCGCGAACGGTGCGCCCTCCCTTATTACGGCAAGCTCACGCTCATTCGGTGGTAATCCGCGAGTGCTGCTTGGTGTCCTTCATGGTTGCGTATACCAGCAGCGAGCAGGCGATGCAGGCGGTGACATACCAGTAGAAGCCGCTTTCCAGGCCAATGCTCTTGAACCACAGGGCCACGTACTCGGCGGTGCCGCCGAAGATCGACACGGTCAGGGCGTACGGCAGGCCCACGCCCAGGGCGCGGATTTCGGTGGGGAACAGTTCGGCCTTGACCACGGCGTTGATCGAGGTGTAGCCGCTCACGATGATCAGTGCTGCCATGATCAGGAAGAACGCGCCCCACCAGGTCTGGATGGTGTGCAGGGTGCTGAGGATCGGTACGGTGAACAGGGTGCCGAGTACCCCGAAGGCGATCAGGATCGGGCGACGACCGATCTTGTCGGACAGGCCACCGATTACCGGCTGCAGGCACATGAACAGGAACAGCGTGGCGGCCGAGATGGTGGTCGAGTCGCTGATACTCATGCCTGCGGTGTTGACCAGGTACTTCTGCATGTAGGTGGTGTAGGTGTAGAAGGCCAGGGTGCCGCCCATGGTCAGTCCGACTACCGTCAGCAGTTCCTTCGGATGGCGCAGCAGGGTGCGCATCAGGTTTTCCTTGGCCTTTTCCTTCTTGGTAAAGGAGGCGGTTTCTTCCATGCCGCGACGCAGGTAAAGCGCCACCACGGCGCATAGCGCACCGATCACGAAAGGTACGCGCCAGCCCCAGGCATACAGCTGCTCGGTGGTCAGGGTCTGTTGCAGTACGATCAGTACCGCCAGGGCGATCAGCTGGCCGGAGATCAGCGTCACATACTGGAAGCTGGAGAAGAAGCCACGGCGGTCCTTGCTGGCCATTTCGCTGAGGTAGGTGGCCGAGGTGCCATATTCGCCGCCTACCGACAGGCCTTGCATCAGGCGCGCAATGACCAGCAGGATTGGCGCGGCCACACCGATGGTTTGGTAACCTGGGGTCAGGGCGATGATCAGGGAGCCGGCGCACATCAGCAGCACCGAGGCCATCAAGGCGGCCTTACGGCCTTTGCGGTCTGCATACAGGCCCATCAGCCAGCCACCGATCGGGCGCATGAAGAAGCCCACGGCGAAGATCGCGGCGGTGTTGAGCATTTGTGCGGTGGCGTCACCGGCCGGGAAGAAGGCCTTGGCGAAGTACAGCGAGAATGCTGCGTAGACGTACCAGTCGTACCATTCGACCATATTGCCGATGGACCCGCTGAAGATCGACTTCAGGCGGCTGGCGGTGGTTTTTTCCGCGGCGGGCACGGTGGCCGCCCCGGCGGGCAGGGTGGTGGCGTTATCCATCAGGGGATACCTTCTCGTTGTTTTTGTGGAGCGCGCCGAGGCGCGGCTTGCACAGGCAATTGCAGAAGGTGTGCCAAATGAGTGCGTGGTGATCCAGAGAGGGGCGCTTGGCCCTTCATGGGCCCGCCGCGGGACCGCGTCACGCTTGAGGGCGCATTTTTTCATGTGGGCGCAGGCGGGCCCATGAAGAGCTGCAACGCAACCCAAAAAAACCTCCTTGTGAGCGGTTTTTTGCTTACCCATTCAGGTTGATAAGCGGATTTCCGCTCATTCGCGCCCGATAAAGTCCTCACGCACCAACCCGTGCCGCTGCATCTTCTCGTTAAGTGTGCGCCGGGGCAGTTGCAAAGCCTCCATCACTGCCTTGATCTCGCCGCCATGCTGGCGCAGCGCTGCCCGCAGGCATTGCGCCTCGAACGCTTCCATTTGCCCGCTCAACGACTGCCCGGCTGGCGCCGCCTCGCTGCTCGGCGAGCCCAGCCCCAAGGCGTGGCGTTCCGCCGCATTGGCCAGTTCGCGCACATTGCCCGGCCAGTCATGCGCCAGCAACTGCGCCAGTTGCGTGCCCGACAAGGGCGGTGTCACACGGCCAAGCTTTTCCGCGGCGGCCCGGGCAAAGTGCTCGAACAGCAGTGGGATATCCTCACGCCGCTCACGCAGCGGCGCCAGGCGCAGTTCGGCCACGTTCAGGCGATAGGCCAGGTCTTCGCGGAAACGCCCGGCGCGGGCTTCCTCGAGCAGGTCGGGCTTGGTCGCGGCGATGATGCGCAGGTCGACGGCGATGCTCTGGTTGGCCCCCAGCCGCTCCAGCTTTTGCTCCTGGATCACCCGCAACAGCTTGGCCTGTTGCGCCAGCGGCATGCTCTCGATTTCGTCGAGGAACACCGTGCCACCGTTGGCGTATTCCAGTTTGCCGATGCGTTTGCCCTGGGCACCGGTGAAGGCGCCGCTTTCATGGCCGAACAGTTCGGCCTCGAACAGCGCTTCGGGGATGGCCGCGCAATTGAGGGCGACGAACGGCTTGCCCGCGCGCGGGCCGAAGTCGTGCAGGCAGCGGGCCACGCGTTCCTTGCCGCTGCCGGTTTCACCACGGATCAGTACATTGACTGGCAGGTTGGCCAGGTCCAGCACTTGCCGACGCAGCTGTTGCAGGCCCTGGGACATCCCCAGCAGCGTGCCTTCCAGACGCGCCTTGAGGTCGGCCTGCTCATGCAGCCTGCGGTTCTCCAGCACCAGTTGGCGTTTTTCCAGGGCGCGGCGCAGGCTGCCCAGCAGGTGTTGCGGGGTGAAGGGTTTTTCCAGGAAGTCGTAGGCCCCGCTGCGCATCGCTTCCACCGCCATGGGCACGTCGCCGTGGCCGGTCAGCAGGATGACCGGCAGGTCGGGGTCGTCGGCCTGCAGGCGTTCGAGCAGTTGCAGGCCATCCATGCCGGGCATGCGCACATCGCTGATGACCACACCGGGAAAGTGCCGTGGCAGGTGTGCCAGGCATTCTTCGGCGCGGGCGAACAACTGCACGCTGAAGCCGGACAGGCTCAGCCATTGTTCGACCGCCGTGCGGATACTGGCTTCATCGTCGACAACCATCACCGAATTCAACATACAGGCTCCAGGTCTCGGGGCAGGGCAAGGCTGAGGCGCGCGCCGCCGGGCAGGTTTTCGGCCTGCAGCTGGCCACCGGCCTCATGGACGATGCCATAGGAAATGGCCAGGCCGAGTCCCAGGCCTTCACCCACCGGCTTGGTGGTGAAGAACGGGTCGAAGACCTTGGCCAGGTTGGCCTCGTCGATGCCGCCGCCGGAATCCAGCACACTCAGGCGCCACAGCTCGCCGTCGGGCTCGATGCGGATCTCCAGGCGTTTGTAGCGCTTGTCGGCCATGGCGTCGAGGGCGTTGCGCAGCAGGTTGATCAGCACCTGCTCAAGGCGAATGGCATCGCCGCGTACCCAGGCCGGGCGCGCCAGGTACAGGGCCACTTCCACCGCTTCGCTGCGCATTCGCGCGTCCAGCAGGTGCAGGGCCTGGTCGACCACGGTGGCCAGGTCGAGGCGCTCGCGCAGCCCGACCGGGCTATTGCGGGCGAAGGTTTTCAGGTGGCCGGTGAGCGCAGCCATGCGCGTGAGCATCTGCTCCAGCGGTTCCAGGGCCTGCCGCGCTTCGTCGTAGCGGCCATGATCAAGCAGCAGGCGCAGGGTTTCCAGCTGCATGCGCTGGGTGGTCAGCGGCTGGTTGATCTCATGGGCCATGGCCGCCGACATCTGCCCCAGCGCGGCCAGCTTGGCCGATTGCACCAGGCCCTCCTGGGCTGTGCGCAGCTCGCGGGTGCGCTCTTCGACCTGGCGCTTGAGCTCTTCCCGGCTGCGCTGGCGCAGGCGAGCCAGGCGCAGGCGCTGGCTGAGGAACAGTGCGGCGAACACCAGGCTCAGCCACACGGCGGCGGCGGCCAGGGCCGCATTACGGCCGTCGGCCACCACCTGTGGCTTGCGCAGCAGGTGCAAGGTCCAGGCTTCGCTGCCCAGCGGCAGGCTTTCCCACAGGTATTCACCAGTGCCCGCCGGGCCGTGCACGCGGCTGAGGGTGCTGTTTTCGGCAAAGCGGGTCAGCACCTCATGCTGCAGTGGCACCAGCGGGTGCTTGTCGTACTGACGGGTTTCGGCCAGCTCGGCGCGGTCGGCGCCAGTGAGTGGCTGCAGCTCGCGGTAGCGCCAGCCGTCCTGGTTGGCGATGAAAGTGATGCCGCGGGCGTCGCTGACCAGCAGGATATCGCTGCCCTGGCGCCACTCGCGTTCCAGTTCGGGAAACTCCAGCTTCACCACCATCGCGCCGAGGAAGCGCCCGTGCTCATCGTTCACTGCGCTGGCGAGGAAGTAGCCGGGTACTCCGCTGGTCACCCCGACGGCGTAGAAGCGGCCACTGCCCTGGCTGCGGGCTTGCTTGAAGTAGGGCCGGAAGCCGTAGTTGGAACCCACGTAGCTGCTGGGCAGGCGCCAGTTGCTGGCAGCGATGGCCAGGCCGGTGCGGTCGAGCAGTTCGAGGGTGGAGGAGTTGGCCGCGCCATTGATGCGCTCGAGCTTGCGGTTCAGGGCGTCCTGCAGCGGTTCGCTGACCGGGCCCTGCAGGGCGGCGATCAGCTCCGGGTCCAGCGCAAGCACGGCGGGCAGCGCGCGGTAACGGTCAATCAGGGTGTGCAGGGCATTGGCGTACAAGCCCAACTGCTGGCTGGCGCGCCCCGCGTCGGCGGCCATGGCCTGGCGCTTGGCCTGGTGCATGGCCCAGCCGGCGCTGAGGGCGGTGCCCAGCACGATCAGCAGGGTGATCAGGCCCAGACGCAGGGCGCGAAAGGAAAAGGCCATGAGGTGGATCCGGGTGGTTGGGATATCGGGGCCGGCCCTTTCGCGGGGTTACCCGCCAAAGGGCCGGCACAGGCGCCTCAATTACAGCAGTTGGAAACTCTGCTGCTGCACCGCCTGGGAGTCCAGCCCCACCTGGACATTGAACTCGCCTGGCTCGGCCACCCGCTGCAGCTGGCCATTGTAGAACTTCAGGTCTTCCTCGCTGATGCGGAAGCTCAAGGTGCGCGACTCGCCCGGCTTGAGCATGAGTTTCTGGAAGTTCTTCAGCTCCTTGACCGGCCGGCTCATCGACGCCGACACATCCTGCAGGTACAGCTGCACCACGGTCTCGCCGGCCAGCTTGCCGGTGTTCTTCACCGTCACCTGGGCCTGCAGCGTGTCGCCACGCTTGAGGTCCTTGCTCGACAGCTTCAGGCCCGACAGCTCGAAGCTGCTGTAGCTCAGGCCATAACCGAAGGGATACAGCGGGCCGTTGGGTTCCTCGAAGTACTGCGAGGTATAGTTACCGGGCTTGCCCGGGGTGAAGGGGCGGCCGATACGGGTGTGGTTGTAGTACATCGGGATCTGCCCGACCGAGCGCGGGAAGGTGATGGCCAGTTTGCCGGACGGGTTGTAGTCACCGAACAGCACGTCGGCAATCGCATTGCCACCTTCGGTACCGGCGAACCAGGTTTCGAGGATTGCATCAGCCTGCTCGCGCTCCCAGCTGATCGACAGCGGGCGGCCGTTCATCAGCACCAGCACCAGCGGCTTGCCGGTGGCCTTCAGGGCCTTGATCAGCTCGCGCTGGCTGGCCGGGATTTCCAGGGTGGTGCGGCTCGACGACTCGTGGGACATGCCGCGCGATTCGCCGACTACTGCGACTACCACGTCCGACTGCTGCGCCGCCTTTACCGCTTCGTCGATCAGCACCGCAGGCGGGCGCGGGTCGTCGACGATCTCGGGCGCATCGAAGTTGAGGAAGTTCAGGTAATCGAACATCGCCTTGTTGCCGGTGACGTTGGCACCCTTGGCATAGACCAGCCTGGCCTTGCCTTCGACGGCGCGGCGCAGGCCTTCGCGTACGGTCACCGAGTGCTTGGGCTGGCCGTCGGCTGCCCAGCTGCCCATCATGTCGATCGGCGCATCGGCCAATGGGCCGACCAGGGCGATGGTGCCGGCCTTTTTCAGTGGCAGGGTCTGGTTGCGGTTTTCCAGCAGCACCAGGCTGCGACGCGCCACGTCACGCGCGGCTTCGCGGTGCAGGCGGTCGTTGCCGTAATAGTCCTTGAGGTCGCTTTCGGCCTTGCCGATGCGCACGTACGGGTCCTTGAACAGGCCCATGTCGTACTTGGCGCCCAGCACTTCGCGCACCGCCTGGTCGAGTTCGCCCTGGGTCACCTCGCCGGACTTCAACAAGCCTGGCAGCTCTTCACCGTACAGGGTGTCGTTCATGCTCATGTCGATGCCGGCCTTGATCGCCAGCTTGGCGGCTTCGCGACCGTCGCGGGCGACGCCGTGGCGGATCAGCTCCTGGATGGCGCCGTGGTCGCTGATGGTCACGCCCTTGAAGCCCCACTCCTTGCGCAGCAGGTCATTCATCAGCCAGGTGTTGGAGGTGGCCGGCACGCCGTTGATCGAGTTCAGCGCCACCATCACCCCGCCAGCACCGGCGTCCAGCGCGGCGCGGTAGGGCGGCAGGTAATCGTTGTACATCTTCGGCAGGCTCATATCGACCGTGTTGTAGTCGCGCCCGCCTTCCACGGCGCCGTACAGGGCGAAGTGCTTGACGATGGCCATGATGCTGTCGGGGTTGGCCGGGCTGCTGCCCTGGAACGAGCGGACCATGACCTGGCCGATCTTCGACGTCAGGTAGGTGTCTTCGCCAAAGCCTTCGCTGGTGCGGCCCCAGCGCGGGTCACGGGCGATGTCGACCATCGGTGCGAAGGTCATGTCGAGGGCGTCGGCGGCTGCTTCGATAGCGGCCGTGCGGCCGACCTTGGCCACGGCGTCCATGTCCCAGGTCGCAGCCATGCCCAGGCCGATCGGGAAAATGGTGCGCTCGCCGTGAACGGTGTCGTAGGCGAAGAACATCGGGATCTTCAGCCGGCTGCGCATGGCCGCGTCCTGCATGGGGCGGTTTTCCGGTGCAGTACGCGAGTTGAAGGTACCGCCGATGCGTCCGGCGGCAATTTCCTCGCGGATCTTTTCCCTGGGCATTTCCGGGCTGATGCTGATCAGGCGCAGCTGGCCGATTTTCTCGGCTTCGGTCATCTGGCTGATCAGATGGTCGATGAACGCCTGCTTGTCCTGCAGGGGGGGAGCGGAGGGGGCGGCGAGGGCCGCCTGACTGGCAAGGCCCATGGCCAGGCCCAGCAAAGACAGTTTCATCATCAATTCCGTTTTGGGGCCTCTGCCGTATCGACAGTGATACGCGCGCGGCCGAGGTTTTCAGGCGGCTATTGTTGTACGATTCGCAGGCTTTTTCTTCCTGCGGCGGATTATGCCTGAATCTGTCGCCAGCGGACGAAGCCCCGAATGCCGGGAAAACAACTATAAAAATGCTCAAGAGACCGACGGCATGACTCCCCTTGACGAATACCATCAGCGGCTGGTTGCCGAAGCCATTGCCCGTGCCGAGCGGCGCACCGATGCCGAACTGGTGACGGTGCTGGCCCGGCGTGCCGACGATTACGCCTATTGGCCGCTGTTCTGGGCTGCGCTGCTGGCGCTGGTCGTGCCGGGCCTGCTGCACTGGCTGCTGGGGTGGCCCGGAGGGCGCGGCCTGCTGGTGGCGAATGTGGTGCTGTTCGTCGGCTTGTGCCTGTTGCTGCGTAACCCGCGCCTGGCCGGTTGGCTGATCCCCCGCGCGCTACGCCGCTGGCGCGCCTCGCGCCTGGCCCGGCAGCAGTTTCGCGAACAGAACCTGCAGCGCACGGCAGGTGCGACGGGGGTGCTGATCTTCGTCTGCGAGGCGGAGCGGCATGTCGAGATCCTGGTCGACCGCGGTATCGAGCACTGCCTGGACGCCACGGCCCGCGCGGTAATCGTCGCCCGGCTTGCCGAGCAGGTGCGCCAGGGGCGGACTTTGCAGGGCTTTGTCGAGTGCATCGACGCGTGCGGCGAACTGCTCAGCGAACATGTGCCGCCGACCCATGCACGCAATGAGCTGCCTAATCGCCTGGTGATTCTCGACTGATGGGGGACTCGCCGCCAGTCCGTGTTCCCACAGGATCGGTACCACCCTGTAGAATGCGCGCATTGCGCCCTGCGCTTCCCGCTACCCGAGGCACCGCTTTCCCATGTCCGCCAGTCCTTCCGCCCCCTCCGCGCCGGATGCCCGCGCCCAGTTTCTCGACCTGCTGAGCACTGCCCTGCAGGGCAATACCTTGGTCAAACTGGTGCTGGCGCGGCATGTCGGTACCGACCAGACCCTGCAACGGATCATTGCCAAGCCGCTGCAGGTCAAGGGCCAGGCGTGCCTGTCGCTGGTCTATCGCCACCAGACCCGCGACATCACCCGTAACCTGGCGCTGGAGCAGGCCCAGGCACTGGTTGCCGAACTGCTGCCGGGCAGCTTCCGCAACGCCCACCTGTTCGACGGCGACGGCGAAGTGCAGCTGACCTTCAGCAAGAAGGGCAAACCCATGCTCCAGCGCCACGGCGCGCAGGCGCCGCGCGAGGCGGCCAGCAGCGGCCATGACCGCGAGAAGAAGCGCTACCTGGAGCTGTCGCGGCCATTCCTGCGTGACCTGGGCGTGACCGACGGTCAAGGCGCGCTGATTCCGTCCATGTCGCGCAAGTGGAAGCAGATCAACAAGTTCATCGAGGTCTTCGACCATGCCCTGGCCAGCGCGCCGGTGGCCGCGGAGCAGGCGCTGCGGGTGGCCGACTTCGGCTCGGGCAAGGGCTACCTGACCTTCGCCATGCACGATTACCTGCGCAACAACCTCGGCCGCGAAGCCCAGGTGACCGGGGTTGAACTGCGCCAGGACATGGTCGACCTGTGCAATGCTGCCGCCTCGCGCCTGGAACACCCCGGCCTGGCGTTTCAGTGTGGCGATGTCCGCAGCGTGGTGCCGGAGGCCATCGACGTGATGATCGCCCTGCATGCCTGCGACATTGCCACCGACTACGCCATCCACACCGGCATTCGCTGCAACGCCGCGATCATCATGTGCTCGCCGTGCTGCCACAAGCAGATCCGCCCGCAGCTGCACAGCCCAGGGTTGTTGCAACCGATGCTGCAGTACGGCCTGCACCTGGGCCAGCAGGCCGAAATGCTGACCGACAGCCTGCGCGCGCTGTACCTGGAAGCCTGCGGTTATGAAACCAAGGTGTTCGAGTTCATCTCGCTGGAGCACACCAACAAGAACAAGATGATTCTTGCGGTGAAGCGGCGGCAGGTGGCGGACAGCACGGCATTGCTGGAGAAGATCGGCCAGCTTAAGGCGTTCTATGGGGTGCAGGAGCACTGCCTGGAGACCTTGTTGCGGGCAGATGGGTTACTGCCGGGCACCTGATCGGTCAGCGGGTCTTGTGGAAGGCCGCATTCGGTAATGCGCTGTCCAACACCCGCGCAAGTGCGTTCTTCAACGGATCGGCTTCGCTGATCGCCTCGCCGAGCTGGCTGGCCTGGCGATACTCGCTGGGCGTGCAGTTGGTGAACTGCTTGAAGGCGCGGGCGAAATAGGATGGGTCCTTGAAGCCGGCCTCATAGCCGATGCTGGTGATCGGCATCTGACTGTTGGCCAGCAGGTCCATGGCCAGGCTCATGCGCTTGCTCAGAATGTAATCCATGAAACCCAGACCATTGACCTCCTTGAACAGGCGACTGAAGCGCGCCGTGGTCATGCCGCAGCGCTGGGCGAGCTCCTTCTGGTCGATACATTCGCGAAAATGCTGGTCGATGTAGGGCATGACCTTGCCGAGCGCCCTGTGCTTGTGGTGTTCACTGGTCAGGCGAATGCTGTCTGGCAGGGACGGCAGGTGATCGATGTGCTTTTCATTGGCCTGATGGTTGGCAACGCGACGGACCTCGCACAGCTGCTTCAGGACATCGAGGTAGCGACTCATCTCGCTGCTGGTCAGCGGCAGGACCAGGTATTCCCACACCCGCGAACGCATGGCCCACACCGCCAGTTCTTCGGAATGCTGCACCGTGAACATGGTGATCGGCACGGAAGGTGAGTTGCGCTTCACTTCCAGCAGCAGGTTGAGGTTGAGGGTGTCAGGGCGATCGAAATGCATGCAGATCATGTCTGCCTGCTGGCGCTCGGCATGCGCGACGGTTTTTGCCAGCTTGCAATCGCAGACATGGGTGAACTGTGCCATCAACGCTTCCGTGGACCGATCTCGGGTCAGATCGAACCACAGCAACAGCGGCTTTCTGCCCAAGTTAGACATCATGGCTTAACCTGCTCCTGGCGGGTGTCCCTACGTGTTGCAGTATCGACAATAGCCTATTGGCTTGCCGAATGATTGGTTATCAGGCGAGTTCAATTTTTTTCATCGGGTTCTATACCTCGGCTAAAGCACTGATACCAGACGCTCTCCGCCCGGTTTTGGATAGATCACCAGGGCAACCGTTTGTCGGCATCTCTCGAGATTGTCGGATGCTTATCCGGAAACGCCAGCAAGCGCATACGAAAACGCGTCTCGCATAGACTTGCGCCGCTTGTTGGTATCGGCCTTGTATTGTTTTCAGGTGATGGCAAAAAGCCGCAAAAAAGTCCTAGCGATTCGCAAAAAACTCCTAACGACTAGCGCCACCCGCTGACTAGGATTCCCAACAGGTAGTGCAAACCACCACTGCCCGGGAAGAAGAACATTGTCCTTAGCGAGGTGAGCGAAATGACCCTTCAAACAATCAAGGCTTCGGTCTCGAAGTTTGTCAAAGATGAAGACGGCCTGACCGTCGTCGAATATGCGGTAGCCGGTGGATTGATTGCACTCGTCCTGGTAACCGCTTTCACCAACCTGGGCGCCGCCGCCAAGGTAAAGATCAACGGGCTGATTACCGCCCTTGGCGGTACTGCTGCACCTTGAACTGAGTCATGACCAGGCCCCAGGGGGGATGCAGCAATGTCAGCAGAGTCTCTGTTCGCCATTGTCGTGCTGCTAGGGCTGTTGGGCATTGCGGTGGTGGGTGATCTTCGCCGCCATCGCATTCCCAACTTGTTGATCTTGCTGGGGGTGGGGTTGGGCTTGGCAGGCCAGGTTCACGCGGCGGAAGTGGCCGGGCTGGGTGCTGGCGTGCTGGCTATGTTCATTGGTTTTGCAGTGTTTATCCCGATGTACGCGCTGGGGGGCATGGCCGCCGGGGACGTTAAGTTGATGGCCATGGTCGGTACCTTTCTTACACCGCACCAGGCACTTTCGGCTGCACTTCTTAGCCTGATTGCCGGCGGTATATGTGGGATGTCGCTAGTGTTCATACGCGGACAGTTGAAACAGACCTTGCAACGCTACTGGTTGATGTTGACGGCCCAGGCCTATTTCGCGCCGGTGGCGGATGAAGTGGCGGGCAAGCCTTTTCCTTATTCGGTTGCAATCCTGTCCGGCACTCTTGTCAGCCTTTTTTGGCAACCGCTCGGCCAATAGCCTGGGAGGCTAACGATGTACGCACTCAGAGACAGTGGTGCCTGCGCCTGTGCCAAGGAAGCAGTGCAAAGCCTGGCACCTCAGCCACGTACGGTTCGCGAGACCGGCCTGGCCGACAGCTTTCTCGGTGATTTGCTGTGCAAGCATCTGCACGACGCCGGCACGCTGGACCTGTCGCGTCTGGTGGAGCGCCTGGCCCTGACCGGGGCGGTGGTGGAAGAAGTGCTGGCGTTCCTGCGCAAGGACGGCCGCGTCGAGGTGCTGGGCCAGGTCGGTGTGCAAGCGGGCGGGCAGGCGCTGCGCTACGGCCTGACCGAACGTGGCCGCAGCAGTGCCCGTGACGCACTGTCGCGCAGCGGCTATATCGGCGCCGCGCCCTTCCCGGTAGGTGCCTATCGGGAACTGCTCAAGCTGCAGACCATCCACCATGGCTGCATCAACACCCAGAACATGCAAACCGCCTTCGCGGGCGTCGTGCTTCCCGAAGGTATGCTCGATCAACTGGGCGTTGCCCTGAATTCCGGGCGCGCCATCATGATCTACGGCCCGGCGGGCACCGGCAAGACCTACGTCAGCAGCCGCCTGATCCGACTGTTCGAGGAGTCCATCTGGGTCCCCCGCGCGATCGAGATCAACGAGTCGGTTATCGAGGTCTTTGACCCCCAGGTACATCAGCCCCTGGAGGAAGAGGGCCAACAGAACAGCCTGCTGCTCAACGAAGGCATCGACCGCCGGCTGGTGCGTTGCAAACGCCCGGTGGTCATCACCGGTGGCGAACTCGGCATGGAGCAACTGGATGTCCGTTTCGACCCGAGTAGCCGCCAGTACCACGCTTCCCTGCAGCTCAAGGCCAGCAATGGCCTGTTCATCATCGACGACATGGGCCGCCAGCGCATGGCTCCGGCCGAACTGTTCAACCGCTGGATCGTGCCGATGGAAGAGAAGCGCGACTTCCTCAACCTGGGGGGCGGGCGCCATTGCGAGCTGCCGTTCGACCTGGTGCTGGTGTTCTCAACCAACCTCAACCCGCTGGAACTGGCCGACGAGGCCTTCCTGCGGCGTATTGGCTACAAGCTGCAGTTCAGCTACCTGAAAGTCGATGAGTACGAGCGCATCTGGCGCCAGGAGTGCGAACGCCTGGGGCTGGCTTACGACCCGGCGCTGTTGCGCTACGCGCTACAGGCACTGTACGAGGCCGAAGGTGTGCCGCTGGTGCCCTGCCACCCGCGCGACCTGCTGAGCATGGCGCTCGACCGCCAGCGTTATCTGGGTGGCGAGGGGCCAGTGTCGGTGCAGGAACTGAAATGGGCCTGGCAAAGCTACTTCGTCCAGATCAACTTCCTTGGCTAAGGAGATGCACACATGAGTGCCCGTACGCTGACCCTGGTTGCCGTTTCCCTGACCTTGGGGCTTGGCGCCGCCTGGATGGCCAACAACTGGCTGAACGGGCGGCTCAAAGGTAGCCCCGATGACAACATGAAGAACGTGGTGGTCGCCACGGTAGAGATCCCGTTCGGGCAGATGATCGAGGCCCAGCAGGTGACCCTGGTGCGCATGCCCAAGGATACCGTGCCCGACGATGCCTTCGACAGCAGTGAAAAGGTGCAAGGCAAGATCGCCACCTTCGCCCTGCTGCGTGGTGATGTGCTGCGCAGCGCACGCGTTGCCGAGCACCTGGGTGGCAGTACCCTGGCGTCGTTGATCGCCCCCGACAAACGGGCCATTTCGGTACGCGTGGACGATGTGGTCGGGGTGGGCGGGTTCCTTCTGCCGGGTAACCGGGTCGATGTGCTGGCGACCCGGCAGAGCAATGGCAGCAGTAACCAGGCCGAGTCCGAGACCATCCTGCAGAACCTGCGGGTGTTGGCCGTGGACCAGACGGCGGGGACTGACAAGACCCAACCGGTGGTGGTGCGTGCCGTCACCCTGGAAATGTCGGCCAAGGAAGCCGAGGTGCTGGTCAAGGCGCAGTCCGAAGGGAAACTGCAACTGGCCCTGCGTAACCCGCTGGATGCGCAGAAACCCGCTCCAGCCATTGCCGCTGCCGAGCCGGCCAAGCCCGCGCCGCCGATGGCCAGCCCACAGCCGAAACCGGTGCTCAACCGCAGCGCGGTCGGGGGGGCGGTCACGATCATCCGTGGCACTGAAATCGAGATAGCGAAAACACGCTTTTAACGCAGCTGGCGTCCGATGGCTGACCTTCGGTGGGAACAAGATCACCTCGCAAGGAGTCGTGAATGAACACTTGGCAGAGAGTAGGGCTGTACCTGTTGTGCGGGCTGGGTATGCAGCTTCTGTTCGCGGGCATTACCCAGGCGGAAGGCCTGGGGTCCGAGTACAGTTCCCTGCCAGCGGCCAATGGCAATGCGATTCAGGTACCGATCTTCAAGTCGCGGACGATCAGCAGTCGTACAGCGGTCAGGAAGATCTCGGTCGGCAACCCTGAAATCGCCGATATCCTCATTACCAGCCCGACCCAGCTCTACCTGCTCGGGCGTTCCCTGGGCACGACCAACGTGCTGCTGTGGGACGCCAGCAATCGCCTGATCGAGACCTTCGATGTGGAAGTCGTGCACGACCTCACCGGGCTCAAGACCAAGCTGCACCAGTTGCTGCCCGAGGAGAACATCGAAGTGTTCAGCGCCCAGGGCGCGCTGGTGCTGCGCGGCCAGGTGCGTAGCGCTGCGGCCATGGACACGGCGATGAAGGTGGCCAAGACCTATGCCGCGCAGACTTCCAGCGTGGTGCAAGGCAAGGGTGAGGCTGCCGCAGCGGCACCGGCCCAGTCGCTGGAGGTGATCAACCTGCTCAGCGTCGGCGGCAGCCAGCAGGTGATGCTGGAGGTCAAGGTGGCCGAGATGCAGCGCAGCCTGATCAAGAACCTCAACGTGCGCTTCAATGCCCTTGGCTCTGGCGGCAACTGGAGCGGTGGCGGCTTCAACAATGGGCAGGGGCTGGGCCTGACGCCAGGTGGCGGCTCGATCCTTTCGCCCGGTTCGCTGATTGGCGGCGGCAAGGGCCTGTTCGCCCAGTTCCTGTCCGACGACTTCCTGTTCAACGTGGTTCTGGAGGCGTCCAAGGACAACGGTTCTGCCAAGGTGCTGGCCGAACCCACCCTCACCACCTTGAGCGGGCAACAGGCAGAGTTCATTTCCGGTGGTGAATTCCCGGTGCCGATCACCGAGGACGATGGCATTACCGTCGAGTACAAGGAATTCGGGGTGGGAGTGAAGTTCATGCCGGTGGTGCTCGATTCCGGGCGCATCAACCTCAACCTGAATGTCTCGGTGAGCGAGCTTTCCAACGTCAATTCGCTGGTGCTCGACACGGGCCTGAGCAGCATCCTGGGCGACGGTGTGGCGCAGGTGATTCCGTCGCTGACCAAGCGCAGCGCCGAGTCCACGGTCGAACTGGGCAATGGCCAGACGATCGCCATCGCCGGTCTGATCAGCGAAAACACCCGCGACTTGGTCAGCCGCTTCCCGGGGCTGGGGGATATACCCGTGCTCGGGCACCTGTTCCGCAGCCAGTCGTTCATCAACGGTGAAACCGAACTGGTGATCCTGGTGACACCACACCTGGCCAAGCCCGTGGATGCCAGGGCGGTGCGCCTGCCCACCGAGAAATTCGTCGAACCCAGTGACCTCGACTTCTACCTGCTCGGCAAGACCAAAGGCAGCGAGCCTGGCCGTTCGGTGCCCGTCAGCCTAGGCGTCAGCGGCGGCAACTTTGGCCATGATCTGAACTGATCGGAGAGAACCAGCATGAGAACCGTGATCGTGTGTTGCGCGCTTGTAGCGGGGTTGTCCGGGTGCATGGCTTACGACGAAGGCCGGGTGGGGCCGCTGGGCTACAGCGTCTATCAGACCCACTACCAGCAGATTGCCAACAAGGAGGTTGCCGCCCACCCCGGTACCGAATTGCCGGCCGCAGGCGTCGATGGCCCATTGCTGGAAAAAGTGGTCAATGGCTACCGGGGCGCGACCGGCGAAGCCCAGCAGATTGGCCAGCCGATCCAGATCAAGTTCAGCAACGATTGAGGGCGTGACGATGACTCCTCGAGCCCAACGTATGTTCACCGCGTGGCCAGGCCGGCAGCGGGGGGCAGTCACCATCATCATCGTGATCGCCCTGGTCGCGATCATGATGATGGCGGCGTTGGTACTCGATGGTGGCCATATGCTGTTGAACAAGACACGCCTGCAGAACGCCGTGGATGCCGCTGCCCTGAGTGGCGCAAAGACGCTGAGCCAGGTGATGGGCGCTGGCAACGCCGCCACTGCTACACGGGATGCCGCGCTGTTTACCCTGAACGAAAATGCCAAGGCTGCGGGCAACCAGGAACTGTTGACGGCCATCGCTGGCAACCTAGGCGCGTTTGCCGTGGTGGAGCTGGCAGACAATGTCTACGGGCCGTTCTCCTTCCCCGGGCCGGCCAATGCCAGCTATGTGCGGGTATCGGTGCCCAACTACTCGCTGGCAGGCTTTTTCTGGAACATCGCCCAGTCAGCCGGCCCCGGCACTGTCGGGGCCAAGAGCCTGGCAGCGATCGCCACCGCCGGGCCGAGCCCGACCAGCCCCTGCAACCTGGCGCCGCTGCTGGTGTGTGGCGACCCGGCAAAATACAACCCGGATGCCGGCATGTTCTGGGGCTATCGCTTCGGTGACCTGGAAGTGTTGAAGTCTGCCGCGAAGAACAGCGACCCGATTGGCCCCGGCAATTTTCAGCTGCTCGACTTTGGTGCGGGTGGCAAGGACGTTGGCGAACTCATGGCAGGCGGCGGCTCGGTCTGCCGTAACGTCGGTGACAGCGTCGATACCAAGCCTGGCAACACCGTCGGCCCTTCCGTCCAGGGCCTGAACACGCGCTTCGGCGACTACACCGGGTCATTCAAGGGCACCGACTATCCGCCAGACCTGGTGACCAGCTACAACAACCCGCTGATCCAGTACAACGGCGCCGCCACACCGGCGCGGGTGGAATACCAGGGCCAACCGGTCGCGTCGAGCAATGGCAACCTGTCTGCCGGTGGCACCCAGCTGTTCGACTACAACGACTATGCATCGCGTGCCGCCGCTTGCGTCGCAGGCGCGGGAAGCGGGTGCCAGGCGAGCGGGGTTTTCGAGCGCAGGATACTGAGGCTCGTGGTGGGCGACTGCTCGGGCAAGAACGCCGGGGCGTCATCGATTCCGGTGATCGGTTTCGGTTGCTTCTACGTGCTCCAGCCAGCCGAAAACAAGGGCGGGGGTTCGCAGATCTTCGGCCAGTTCGTCAAGCAGTGCGGTGGCGACAACGTACCTGGGCCCACGCCGCAAGACGATTCAGGCCCACAGATCATTCAGCTCTACAAAACCTTCATCAATGGCAGTGGCACACCGAGCATCGACTCCTAGGAGCGTGTCATGGAATTTCACTGGTGCAAGCGCGCGCAGCGCCAGCAAGGGGTGGCAATTGTCGAGTTCACGCTGGCCCTGCCCTTGTTGTTGCTGACATTGCTGGCCTTTGGCGAACTCGGCCGGATGCTTTACCAGTACAACAGCCTGTTGCAGGGCAGCCGTGATGCTGCGCGGTTTGTTGCCAGCAGAGCGTGGAACGCGACCCTGGGCAAGGTCGAGGTAAGCCCCGACCTCGAATGCATGACCAAATACGTGGCGGTGTATGGCGCCCCGTCGACACCCCCCTGCAGCCTCACCGGGATGCCGGCCAACACTACCGTGCAGGTGACCAAGCTGGCCGGCACCAACGACCACGTACAGGTGACCGTCTCCTACGTGTTTTCGCCGCTGATCGCCAGCGGCCTGCCGGCCTTTGTCGGCAACAGCGTGGCGCTGAACTTCCCGTTGGTCGCCACCACCGTGATGAGGGCGCTGTGATGAAACGCAGGGGCATGCGCGGTGTATACGTGGTGGAGTTCGCCTTCGTCAGCGTATTGCTGTTCACCCTGTTGTTCGGGGTGCTGGAAATGGGCCGGCTGTATTTCACCGTCAACGTGCTGAACGAGTCCGTGCGGCGCGGCGCACGCCTGGCGGCGGTGTGCAATATCAGCGACCCGGTCGTGCTGCGCCGGGCGATCTTCAACAGCGCCGGCGACAGTGGCGCCAGCAGCCTGTTGGCCGACCTTGACACCGGCGACCTGACCCTGCGCTACCTGGACCAGAACGGCGCGCTGGTGGCCAGCCCCGGTGACCTGGCGAGTGCCAGCGGGTTTGCCGCTATCCGCTATGTCCAGCTGGTCCTGCAGAACTTTCAGTTCAGCCTGTTCATTCCAGGTATCGGGGCATCCATAACCTTGCCCGCATTCAAGGCGACCCTGCCTCGCGAAAGCCTGGGCCGTCATCCCAAGGCGGACGTCGCACCGGAGATCACGCCATGCTGAATCTAAGTGAACCCTCTGTATCGGCAACTTCCAGCAAGTCCAGGAAGCGCCTGCTGATCAGCAGCTCGGATGCCTTGGCCTTGCGTCATCTGCAGGAAATCTGCCAGCGCATTCCGGCGCTTGAGGTCAATGTCCGTCAGGTGGGCAACGGCCATTGCGACCCGCTTTTCGGCTTGGACCGGATGCCCGACCTGTTGCTGTTGCGCGTCGGCCAGTTGTGGCGCGAAGAGCTGGCGGCCCTGTTGCAACGTCCGGCCCATGAGCGCCCGCCGCTGTTGCTGTGCGGCCAGCTGGACGACCGGGAAGGCATGCGTCTGGCAATGCAGGCCGGCGCCCGCGATTTTCTGCCGGAGCCGATCGTGGCCACGGAGCTGATCGCCGCATTGGGCCGGATGGTCACGGAGACCCAGAACAGCAGCGAGTCGGCGGGGAAACTGGTCGCGGTGATGAATGCCAAGGGGGGCTCCGGCGGCACGGTACTGGCCTGCAACCTGGCGCATCAGTTGAGCCTCAAGGGTAACGCCCTGTTGCTTGACCTGGACCTGCAGTTTGGCAGTGTGTCGCACCATCTGGATGTCGCACAGTCGCACAGCCAACTGGACGTGCTGCAGCAGATCAAAGACATGGATGGTGTTGCGCTGCGCGGCTTCTGCAACCATTTCAGCCCCTCCCTGCATGTGCTCGGCAGCCGCAGCAATGAGCTGTGCCTGCCACAGGATGTCCAGGCCGAACAACTCGATGCGCTGCTGCAGCTGGCGCGTTGCAACTATGACTGGGTCGTGGCCGACCTGCCGCGGCAGATCGACCACATCACTGCTTCGGTGCTGGAGCAGGCGGATCGGGTTTTCGTGGTCATGCAGCAGAGCGTCAACCACCTGCGGGACGCCAGTGCCCTGGCGCGCATTCTGCGCGATGACCTGGGCGTGCGTGGCAACCAGCTCGAGGTGGTGGTCAACCGTTACGACAAGGCGGCGCCGGTCAGCCTCAAGGACATCGGCGAGGCGCTGCGCTGTACCCATATCGTCAAACTGCCCAATGACTTCAACGTCATCAACCAGAGCCAGAACACCGGTGTGCCATTAGGTCTGCAAGCACCGCGTTCCGCGATCGCCCAGGCACTTCGTGGGCTGGCCGAGGAACTTGCCGGCACGCAGGTCGCCACTGACAACGGGTTGTTCGCGCGCGCCTTCAAGCGTGTCTTTCGGGGGTGAACCATGCTTAGCGATTTCCGTAACCGTTTGCGCAAACAGGCTGGCACCCCGGAGGCCGCCTCGCCGCCCCAGCAGAGTGGCGGCGCCAAGGATCCGGCAGAGGCATTGATGGCATGGGAGCATTCAGCACCGGATGTGCTGTTCGAAACCAAAAGCCAGGTCACCCAGGTGGAAGCCGAGTGGCGCGAGAAGACCTATCAGCAATTACTGAAGGTCATGGACCTGTCCCTGCTCGACTCGCTCGGGCAGGCCGAGGCCGTGCGCCAGATCCGCGATATCTGCCAACGCCTGCTCGACGAGCATTCGGCGCCGGTCAGTTCGGCCAGCCGCCAGTTGATCATCAAGCAGATCACCGACGAAGTGCTTGGCCTTGGCCCGCTGGAGCCACTGCTGGCCGACCACACGGTGTCGGACATCCTGGTGAACGGGCATGACTCGGTGTACGTCGAACGCTTCGGCAAGTTGCAGCGCACCGACGTGCGCTTTCGCGATGACCAGCACCTGCTGAACATCATCGATCGCATCGTCTCCAGCCTGGGCCGGCGCATTGACGAGTCCTCGCCGCTGGTCGACGCCCGGCTCAAGGACGGCTCGCGGGTCAACGCAATCATCCCGCCACTGGCCATCGATGGGCCCAGTATCTCGATCCGCCGCTTTGCGGTGGACCTGCTCAATACCGACAGCCTGATCCAGACCGGCGCCCTGACACCGGCCATCGCCCTGCTGCTCAAGGCGATCGTGCGGGGGCGGCTGAACGTGTTGATTTCCGGCGGCACCGGCTGCGGCAAGACCACCATGCTCAACGTGCTGTCCAGCTTCATCCCGCACAACGAACGGATTGTCACCATCGAAGACTCGGCCGAGCTGCAACTGCAACAGCCACACGTGGTCCGCCTGGAGACCCGGCCGGCGAACATCGAGGGGCGCGGCGAGGTCGGCCAGCGCGAGCTGGTGCGCAACAGCCTGCGGATGCGCCCGGACCGGATCGTGATCGGCGAGGTGCGTGGCGCCGAGGCGCTGGACATGCTGACGGCGATGAACACCGGCCACGATGGCTCGCTGACCACCATCCACGCCAACACGGCACGCGATGCCCTGAGCCGGATCGAGAACATGGTGCTGATGTCGGGCGCCACGTTCCCGATCAAGGCCATGCGCCAGCAGATCGCATCGGCCATCGATGTGGTGATCCAGCTGGAACGGCAGGAAGACGGCAAGCGGCGCCTGGTCAGCGTGCAGGAAGTCAACGGCATGGAAGGCGAGATCATCACCATGACCGAGATCTTCTCTTTCGTCCGCCATGGTGTGGGTGAGCAGGGCCAGGTGCTGGGCGACTTCCGCCCGAGCGGCATGGTCCCGGGCTTTCGCGATGCGCTGGCCAAGCGCGGTATCGAATTGCCCTTGGCGATGTTCAGGCCTGAATGGATGGAGGCTCGTCAGCCATGAGCCAGATACCCGGCGAATACATCCTGGTGTTCCTCGGCATGGTGTTCATTGCCGTGTTCCTGCTCAGCCAGGGGTTGGTGGTGCCGGTGTTCGGCGAGGCGGGCAAGGTGCGCAAGCGTATCCGCGGCCGCTTGCTGATCCTGGAGCGGGCGAGCCATCTGCCAAACATGCAGACCGTGTTGCGGCAGAAGTACCTGACCCGTCTGTCGCCGCTGGAGGCGTGGCTCGAGCAGTTGCCGTTCATGGCGACGCTGACGCAGATGATCGAGCAGGCCGGGCATGAATACCGGGCCTATCGGGTGTTGTTGACCGGGCTCGTGCTGGCAGCTGCAGCCGGCATGCTGGCCTGGCTGTTCATCCCTTACTGGTGGTTGGCGTTGGTGGCTGCGTTGGTGGCGTTCTGGTTGCCGCTGCTGAAAATCATGCGCGACCGTGGCAAGCGTTTTGCCAAGTTCGAGGAAGGCTTGCCAGATGCACTGGAAGCCATGTGCCGGGCGTTGCGGGCCGGGCACCCGTTCAACGAAACCCTGCGCCTGGTGGCGGATGAGCACAAGGGGCCGGTGGCACAGGAATTCGGCCTGACCTTCGCCGACATCAACTACGGCAACGATGTACGCAGGGCCATGCTCGGCCTGCTGGAGCGCATGCCCAGCATGACGGTGATGATGCTGGTCACTTCGATCCTCATCCACCGCGAGACCGGCGGCAACCTGACCGAAGTGCTGGAGCGCCTGAGCAGCCTGATCCGTGGGCGTTTCCGTTTTCAGCGCAAGGTCAGGACCATGTCGGCCGAAGGGCGGATGTCGGCCTGGGTGCTGGTGGCCATACCCTTCGTGCTGGCGGCGGCGATCATCGTCACCAGCCCGGATTACCTGACGTTGCTGATCAAGGACCCTACCGGGCAAATGTTCGTCATGGCGGCTTTCGGCTCCATGGTGGTGGGGATTTTCTGGATTCGCCGAATTATCCGTATCGAGATCTAGGCGATTCTCGCAGGGGGAGCGTTGGTCATGGACTATTTGCTCGGTTTGTTGAGTGGGGTGACGGACAGCGAGGCATTGGCGCGCCTGCTGATCGTTGGTGCGATCGGGGTGAGCACGGTCATTGCAGTGGTCACCGTGACGTTGCTGGTGCTGGGGTTGCAGAGCCCGCTGCAACGCCGTCTTGCCTTGATCAAGCGTGACCATTCCAGCGTCGCGCCCGGGCGCGAGGCACCCGGCAACCTGCAGTTGTTACTGGAGCGGGTCGGTCGGCGCGTTGCGCCGTCTGCCACCGACAAGGTGTCGGCCACCCGCACCTTGTTGACCCATGCCGGTTACGGCTCGGCGTCGTCGGTTCAGGTGTATTGGGCGGTACGTCTGCTGTTGCCACTGACACTGCTGGGCGTGTCGTTGCTGGTGTTGCCCATGGTGCCGAATCTTTCCCAGCTGACCGGTCTGGGCGTGGTGCTGATCGGGGTTGCCGCCGGGTGGCTGCTGCCGGCGGTGTATGTCGACAAGCGCAAGAAGGCGCGACAGGGGCGGTTGCGCGCAGCTTTCCCCGACGCCTTGGACTTGATGGTGGTGTGCGTGGAATCGGGCCTGGCGTTACCCCAGGCTATCGAGCGGGTGGCTGAGGAAATGGCGGTCAGCCAGGCTGAACTGGCCGAGGAACTGGCCTTGGTCAACGCGCAGATCCGCGCGGGTATCTCCAGTACCGAAGCGCTCAGGCAACTGGCAGACCGCACTGGCCTGGAAGACATCCAGGGCCTGGTCAGCCTGCTGGCGCAGAGTATCCGCTTCGGCACCAGCGTCGCGGCGACCTTGCGAATCTATGCCGAGGAGTTTCGCGACAGACGCATGCAGGCTGCCGAGGAAATGGGCGCGAAAATCGGAACGAAGCTGGTTTTTCCGCTAATTTTCTGTCTGTGGCCAAGCTTTTTTCTGGTAGCCATCGGCCCGGTGATCATCGGGATAATAAAAACGTTCGGGAAGCCATGACATGAACAGGATCGGTTTGTTATTGCCCGTGATAGCCGTGCTGTCGGGGTGCCAGAGCATGGGGCCGGAGGTGAACGGTGTACGTTCGGTCTATTCGGCGGGCAATTCGGTGCTCTACCAGGTGCAGACACAGAGCAACTCGCCCGACCAGGCGATGCAGGTTGCGGCCATGGCCTACCAGGCCGGGGACCTCGACCAGGCACTGTACCAATACTTGCGCGTCCTCGAGCTGGCCCCGGAACGCTACGAGGCGCTGGTCTGGGTGGGCCGTATTCACCGCGAGCGTGGCAATAACCAGCTTGCCGAGATGGCCTTCAACGAAGTGCTGGCCAAGGCGCCCGAAAATCCCGATGCCCTGACGGAACTGGGCCTGCTGAACCTGTCGTTGCGTAAATATGAACAAGCCAAGGCGCTGCTGTTGAAAGCCGTCGCCGTGGATCAGAAACGTTTCGCCAAGGACCCGAACAACACCCAGGCTGGGGCGGCCGCGCTCAGGGTCGACAGCAAGTCGCCGCTGAAGGCGTACAACGGGCTGGGGGTGCTCGCCGACCTGGGTGACAACTTCGCCGAGGCCCAGACCTACTACCGCCTGGCCGAGCTCATCGAGCCACGTTCCGCGTTCGTGCAGAACAGCCTGGGCTACTCCTACTACATGGCCGGGCAATGGGGCGAAGCCGAGCAGCGTTACAAACGTGGGGTGAGCTACGACGGTACCTACAAACCGCTTTGGCGCAACTATGGCTTGCTGCTGGCCCGCATGGCGCGCTATGAGGAGGCCGTGTCTGCCTTCGAGCAAGTCGAAAAACGTGCCGAAGCCAGCAATGACGTCGGCTACGTCTGCCTGGTGGAAGGCAAGCTGGATATCGCCGAGCAGTTTTTCCGCAGCGCGATCGAACAGTCGCCCGGGCACTATGCCGTCGCCTGGGAGAACCTGAACAGGGTCCAGCAGGTGCGGCAGATTCGCCAGTTGGGCGGCAATGCAGCAGTGGCAGAGCCCGTTGCGGTGGGCCCGGTGGTGCAGGTGACGACCGCATCGGCGCCCTGAGGGGCGTGTGGTCAGCGGGTTGGCGGCAACCCTGTCGCCAATTCCGCGTCACCCAACGGATGCGTACCGGCATCGAAGAAATGCAGATTCGTGCCAGGCAAATCCCCCAACCGATCGACGAAATGCTGCTTCTGGTTGATCACCGAAGCCTCGCTCAACGGCCGTATTGCCACCGCCAGCTGCTTCGGCCGGGCTTGCCGAATGGCTTCGAGCAGGTGCTGGTCAGTGTTGTCCAGATGCTGCCCGAACAGGCATAGCCCCTGACTTTCCCGGGCCAGTTGCCCCAGGCACCAGCTCAGGTAGTCCGAGTTGCGGATGGCGCGCAGTTTCTCGTCGCTGCGGTCTTCGTTGACGAACAGCGGTACTTCGCCGGGGATGTTCACAGCAAAGCCATCGAGCAGTTCGACGCTGTCGGCGCTGCGCTGGCGGGTGCTGCCGTCGGGCAGCTTGAGCAGGTGCAGGCCGCCGTGCAGGTAAAGCAGCCGGGGGCCCTCACTGTGGGTGCAACGCACGTCGAAGAAACCTTGCTCGTCGAACAGTTCGGCGAAGCCGTCAGGTGCGTGTTGCACGGCCCATGGCAGCAGCAGGTCGTAGTTGCTGGTATAGATGCTGCGGTAGCCACGCAGGGCCTGGTTGAGCGCTGCCAGGGTGGCGACCGGCATGCGTGGCCACGGCAGGTGGACGGTGCGAACGGCGTGGATCAGCGCTTCCTTGATCGAGTAGTAGCGGTTCAGCGGCGCGGTGGAATTGATGGCCAGCGCGGCGTTGGCGCGCACGGTGGTATTGAGCGTGCTGAGCACAGGCTCGAACAGTTCCGTGCCCAGCGACTTGAACAAGGCCTGGTCGCTGACGGCCAGACCTTTCTTGCGGCCGGCGCGCTGCGCTTCCTCGAACAGCGAGAAGTAGCCGAACGGCTTCCACAGTGCCCGGCTGAGGCCATTGCCCAGTAGCAGGGCGTCAAAGGGATGGCGGGCGGCGAGGGCTGGCCAGGGGGTGAGGGCGGCGTCGAGTGCGGGCATGCTGGGGTCCGTTGGGTGGAGCGGGAACGGCGCCGACTTTAGCACGCCAGGCAGGCTGTGTAGCTTGTACTGGCCCTATCGCCGGCAAGCGCCGGCCTGCCGGCGACAGGGCCAGCAGCACCAGCGTGGCGCTTTCAACCTTGCGCAGCCACCTGCACACTGCGTGTGCGGTTACGCCACACCCGATACGCGCGGATGCCTGCCCGCACCGAACCGAACAGCAGCTTGTCTTCCATCTCCCGTGCCATCCCCGAGCGCACCAGCATGCGCAGGAAGGTGCCGCGGGCGCGGGCAATGCCGAAGAGGATGCCCTGGGCGGCCAAGGTGTCACGCACTTCGCGCAGGGCGGCGATGCCGCTGACGTCAATGCTGGTGACCGCTTCAGCATCGAACAGCACGGCCTTGGGTTGCGTCTGACTCTGTACAGCTTCAAGCAGGCGCATCTTGAAGTAGTCGGCGTTGAAGAACAGGATCGCGTCGTCGAAGCGGTACACCACCAGCCCGGGCACGGTGCGGGCGTCCTCGTGCTTGCGGATGTCCACCTGGCCCTCGGTGCCCGGCAGCCAGCCCAGCACTGCGTCGGTAGGCTGGTAGATGCTGTACAGCAGGCGCAGGATCGCCAGGGTCACCGCAAACACGATGCCGGGCAGCACGCCCAGGCCCAGCACGCCCACCGTGGTCAGCAGGCACAGCCAGAATTCGAAGCGGCTGAGGCGGCGGATGTGCCCCAGCGACCTGATGTCGATCAACCCCCAGCCGGCCATCAGCAGCACGGCACCCAGCGCGGCCTGCGGGATCCACGCCATCGGCGCGGTGAACAGCAGCAGGATCAGGGCGATGACCAGCGCGGCGATGATGCCCACCAGCTGGCTTTTGCCACCGACCATGTCGTTGACGGCGGTACGCGAGTCGGCCCCGCTGATGGCGAAACCCTGGGACACCCCGGCGGCCAGGTTGCTGACACCCAGGGCGACGAATTCGTGGTTGGCATTGATGGCGTAGCCATGCCGGGCGGCAAAGCTGCGTGCAGTGAGCATGGCGCTGCAGAAACTGACGGTGGCGATACCCAGGGCGTCGCGCAGCAGGCTTTTCATTTCTGCCAGGTTACTGTGTGGCCAGGCCAGTTGCGGCATGCCGGCGGGCACCGGGCCTAGGATGGCGACACCGAAGCGGTCGAGGCCGAACACGCCGACCAGCAGCATGAACAGCGCCACGACGGTAAGTGCCGCCGGCAGGCGCGGGTAGCGTCGTGGCAGCCATATCAGCAGGCCCAGTGCGCTCAGGCCGATGAATAGCGTCACCCAGTGGATTTCCCCCAGGCGCTGGAAAAAGTCGATCACGCTGAGAATGAACCCGTCGCCTTCGATCCTGAACCCCACCACCTTGGACAGTTGCCCGGCGATCAGGCTCAGGCCGATGCCGTTGAGGTAGCCGATCAGGATCGGTCGCGAGAAGAAGCTGGCGATGAACCCGGCCCGGGCCAGGCCTGCGGCAATCAGCATCACCCCGACCAGCAGGGTGACGATCACCGACAGCTCGGCAATCCGCTGCGGCTCGCCCATGGCCAGTGGTGCCACGGCGCCGGCGATCATGGCGCAGGTGGCGGCATCGGGGCCGACCATCAACTGGCGCGAGCTGCCGACCAGGGCGTAGACCATCATCGGCAGTACACAGGCGTACAGGCCGTACTGCGGCGGCAGGCCGACGATCTGCGCATAGGCAATGGCAATCGGGATCTGGATCGCCGCCACTGACAGGCCGGCCTGCAGGTCGGCGTGGAACCACTCGCGGCGGTAGTGCAGCAGGTTGGCAAGGCCCGGCAGCCAGCGGGAGAGAAACATGCGTCGTCCTTTCGAAATGTTTCACGGAACCCTCTGCGCATTGAAGCGGATCAGCGGGCAAATGGCCATGGTGCAAGTCAAGGAAGAGCAGAAACGAAAAAAGGAGCCGAGGCCCCTTTTGACAGCGATGACGTTGCGGGAACGCCATGCGGAAATGCGATGTGGAGCGGGTAGAGGGAATCGAACCCTCAACTAAAGCTTGGGAAGCTTTCGTTTTGCCACTAAACTATACCCGCATCTGCGCTGAGCTTTTTACCAGAACCCTCCACGAATTAGAAGCCCAAGTTATAAAAAAGCTTGTCGGCACCCCATAGCTGCGGGTATTGGCTACAGGGCGCCGAGGCGCTCAAATGGCAAATGCATGCTGCCCCTGTTGTACCGGCTGGTAGTGTTGGCGCGGCTCGCGCACGGTCGGCTTGAGGAAGTTGAGCAGGGCACTGCGGGTGTCCTCGCACGCGGCCTTGTGTTCCATGTCGAGGAAATGGCCAGCGTCACGTATCACGCTGAACTGGCTCCTGCCTACATGCTTGCTGAACTGCCGGGCATCTTCGACGGTGGTGTACTCGTCGCGTTCGCCGTTGATGAACAGCACCGGAATGTCGATATGCCGCGCGCCGTTCAGGGCCCGTTCCAGGTCATGCTGCAGCACTTCGTTGATGTGGAAGTGCATCTGTGCGTACTCGTGGCTGTCCAGGCTGCTGACGTGCCGGTAGTTGAAACGCTTGAACAGCGACGGCAAGTACTTGCCAATGGTGTCGTTGACCAGGTTGCCGACCTGGTAACGGTCGCAGGCGGCCAGGTATTGGCAGCCGCGCTCCAGGTAGTCGCGCATCGGTTCGTTGATCACCGGCGAGAACGAGCTCACCACCGCTTTCCTGACCTGCCGCGGCTGGTGCGCCAGCGCCAGCAACGTGCTTGCGCCACCCCACGAGAACGACATCACGTGGTCTGCCTGGAAGTGCTCGATCAGCTCCAGCAGGATATGCGCTTCGGTCTCTTTGCTGATCAGCCGTTCGTGACGGTTGTGCGGCTTGGATTTGCCAGCGTAGGGCTGGTCGAACAGTACCACGTTGAACTGCGGGTGCAGGTTACGTACCGTCTGGGCGAACGAGGCGGTGGTGGCCAGCGAGCCGTTGATCAGGATGATCGTTTTCTCGGCCGCCTCCGCGCGATAGAACTCCGTGTAAACCCGATACTGACCTTGGATATCAAGTACAGCAATTTCTGGCCTCATCTCATCGACTCCTGGCGCAAAAAGGGTATTCGCGTCACCTAGGGTGCACGTTCTTTATGACAGGTAGGCATTTGCCTGAAGAGAAAGCGCGGCCCTGTGTCGATCCTTGGCACGTGTGTCGACGGGTGTTGTTTTTGGCGGGCAATTTGCCGTGCCCCAAGGCATCGAGGCCCTGGGTGGCCGGCAAAAGGTGTCTTCGACTGCAAGTGTGACTTGGTAGTCACATGCAGACTGACGATTTGGATTCAAGCAGCGGGTAGCGGATTCTGCAAGTGCCGTTCGGGGGGAAATGTGACTTTTCTCGCTGAGCGGTCGTGTGACGATGCCGGGCTGCCTGTTGCCGCCTGGACCGTGGCTATTTCATCCGCCGTCAGCTCGCGAAACGCCCCTGGTGCCAACCCCGGGTCAAGGTGGATGGCGCCCATGCGCTCACGGTGCAACCCCACCACCTTGTTGCCGAAATGGCCGAACATGCGCTTGACCTGGTGATACCGCCCTTCGACGATCGCCAGCCGCGCCTGACGCGGGCCCAGGATATCCAGCTGGGCAGGTTGCGTAGTCAGATCCTCGAAGGCGAAGTAGAAGCCCTCGCGGAATTTGGCCACATAGTGCTCGCCGATCTCGTCCTCGGTTTCCACCAGGTAGTGCTTGGGCAACTTGGTCGCGGGCTGGGTAAGCCGCCGAGACCATTGGCCATCGTTGGTCAGGATCAGCAGCCCGGTAGTGTTGAAGTCCAGGCGCCCGGCTATGTGCAGGTCTTCACGCAGCGCAGTGGGTAGCAGGTCGAGCACGGTGCGATGCTGCAGGTCCTCGGTGGCGCTGACGCAGCCCGCAGGCTTGTGCAGCATCAGGTAGCGCGCCGGGCGGCCGGCTTGCAGCAGCTGCTCGTCCAGCTCGACGCGGCTGAATTCGCGAACCTCGGTCAGTGGGTCGCTGGCCACCTGGCCGTCCACCCGCACGCGGCGTTGCGCCAGCATCAGGCGCACTTGCTGGCGGTTGTGGCTGGGCAGGTTGGCAAGGAAGCGGTCGAGACGCATTGGAGCCCGTCAGTCGGCGGATGATCGGAGTTGTTCTTCAACGGCTGCGCAGCGCGGGCACAGGCAGGCTTTGTCGCGCAGTTCGGCGGGCAGTGCCTGAAGCACGGCCGGGTCGATGGTCACGGTGTAGCACCAGCAGGCCTGGGTAGCGCGGCGCGGGTCGGCAAGGGCGCACTGGTTGGGCGCGCCACAGGCGGGGCAGTGTTGGGTGTCAGGCATGGCTGCCGCTCAGCTGTATCAAATTGTTGCAGAAATGGCACTGCACCTCGGCGCCACGGTCTTATCACATGTCGATGATCGCATTTCGTGTCGACGCTCGCCAGCGCCGCTGTTCGGGCACTCCAGCGGTCCAGGAGGCCGCCATGTCCTATCGAATCCTGTTGATCGCCCTGCTGGGGCTGATGACTGCCGCCTGCGTCCCGTACTACGAGAGCGGGGGCTACTATCGCTCGGATCACTACTACACCGACCGTTATGTGTCGCCCGGTTATTACCGTTATGACCGCTATTACGTGACGCCGCAACCGCGCTACTACTACCAGCCCGCGCCACGTTACTACTACCGCCCGGCGCCAGCGCCGTATTACCGCTCGCCGCCGCCGGCGATGCAGCAGTGGCATGGCAACCCACGCCATGACTATGGCAACCGCCAGCGCTACGACTATGGGCGAGACCGTGATCGCCACGACTATCGCGGTGGCAGCCAGCGCTACCAGCAAGAGCGCTGGCATTCCGACAGACGGGGGGACGGTGACCGTCGTTGGGATGGGCGGCGTGGGCAAGGGGGGAACTGGCAGCGGTAGTGGTTGAAGCGGGGCGCGTTGCGCCCCCTTTTCCGACAGGCCTGCGAGACGCTCGCTCTCGCAACTAACCCAGATCAGCCAGCGGATGGCGCCCTTCCCAGACCTTGGCAAAATGCGCCTCGACCACCGCCGCCGGCACCTGCGCCACATCGGGCCAATGCCAGCGCGGCTGGTTGTCCTTGTCCAGTAGCCGGGCGCGTACCCCTTCGCTGAATTCCGGATGGCGACAGCAGTTCAGGCTCATGCTGTATTCCATCTGGAACACCTGCGCCAGAGACAAATGGCGGGCCCGTTGGATCTGCTCCCACACCAGGTGTGCCGTCAGCGGGCAGCCTTCATGCAAGCGTTGGCCGGCGTCTGCCAGCAGCGGGTCGTCGTGCTGCTTGAGCCCTTCCAGGGCACGCCACGCAGCGGCAGCATCAGCCACATCGAGCAACTGATCGATCATTGGCCGCCGTGGCAACCATTGGGCCTCGGGCAGCTCGGCGCATGCACGGCGCTGTTCGGCCTTGAGCAGGCTGTTCAGTTGCAGCGCGGTCTGCTCCTGCCAGTTCAGTTGCAGCAATTCCTCAATCAGCGCTTCCTGCTGGTACTCACCCAGGAAACGGTCGGCCAGGCCCAGGTCAAGGGCGTCGTGGGCATTGATCGGCGCGCCTGTCAGGCCGAGGAACAAGCCCAGCTTGCCCGGCAGGCGGGCCAGGAACCAGCTGGCGCCCACGTCCGGGTACAGGCCGATGCTGATTTCCGGCATGGCCAGCCGACTGCTGGGGGTGACGATGCGCACGTTGGCGCCTTGCAGCAGGCCCATGCCCCCACCCAGCACGTGCCCGTGCCCCCAGCACAGCAGTGGCTTGGGGTAGGTGTGCAGGGCGTAGTCCAGACGGTATTCGGCGGCAAAGAAGGTGGCGGCCAGCGGAGGTACGCTGCCGGGGTGGTCGCGGCAGGCCTCGACCAGCGCGCGCACATCGCCCCCTGCACAGAACGCCTTGCTACCGTTGCCGCGCAGTAGCACGCAGACGACCCCGGGGTCGCGGGCCCAGCTGTGCAGTTGCTCGCCCAGTACCTCGATCATCGGCAGGTTCAGGGCGTTCAGCGCCTTGGGCGCATCCAGGGTGGCAATGCCGATGCGGGCGCCATCGGCGCCGGTGAGTACCTCGCAATGAATGGCCATGGACTACCTCGCGCAAGTCATCGCACAAGTATGGCTTGCCTGGCCGAACATGCCGGTCGTCGGTCGGATCGTTTGACAAGCGCACGGGGCTTACCTAGTGTCGCGCCATTGTTTACGGAAGGCCCCATGACTGACGACGATCGCATCAAACTCGAACCCAGCTGGAAGGCCGCCTTGCGCGCCGAATTCGACCAGCCCTACATGCATCAGTTGCGTGAGTTCCTGCGCAGCGAATATGCCGCTGGCAAGGAGATCTACCCGCCAGGACCGCTGATCTTCAATGCGCTGAACTCGACGCCGCTGGACCAGGTGAAGGTGGTCATACTCGGCCAGGACCCGTATCACGGGCCGGGCCAGGCCCATGGCCTGTGCTTCTCGGTGCAGCCGGGCGTGGCCACGCCACCGTCGCTGGTCAACATCTACAAGGAATTGCAGCGTGACCTGAATATCCCGATCCCCAACCATGGCTACCTGCAGAGCTGGGCCGAGCAGGGCGTGCTGTTGCTCAACACGACCATGACCGTGGAGCGTGCCAATGCGGCGTCGCATGCCAAGAAGGGCTGGGAGTTGTTTACCGACCGGATCATCCAGGTAGTCAGCGAGCAATGCCCGAACGTGGTGTTCCTACTGTGGGGCTCGCATGCGCAAAGCAAGCAGAAGCTGATCGACGGGACCCGGCACCTGGTGCTGAAATCGGTGCACCCGTCGCCTTTGTCAGCTTACCGGGGCTTCCTGGGTTGCGGCCATTTCAGCCGGGCCAACAGCTTCCTCGAGCAGCGCGGGCTGGCGCCGATCAACTGGGCATTGCCACCGCTGTGATGGCCTGACAGACCGAGAACAACGCGACGCGATCATTCCGGCTTGGCATTCCATAGCCGGAACAACGGTTCTGCCAGAAACAGCACCAGCAGCAGCCGCATTACCTGCAGCGCCGTCACTAGCGGCACCGACAGCTGCAGGGTCTCGGCGGTCAGGCTCATCTCGGCGATCCCCCCCGGCATCATCCCCAGCGTCAGCGAGCGCAGGTCCAGCGCGGTGATCACGCTCAGCACCCAGGCTGCGCTGGCGGCGATCGCCATGCACAGCGCAGTGGCGACCAGGGTGCGCAGGAGGAAGGAAGGGGCGCGGCGGAAGAATGCCCGGTTGAAGTGACAGGCCAGGCCGCTGCCGATCAGCCACTGGCCGATCTGGCTGGCGCCGTGGGGCAGGGCGATCTGCAGGTTGCCTGCCAGGCTCAGCGTGGCCGCCACCAGCAATGGCCCGAACAACCATGGATTGGGTTGGCGCAAGCGCTGCCAGAGCAACGCAACGGCCACCCCCAGCGGAGCGATAAGCGCCAGCCAGCCCCAGCTCAAGCTGCCGGTGTGATTCAGCGGCACGCCGTCTCCCAACAGGAACTTGAACAGTGCCGGTACGCACAGCACCACCGCGAGCACACGCAAGCTCTGCGCCGCCGCCACCTGGCTGAGCACCGCGCCGTTGCGAGCGCCAAGGTTGACCATTTCCCCCGAACCGCCGGGCATGCTGGCGAAGAACGCCGTAGCGCGGTCTTCGCCGCTGCGCCGCAGCAGCCATACGCTGAGCACGCTGGACACGGTGGTGAACAGCGCGCCGAAGAAGATCAGCGCGAAATGGCTGGCCACTTGCTCGATCACTGCCGGGGTGAAGTGCAGGCCAATACCGATGCCGATGATCCACTGCCCGCATTTGCGCCCGTTGGGGATTTCCGGCAGTTGCCAGGGCGTCAGGCAGCGCACCAGGATGATCGCCAGCAGCGAGCCGACCATCCACGGCAAAGGCCAGCCGACCTGGCTGGCGGCAAAACCACCAGCAAGGCCGACCAGCCCGGTCGCGACAAACAGCGGCAACCCGCGGTCAGGCATCGGCCATTGCCCGGCGCTGCAGGCTGCGTTTGCGCCAGCTGCGCAGCAGCGGCAGGGCCAGCATGCAAAGGGTCAGCACCCAAACTGACATGCTGATCGTGCTCGACCAGAGGATGCCCAGCTCACCGTTGGAGATCGACAGCGCCCGGCGCAGGTTCTGCTCCATCAGCCCGCCAAGGATGAAACCGAGCAGGATCGGCGACAGCGGGAAGTCCAGCTTGCGCAGGATGTAGCCCATGATGCCGATGCCGACCATCAGGAACAGGTCGAAGGTGGTGGCATGCACGGCGTACACGCCGATTGCGGTGATGATGGCGATCACCGGTACCAGTGCCCAGTTCGGCACGGCCAGGATGCGGGTGAAGATGCGGATCATCGGAATGTTGAGGATCACCAGCATGATGTTGGCGATGAACAACGAAGCGATCAGGCCCCAGACGATGTCTGGCTGCTGTTCGAACAACAGCGGGCCCGGGGTAATGTTGTACAGGGTCAGTGCACCGATCATTACCGCCGTGGTACCCGAGCCGGGTACGCCCAGGGTCAGCATGGGGACCAGGGCACCGCAGCAGGAGGCGCCGATGGCGGTTTCCGGGGCAGCCAGGCCGCGGGGATCACCCTTGCCGAAATTGCCTTTTTCGCCCGCCATGCGTTTCTCGGTCATGTACGCCACGGCACTGGCCAGTGTTGCACCGGCGCCTGGCAGCACGCCCATGACGAAGCCCAGCAGGCCGCAGCGGATGTTGACCACGAACACCGAGGCGGCTTCCTTGAGATTGAACAGCATGCGCCCGGTAGCCTTGACCGCCTGGTGGCCATGGTGGGTCTTTTCCAGCAGCAGGAGGATCTCGCTGATGGAGAACAGGCCCAGCACCAGCACCACGAACTGGATGCCGTCGGCCAGGTGCACGCTGTCGCCGGTGAAGCGGTACACGCCACTGTTGGCATCGATGCCGACGGCCGACAGGAACAGGCCGATCAGTGCGGCGATGAAGGTCTTCAGTGGCTTGTTACCGGCCATGCCGCCAAGGGCGACGATGGCAAACACCATCAGCACGAAGTATTCCGCCGGGCCGAAGGCAATCGCCCATTTCGCCAGCAGCGGGGCGAACAGCACCATGCCGCAGGTGGCGATCAAGGCACCGATGAACGAGCTCCATGCCGACAATGACAGTGCCACGCCAGCCAGGCCGTTGCGGGCCATCGGGTAACCATCGAGGGTGGTCATCACGGTCGAGGCCTCGCCCGGGATGTTCAGCAGGATCGAGCTGATCCGGCCACCGTATTCGCAGCCCAGGTATACCGCTGCCAACAGGATCAGCGCCGACTCCGGCGGCAGGCCGAGGGCGAAGGCGATGGGGATCAGCAAGGCCACGCCGTTGATCGGGCCCAGGCCCGGCAGCAGGCCGACCACAGTGCCGATCAGCGTACCGGTGAGGGCGGTGACCAGGTTATAGGGGGACAGGGCGACGCCGAAGCCCTGGCCCAGGTAGCTCAAGGTATCCATGTGTCAGTTCTCCAGTACGCTCAGCAGGCCAAGGGGCAGGGGCACGTCCATCACGCGGTCGAACAGCCAGTAGAGGAACAGGCTCATGCCTGCCACCACGATGACACTGTGCAGCCAGCGGCCGCCGTACAGGCGCGCCATGGGCACGCCGATCAGGATGCTGCTGAGGATGAAGCCCAGGGCTTCGAAGGTGCTCGCGAACACGATCAGCAGGCCGACGCAGGCGCTGATCTTGATCAGGGTCTCGCGGTCCAGTTCCGGCTCGTCGTCCTTGCGCACGATGGGCGTGGGGCGGAACACCAGATACAGCAGGCCCAGGCCCATCAGGCCGAGCATCAGCAGCGGATAGGCGCGCGGGCCCACCGGTTCATAGGAAAACGCCGCCTGGTAGGGCCAGGCCATGACGGCCAGGGCTGCGCACACTGCCAGCAGGACCAGGGCAAAGATGCGTTGCAGGATCATGAAGGAATCCTCGTTCGTGGGAGCGGGGTTACCCGCGCAAGCGTCAGGCGCCAAAACGGTGCTGTCCGAGCTGACGCATTCGCGGGTAAACCCGCTTCCACAGGGGGCTGTAGAAGGTCGTGGTGGCTTACTGGATCAGGCCGAATTCCTTGGCCAGGGTCTTGTAGTCAGCCACCTGCTTCTTCACATAACCGTCCAGCTCTTCGCCGGTCATGGCGAACGGGAACAGCTCGCGCTGGTCACGCAGCTTGGCGAAGTCTTCCGAGGCCAGCATCTTGTCGAACGACTGCTTCCACCAGGCGTAGTCTTCGTCGCTTACCTTTGGCCCCAGGTAGAAGCCGCGCACCACTGGCCAGACGATGTCGTAACCCTGTTCCCTGGCGGTGGGGATGTCTTTCATCTCGGGCTCGTCCAGGCGGTTTTCCGAGAACACCGCGAGGATGCGCATGTTGCCGCTCTGGATGTGTGGCATGGAGTCGGAGATGTCGGTCGAGCCCACCTGGATGTGCCCGCCCAGTAGCGCCGTGGCGATTTCGCCACCGCCTTCGAGGGCCACGTAGCGTAGGTCACGCGGGTTGATACCTGCCGCCTTGGCGATCAACGCGGTCTGCATCCAGTCCTGGCTGCCAACGGTACCGCCCGAGCCGATCACCACCTTGCTCGGGTCTTTCTTCAGCGCCGCTACCAGGTCGTCGAGGGTTTTGTAGGGTGAATCGCTCTTCACCGCGATGGCGCCGTAGCTGGTACCGACGGCGGCCAGCCATTTCACCGCGTTTTCGTCAAAACGGCCGAACTTGCCCTGGGCCAGGTTCAGCAACGAGCCGCTGGACCAGGCCACCAGGGTCCCGGCATCGGCCGGGCGTTGGGCGACCACCGCGTTGTAGGCCACCGCGCCGACACCACCTGGCATGTAGGTGACGCGCATCGGCTTGCTGAGGATCTTTTCCTCCACCAGGGCGCTTTGCACCAGTTTGCAGGTCAGGTCGAAGCCGCCACCGGGTGAGGCGGGGGCGATGCATTCAGGGCGTTTCGGTTCGCCAGCTAGCGTGTTGCCGGCCAGCAGCAGGCAGCCAGTGGCGAGGACGAGGCGGCGCAGGGAAAAAGTCATCGTTCATCTCCGTAAGCGTTGTTGTTATCGGTTTACCGCTGTTGGGTTAGTGCGATCGGATTACCACAGCGCCACGCTGTAGCTCACCAGCAGCCTGACTTCATCGGCATCACGGGCGAAATTGGAGCGGAAGGTGGCGTTGCGCAGGCGTACGGCAACGTTTTTCAACGGGCCGCTTTGCACCACATACTTCATTTCGGTATCGCGTTCCCATTCCTTGCCCTCGCCACCGACGGCGCGGCTGACATTGTCGCCGCTGATGTAGCGGGTCATGAAGGTCAGGCCGGGCACGCCGAGCGCGGCGAAGTTGTAGTCGTAGCGCGCCTGCCAGGAGCGCTCGTCGGCGTTGGCAAAGTCGTTGATCTGGACGAAGTTGACCAGGTACGGGTCGGCACCATCGATGTAAGGGAAGGCACTGTCGCCGGACAGCTGCTGCCAGGCGGCGCTGACCTTGTGCCCACCGAGGGCGTAGCTGAGCATGCCGTTGATGGTGGTGTTGTCGATGTTGCCAGCCTTGGCAGCGCCGGCGTCGTCGCTCACGGCCAGGCGCAGGTCGGCGCCAAAGGTGCCCGGGCCCCACGGCTGGGTGGCGAGCAGGCCGATGAAGTGCTGGCGGTAGATGTCGTCCAGCTGGGCGAAGTGGTAGCTGCCGGTGAGGCGGTCGGTGAACTGGTAGTCGAGGCCGGCCAGGTCCAGGTTGTCGGCGCTGAACGAGCCGCCGAAGCGCCCGTTTTTGTTGTTCAGCGCCAGGTCTTCCCAGTTGGTGTCGTTGCGGTCCTTGGCCTTGTCCAGGCGGCCGCCGGTGAAGGTCAGGCCCTTGATCTCCTTCGAGGTGAGCAGGCCGCCTTCAAAGGTTTGCGGCAGGATGCGCCCGTCGTTGGGCTGCAGGGTCGGCAATTCCGGGATCAGGGTACCGATCTTGAGTTCGGTTTGTGACACCTTCACCTTGCCGGTCAGGCCCAGCTTGGAGTACTCGTCGGCGGCCTTGCCGTCATCGTGGGTCGGCAGCAGGCCGGTATCGGTGCGGTCGGGGCTGGAGTCGAGCTTGATGCCGAGCATGCCCAGCGCATCCAGGCCGAAGCCTACGGTGCCATCGGTATAGCCAGACTCGAAATTGAGGATGAAGCCCTGGGCCCATTCGTCGCGCTTGGATTGCTGCGCGCTGGTGCCGTCGCGGAAGTCGCGGTTGAAATACATGTTGCGGGTTTCGAAGGTGGCCGTGCTGTCTTCGAAGAAGGCGGCCTGGCTCATCGGGGCGACACCGGCAAGCGCAAGGGCGCTGGCGATGGCCGAAGGGCGTGCGGCAAAGGAACGGGTAGGCGCGAACGCCTGCGGCTGCAATGACAGCATCACTGTTGGCTCCGATTATTGTTCTTATTGGTTGCACCTTGCTGGTGCTTTGTTCGGCGCGAAGGGCGACCGTGGTGCGATGCTAGGTAATCAACCTTTCGCTAACCTTTCAGCGTGAAAGGTTTGTCGACAGGGCTTCACAGGCCTGCCGACAGCGGTACACTCCGCGCCACCGCCCCACCCGAGCAGGGAGAATCCGATGCGTGTGCTGCTGGTCGAAGACCACCTGCAACTGGCCGAAAGCGTGGCCCAGGCCTTGAAGAGCCATGGCCTGACCGTCGACGTGCTGCACGACGGCGTGGCCGCCGACCTGGCCCTGGCCAGCGAGGAATATGCCGTGGCCGTGCTGGACGTCGGCCTGCCACGCATGGACGGTTTCGAGGTGCTGGCGCGCCTGCGCGGTCGCGGCAAGACCTTGCCAGTGCTGATGCTGACCGCGCGCAGCGACGTCAAGGACCGTGTCCACGGCCTGAACCTGGGCGCCGACGACTACCTGGCCAAGCCGTTCGAGCTGACCGAGCTGGAAGCCCGGGTCAAGGCACTGCTGCGCCGCAGCGTGCTCGGCGGCGAGCGCCAGCAACGCTGCGGGCCGCTGGTGTACGACCTGGACACCCGGCGCTTCGCCCTGGGCAGCGACAACCTGACCCTGACTTCGCGCGAACAGAGTGTGCTGGAAGCGTTGATCGCGCGCCCCGGGCGGGTGATGAGTAAGGAACAGCTGGCCGCCCAGGTGTTCGGCCTCGACGAAGAGGCCAGCCCCGACGCCATCGAGATCTACATCCACCGCCTGCGCAAGAAGCTCGACGGGCACCCGGTGGCCATCGTCACCTTCCGCGGCCTGGGCTACTTGCTCGAGCACCGCGATGCGTGACAACGGCAGCCTGCGCGGGCGCTTGCTCGGCAACCTGGCCTTGCTGCTGGTGGTGCTGATGCTGGCCAGCGGCCTGAGCGCCTACTGGAACGGCCGCGAGGCCGCCGACACGGCCTATGACCGCACCTTGCTGGCCTCGGCGCGGACCATTGCCGCTGGCCTTTCCCAGCGCGACGGCTCGCTCAGCGCGGACGTGCCGTACGTGGCCCTGGACACCTTCGCCTACGACAGTGCCGGACGCATCTATTACCAGGTGCTGGACATCCAGCAGCGGCTGATCTCCGGCTATGAGAACCTGCCTGCGCCGCCGCCGGGCACGCCGCGAACCGATGATTACCCGGCACTGGCGCGGTTCTACAACGCCACTTACCTGGGCCAGGACGTGCGCGTGGTCAGCCTGTTGAAGCCGGTGAGCGAACCCAACATGAACGGCATGGCGGAAATCCGCGTGGCCGAGACCGAGGAAGCCCGGGTGCGCATGGCCCGTGGCCTGATGGCCGATACCCTGTTGCGTCTGGGCATGCTGGCACTGGGTGCGCTGGTGCTGGTGTGGTTTGCCGTGAGCGCCGCGTTGCGGCCACTGGAGCGCTTGCGTACGGCGGTGGAAGAGCGCCAGCCGGACGACCTGCGGGCGTTGCCGGTGGTGCAGGTGCAACATGAACTCGGCCCGCTGGTACGGGCCTTGAACCACTTCACCGAGCGCTTGCGCGGCCAGTTCGAGCGGCAGGCGCAATTCATTGCCGACGCTGCCCACGAATTGCGCACGCCATTGGCCGCGCTCAAGGCCCGGGTCGAGCTGGGCTTGCGTTCATCGGAGCCACAGGAATGGCGGCAGACCCTGGAATCCGCGGCCCAGGGTACCGATCGGCTGACCCACCTGGCCAACCAGCTGTTGTCGCTGGCGCGGGTCGAGAATGGCGCGCGGGCGATTGCCGAAGGCGGCGCGCAACGCCTGGACCTGAGCCAGTTGGCGCGCGAACTGGGCATGGCCATGGCCCCGCTGGCGCACAAGCGCGGGGTGGCGCTGGCCCTGGAAGCCGAAGCGCCGGTGTGGCTGAAAGGGGAGCCGACGCTGCTCAACGAGCTGTTGAGCAACCTGGTGGACAATGCGCTGGCGCATACGCCTGCGGGCGGCAACGTGATCTTGCGGGTGCTGGCGCCTGCCGTGCTGGAAGTGGAGGACGACGGGCCGGGGATTCCCGAGGCCGAGCGTGAGCGGGTGTTCGAACGCTTCTATCGGCGCAGTGCGCAGGGCAGCGGGCTGGGCTTGGCCATTGTGGGCGAAATCTGCCGGGCACACCTGGCCCAGGTGAGCCTGCATGATGGCGCCAAGGGCGGCTTGCGGGTGCGGGTGAGTTTCATCGCGGATTGATGTGTTGCCTGTACCGGCCCTTTCGCGGGTGAACCCGCTCCCACAGGGACCGCGCCGCTGCAGAAGGCTACGCTATACCTGTGGGAGCGGGTTTACCCGCGAAGAGGCCGGCAGTGGCTGACGCCGGTCAGCGCAACATGCTCCGCGCATCGATCAGTTCGTCCACTTCCAGCTCGGTGCCGAACGGCAGGCCCAGGTGGCGATACGCCGGCAGCGCCGCCAACGGCCGGTGGCGACCGCGCTGGCTGATGCAACGGGCGATCTGCACGATGTCGATATAGTCGATCCGGTCGGTCTGCCGGTCCAGGTCCTGTACCTGGCTAGGCAGGTTGACCAGTTGCTCCGGGAAATCCCAGGCCTTGAGGATCTTGTCGCCCAGCACTGGCTGGATGTGTTCGATCACGTAATGCAGGCACACCGGGTCGGACAGCAGTTCGTTGTGCTCTTCGGCATAGATCAGTACTGGCAACGCGCCGATCTGGTTGACCAGCCCGCCGAGGGTGGCCTGGTCGGGCTTGAGTTGCGTGAACCGCCGGCAGATCTCGTAACTGATACCCGCCACATCCAGGCTGTTGGCCCAGATATCACGAAGCTTCTGTTCAACCGCCGGAGCGCGGGCGTGAAAGATCTGCTCGATCACCAGGCCAATGGCCAGGTTGCAGCTGTAGTTGATACCCAGCCGCGTGATGGCAGTGTGCAAATCGGTGACTTCGACCGCCGCGCGTAGCAGCGGGCTGTTGACAACCTTGATCAGGCGCGCTGAAAGCGCCGCATCGCGACTGATCACCTTGCTCAGGGCCGCTACGCTGATTTCGCTGTCTTCCGCTGCCTCGCGGATGCTCAAGGCAACCTCGGGCAGGGTCGGCAGGACCAGGTCATCCTTTTCGATGGCATCGAGCAATTGTGCTTGAACCATCTCGGCCAGCTTGTTCATGGGCGTGTCTACCGCAGTGGTGGTGCGGCCCCGCCACGGGGGCGGGGCAGGCTGGTCAGCGCTGGATTTCCCGGTCGCGGTCCAGTTCGTAGGGCAAGGTCAGTACCTGCAGGCGCGGGCCGCCGAGGCTGCCCAGGTGCAGGTTGTCATCGTCCACTGCTTCGGCGCTGAGCACCGCGAGCAGCTCGCAGCCTGAACCCGTGCTGGCGGCAAGCACCACTTCACCGACCGAGGAACCATGGGTGGGCGAGAAAATCTCCTCACCCGGAGCCGGAATGGCTTGCTGGTCCAGGGCCAGCCGGTACTGGCGACGCTTCAGCTTGCCCAGGTACTGCATGCGGGCGACGATTTCCTGCCCGGTGTAGCAGCCTTTCTTGAAGCTGACGCCGTCGACCGCCTGCAGGTTGATCATCTGCGGGATGAACAGCTCACGGGTCGGCCCCATGACCTGGCCGATACC
This sequence comes from Pseudomonas sp. BCRC 81390, assembly GCF_030341915.1. Classification (NCBI taxonomy): domain Bacteria; kingdom Pseudomonadati; phylum Pseudomonadota; class Gammaproteobacteria; order Pseudomonadales; family Pseudomonadaceae; genus Pseudomonas; species Pseudomonas sp. BCRC 81390. The sequence continues at coordinate 136,491 of NZ_JATAAG010000010.1, read as the reverse complement.
GGCACGAATCTGTCCCAGCAGCCAGTCGTTGAGGCTGCCTTCGGGCAGGGCGGCGGCCAGCGCCTGGCGTACCTTGCCGGCGTTGTCGGCTGGCACCCACAGCTCCACGCGCCCTGCGGAAACGGCGACAGCCACCAGGCCTTCATGACGAACGGTACTGCCAGCGGCTGCGGGCACATCGAGCCCCAGCGCCTGCAATGCCGTTTCGCCACCCTGCAGGCCGAAGCGTGCCCAGGCGGCACTTTCATCGGTCAGTGTGGCCTTGGAAAACACGGCGTATTTCTTCAGGTCAGCCAACTGGGGTTCGAGCAACTCGCTGGCCATGGCCAGCAGGTAGCCATTGCCTTCGGGCAGGATGCGGAAGCTTGACTGCATGCGCCCCTTGACCATGCAGCGGGCGCCGAGGCTGGCGTATTCCGGGCTGAGGTAGTTGATGTTGCAGGTCAGCTGGCCTTGCAGGAACTTGCCTGCATCGGAGCCGCGGACGGCGAGGATGCCCTCGTGGGACAGGGGGCAGAAGAAAGCGGAATCGGCCATGGGTCATCGCGGTGGCTTAAAGACTGGCGGCCATCATAGAACGCCGGTAACAAAATAGGTAGGTGACTAGACCAACGCCCGGTGTCGCTTCGCTCGCCTGGCTGTATACTGGCGGGCCATTCGAGGAGGGCCCCATGGTCGAACAAACTGAACTCAACCGGCTTTTCTGGCACAGCCGCCGCGGCATGCTGGAACTGGACGTCCTGCTGGTACCTTTCACCCAGGAAGTCTACCCCACGCTCAACCAGGCTGACCGCGAACTCTACGTGCGCCTGTTGAGCTGCGAAGATCAGGACATGTTCGGCTGGTTCATGGAGCGCACCGAGTCTGAAGACCCGGAGCTGCAGCGCATGGTCCGCATCATCCTGGACCGTGTCCAGCCCAAGTGAGTGTTTCGAGTGCCGCTGGCACGGCTCGCGCCGGCTGCTGACGGCCTACCTGGTTTGCCAGGTGCTGGCATGGCTCGCCGTTTGGGCGAGCCCGCTGCCCGGGTGGCAGGCCCTTGCCGTCGTCGCCACCTGTATCGCCCATGCTGGCTGGGCTATCCCGCGACGTATCCTGCTGACCCATGAGCATGCCGTGACTGGCCTGCGCCGTGATGCGCGCGGCTGGCGCGTGTTCAGCCGTGCCCGTGGCTGGCAGCCGGTGCGTTTGTGCCGGGACAGCGTGGCGTTGCCGGCGCTGGTGGTGCTGCGCTTCGAGCGGGCGGGGCAATGGTTGGGGGAGAGCCAGTGCGTGCCGCGGGATGCGTTGGGGGCTGATGAACACCGGCGCTTGCGGGTGCGGTTGAAGTTCAGCCGGCGGCGCTGGGCCGATATCAGCCGGGCATAGATCGGGGCCGAGTAGGCTTCTTCGCGGGCGAGCCCGCGAAGAGGCGAAGCCGATCTCAGGCCGGGTTGAGGATGGTGTCCTTGGCCTCGGCCAGCATCCCCGGGTAATCCAGTGTGTAATGCAGCCCGCGGCTTTCCTTGCGCTGCATGGCCGAGAGGATCATCAGCTCGGCCACCTGCGCCAGGTTGCGCAGCTCGATCAGGTCGCGGCTGACCTTGTAGTTGCTGTAGAACTCGTCGATTTCGTCCAGTAGCAGACGAATGCGGTGCTGGGCCCGCTGCAGGCGCTTGCTGGTGCGCACGATGCCGACGTAGTCCCACATGAAACGGCGCAATTCATCCCAGTTGTGCGCGATGATGACGTCTTCGTCCGAGTCGGTGACCTGGCTGGCGTCCCAGCCGGGCAGGGCCTTGGGCATGTCCACCTCATCCAGGTGCGCCTGGATGTCGGCTGCGGCAGCACGACCATAGACGAAGCACTCCAGCAGCGAATTGCTGGCCATGCGGTTGGCGCCGTGCAGGCCGGTGAAGCTGGTTTCGCCGATGGCATACAGCCCCGGCACATCGGTATGGCCGCGGTCGTCCACCATGACCCCGCCACAGGTGTAGTGTGCCGCCGGTACCACCGGGATCGGCTGGCGAGTGATGTCGATGCCAAAGGTCAGGCAGCGCTCATACACGGTAGGGAAGTGGCTTTTGATAAAGTCGGCCGGCTTGTGGGTAATGTCCAGGTAGACGCAGTCCACACCCAGGCGCTTCATTTCATGGTCGATGGCGCGGGCCACGATGTCACGCGGGGCCAGCTCTTCGCGAGGGTCGAAGCGTGGCATGAAGCGCTCGCCATTGGGCAGGCGCAGCAGGGCGCCTTCGCCGCGCAGGGCTTCGGTGATCAGGAAACTCTTGGCTTGCGGGTGGTACAGGCAGGTCGGGTGGAACTGGTTGAATTCCAGGTTCGCCACCCGGCAACCGGCCCGCCAGGCCATGGCGATACCGTCGCCGCAGGCGCCATCGGGGTTACTGGTGTACAGGTAGACCTTGGCTGCGCCGCCCGTAGCCAGCACGGTGAAGCGCGCGCCGAAGGTGTCGACTTCGCCGGTGTTGCGGTCAAGCACATAGGCACCCAGGCAGCGCTCGCCGGGCAGGCCGAGGCGCCGTTCGGTGATCAGGTCGATCGCCACGCGCTGCTCCAGCAACTGGATGTTGGGGCGCAGGCGGGCCTGGGCCAGCAGGGTGGTGAAGATTGCGGCACCGGTGGCGTCGGCAGCATGGATGATGCGCCGGTGGCTATGGCCGCCTTCGCGGGTCAGGTGGAACTCGAAGCCACCATCGTCGACGCTGTAGTGCTCATCGCGGGTAAACGGCACGCCTTGCTCGATCAGCCATTCGATGGCTTCCCGGCTGTGCTCGACGGTAAAGCGCACCGCCTGTTCATGGCACAGGCCACCGCCGGCGTTGAGGGTGTCCTCGACATGCGACTGCACGGTATCGCTATTGTCCAGCACCGCTGCGACACCGCCCTGGGCCCAGAAGGTCGAGCCGTTAGCCAGGTCGCCCTTGCTGAGCACGGCGACGCGCAGGTGACTGGGCAGGTTCAGCGCCAGGCTGAGACCGGCGGCACCGCTGCCGATCACCAGGACATCATGTTGGAATTGTTGGCTCATGTCGGGACACTAGTAATCTTCGGAAGGGGCGCGGCACAATAGTCACGCGCCGATGGCATTGTGAAACTATCGTTAAAGCTGGCCGGGTTGCCTTTATAGCAGCCCAGGGTGGCCAATTTCCATGCCACTTGCCTGGTCGCGACAACCTTTGTGGGAACTTTCCGATACAGCCGGAAATCCTATGAAGGCTGCCCGTACGCCACAATTTGCCGCGGCGACGCAGGGCGGCAGGCCTGTCCAGGCTGTCCCTGCGTACTCGAAACCTTGATTATCGACGTAGCCGGCCGTGACCGTGCAGCGTCTTCCGTGCAAGCCGACCAAGGGCTGCAGGAAACTTGCTTGGAGGGGAGAACTTTTGCGTAAAGCCCGAGTCTATGGTTGCAAGCCTGAACGATGGCTGCTGCAACGCTCCTTCGAGTCTACTGAGGAGTGTTCATGCTAACCCAGGAAGAGGATCAGCAGCTTGTCGAGCGTGTTCAGCGCGGCGACAGGCGAGCGTTCGATCTGTTGGTGCTGAAGTATCAGCACAAGATTCTCGGGTTGATCGTGCGGTTCGTTCACGATACCCACGAGGCCCAGGATGTAGCACAGGAAGCCTTCATCAAGGCCTACCGTGCGCTTGGCAATTTCCGCGGAGACAGTGCGTTTTATACGTGGCTTTACCGCATCGCCATCAACACGGCGAAGAACTACCTGGTGTCCCGTGGAAGACGGCCACCAGACAGCGATGTGAGCTCTGAGGATGCGGAGTTTTACGACGGCGATCATGGTCTCAAGGATCTCGAGTCCCCAGAGCGCTCGTTGTTGCGGGATGAAATCGAAGGCACTGTCCATCGCACCATCCAGCAACTGCCGGAAGACCTGCGCACGGCCCTGACCCTGCGCGAGTTCGACGGACTGAGTTACGAAGACATTGCCAGTGTCATGCAATGTCCGGTGGGTACCGTGCGCTCTCGAATCTTCCGCGCTCGGGAGGCCATAGACAAAGCCCTGCAACCGTTGTTGCAGGAAACCTGAGACAGCGGCGACAGCCAAGAGAGGAACCGCCATGAGTCGTGAAGCTTTGCAGGAATCGCTGTCCGCGGTAATGGATAACGAAGCGGACGAGCTTGAACTGCGTCGGGTATTGAATGCCGTCGACGATGCTGAAACCCGTGCCACCTGGTCGCGTTACCAGGTTGCCCGCGCAGCCATGCACAAGGAGCTGCTGCTGCCGAACCTGGATATCGCCTCGGCGGTTTCTGCCGCCCTGGCTGACGAGGCCGTGCCGGCCAAGGTCAAGAAGGGGCCGTGGCGCAGCATTGGCCGCCTGGCGGTAGCTGCCTCGGTTACCGTTGCGGTGCTGGCCGGTGTACGCATGTACAACCAGGACGAGATCACTGGCGCCCAGCTGGCTGCCCAGCAACCTGCCCAGCAAGGGCTGACTGTGCCACAAGCACAGGGCCCTGCCGTTTTGGCAGGCTATAGTGAGAGCAGTGAGCAACCGACCGGGCCGATGGCCAACGGCGTGCTGCAGAACCAGGCCGGCTGGGATCAGCGTCTGCCAGGCTATCTGCGCCAGCATGCCCAGGAATCTGCGCTGAAGGGCACTGAAACCGCATTGCCGTATGCCCGCGCCGCCAGCCTGGAAAACCGTTAAGTAAGGAGGATCATGCGCGCGCTACCTCTCCTGTCGCTGCTGATTGGCAGCTGCATGATGGTGCCAGCATTGGCGGCCAATTCCTCGCCCGAGGCGGGCGAGTGGTTGAACAAGCTGGCACAGGCCGAGCAGAAGCAGAGCTATCAGGGCTCTTTTGTCTACGAACGTAACGGCAGCTTCTCCTCCCACGAGATCTGGCACAAGGTCGAAAACGGCAAGGTCAGCGAGCGGCTACTGCAGCTCGATGGCGCCGCCCAGGAAATCGTGCGCGTGGATGGCAAGGTAGAATGCGTCAGCGGTGCTTTGGCCGGTGGCGTGACGCCACCTGCGGACGCCGCCCAGCGCCTGCTTGATCCCCTGAAACTGATGGGTTGGTACGATTTGAGCGTGGCGGGCAAGTCGCGCGTCGCCGGGCGCGATGCCGTGATCGTGACGCTCACGCCACGTGACCAGCACCGCTATGCCTTTGAATTGCATCTGGACCGCGCAACCGGTTTGCCGCTGCGCTCGTTGATGATCAATGACAAGGGGCAGTTGCTGGAGCGCTTCCAGATGACCCGTCTCGATGCTGAAGTGCCCAGCGACGAAGACCTGCGTGCCAGCGCTGCGTGCAAACCCGTGCAGCATGTGGCCGCGGCCAGCAACGACAAGGTCGCCGGTTGGCGTTCGGACTGGCTGCCGCCAGGGTTCGAACTGGTCAACAGTTCGGTGCGTCGTGATCCGAAGCAGGGTGGTGCGGTCAGCAGCCTGATGTATGACGATGGCCTGGCACGCTTCTCGGTGTTCCTCGAACAGGTGGGCGATGATGGCGGGAACGACATGCGTACCCAGCTTGGCCCCACGTCGGCGGTATCGCGGCGCCTGAACACGCCCAAGGGCAAGGTGATGGTCACCGTGGTCGGCGAAATTCCGCTGGGTACTGCAGAGCGTGTGGCCCTGTCCATGCGTCCCCAGGATGCCCAGGCGCGCCAGTGATTGCGCGCCTTTGCCGCCGGTGTCCAGGCAAGCGGACATGCGCCTGAAATGAAATTAAAGCATTGTCATTTGCAATCCTTCGGCAAATTTTCTATAGGTCAGGCTTCTTGGAGCCTGGCCTTTCCTGCTTTGGGCAGGGCCTTTCTAAACTACCGCTCGTTGTGACGGGAGCCGTATGTCAATACCACGCTTGAAATCCTACCTATCGATGTTCGCCGCCGTGCTGATGCTCGGCCAGGTGCTCACCGCCCAGGCCGAGGAAGCCCTGCCGGACTTCACCACCCTGGTCGAGCAGGCCTCGCCAGCCGTGGTCAACATCAGTACCAAGCAGAAGCTGCCGGACCGCCGCATGGCCGCCGGGGAGATGCCAGACCTGGAAGGCCTGCCGCCGATGTTCCGCGAGTTCTTCGAGCGCAACATGCCGCAGCAGCCACGCTCGCCGCGCGGTGACCGCCAGCGCGAGGCTCAATCGCTGGGTTCGGGCTTCATCATTTCCAGCGATGGCTACGTGCTGACCAACAACCACGTGGTGGCCGATGCCGACGAGATCATCGTCCGCCTGTCGGACCGCAGCGAGCTGCAGGCCAAGCTGGTCGGCACCGACCCACGCACCGACGTGGCCCTGCTCAAGGTCGAGGGCAAGAACCTGCCGACCGTGAAGCTGGGGGATTCGGAGAAACTGAAGGTGGGCGAGTGGGTGCTGGCCATCGGTTCGCCGTTCGGCTTCGACCACTCGGTGACCAAAGGCATCGTCAGTGCCAAGGGCCGTACCCTGCCCAACGACACCTATGTGCCGTTCATCCAGACCGACGTGGCCATCAACCCGGGCAACTCCGGTGGCCCGCTGTTCAACATGAACGGCGAGGTGGTGGGTATCAACTCGCAGATCTTCACCCGTTCCGGTGGGTTCATGGGCCTGTCGTTCGCCATCCCGATCGATGTGGCGATCGATGTCTCCAACCAGCTGAAGAAAGACGGCAAGGTCAGCCGTGGCTGGCTTGGTGTGGTGATCCAGGAGGTCAACAAGGACTTGGCCGAGTCCTTCGGCCTCGACAAACCGGCCGGCGCGCTGGTCGCCCAGGTGCTGGAAAACGGCCCTGCCGCCAAAGGCGGCCTGCAGGTCGGTGACGTGATCCTGAGCATGAACGGCCAGCCGATCATCATGTCGGCAGACCTGCCGCACCTGGTGGGTAGCCTCAAGGATGGCGAAAAGGCCAAGCTGGAAATCATCCGCAATGGCAAGCGCCAGACCCTGGACATCAGTGTCGGTGCATTGCCGGACGATGACGCCGACATCACCACTGGCGCCGAAGGCAGTGCCGAGCGTAGCAGCAACCGCCTGGGGGTATCGGTGGCCGACCTGACCGCCGAGCAGAAAAAATCACTGGAGCTGAAAGGCGGTGTGGTGATCAAGGAAGTCCAGGATGGCCCGGCCGCCATGATCGGCCTGCGTCCAGGTGATATCATCAGCCACCTGAACAACCAGGCCATCGGCTCGGCCAAGGAATTCACCGAAATTGCCAAAGAGCTGCCGAAGAACCGTTCGGTGTCGATGCGTGTGCTGCGTCAGGGGCGCGCGAGCTTCATTACCTTCAAGCTGGCTGAATAAAAGGCTTGTCGTTTCAGTAAGAACCCGGCGCATGATGCGCCGGGTTTTTCATGAGTTCAGGAAACTGAATACCATGCCTGTCGGCCCGACCGCGCCAGTCGCGTTTACGGCAAGCAGCGTATCGTTCAAGCGCCAGAGCGATTCAATGCGGCCTGTAGCGGTCAAGATCACTGCCAATTTGAAAGAGTCATCCACGTTGCCGTCGGCGTTGAAGCGTATGGCATAAACCGTATCAGTTGCTGAGCGGCCAAATACCGGCAACTTTCCCTCTGGCTGAGCGACGGCCGAGTACCAGCCATCGTCATTCCCTTCGTCGAAGCCGATCAGCAGTGGTTCGCCTTGGTTGAAGCTGCGGTCGGTTGCCCCTTGCGCAGTGAATTGCCAGATGAGAGCGCGTTTCGCCTTGGTTGTGGCATCGTGTGATTGGCCAAACACAGCCAACTGCCCCGATGGTTGGACCACCAGTCCGTAGCTCCAGGTATCGTTCTCGTTTGCTTTGAGCACAAGAAACCCTGCCTGGTTGCCGAACTGCGTGTCGAGTGTGCCGTCCGGATGGAAGCGCGCCACGAAGCCGGCGTGGCTGCCGTCTGGTTTTTTCAGCGAGCCGCTGGCCAGGAAGGCCTCGCCGCTGACGGCCAGGGCGGCAATTCTGACTTCATCCGTTGCGAATTTGACCTGGATGTACTGTTTGCCTCCGAAGCCGGGGTTGCCGTGGGCATCCAGCTTGTAGATGCGGGGCAGCCCGACGTCGAAATTGGCAGAAACCAGAACGTTTTCGTGGTGCAGGGTCAGGCGGGATTGTTGCCTCACAGGCGAAGCACCTTCTTCGACTTCCAGCGCGTGCTCGACGGGCGAGGCTTGGCCGTCGCGATCGAATTTTGCCAGCAAAAGCCGTCCGGGAGTGAAAGGGGCCGGTTGCGCGCGCCCGAGAAGCCAGATTGCATCGCTATCGCTGGGCGAGCTGGTGATGTCTTCGCAACTGGAAAGCGCACCATCGGAAAACTGACCTGCAACCGCTCCATCTTTTCCGAACGTCAGATCAGGCTTTCCGTCTGCACCGAAGCGTGCCATGGCGTAGTTTTCCCACGGGGCATGGAATGCCCGCGCTCCTACCAGGATTCTGGATCCTTGGAAGGTCATGCCGGTGCTGTGCCTGTCGGTCCAGCCATTGAAGTTCTGCAATGCCTCCGGTGCCAAACTCAGGATTCAATGCGCCAGCTTGTCGTACCTGTTTCATTGGCTAGCCCGCGGGTTGTCTGGGCCTCCATTCTAGGAAGGCGCGGCAAGGGGCTCTACTGACAGAACTGATAGGTTGAAGCGGTAGCCGTACACGGTGCGTATGGTTTGGTCGGTCAGTGGTCGTGGCAGCCTGCTGCGGCTTAAGGTACAATTCCCGGCTATTTTTCGGCGGGCGTCCGGCTCGCAGCCTTTTCGAGTGTTGACCCGTGAGTGATTTGAGTCATATCCGCAATTTCTCCATCATCGCCCACATCGACCATGGCAAGTCGACGCTGGCCGACCGTTTCATCCAGATGTGCGGTGGCCTGTCGGCACGCGAAATGGAAGCCCAGGTGCTCGATTCCATGGACCTGGAGCGCGAGCGCGGTATTACCATCAAGGCCCACAGCGTCACGCTCAACTACAAGGCGCAGGACGGCAAGGTCTACCAGCTGAACTTCATCGATACCCCCGGCCATGTCGACTTCACCTACGAAGTTTCGCGCTCGCTGGCGGCCTGTGAGGGTGCGCTGCTGGTGGTTGACGCCGGCCAGGGCGTCGAGGCCCAGTCCGTGGCCAACTGCTACACCGCCATCGAGCAGGGCCTGGAAGTCATGCCGGTGTTGAACAAGATGGACCTGCCCCAGGCTGACCCGGACCGCGTCAAGGACGAGATCGAGAAGATCATCGGTATCGACGCCACCGACGCCGTGGCCTGCAGTGCCAAGAGCGGCATGGGCGTGGACGAGGTGCTCGAGCGCCTGGTGCAGACCATCCCCGCGCCGGAAGGCGATATTGAGGCGCCGCTGCAGGCGCTGATCATCGACTCCTGGTTCGACAACTACCTGGGCGTGGTCTCGCTGGTGCGCGTGCGCCATGGCCGCGTCAAGAAAGGCGACAAGATCCTGGTCAAGTCCACCGGCAAGGTGCACCTGGTCGACAGCGTCGGTGTCTTCACCCCGAAACACACCCAGACCGCCGACCTGAAGGCCGGTGAGGTGGGCTTCATCATCGCCAGCATCAAGGACATCCACGGTGCCCCGGTTGGTGACACCCTGACCTTGTCCTCGACCCCTGAAGTCGAAGTGTTGCCAGGCTTCAAGAAAATCCAGCCGCAGGTCTACGCCGGCCTGTTCCCGGTCAGCTCCGACGACTTCGAAGACTTCCGCGATGCCCTGCAGAAGCTGACCCTGAACGACTCGTCGCTGCAATACATGCCGGAAAGCTCCGATGCACTGGGTTTCGGCTTCCGTTGCGGCTTCCTCGGCATGCTGCACATGGAGATCATCCAGGAGCGCCTGGAGCGCGAATACGACCTGGACCTGATCACCACTGCGCCAAGCGTGATCTACGAGCTCGAGCTGAAAACCGGCGAAACCATTACCGTCGACAACCCGTCAAAGCTGCCAGACGTCTCGGCGGTCGCTGATTTCCGCGAGCCGATCGTCACCGCGACCATCCTGGTGCCGCAGGAGCACCTGGGTAACGTCATTACCCTGTGCATCGAGAAGCGTGGCGTGCAGCGCGACATGCAGTTCCTCGGCAGCCAGGTGCAGGTGCGCTACGACCTGCCGATGAACGAAGTGGTGCTCGATTTCTTCGATCGCCTCAAGTCCACCAGCCGCGGCTATGCTTCGCTGGATTATCATTTCGATCGCTACCAGTCGGCCAACCTGGTCAAGCTGGACGTACTGATCAACGGCGACAAGGTCGATGCCCTGGCCCTGATCGTGCACCGCGACAACGCGGCCTACAAAGGCCGTGCGTTGACCGAGAAGATGAAGGAACTGATCCCCCGGCAGATGTTCGACGTGGCGATCCAGGCAGCTATCGGCGGCCAGATCATCGCGCGTACGACTGTCAAGGCGCTCAGAAAGAACGTACTGGCCAAGTGCTACGGTGGTGACGTCAGCCGTAAGAAGAAACTGCTGGAGAAGCAGAAGGCCGGTAAGAAACGCATGAAACAGGTGGGCAACGTGGAAATTCCACAGGAAGCCTTCCTCGCCGTGCTCAGGTTGGATAGCTAGGTCCTATGTCGCTAAATTTCCCGCTGTTGCTAGTCATCGCCGTCTTCGTCTGCGGCTTGCTGGGCTTGATCGACCTGCTGTTCCTGGCCCCGCGCCGGCGTGCGGCAATCGCCAACTACCAGGGCAGCGTCAGCCAGCCCGAAATGGCGGTGGTCGAGCGGCTGGGCAAGGAGCCGTTGCTGGTTGAGTACGGCAAGTCGTTCTTCCCGGTGCTGTTCATCGTGCTGGTGCTGCGCTCGTTCCTGGTCGAACCGTTCCAGATTCCTTCGGGGTCGATGAAACCGACCCTGGAAGTGGGCGACTTCATCCTGGTGAACAAGTTCTCGTACGGCATCCGCCTGCCGGTGATCGACAAGAAGGTCATCGAGGTGGGGGACCCGCAACGCGGTGATGTAATGGTGTTCCGCTACCCGAGCGACCCGAACGTCAACTACATCAAGCGGGTGGTTGGCCTGCCGGGCGACCAGATCCGCTATACCAACGACAAGCGGTTGTTCGTCAACGGCCAGCCGATTGCCGAACAACTGGTGGGCACCGAGCCGGGCACCCTCGGCAGCGCTCAGCTGTACAAGGAAAAGCTCGGCGAGGCCGAACACCTGATCCGCAAGGAAATGAGCCGTTACCGCATGCCGCCGGACCAGCAATGGACCGTGCCGGCGGGCCATTACTTCATGATGGGTGACAACCGCGACAACTCCAACGACAGCCGCTACTGGGACGACCCGAACATTCCCAAGGAACTGCACGGCATGGTTCCGGACCGGAACATTGTCGGCAAGGCGTTTGCAGTGTGGATGAGCTGGCCAGAGCCCAAGCTCAGCCACCTGCCCAACCTGTCGCGGGTCGGTCTGATCCATTGATACCCATCGGCGCTGGCCAGCAGGCAGCGCCGAATGCATTTCTGACATAGGCTGTGTTCTCAAGGATCGGGAGATTCGTCGCACGTCGCGACGGGCCACAGCCAAACAGTCTTTCAGGATGTTGATTTGAACAACGTGTTGAACAACGAACGGGTGGTTGCATGAGTGCTCCCCTTGCCCGTCTGGAGCGAAAGCTCGGTTATACCTTCAAGAACCAGGACCAGATGCTCCTGGCGCTGACGCATCGCAGCTACGCCGGGCGCAACAACGAGCGCCTGGAGTTCCTCGGTGACGCCATTCTCAACTTCGTCGCCGGCGAGGCGCTGTTCGAGCGCTTCCCGCAGGCCCGCGAAGGCCAGCTGTCGCGTTTGCGTGCGCGCCTGGTCAAGGGTGAGACCCTGGCCCGCCTGGCCCGGGGTTTCGACCTGGGTGACCACCTGCGCCTGGGCTCCGGCGAGCTCAAGAGCGGTGGCTTCCGCCGAGAGTCGATCCTCGCCGACGCCCTGGAGGCGCTGATCGGTGCCATTTACCTGGACGCGGACATGGAAACGGCTCGGGAACGCGTGTTGGCCTGGCTGGCCGATGAGTTCGAAGGCCTGACCCTGGTCGATACCAACAAGGATCCGAAAACCCGCTTGCAGGAGTTCCTGCAATCGCGCAGCTGCGAGCTGCCGCGCTATGAAGTGGTGGATATCCAGGGCGAACCGCACTGCCGGACCTTCTTCGTCGAATGCGAAGTGGTGCTGCTGAACAACAAGAGCCGTGGCCAGGGCGTCAGCCGGCGTATCGCCGAGCAAGTCGCCGCCGCGTCTGCACTGATCGCCCTGGGCGTGGAGAATGGCAATGACTGATAGCAACCCGACCCGCTGCGGCTACGTAGCCATTGTCGGCCGCCCCAACGTCGGCAAGTCGACCCTGCTCAACCACATTCTCGGCCAGAAGCTGGCGATCACGTCGCGCAAACCGCAGACCACCCGCCACAACATGCTCGGTATCAAGACCGAGGGTGATGTGCAGGCGATCTATGTCGATACGCCCGGCATGCACAAGGCCAACGACAAGGCCCTGAACCGCTACATGAACCGCAACGCCTCGGCGGCCCTGAAGGACGTCGACGTGGTGATCTTCGTGGTCGACCGCACCCGCTGGACCGACGAGGACCAGCTGGTGCTGGAGCGTGTGCAGTACGTGACCGGCCCAGTCATCCTGGCGGTCAACAAGACCGACCGCATGGACGAGAAGGCCGAACTGATTCCGCACCTGCAGTGGCTGCAGACGCAACTGCCGAATGCCGAGATCGTGCCGATTTCCGCACAGCAAGGGCACAACCTGGAATCGCTGGAAGCGCTGATCGCCAAGCACCTGCCGGAAAACGAGCACTTCTTCCCGGAAGACCAGATCACCGACCGCAGCAGCCGTTTCCTGGCCGCCGAGCTGGTACGCGAGAAGATCATGCGCCAGCTGGGCGCGGAGCTGCCGTACCAGATCACCGTGGAGATCGAGGAATTCAAGCAGCAGGGCCATGTGCTGCACATCCATGCGCTGATCCTGGTCGAGCGTGACGGCCAGAAGAAGATCATCATCGGCGACAAGGGCGAGCGCATCAAGCGCATTGGCTCTGACGCGCGCAAGGACATGGAAGTGCTGTTCGACGCCAAGGTGATGCTCAACCTGTGGGTCAAGGTCAAGGGCGGCTGGTCCGACGACGAGCGCGCCCTGCGCTCGCTGGGCTACGGCGACCTGTAAATCTGCCTGCCGGCTCAGGCTACTCTGTGGGAGCGGGTTTACCCGCGAATGCGTCAGTGGGCCACCACCGTATTCGCGGGTAAACCCGCTCCCACAGTTGTTTGGGGCTTCTAGAGATCGTTTATGGAACAACCTGTCGGCCAGCCAGCCTACGTACTGCACAGCCGTGCCTACAAGGAAACCAGTGCGCTGGTGGACTTCTTCACCCCACAGGGCCGCGTGCGTGCCGTGTTGCGCCGGGCGCGCGGCAAGGGCGGCAGCCTGGTGCGCCCGTTCGTGCCGCTGGAGCTGGAACTGCGCGGGCGCGGTGAGCTGAAGAATGTCGGGCGAATGGACAGCGCCGGCATCGCCGCCTGGTTGCACGGCGACGCCTTGTTCAGCGGGTTGTACCTCAACGAATTGCTCATGCGCCTGCTGCCCGCCGAAGCGCCTTACCCGGCGTTGTTCGAGCACTACAGCCTGACCCTGCAAGCCTTGGCCGCCGGCCGTGCGCTGGAGCCACTGTTACGCGCATTCGAATGGCGGCTGCTGGACGAGCTCGGTTATGCGTTCTCGTTGCAGCATGATGTCAATGACCAGCCGATCGCAGGCGATGGCCTGTACCGCTTGCGCGTGGATGCAGGCCTGGAGCGGGTCGAACTGGCGCAACCGGGGTTGTTTCACGGTACCGAGTTACTGGCCCTGGCCGAAGCCGACTGGGACGCCCCCGGTGCATTACTCGCCGCCAAGCGTCTGATGCGCCAGGCGCTGGCGGTGCACCTGGGAACAAAACCGCTGGTCAGCCGGGAACTGTTTCGCAAGCGCTGATCACGACGTATGCTGTGGGGCTCAATCTTCAGGAGAGCCTTTCGTGACTCACAGCAACCGCATGCTTCTCGGCGTTAACATCGACCACGTGGCGACCCTGCGCCAGGCCCGGGGCACGCGTTACCCTGACCCGGTCAAGGCTGCCCTGGATGCCGAGGAAGCGGGGGCCGATGGCATCACCGTGCACCTGCGGGAAGACCGCCGGCATATCCAGGAGCGTGACGTGCTGCTGCTCAAGGATGTGCTGCAGACCCGCATGAACTTCGAGATGGGCGTCACCGAAGAAATGATGGCCTTTGCCGAGAAGATTCGTCCGGCACATATCTGCCTGGTACCTGAAACCCGCCAGGAACTGACCACCGAAGGTGGCCTGGACGTGGCGGGCCAGGAGGCGCGGATCAAGGCGGCGGTGGAGCGCCTGGCACGTACTGGTGCGGAAGTGTCGCTGTTCATCGATGCCGACGAGCGGCAGATCGAGGCCTCGCACCGGGTGGGCGCGCCTGCCATCGAGCTGCACACCGGGCGTTACGCCGACGCCCAGACGCCGACCGACGTGGCCGAAGAGCTCAAGCGTATTGTCGATGGCGTAGCGTTTGGCGTGAGCCAGGGGCTGATCGTCAATGCCGGCCACGGGCTGCATTACCACAATGTCGAGGCAGTGGCGGCGATCAAGGGTATCAATGAACTCAACATCGGCCATGCGCTGGTGGCGCACGCCCTGTTCGTTGGGTTCAAGGCCGCAGTCGCAGAGATGAAGGCGCTGATCGTGGCCGCTTCGCGCTGAGCCCCGGGTAACCTGTAACGGCCTCTTTGCCGGCAAGCCCGCGAAGAGGCCAGCCGATCATACGGCAAGAAACACCAGGGTAAAGCGGGTAGGTCCCATGGGGTAGCTGCTGACCTCGACCCGCCCGCCATGCAGCTGCATGATCGACTTCACGATCGCCAGTCCCAACCCTGTGCCGCCCTCCAGCCGCGAGCGCCCCGAGCCCACCCGGTAGAACCGCTCGAACAGGCGCGGCAAGTGTTCTGCCGCTATGCCAGGCCCCTGGTTCTCCACCGACAGCCGAATTTCGCTATCCAGCCGGTCGATGTGCAGTTCCACGGGGGTGCCGTCGGGGCAGTGGCGAATGGCATTGCTCAGCAGGTTCGACAATGCCCGTTGAAACATCAGCCGATCCGCCAGTGCCGTCCCCCAGCCCTGGATACGCAGTTCAACGTCTTTCAACTCGGCGCTGAAGGTGAACAATTCGACCACCCGCGCCGTTTCGTCGGCCAATGCCATGGGTTTGAGGGCGACCTGGGCCTGGGGTTGGCTGACCTGGGCGAGAAACAGCATGTCGTTGATGATGCGATTGAGCCGGGTCAGTTCTTCGATGCTGTCTTCCAGCACCTCGCGGTAATTGGCGTTGTCTCGTTCACGGGCCAGGGTCACCTGCGCCTTGCCCATCAGGTTGCCCAGCGGGGTGCGCAACTCATGGGCCAGGTCATCGGAAAACTGCGACAGCTGGCTTACGCCCTGATCGAGCCGGTCGAGCATCACGTTGATGCTGCGGGCCAGCTCTGCCAGTTCCAGCGGCAGACCGCTGGCAGGCAAGCGGTGTTGCAGGTCCTGGGCCGACACTTGCCCGGCAATCCGTCGAAAGTGCCGCAACGGCTTCAGGCCACGCTGCATGAGCCACCAGGCACCGGCGCCGATCAGCAACAGCAGCACCGGTAGCACGAACAAGGTGGAGCGCAGGTAGGCCTGCAGCAGGGCGTTATCGTCGGCACGGTTGAGCGTCATCATCACCTTGACCGGGGTGTCGTCGCGCAGGCGCATCAGGCGGGTCGCGGTGAGCAGCTGGTTGCCGTTGCTGTCGCGCCAGGTGTGGAAGGCCAGGCGGGTGCCGGTACGCAGCTCGCCCATGCGCGACTCCAGGGCCGGGCCGAGGCTCAGCAGGTGCGGGTGGCGCCCCTCGATGGCCAGCACGCTGAGGCTGAGGTTGTCATGCCCCATCACCAGGTCGAGCAGCGGATGGGCGCGCGTGCCCAGGTCTTGGTTGCGCAGGTCGACGCGCAAATTGTGCTCGACCTGCAGCATCTTGCGCGTCAGGTCCTTGCGCGCGCGGCTGTCCAGCTCGTGATCCAGGGCGAACACGGCCAGGCAGGCCAGCAGCAATACCAGCGCGGCGCCCATCAGCGTCACGCCCAGGCCCAGGCGCAATGACAGGCTGGCGTTGTTCAAAAGCGCGCCTCGAGCACGTAGCCGACACCCCGCAGGGTATGGATCAGCTTGTTGTCGAACGGGTCGTCGATCTTCGCTCGCAGGCGGCGGATGGAAACCTCGACCACGTTGGTGTCGCAATCGAAGTTCATGTCCCACACCAACGAGATGATCTGGGTGCGCGAAAGCACCTCGCCGGTCTGGCGCATCAGCAGGTGCAGCAGGGCGAATTCCTTGGCGGTCAGGTCGATACGCTGCCCGGCGCGGTAAGCGCGGTGGCGACCGGGGTCCAGCTCCAGGTCGGCGACGCGCAGGGTGCTGGGCTGCAGTTGCTGGTCGTTGCGCCGTAGCAGGCTGCGAATACGCGCCAGCAGTTCTGGGAACTCGAAGGGTTTGAGCAGGTAATCGTCGGCACCGAGGTCGAGGCCCTTGACCCGGTCTGCCAGGCGACCGTGGGCCGTGAGCATCATGATCCGTGTGGCCGATTCGGCACGCAGCCGCTGCAACACGGTCCAGCCATCGAGTCCGGGCAGGTTGACGTCGAGGATGACCAGCTCGTAAGACTGCTGCCGGGCCAGGTGCAGGCCGTCAGTGCCGGTGTGGGCGCAGTCGACCACGTAGCCGTTTTCGCGCAGGCCCTGTTGCAGATAGTCGGCGGTACGCAGTTCGTCCTCGATGATCAGTAGGCGCATGAGAGGCTCGATTGGATTAAAGGGGGCGATTCTCGACCCTGTAGTGACATCAGGGTCAAGGGTGCAGGATGTTACGGCATGAGTAAGCAAACGTGATGCAGATAACGGATTTGTAATGCCGGTGTTATCTGGCTGCCTGTTGCGGCCCTTTCGCGGGTAAACCCGCTCCCACAGGATTGGGATCTGTGCAGTTCCTGCGGGAGCGGGTTTACCCGCGAAGAGGCCGGCACAGACAACACCGGGCCACATTGCAAGACTGTAATCCCCGCCTCACCTTGCCGTTAGCTAGCCCTCGCTAGGATGGCCCTGTCTGATCGGTTATCACGAGGCAAACACGATGAACCTGACCAAATACCTGCTGCTGGCCATCCTTGCCTTGGGCAGCGCAAGCGTTTACGCCGAAGGCGGTGCAGAGCGCTCCAGGCAGTTCTGGCAAGCGTTTCGCGATGAGCAGCAGCGCCTGCAGGATGACAAGCAGCAGGCTGTTGCCGAGCGCGAACGCAAAGCGCAGGAAAAGGCCCGCGAGCTGGCCAAGGACTGAAGCAACAGCACCGGCGGCGTGAAAGCTCCTCGCCGCAAGTGCCTTCGGGCGCCCAACCGGGCGCCTTTTTTATTTGCGTGCCAGCAGAGTGGCGCGGCGTGGAGCCGGCAGCCCTTCGAGGGTCTTGCTGTGGTCGCTCGGGTCGAGGAAGTCGCTGAGGGATTGATAGCGCATCCACTCGGTGCTGCGCTGTTCCTCGACGCTGGTCACGCTGACATCGACGCAACGCACATCACTGAAACCGGCACGGCGCAGCCAGCGCTCCAGGGCGGGTACCGACGGCAGGAACCAGACGTTGCGCATCTGCGCGTAGCGGTCTTCCGGTACTAGCACCTGGTTTTCGTCGCCCTCGATCACCAAGGTTTCCAGCACCAGTTCACCGCCCTTGACCAGGCAGTCCTTCAGCGCAAGCAAGTGTTCGATGGGTGAACGACGATGGTAGAACACACCCATCGAGAACACTGTGTCAAAGCCTTCGAGGTTGGCCGGCAGGTCTTCCAGGGCGAACGGCAAATGCCAGGCGGGCAACTCGGGCAGGTACTGCTGCACAGCCTGGAACTGGCAGAAGAACAGCCAGTTGGGGTCGACACCGATCACCATGTCCGCCCCGGCACCGAGCATGCGCCACTGGTAGTAACCATTGCCGCAACCCACATCCAGTACGCGCTTGCCTTTGAGGTCCAGGTGTGGCCCGACCCGGGACCATTTCCAGTCGGAACGCCATTCGGTGTCCACATGCACGCCGAACAGATCGAACGGCCCCTTGCGCCAGGGCGACAGCCCCATCAGTGCCTGGCGCATCTGGGCACGGGTCGCGTCGTCGCACTCGCAGTCCAGGCGCAGCCCATTGACCAGGTCGATTTCACTTGGCTGCAAGACGGGCAAGGCTTCGAGCGCACCGCGCCAGCGGTCGAGATCACCGTGGCCCTTCTCCAGCTTGGCTTCCAGTTGTGCTTGCAGGCCTTGCGACCAAGAAGCCAGGGGCGTGCCCGCCAGGCGGCGGACGAGGGGGGACAGATCGATCATGGCAGGGCTATCAGCGAGGCGAAGTTAAGGCACTGGAACCACGGCACGACTTTCGAGAAGCCGGCGGCGCGCAGACGTTGTTGATGGGTTTCGAGGGTATCGGGGCGCATCACGTTTTCAATGGCGCTGCGTTTCTGGGCGATTTCCAGTTCGCTGTAGCCATTGGCCCGCTTGAAGTCCAGGTGCAATTCGTTGAGCAGGTCCTGCTCTTGCTCATCGGCGAAGCGCAGCTTCTCCGAAAGGATCAGCGCGCCGCCAGGCAACAGCGCCTGGCGGATGCGGCCAAGCAACTCCAGGCGCTGCTCGGGGGCGATGAACTGCAGGGTGAAGTTCATTGCCACCACCGAGGCGGGTTCGAACGGCAGGGCCAGGATATCGGCCTCCAGCACCTGCACCGGCAGCAGCTCCTGGAACATCGAGTCCTGGGCGGTGAGGTACTGGCGGCAGCGTTCGACCATGGCGGCGGAATTGTCCACGGCAATCACCCGGCAGCCGTCGCTGCGCACATGGCGCCGCAACGACTGGGTGACAGCACCCAGCGATGCGCCCAGGTCGTACAGCGCGGTGTGTGGTTGGGCGAAGCGCGCGGCCAGCACGCCGAGGTTCTCGACAATGGTCGGGTAGCCCGGTACCGAGCGCTTGATCATGTCCGGGAACACACGCACCACATCCTCATTGAAGACGAAGTCAGGTACTTGCTCCAAAGGCTGGGCGAAAAGGCGGTCGGGTTGCTTGCTCACGGCGGGCTCGATACTGGGTGAAACGGGGGCGCATTTTAGCCAAAGGCCGCGATTCTTGCTATGGCAGCGCCTCCAAGCCGATCGCAGACGCTTCTTCAGCGGACAATGATCTTGCAATCGAAGCTCTGTACCGGGGCGACGTCAGCGGCCCATGGTTGCTGGTAAACCAATACCAGTTGGGCCTCTCCGGCATGGTTGGCCTGGTAGCGCCAGGTGGAAAGGCCGGCGCTGCCGACCACATCCTCTTCTTCAGGGGCGCTGTATACCTCCGGGCCGAGGCTGCGCAGCACGTTGGCGGCAGGGTTTTCGATGCGCCAGCGATAGCCGGTGGACGGGTTGCTGGGCAGGGTCAAGGTCAGGGTCTGGCCCACTTGCAGACGTGTCGGGCATTCGCTTTCGGCGCCCAATTCGATGGGCTGCGTGGGTTGTCGGGCACAGGCGGAAAGCAGGGCGAAGCTCAGGGGAACGAGCAGACGAGGGGTGGTCATGTTGGCTCCGGAGGCTGGCGATGGCCTGAGGATAACCGATGGTCGAGGAGATTTGTGTTGCCGGCAGCAGCCTCTTCGCGGTTTTACCCGCAAAGAGGCCGTTACCGTTCAGAACAGCACTTTTGCCACGTCGGCGAAGCGCTTGGCGAAATGCACCGTCAGGCCCTCCCGCAAGTAGTCCGGCAGCTCTTCGAAGTCACCCCGGTTAGGCTCCGGCAGGATCAGCTCGAAGATCTTCTGCCGCCGCGCCGCAATCACCTTCTCGCGCACCCCGCCAATCGGTAGCACCTGCCCGGTCAGCGTCAGCTCGCCGGTCATGGCCACGCCTTTCTTTGGTGCCTGGTCACGGGCCAGCGACAGCAAGGCACTGGCCATGGTGATGCCGGCACTCGGACCATCCTTGGGCGTAGCCCCCTCGGGCACGTGCAGGTGGATGAACGCTTCGTTGAAGAAGCCCGGGTCACCGCCAGACTGCTTGAGGTTGGAGCTGACGTAGCTATAAGCGATTTCGGCGGACTCCTTCATGACGTCACCCAGTTTGCCGGTCAGCTTGAAACCGCGGTTGAGCGTGTGAATGCGGGTGGCTTCGATCGGCAGCGTGGCCCCCCCCATGCTGGTCCAGGCCAGCCCGGTGATCACGCCCTTGCCAGCCAGTACCTGCTCGCTACGGAACACCGGCATGCCGAGCGCGCCTTCCAGATCCTTGGTACCGATCTTCAGCTTGGCCTCGGGATTTTCCAGCAGCTTGACCACCGCCTTGCGCACCAGCTTGCCCAGTTGCTTCTCCAGCTGGCGTACACCGGCCTCGCGGGCATAGCCTTCGATGACCGCGCGCAGGGCGCTGTCGCTGATGGCGAGGCTGGTCTTGGCCACGCCGGCCTTGTCCAGTTGCTTGGGCCACAGGTGGCGCTTGGCAATGGCCAGCTTCTCCTCGGTGATATAGCCGGACAGGCGAATCACCTCCATGCGGTCGAGCAATGGCCCCGGAATCGAGTCGAGGGTGTTGGCGGTGCACACGAACAGCACCTTGGACAGGTCCAGGCGCAGGTCGAGGTAGTGGTCGAGGAAGTCGACGTTCTGCTCCGGGTCGAGGGTTTCCAGCAGTGCCGATGCCGGGTCACCTTGGTAGCTCTGGCCCATCTTGTCGATCTCATCGAGCATGATGACCGGGTTCATCACTTCGACGTCCTTCAGCGCCTGCACCAGCTTGCCGGGCTGGGCGCCGATGTAGGTGCGGCGGTGGCCCTTGATCTCCGCTTCGTCGCGCATGCCGCCGACGCTGAAGCGGTAGAACGGCCGGCCCAGCGACTCGGCAATGGACTTTCCGATACTGGTCTTGCCCACCCCGGGCGGGCCCACCAGCAGCACGATCGAGCCGCTGATCTCGCCTTTCCAGGCCCCAACGGCGAGGAATTCGAGGATGCGTTCCTTGATGTCGTCAAGGCCGGCGTGGTGCTGGTCGAGGACTTTGCGCGCATGCTTGAGGTCGAGCTTGTCCTTGCCGTATACGCCCCAGGGCAAGGCGGTAGCCCAGTCCAGATAGTTGCGGGTAACGGCGTATTCGGGCGAGCCGGTTTCGAGGATGGCCAGCTTGCCCATTTCTTCATCAATGCGCCTGCGTGCCTGGTCCGGCAGGGTCTTGCCTTCCAGGCGCTGTTCGAACTGCTCGAGGTCGGCGCTGCGGTCGTCCTTGGTCAGGCCCAGCTCCTGCTGAATGACCTTGAGTTGCTCCTTGAGGAAGAACTCGCGCTGGTGCTCGCCGATCTGCCGGTTGACCTCGGCCGAGATCTCGTTCTGCAGGCGCGCGACCTCGACTTCCTTGCGCAGCATTGGCAAGACCTTTTCCATGCGCTTGAGCATGGGCACGCAGTCGAGCACCTCCTGCAGTTGGCTGCCGGTGGCCGAGGTGAGGGCGGCGGCGAAGTCGGTGAGCGGCGATGGGTCGTTGGGGCTGAAGCGGTTGAGGTAGTTCTTCAGCTCTTCGCTGTACAGCGGGTTGAGCGGCAGCAGCTCCTTGATCGCGTTGATCAGCGCCATGCCGTAGGCCTTGACCTCATCGGTCGGCTCGGCGGGTTGGCGCGGGTATTCGACCTCCACCAGGTAGGGCGGGCGGTGGTGCTTGAGCCAGGTGCGGATGCGTACCCGGCTCAAGCCCTGGGCGACGAACTGCAGTTTGCCGTTCTCGCGGCTGGCATGGTGCACCTTCACCAGCGTGCCGTACTCCGGCAGGGCCGAGGTGTCGAAATGGCGGTGGTCTTCTGGCGGGGTGTCCATGAAGAACAGGGCCAGGCAATGGTCTGGCGACCTGGCCACCAGGTCGAGGGTTTCTGCCCAGGGCTCTTCGTTGACGATCACCGGTAGCACCTGGGCCGGGAAGAACGGGCGATTGTGGATCGGGATCACATAGACCTTGTCCGGCAGCTGCTGGCCGGGCAGGGCGAGGGCGTGGCCGGTTTCGGCCTGGTGAGGGGTGTGCTCGACTTCGCTGTGTTCGTCGGGATGTTCCGGGAAATCCTGCTGGTCGCTCATGGGGCACCTGCGTGAATGACTATGGTGCTTAGATGGGGCGGGAAAGAAGGGGTTTCAAGCTTCAAGCGTCACGCTTGCAGGGGCAAGAAAAAAGCGGGACCGTGCAGGCCCCGCTTTCGTTCGTCGCTTGCCGCCTTGAAGCTTAGTCGGCGAGTTTGTAAGCGATGATGTAATCGCCCATGCGGGTGCCCAGCGAGCCATGGCCGCCAGCGGTCACCAGCACGTACTGCTTGCCATCCTTGCCGGTGTAGGTCATTGGCGTGGCCTGGCCACCCGCTGGCAGGCGGGCTTTCCACAGCTCCTTGCCGTTGTTCACGTCATAGGCGCGCAGGTACTGGTCGAGGGTACCGCTGAGGAAGCCGACGCCACCGGCGGTGACGATCGAGCCGCCCATGCTCGGCACGCCCACCGGCAGGCCGATCGGTACCGGGGTGCTGTCGCGGGTGGTGCCATTCTTGTGCTTCCACACCACCTTGTTGGTGAACAGGTCGATGGCTGCGACATAACCCCACGCCGGGGCCTGGCACGGTACGCCCAGCGGCGACATGAACGGGTGCATGATCACCGCGTAGGGGGCACCGGTGTTCGGCTGCACGCCGCTGGTCTCGCTTTCGCGCTTGCTGCCTTCAGCCACCTGCTCACGCGGGACCATCTTCGACACGAAGGCCATGTAATTGGGCGAGGTGAACAGCAGCTGACGCACCGGGTCGACCGACACGCTGCCCCAGTTGAACACGCCGACGTTACCTGGGTAGACCAGCGACCCTTGCTCGGACGGCGGGGTGTACTGGCCTTCGTAACGCAGCTCGCGGAACTGGATACGGCACAGCATCTGGTCGAACGGCGTGGCGCCCCACATGGCCTGTTCGGTCAGCTCCGGGCCGAGCAGGTTGAGGTCGGAGCGCGCCTGGGTCGGCGAGGTATGGTCGCCCTTGACCGCGCCCTGCGGGGTAGGAATCTCGCGGATCGGCACGATCGGCGTACCGTCGCGACGGTCGAGCACGTACAGGCTGCCTTGCTTGGTCGGCACGATGATCGCCGGTTTCACGCCGTCATCGGTCTTCAGGTGGACCAGGGTCGGCTGGCTACCGACGTCCATGTCCCACAGGTCGTGATGGGTGAACTGGTAGTTCCAGCGGGCCTTGCCGGTGGCCAGGTCGAGGGCGACCACGCCGGCGCTGTACTTCTCCGCGCCCGGGGTGCGGTTGGCGCCCCACTGGTCCGGGGTCTGGTTGCCCAGCGGCAGGTAGATCATGCCGAGGTCTTCATCGACGCTGGCAATCGACCACATGTTCGCCGAGTTGCGGCTGTACATCTTGCCGGGGGCCAGTGGTTTGGTGTCGTCCGGGTTGTTGCTGTCCCAGTTCCACACCAGGTGGCCATCATGCACGTCGTAGGCGCGGATCACGCCGGACGGCTCGTTGGTCGACTCGTTGTCGGTGACGTGGCCGCCGATGATCACCAGGTCGCGGGTGACTGCGGCCGGCGAAGTGGAGTAGTAGCCGCCGGCGGTGAACGGGCCGATGCCGGTGGTCAGGTCGATCACGCCCTGGTTGGCAAAGCCTTCACAGACCTTGCCGTTGTCGGCATTGATGGCGATCAGGCGGGCATCCGCAGTGGGCAGGTACAGACGGCGTGGGCAGGCCTGGGCCACAGCCTGGCCGGCGTCGGAGATTTTCGGCGCCGGGCTGCCATCGCGGCTGACATAGCGGTTTTCGTCATAGTACGAAACGCCACGGCAGGTCATGTGGGCAAAGCCCTTGAAGGTGCCGACCGGGCTCTTTACCTGCGGGTCGTAGCGCCAGATCTCCGCGCCGGTGTCCGGGTCCAGGGCCAGCAGGCGGCTGTGCGCGGTGCAGGCGTAGAGCATGCCGTTGACCTTCAGCGGGGTGTTCTGGTTGGTCAGCTCCACCGGGTCGTTTTCGGTTGGCAGGTCACCGGTGCGAATGCGCCAGGCCTCTTCCAGGCGGTAGGCGTTCTGCGGGGTGATCTGGCGCAGCGGCGAGTAGCGGTCGCCATGCTCGGTACGGCCATAGGCCTGCCATTCGCCATCAGGCATGGCTGGCGCGGCGCTGGCCATTTCGCTGCTGTCGCGGCCCAGTTCGCCGAACACTTCACCTGGGTGAGTGAACTGGCTGGCCAGGGCGCAAGCGCCGGAAGCCACCACGGCAACGCTGAGCAACGCGGTATTGGCCTTGTTGGCCGGGCCGATCAGCGGACGTCGTGCCCACGGCAGCAGCAGCACCACGCCGATGGCAAACCAGATGGCCAGGCGCGGTACCAGCTGCCACCAGTCCAGGCCCACTTCGAGCAGGGCCCACACGGTGCTGCCCAGCAGCACCAGGCCGTACAGGCCCAGGGCGATGCGGCGCTGGGCCAGCAGCAGGATGCCCGCCAGGGCGAAGCCGATACCGGCGATCAGGTAGTACAGCGATCCGCCCAGCTGGCTCAGCTTGATGCCGCCGGCCAGCAGGGCCAGGCCCATCAGCAACAGCAGCGCGCCAATCAGGCGCGGTAGCCAGCGGCTTCCAGTGTTGGCACCTTCAGTGCTCATCTCAGGTTCTCCGTCAGGTCAAAAAGGGGGTTAGAAAGTGCTCTGGATCTTCAGGCCGCCGACCAGGGCGTCATCGACCTGCGACACCCCGCCCGGGTGGCGGATGTACTGCAGGTTGGGGCGTACCGTGAGCCAGTCGGCCAGATGGATGCCGTAGTACAGTTCGGCGCTGTACTCGGTGTCCTGTACTGGCAGGAAACCAGGGTTGTCGTAGTCATCGAGGCCGGCGGCCTGGTTGGCCAGGCGGGCGTTCTTGCGGTAGCCCGGGTTGACGTGCACGCGGGCCAGGGCGAAACCGATGTCGTCCTTGGCGCGGGCATCGAAGGGCCCTTTGAATACCAGTCCAGCCTGCACATAGTTGTCGATGGCATTGGTCTTCTTGTCGTGTACCGTGGCATTGGCGAACAGGCTCAGGCCACGCGACTGGTCGGACGCCAGCGAAGTCACCTGCTGCTGCGCACCGAGCCACACGCCGTGCTTGCTCGAGCTGCTGCGGTAGGCGGCGCCGCTGAGCGCTGCCGGCTGGCCGTTGTTGTCCTTGAGAACATCCTGTGCCTTGGCATTACTGTAGTAGTAGCCGGCGCGATATTCCCCTTTAAGGCCATTGACCCGTGGGCTCCACACCAGTTCGATCGGCATTACCGCGCCCTGGGTGCCGCTGCCGCTGAGCTTGAAGCCGTTGCCGGATTCGAGGTTGGAGGGGTTTTGCTCGAACACGCCGACCTGGGCGTAGAGGGCGTCGCTGAGGTTGTAGCGCACGCGCAGGGCCCATTGGCTGACCGGCCAGTTGTACCAGATGCCACCGACCCAGTTGCCTACCTGAGAGCCGCAGAAGGCCAGGTTCTGGAAGTCGCAGGGGAAGCTGTTGAAGTCCTCGCCTTCGCCGAAACGGCCGAATTTCACGTCCAGCGCGCCGTCGAAGTACTTCTGCTTGATCCACATCTGGGTCAACCGCCAGGTTTCGCCGCGGCCCCAGACTTCCTGGGCCGAGGTGAAACCGCCGACGCGCGGGTCGTTGATGCGGTCGTTGCTGATGTTGTCGCCGTGGCGCTCGGTGATGGTCAGCTGGAATTCGCTGTCGTGCCAGCCGAGGATCTTCTCCAGGTCCAGATGGCTGCCGAAGGTGAACTGGTCGCTGTAGCGCGCGGTGCGATCGTGGTCGTAGCCGCCGTGCAGGTTGCTGCCCATCTCGCCGGTGTAGCCGAGGGTGAAGTCATAGCCTTTTTCCAGCAATTCGTTGCGGCTACCGCCCCAGTCGCCGAGCATCCATGGGGAGTCGCTGGCGAACATTTCGCTGGCAGTGGCGGGGGTTGCCAAGGCACTGAGGGCAAGGCCGATGTAACAGGTTTTGGGCAGTTGGAACATGAGATAGCGCTATCTTCTGATTATCGAATAAACGGCAAGCGCATCGAAGGGCAGGGCCCTCGATGGAAATGGCGACAGGATCGGTTAAATGAAGCGTTTCAGCTTGCGGCGCGGAGGATATAGGGGAAGTTGCAAGAAAAAAAGACAAATTGTCGCAGTGGATTATTCCCCTACCGGTAACAATTGGCGGCGGAGGGGGGCTCTGCCGGCGATCGGGGCGCAAGGCGCCCCGCTATTTCAGAAGGAGGTACGCAGCCCGACTTCCACGCTACGCCCAGGGGCCGGCGCGATATCCCGCAGGATCGAGCTGGCATAGCGCACGGTCTGGTCGGTCAGGTTCTCGCCGCGGATGAACGCCAGCCATTGGCTCTGGCCGATGTCGAAGCGGTAGCCGACACTCGCCGCCAACGTGGTGTAGCCATCGGTGCTGGTTTCGTTGGCCGGCTTGCGATGTTGCGATGCGGCGTGCTGCACGTCGACTCGCGCCTGCCAGCGGTCCAACTCCCAGACCAGGCCGCTGTTCAGGCGCAGTGGGGCGATGCGGGGCAGCGGCTCGCCACTGTCCAGGTTCTTCGCCCGCGTATAGTCGCCCGACAGTTCCAGTGCGAAGCTGCCGTAACGGTTTTCCAGCAGTTGCCAGCGGTCCTGGGCCTCGATGCCATAGAAGCGCGCCCGCACGCCTTGATACTGGTATTCCGGTAAGCCGTCGTGGCCATGATCGTGGTCATGGTCATCCTCGTCATGATCATGACCCTCGCGCAGGTTACCGGTACCGATCAGGCCGATGTAGTTGCGGAAGTGGCTGTAGAACAGCCCGACGCTACCTTTGTGGGTACCGTTGTCGAAGCGCAGTGCCAGGTCCGTGGAAATGGCTTTTTCCTTGTTCAGGCCGGCATCGCCGACTTCGAAGGCACCCGTCGCCACGTGGGCGCCATTGGCGTACAGCTCGTAGAAGGTCGGGGCGCGTTCGGTGTAGCCAAGGTTGGCGGCCAGCGACCAGACCGGGTCGAGTTGGTACACCGCCCCTGAAGACAGGCTGAATGCGTTGAAACTGCTGGCGCTGTCGGCTGCCAGGAAGTTCTCGTTGCCCTTGGCGTCCGGGTCCACGCGGGTGTGCTCCATGCGGGCGCCCAAGCTCAGGTTCAGGCGCTCGGTGGCTTGCCACTGCTCCAGCATGAACAGCGCCAGGCTGTCGGTGTCGGTGTGCGGGACGAAAGCCTCCTCACCCAAGGCGGAGAACTGGTTGCGGCTGACCTGTGCGCCGACCACGCCTTGCACCGGCCCGAGCGGCTGGTGGCGGGCTTCGATGCGTGCTTCGTAGCCCTGGTTCCTGAAGGTGGTATGGACCTCGCCTTGTTCAACTTCGCGGTGTTCGTAATCGGTGTAGCCAGCATCGACCTTGACCGAACTGAACGGGCCGTCGAGGTCGCGCAGTTCGCTGGCGAAGGCATAGTGATCCTGCTGCATGTCCAGGCGCACGCCGGGCTCGGCCACCGAGCCATAGTTGCTGTCGTAACGGCTGTACGACAGGCCTGCATAACCGTGCTCCCAATGGTAGGCGCCACCCACCGCACCACCGTCCTGGCGGCCGTCGCTGTTCTCCAGACGATGTTTGCTGCCCGGCTCGTCGGCGCCACGCACGTTGGAACTGCGGGCATAACCGGGGATGCGCAGGTCATTGAACTGACGGCTGTTGGCATCCAGGTGCAGGGCGAAGGCACCGTTGCCAGCCTCAAGCTTGCCGGCGCTGCTGCGGGTGGTATCGGCGCCACCGTAGCGCAGTTCGCCGGCACCGTGGATGCCATCGATGGGGGCGTCCGGGATGCGGTTGTCGAACGTGTTGACCACGCCACCGATTGCGTTACCGCCGTAGAGCAGGGCGGCCGGACCGCGCACGATCTCGACCCGATCGACGGTGACCGGGTCCAGCGGTACGGCGTGGTCGTAGGACAACGACGAAGCGTCGAGGGCGCCGACGCCATTGCGCAGGATGCGAATGCGGTCGCCGTCCAGGCCTCGGATTACCGGGCGACTGGCGCCAGGGCCAAACCAGGTCGAAGCGACACCAGGCTGCTTGTTCAGGGTTTCACCGAGGCTGCCGTGCTGCTGTTGCAGCAGGTCGTCACCTTCAAGCACGGTGCTCGGGGCGGCCAGTTGTCGGTTACCCAGTGGGTTGGCGGTAATGACTTGAGGTTCGAGCTCCACGGCCTGGCTGGGCGAGGCGGCCAGCCAGAGTGCGACGGCGAGGGGCGAGAGGCGAAGCGGTGTGTACAGCATGGGATGGGGCGTTCCTTGGCGAGTGCTTATGCAATGTTACAACATAACATATTCATTTCAGCACACCGTTTTTGTCCCTGGCCAGCGGTTTTTCTGTTGGTACGACTGATCCCGCCCGCCACTACACTCGTGTAAGGTGCGCATCTTTCCCACGGAGCACTGGCATGAGCACGGCCCAACACAACGCGCTGCACGGCAAGACCCTTGAACAGATCCTCACTGAACTGGTGGCGCACTACCAATGGCAGGGCCTGGCCGAGCGCGTCGATGTGCGTTGTTTCAAGAGCAACCCGAGCATCAAGTCGAGCCTGACCTTCCTGCGCAAGACCCCCTGGGCGCGGGAAAAAGTGGAGCAGCTGTACGTGAAACTGCAGCGCAACGCCTGACATGCCACGCCGTCCCTGGCTGACCGGCATGGCCGTGCTGGGCTGGTTCGGCCTGACCGTGCAGGTGTACCTGGTGCTGCTGGCGCGTTGGCAGGAACAGGCCAGCCTGATGGGCGGCCTGATCAATGTATTCAGCTACTTCACTGTACTGACCAATACCCTGGTGGCGACGGTGCTGAGTTATGCGGCGTTTGGCCGGGAAGGGGCTGGCAAGCGCTTCTTTCTCTCGCCTTCAGTGAGTTCGGCGGTGGCCACCAGCATCGTGCTGGTGGCGCTGGCCTACAGTGTGTTATTGCGCCATCTGTGGCAACCGCAGGGCTGGCAGTGGCTGGCGGACGAGCTGCTGCATGATGTCATGCCGGTGCTGTTTGCCTTGTACTGGTGGGTCGAAACGCCCAAGGGCACGCTGCGGTTATGGCACCTGGCGGCATGGGCGCTGTACCCGATGGTGTATTTCGCCTATGCGCTGTGGCGCGGCAGCCAGATTGGCGTGTATGCCTACCCGTTCATCGACGTAGCAAGCCTGGGATATGCGCAAGTGTTGTGCAATGCCCTGGGGATGCTGGCGGGATTCTGGGGGATCGGGCTGGTGCTGCTGGGGCTGGACAGGTGGGGTACGAGACGTTTACGCGCTCAAGTGTAGGAACGGCCTCGTGTCGCGATGGGGCGCGTAGCGGCCCCTGTTTCAGCCTCGCCGTTGAAATGGCCGGGGGCCGCTTTGCGGCCCCTTTCGCGACACAAGGCCGCTACAGGTCTGCAGTCCCATCGGCACGCCAGTAAGCCGCGGCCTTCAGTGCATTTTCAGGTACGCCCTTTTCCAGCAACAGCGCCTTGGCCTGGCGGGTCAGGGTTTTCTCCAGCGCCACCCAGCCGTACAACCGGCCTGGCGGCAAGCTCAGGTTCTTCACCAGGGTCAGCAGGTCTTCCTGGTGCCGATGTACCCAGATCACTTCCACCAGTGCCTTGCTCGGCAGTGGCTGGCGTTCCTGTTCGTCCTCGATCTGGATGACCGCCAGCACCTGGCGACCTGCGGGCAATTCCTCCAGTCGGCGGCCAATGGCCGGAATGGCGGTTTCGTCGCCGATCAGCAGGTAGCTGTCGAAGATATCCGGTACCACCGTCGAAGCCCGCGGCCCGGCGATGTCCAGCGTATGCCCGGGCGCGGCCTGAGCGGCCCAGGTCGAGGCAGGGCCATCGCCGTGCAACACGAAATCGATGTCCAGTTCGTTGGCCACCAGGTCGACACGGCGGGGCGTGTACTCGCGCATGGTCGGCCGTGCGTCGCCGTCCTTGCCCAGGTTACGGGCTTCGATGGCCCGCTGTTGCTCGGGCGTTTCGGCGAACAGCAGTTTGATGTGGTCATCGCTGCCGACGCTGGTAAAGCCCTGCAGCTCGGCACCGCCCAAGGTGATACGGCGCATGCGCGGGGTCAGTTCGGTAACCCGCAATACCTGCAAGCGGCGTTGGCGGATCTCGTGGTTGACGCGGTAGATGGTGTCACTCATGGGGTGTCTCCCTGACAGGCTCGGTCGGCCCGGCGGCGATGGCTTTGGCGGCATGGTTGAGCAGGTCGCGGACCCGCTCGATTTCTTCCGGCGTCCAGCGGCCACTGTGCAGGTGCAGTGCATGGCGCAGGTTGCCGACCGCTTCGTGGATCTCTGGCGGGCGGTCGTGGCCGCGCAGGGCGCGTTTGCTGACCTCGATGCGCATGCGTACGCCGTCCAGGGCGACAGCCTGTTCGGCCAGGGCGGTGCGGCCGGCATCGGTGATGGCATAGAGGCGTTTGCTGCCCTGCACCTGGCCGCTGATCAGCTCGGCCTCCTCGAGGAAATTCAGCGTGGGGTAGATCACACCGGGGCTTGGGCTGTAGCTGCCATCGAACAGGTTCTCGATCTGGCGGATCAGGTCGTAGCCGTGGCCGGGCTGCTCGGCAAGCAGGGCCAGCATCAACAGTTTGAGGTCGCCAGGGGCGAATACGCGCGGGCCGCGTTCGCCACGGCCGGGGCGCCGCTCGAAAAGGTCGTGGGGGGAATGTTCGCGCATGGGGCGGGGCTCCGTCGTTTGCGATATATCGTAAGATATTACTCAAGATATATCTAAAGACCAGCCCGGCATTGCGGATGATTATCATCTAATTCTTCGATGCATCCTGGTCCGACTGGCCGTTCTGCGCTGCCACCTGCGGCAGCCTGCACTCATTCGGGTTACCCGGTTGCAGGTACGGCATGAGGATCGGGGCCATGCCCTTGAGCACCTGTACCGGCAGCGCCGAAGTGAATGTGAAGGCTTCCGCCGAGCGCCCGGGCACGAACGCGGTCAAGGTGCCGAAGTGGTTGTCGCCCAGGTAGAACACGAACGTAGCGGTACGGTTCAGCGAGCGCGAGCCGATCAGGCGGCCACCGGCGCCAAAACTTTCGATGCGGTTGTCACCAGTACCGGTCTTGCCGCCCATGACCAGTGGCGTGCCGTCCTGCAGCTTGAAGCTGCCGGAAATACGCCGCGCGGTGCCTGCATCCACCACTTGTGACATGGCACCTTTGAGGGCGCGCGCCACTTCCACCGGCAGAATCCGCACGCCCCGGTCCGGGTCGCTGATCAGCTTGGTCTCGTACGGCGTGTTGGCGGCGAAGTGCAGGGTATCGATGCGCAAGGTCGGCAGGCGTACGCCGTCGTTCTGGATGATGCCGACCAGTTCGGAGAGGGCAGCGGGACGGTCGCCCGAGCTACCGATCGCGGTGGCCAGCGAGGGCACCAGGTGGTCGAACGGATAGCCCACACGCTTCCAGCGCTGGTGAATGTCGAGGAACGCTTCGATTTCCACCATGGTGCGAATTCGGCTGTCGCGGGCGCCCTGGTGGCGGCTCTTGAACAGCCAGCCATACACCTCCTGGCGTTCGAAGCGGCTGGCATTGACCATTTCAGTCAAGGTCGAGCTGGGGTTTTTCAGCAGGTAGCCGAGCAGCCACAGGTCCAGGGGGTGGACCTTGGCAATGTAGCCCTGGTCAGGCAAGTCATACTTGCCCGGCCCATAGGCGTCGTACATCTCCGACAGGCGGCCGTCGGTCAGTTTGCCCAGGGCGGCCTTGTCACCCTTGAGGTGGGCGCGGACGAAGGCGTTGAAGGTTTCCTGCCCGGCCTCGGGGAACAGGTAGCGGTGCACCGCAGCCAGCCGCTGCGGGGTGACGCGCATGCTGTCGAGAAAAGTGTCCAGGCGTTGTTGCGAGGTCTTGCGCTGGTATTTCTTCCAGAAGCGCATCAGGTAGTTGGTGCCTTCCTTGTCGGCGAAACGGGCCAGGTATTCCTGGCGGCGCGGGTCGCTGTCGTCCTTGAGCAACGGCAGGCGATTGTACGGCTGCTGGTAGGTCACGTAGCGCACCAGGTCGCGCATCAGGCGGATGAACGGCAGGTTGATCGATTCGCGCAACGCGTCCTTGAGGGTCGGGTTGCGGCTGTTGTCTTCCTTGCGGAAGTTGTTGAACACATGCATGCCCCCGCCCGTGAAGAAGGCTTCGCCGGTGTTGGCCGAATACTTGCGCTCCAGCGCAGCATCGAGCATGGCGTCCAGGCTCTGGTTCTTGCTGTTCTGTGCGAGCCATTCCAGCGCCCACTGGGTGATGCGGTCGAGTTCGGCGACTTCGACTTTCTTAAGCTCGGCGGCAGGTTTGCCGGCGTACTTGTCGTGCAGCTCGGCGATGATCTCCAGGTAGGTGGTGAGTACGCGCAGCTTGGCGGTGGAACCCAGCTCCAGCTTGCTGCCTTCGTTGATGTCGAAAGGCTGGTCGGTGCTGTCGGTTTGCACCCGCACCCGCGAGCCATCGGCAGTGCGCTCGAACAAGGTGAAGCTGTAGCTAACCTGGTCGGTGGTCCTGGGCGTCAGCAGACGCTCACCAATCAGCCCCATCTGCGCGGCGAACGCAGGGTCGGCAAGGTTCTTCAGGTACTGGCTGACCTGCACCTGAAGGTCGGCCTGCAGGGTACTGGTGGCCGACAGGTCGAGGCGGTCGAGGTCATACAACGGGCGGTTGAGCATGGCCGCCAGGCGATTGCGCGCCAGGCTTATGCCCTTGTTCGTGACGATCGGCACGATGGTCGGTTGCGCCACCCAGTCGCGGTAGACCGCCTTGCTGGCCAATGCGGCGTTGGCCAGCGGCTGGTCGATGACCTGGTTGGCAGCCAGAACGCGAATGTGCGCATCGGTCAGCTCCGCCAGCTCGATTCGCCCTTTGGACAGGTAGTGCGAAGGGCGGCGTTGGGCAATCATCAATGACAGAACCTGGCGCAGGGCGAGACCGCGTGCGGCCATGCTTTCGGGGTCACTGGCAGTGGACATCAGGGCCTGGTTGACCTGGTCGAAATCGGCGCCGTACCACACCCGCAGGCCCTCGGCCATACCATGCACTTCGCCATGCCCAGGCACGGCCGACAGCGGCACACTGTTGAGGTAGTCGCGCACGATGCGCTGGCGTGCCTCGGTGGTGTCGGGGCCGCCCTGGTAGGCACGCACGCTGGCAGAAATCATCTGACGGATCTTTTCGGCGCCCGACACGGTCAGGCCGTCTGGTGAATGGCGGTACTTTTCCAGCTGCGTGGCCAGGGTGCTGCCACCTGCGGACTGGCCGGGCAGGGCCAGGTACTTGGCCACCTGGCTATAGGCGGCCTTGGCGAAGCGCGGCCAGTCCACGGCCGGGTTGTTGCGTGGGTCCTTGGTGTCGAGCAGGTCGCGGTTTTCGATGAACAGCAGGCTGTTGACCATCACTGGCGGGATCGATGCGAAGTCCGGATACAGGTGTTGCGGGTACTTGTACTGGTACAGCATGTCGCCGCGGCAATCGGTAATCGACAGCCCCGCCTGGATTTTCTCGATGTAGGGGGCAAACAGCCCATGCGCGACATAATTCATCAGCGCCGGCGAGAAGCGTACCTGCTCGCTGATCAGGTAGTCGCGCTTGAGCAGGCGCGGCAGGAATTCACCCAGGGCGCTGTAGCCCAGGCGTTTGTCGAACGGGCCCTCGCCGGGGTAGACGATGGCATCGCTGGGGCCTGGCTGCAGCGAATAGGTGAGGGTAGTGGCCAGCTTGCTGAATTCCCGTGACTGCAGGTTGGAGGTGCGGAACTCGTCATACGCGGCGAAGCCGATGGCCGCCAGTGCCACCAGCAGGATAAGAATGATCAGCCGCCACCATAGCCGACGTTGACGGGGGGACTTGGGTTGTGGCGTCTCGGCCGGAGGTAGGTCGGGTGCTTCCGTTCTGGTTGGTTCCGATTGCCACAGTGCGCCCATAGTCTTCTATCCGGCCAGGTGTTTTCGTCTTGCTTGTCTGAAGCTTAGACGTTGAGCGGGGCAGGTGAAAAATTTGTAAGAAGCCTAGAAAAGTGCCGTGGGGCTATGCGGCTTTGGTGTGGGTTTCTTCGCCGGACGATGTTGCTATGGTGCCAGGGCAATGCCCAAGAGCGCTTCGTGTCCCGGAAAACTCGCTGATTATTCGGTTATATATAGCGAAAATCCCTACAACGGTGTTCCTATACTGCTTGCCCCTTCGCCCAGCCGGACGCTCTATTCCGGCCCTCGAGCCGGCCCACAAGGCCAGTTCTGCAAGCCAACGCTACGCCTATCGGCCTGGCCGGTGCTGCACGAAGGTCAAATCCAATAACAAAACGAGGTTGTATTGCTATGCCAGTCGGCAACCACCCTGCCCACGGCCAGGCCACTGATGGCGGCCCGCTCAAACGTGAACTGGGCGAACGGCACATCCGTCTGATGGCGCTGGGCGCCTGTATCGGTGTCGGTCTTTTCCTTGGTTCGGCCAAGGCCATCGAAATGGCCGGCCCAGCTATCATGCTGTCCTACATCATCGGTGGCCTGGCCATTCTGGTGATCATGCGCGCCCTTGGTGAAATGGCCGTGCACAATCCTGTCGCCGGCTCGTTCAGCCGTTATGCCCAGGACTACCTCGGCCCGCTGGCGGGCTTCCTTACCGGCTGGAACTATTGGTTCCTGTGGCTGGTGACCTGCGTGGCGGAGATTACCGCGGTCGCCATCTACATGGGCATCTGGTTCCCCGACGTACCGCGCTGGATCTGGGCCCTGGCGGCGCTGGGCAGCATGGGCGCGGTCAACCTGGTGGCGGTCAAGGCGTTCGGTGAATTCGAGTTCTGGTTCGCCTTGATCAAGATCGTCACCATCATCGCCATGGTCCTCGGCGGCATCGGCATCATTGCCTTCGGCCTGGGCAATGACGGTGTGGCAATGGGCATTTCCAACCTGTGGAGCAACGGCGGCTTCATGCCGAATGGCGTCGCCGGGGTACTGATGTCGCTACAGATGGTGATGTTTGCCTACCTGGGCGTGGAAATGATCGGCCTGACCGCTGGTGAAGCGCGCAACCCGCAGAAGACCATTCCGCACGCCATCGGCTCGGTGTTCTGGCGCATCCTGCTGTTCTACGTCGGTGCGCTGTTCGTGATCCTGTCGATCTACCCATGGAACGAAATCGGCAGCCAGGGCAGCCCGTTCGTCATGACCTTCGAGCGCCTCGGTATCAAGACCGCCGCCGGCATCATCAACTTCGTGGTGATTACCGCCGCGCTGTCGTCGTGCAACGGCGGCATCTTCAGCACCGGGCGCATGCTCTACAGCCTGGCGCAGAACGGCCAGGCCCCGGCCGCCTTCGCCCGCACCTCGAACAACGGCGTGCCGCGCAATGCGTTGCTGCTGTCGATCGGCGCGCTGCTGCTGGGCGTGCTGGCCAACTACCTGGTGCCGGAGAAAGTCTTCGTCTGGGTCACTTCGATCGCCACCTTTGGCGCGATCTGGACCTGGGTAATGATTCTGCTGGCGCAGTTGAAATTCCGCGCCGGCCTCAGCAGCGCCGAGCGCAAGGCATTGAAATACCGCATGTGGCTGTGGCCGCTGAGCTCCTACCTGGCCTTGGCCTTCCTGGTGCTGGTGGTCGGCCTGATGGCGTACTTCGAGGATACCCGCGTGGCGCTGTATATCGGCCCGGCGTTCCTGGTGCTGCTGACGGTGCTGTACTACGCCTTGCGCCTGGCGCCGAAAGAAGCGCAGGGCGCGGCGGGCACGGTTTCCTGATGCAGGGTTGCTGGGGCCGCTTTGCGGCCCCAGGTGACTATCAGGCGGCCAGCTCACTGTTCGGTTCAAAGCTGTCCGCCCGCGCCAGCTGCCACATGCGCGAATAGAACTGGCCATTCACCTCGCCGGTCAGCAGTTCCCCCGGCTTCAGGAACACATGCATCTGCGAGAACAGTTTGATCTCGGTCGCGGAGATGCGCCGCACCAGGTGCTTGGCTTCCAGCTGTGCTGGATGCTCCAGGCCCGCTGCTGCAAGCATCTCGGCCAGCGCACGCAAGGTGTTGTGGTGGAAATTGAATACCCGCTGGGCCTTGTCCGGCACTACCAGCGCGCGCTGGCGCAGCGGGTCTTGCGTGGCCACGCCGGTCGGGCACTTGTTGGTGTGGCAGCTCTGCGACTGGATGCAGCCGATGGCGAACATGAAACCGCGCGCCGAGTTGGCCCAGTCGGCACCGATGGCCAGCACGCTGGCGATGTCAAAGGCACTGACAATCTTGCCGCTGGCGCCAAGCTTGATCTTGTCGCGCAGGTTCAGGCCGACCAGGGTGTTGTGCACGAACAGCAGGCCTTCGCGCAACGGTACGCCGATGTGGTCGGTGAACTCTACCGGCGCGGCACCGGTGCCGCCCTCCTTGCCATCGACGACGATGAAATCGGGCAGGATGCCGGTTTCCAGCATGGCCTTGGCGATGCCCATGAACTCCCATGGGTGACCCAGGCAGAACTTGAAGCCCACCGGTTTGCCGCCAGACAGTTCACGCAGCCGGGCGATGAACTGCATCATTTCGATGGGGGTGGAGAAGGCGCTGTGGCGTGACGGTGAAATGCAGTCTTCACCCATCAATACACCACGGGTCTCGGCGATTTCCCGGGTCACCTTGTGCTTGGGCAGGATGCCGCCGTGGCCGGGCTTGGCACCCTGGCTCATCTTGATCTCGATCATCCGCACCTGCGGACTGCGCGCCTGGGCGGCGAAACGTTCGGGGTCGAAGCGCCCATCCGGCGTGCGGCAGCCGAAGTAACCGCTGCCCAGTTCCCAGACCAGGTCGCCACCGTGTTCGCGATGATAGGGGCTGATGCTGCCTTCGCCGGTGTCATGGTGGAAATTGCCCAGCTTGGCGCCCTGGTTGAGCGCGCGAATGGCGTTGGCACTGAGCGAGCCGAAGCTCATGGCCGAAATGTTGAAGATCGACGCCGAATACGGCTGGCTGCACTGCGGCCCGCCGACCACGACGCGGAAGCTTGCCGGGTCGGCCAGTGGCGCCGGACGCATGGAGTGGCCGATGAACTCGAATCCGGACTCGTACACGTCGATCAGGGTGCCGAACGGTTTGTCCGAGGCTTCGTTCTTCGCCCGCGCATACACCAGCGAGCGCTGGGCACGCGAGAACGGCAGGGCATCGCTGTCGGCCTCCAGCAGGTACTGGCGGATTTCCGGGCGAATGGCCTCGACCAGGTAGCGGATGTTGCCCAGGATCGGGTAGTTGCGACGCACCGCATGGCGTTGCTGCAGCAGGTCGAACAGGCCGATCAGGCTGAGGACGGCGCTGGTCAGGGTTAAAGGCCATAACCATTCATGGTGGATGAACGGCAGGCTCGCCAGGGTGAACAGCACACAGGCGGCGAAAAAGGCATAGCGGCTGAGAAGTGACAGGCTCATACAGGGTCCTTGCGATGGCGCGGTCAGGCTCAGGGCCTGGGGCAAACCCCGACCATAGCCAAGTTGCAAGGCTGTGCAAAATTAAATCGCGGTAGCGAGCAGCATGCCCGCGTTGCTACAGGCCGGTGGAGAGCACATCAGAGCGGGGCGCGCAGCAATTTCTGCCGCCAGCTTTCCTGCTCCTGGGCCGGCGCCTCGACCAGGAACGAATAGCGTCCCGCTACCCGAACTGCCACCGCTACACCATCGCGATACAGCAGGCGGTTGCCAGCGACCGCCGGCACCTTCACCCCCGGCAACAACGAACCGATCAGGTTCAACGGGTCACTGGCACTTACTGCTACCAGCGCCCCGTCCTGCTCGCGCCGGCGTACCTGGCGCAGCAGCGCTACCGCCTCCGGCAAGGCGAACTGTTCCCCCGCCAACCCGGCAATGAAGCGCCCGCCACGAATCTCGCCACGCGCCTCCAGCCGGTGGTAGCAACGCAGCAGCTCGCGCCATGGCGGCAGCACGTCGCTTTCGCGGTCCAGCAGACGCCAGCAGACCACCCCATAGCGTTTCAGCAAGGCCCGGGCGATGTGCTCCAGGCGCTGGCTTTCTTCCACCTCAGCGCGGCGCAACAAAGCCCAGCGCCCGGCATTGGACATGCTGCTGGACAGCGGCGGGTGGCCACGTCTGCTGTTGCGGGATGAGCGCTTCGCCGCTGGGGTGATCAGGCTGCGCAAGCCGGTGAAGCTGTCGGCCCCGGCAAGGCCGGCGCCCACCAGCTCTTGCAAGGCCGCCTCGAGTTCGCTGGGCAACAGGTGGGCATCGTGGCTCAGCTCGTCGAAGAACAGCGCGCCCTGTGCCTGCAATACTTCGTGCACGCGTTGCGCCCGCGCGCCGAGGCTGTCCAGGGCGGGCACCGGGGCAAGGCTGCGCCAGACGTTCAGGTGCTGGCGTGGTAGCAGCACCAACGGCGTGCTGGACAAGGTACTGCTCGACACCGTCGTCGCCAGGCGGCTCCAGGCAAACTGCCCGCTGCGACAGGCATCGTCGAGCCAGTGCGGGCTGTAGTCCTCGATGCGTGCCGGCAGCAGTTCGGCCTCCCAGGCGCCGGCCGCGCTCGGAAAGCCTTGCAGCTGGCCCAGCACCTCGGCAACGGCGTCCGGTCCGCGCAGGCGGTGGCCATCGGCCATGTGCTGCCAGTCGAACAGAAAGCGCATGAAGTCCTGCAGGCTGACCGGCTCGATTTCCCGGCGCAGGCGTTTGACCGTGTAGCGGTGGATGCGCGCCAGCAAATGGCGCTCGCACCACTGCAGGTCGCTTGTGCCCGGGCTGAAATGGCCGCGCAGTACATAGCCTTCAGCTTCCAGACGGGCCAGGGCCTGTTCGATGGCCTGCGCCGGCTTGCCCAGCGGTGCGGCAACCTGTGCCTGGGTCAACGGGCCGTGGCCGCTGAGACGGGCGCGCAGCAGTTCGACAAGCGCGCTGTCCGCTTCGGTAGCCTGAGCGAAGCCGGGCAAAACCGCCAGCGCCGGCTCCAGCCGGGCACCGGGGTACAGCGTGTGCAACAGGCCCAAGCGTTCGCGCGCCAGCCACAGCCCTTCTTCCACCAGGCGCATGGCCCGCCCGGCTTTGGCCAACTGGCGCAACAGCATGTCCCAACTGGCGTTTTCCCGCACTTCGTCCTGGCTGATGACGCCCAGCCCCATCAACGCTTCATGCATTTCGTCGGCATTACCGGGCTGTGGCCAGGCCTCCGCGGCCACGGCAGCAATGGCATCGGCATCCAGCGCACCCAGGTCGTCGCCGCTGTGTACCTCATTCCAGCGCCGGTTGAGCACGGCCTGGGTGCGCCGTTCTTCCAGCGGGGCGTCATCCAGGAAGGCATAGGGCCGGGCATTGAGAATGGCCGAAGCCAGCGGCGAAGGGGCCGGCAGGTCGCGGCACAGCAGGCGCACTGCACCGCTTTCCATACGCCGCAGCAGGGCCAGCCAGCCTTCGCTGTCCATCGCTTCGTGCAGGCAGTCGTCCAGGGTTTGCTCGACCAGTGGGTGATCAGGAATCTGCCGCTCGCCGACGAGGTTTTCCAGGCAGGCGATCTGGTCGGGGAACACGGCGGCCACCAGGTCTTCACTCTTTATCCGCTGGACCTGTGGCGCCACCTTGCGCCCGCCGATGAAGCGCGGCAAGGCCATGGCCACGCTGGCGTTCCAGCGCCAGCGCACGCCGAACAACGGCGCATCAAGCAGGGCCTGGACGAGGATCGGCTCGGCGCTGCGGCTGTTCAGGTAACGCCATACCTCGTCCAGTTCGAAACTGTGGCTGGTGGACAGCGACAGCACGATGGCGTCCTCGCTGGCGGCTGCCTGCAACTCGAAATTGAAGGTGCGGCAGAAGCGCTTGCGCAGCGCCAGGCCCCAGGCGCGGTTGATACGGCTGCCATAGGGGGAATGGATGATCAGCTGGGTGCCGCCGGATTCATCGAAGAAGCGCTCCATCACCAGCGTTTCCTGCGAGGGCAGGGCACCGAGCACTTCGCGGGTGCGGGCCAGGTAGTCCAGCAATTGGCTGGCGCTGTCCTGGCCCAGTTCGAAGGTTTCCTGCAACCACGCCAGCACCTCCGCCAGGTTGCCGCCGGCCTGCGCCAGGTGCTGATCGATCTGCGCCTGTAGCCGCGCCACTGCGGCAGACAGCTCGTCACTGCGCCCTGGCGCCTCGCCCAGCCAGAACGGAATGGTCGGCGGCAGGCCTTGCGCATCTTCCACCCGCACCCGCCCCGGTTCCACGCGCAGGATGCGATAGGAGGCGTTACCCAGCTGGAAGATATCGCCGGCGATGCTCTCCACGGCAAAGTCTTCGTTGACGCTGCCGATGTTCAGCGCCTGTGGTTCGAGCAACACCGCGTAGTCGGCGTTGTCGGGGATGGTGCCGCCACTGGTCAGCGCGGTCAGCTGGCTGCCCCGGCGGCCGCGCAAGGTGCCGCTGACCGCGTCGCGGTGCAGGTAGGCGCTGCGCACGCCCTGGCGGCCGTTGTAGCCTTCGGCAAGCATGCGCAACAGGGCCTGGTAGTGTTGCAGGTCGAGCTCGGCATAGGGGGTGGCCTGGCGCAGGCAGTCATACAGGGCCTGTTCGTGCCACACCTGGTTGCTGGCCTCGGCAACGATCTGCTGGGCCAGGACGTCCAGTGGCGCCCGGGGTATATGGAGTTCGTCCAGCTCGCCGCGGCGGACGCAGTCGAGCAGGGCTACGCATTCGATCAGGTCATCGCGAGAGGTCGCGAACAGGCGCCCCTTGGGCACGCCATCGACCTGGTGGCCGGCACGGCCAACCCGCTGCAGGAAGGCCGCGATCGAACCTGGCGAGGCGATCTGGCAGACCAGGTCGATGTCGCCAATGTCAATGCCCAGCTCCAGCGACGCGGTGGCCACCAGCACCTGCAACTGGCCACGTTTCAAGCGTTGCTCCGCATCCAGGCGCAGCTCCTTGGCCAGGCTGCCGTGGTGCGCGGCCACCGCCTCCTTGCCCAGCCGGTCGCTGAGGTGGCGAGTGATGCGTTCGGCCAAGCGCCGGGTATTGACGAACACCAATGTGGTGCGGTGCTGCCGTGCCAGCTCGGCCAGGCGGTCGTAGACCAGGCCCCAGACATCGGTGGCCATCACCGCGCCAAGCGGTACCGGCGGCACTTCGATGGCCAGGTCGCGCTGCCGAGCATGGCCTACATCGACGATCGCGCAGGGGCGCCCGGCGCCGACCAGGAATTGCGCCACCCGTTCGACCGGGCGTTGCGTGGCCGACAGGCCGATACGCCGCAGTGGCCGCCGACACAGGGCCTGCATACGCTCCAGGGTCAATGCCAGGTGGGCGCCGCGCTTGTTGCCGGCCAAGGCGTGGATCTCATCGACGATTACCGTGTGCACGCTGGCCAGGCCCTCACGGCCCGAAGCCGAGCCCATCAGCACGTAGAGTGATTCGGGTGTGGTCACCAGGATGTGCGGTGCCAGCTTGCGCATGGCGGCGCGTTCCTTTTGCGGCGTGTCGCCGGTGCGCACGGCCGTGGTGATGCGCGGGGCGCTGAGGCCCTGTTCGACCAGGGCCTGGCTGATGCCTTCGAGCGGAGCCTGCAGGTTCAGGCGGATATCGTTGGACAGCGCCTTGAGTGGCGAAACGTAGACCACCTGGGTGTGTGCAGGCAGCTCGCCCTGGTGCTCCAGGCCCTGGCGGAACAGTTCGTCGAGCACGGCCAGGAATGCGCTGAGGGTCTTGCCTGAGCCGGTCGGCGCCGCCAGCAGCATCGACTGGCCTGCATGGATCAACGGCCAGGCCTGTGCCTGGGCATCGGTCACCGTGGCGAAGTGACGACGGAACCAGGTGCGCACGGCGGGGTGGAACAGCTCGAGCACCGGGTGGTGTTTGGCGGGCAGGTTCATGTGCTGGTTATGGAGGGTACGGGGCGGGTTGGCAAGGGGCCGTTCGTCAGGCCGGCAGAGCAAACCTTGGGCCTTGTCAGGCCAATGGTCCCATGGGATTCTCCCCGGCCATTGATTCAAGTGAGCCGAACCCATGCCCAACACCATCCGCATCGCCGCCGCCCTGCTGATCGACCCCCAGGGCCGTACCCTGCTGGTACGCAAGCGCGGCACCCAGGCCTTCATGCAGCCCGGCGGCAAGATCGATGCTGGCGAAACCCCGGTACAGGCGCTGGTGCGCGAGCTGCATGAGGAACTGGGCCTGCGCATCGACCCGGCCCAGGCGGTGCACCTGGGCCAATTCAGCGCCCCAGCCGCCAACGAGCCCGGCTTCGAGGTGCAGGCCGAACTGTTCCGTGTCGACAGCGCCGCCGCCGTGGTCCAGGCTGCAGAAATCGAAGAGGTGACATGGCTGGCCGCTGGCCAGACACCCACCATGCCGCTGGCCCCCTTGACCCGCGACCTGATCCTGCCGATGTACCATCAGGCGCTCAACGCACCGCGCTGACCCCATCGAGGG
Organism: Pseudomonas sp. BCRC 81390; assembly: GCF_030341915.1. NCBI lineage: Bacteria > Pseudomonadati > Pseudomonadota > Gammaproteobacteria > Pseudomonadales > Pseudomonadaceae > Pseudomonas > Pseudomonas sp. BCRC 81390. The sequence goes on along the minus strand of NZ_JATAAG010000010.1, from coordinate 94,060 downwards.
TGGCGAACGAGGTGTCCTTGGCGGTCAACAGGAAGTCCCGCATGTACGGCGCATCGAGCATGTCGGTGCGCACCGCGGCATAAAGCGTGGCGAACAGGCCTTTCTCGCCCAGGCGCTTGCCCTTGACGTAGCCGCGCGAACTGTACTCGTGCAGCGCCCAATGCGGCATGCCGCACACGCCCCGGCCGCTGGCCACCAGTTGCATCATCATCACCGTCAGCTCCGAGGTACGCACGGCGGCTGGCTCGATGTCGGCCGGCTCCAGGAAGCGGGTGAAGATATCCAGGCGGTCACGCTCTACCGGGTAGGTGATCAGCGTCTGGTCGAGCAGGTCCTGCGGCACGATATAGGGCTTGCTGGCCAATGGATGCTGGTTGGCCACCGCCAGCATCGCCTCGTAGGTGAACAGTGGCACGTAAGTGATACCCGCCAGGTCCACCGGGTCGGAGGTCACCACCAGGTCGAGGTCGCCACGGGCCAGGGCCGGCAGCGGGGCGAAGGCAAAGCCGGAGGCGAGGTCCAGTTCCACTTCCGGCCAGGCATCCCGGAACTGGTCAATGGTCGGCATCAGCCACTGGAAGCAGCTATGGCATTCGATGGCCATGTGCAGGCGCCCGGCGGTACCACCGGCCAGGCGGGCGATATCCCGTTCGGCGCTGCGCAGCAGCGGCAGGGTGGCATCGGCCAGTTGCAGCAGGCGCAGCCCGGCGCTGGTGAAGCGGATCGGCTTGGTCTTGCGCACGAATAGGGGCATGCCCAGGCGTTCTTCCAGCTCCTTGAACTGGTGCGAAAGTGCGGACTGGGTCAGGTGCAGGCGTTCAGCGGCCTCCACCAGGCTGTCGGCCTCGCGCAGGGCATGAAGGGTTTTCAGGTGGCGGATCTCCAGCACAGCGACTCCGAGGGTTCAATCTGGGGGAAACAGGGAATGAGTTGAGTTTCCCTCATGTTGCAAACGCTGTCGACTGGGCGTTTGGTCACGCCGTCTGGCGGGCGTCATCAAACTGTCACCGAACTGTGGCAGCGCGCCCGAACAGAATTCATCAGAATCGCGCTCTACTGGGGATCTGCATTCTGGTATTTCTTTCATGCGGGCTTTTTGGCTATTTCTTTTCTTCTTGCTCAGCGTACCTGCGGGTTTCGCCGAGCAGCGCTGTGACGCCCGGGTACCGGTGCAGCGTGCCGAGCTGGGGACGGTGAGCCTGGTCTACCAGAGCGTCGGCGCACCGCGCGACCCTGCCTTGCTGCTAGTCATGGGCCTGGGCGGACAGCTTATCCATTGGCCGGACGACGTGGTCGAGGCGTTGTGCCGCCAGGGCTTTCGGGTGATTCGCTACGACAACCGCGATGTCGGCCTGTCACGCTGGAACCATCTACCGCCATCGGCCAACCTGACGGTCGAACTGCTGCGCTACAAGCTGGGGCTGCCGGTGGCTGCGCCCTATACCCTGAGCGACATGGCGTATGACGGCTTGCGCCTGATGGATGCTTTGGGGGTGCGCCAGTTTCATGTGCTGGGGGTGAGCATGGGCGGCATGATCGCCCAGCACCTCGCGGCCATTGCACCAGGGCGTGTGCGCAGCCTGACGCTGGTCATGTCCAGTTCAGGGGCGGCGGGTTTGCCGGCGCCGGCCCCGGCGCTGGTGCAGCTGCTGGCCCGGCGCAGCGCAGCGAACCGCGAGGTGGCCATCGAGCAGCAGGCCGACCTGTTGGCCGCGCTGGGCAGCCCCGAGGTGCCGGACGACCGTGCCGCCTTGCTGCGGCAAGCGGCGGAAGCCTACGACCGCGCCTTCAACCCTGAGGGGGCCAAGCGCCAGATCATGGCGATACTGGCCGAGCCGAGCCGGGTCGAGTTGCTTGACCAGTTGCGGGTGCCGGCCCTGGTGGTCCATGGCACGGCCGACCCGTTGCTGCCGGTGATGCACGGCGTGCACCTGGCGGCGCATATCCGGGGTAGCCAGCTGCACTTGATACCGGGGCTGGCGCACCGCTTTCAGGAACCGTTCAAGGCGCCGTTGCTGGGGGCGGTGTTGCCTTACCTGCAAGCGCATCGGCAGGACGCCACGCATATCGCCGGGCTTTGAATCGGCGGCGCCTGCTTCGCGGGTACGCCGATATCAGTGCATCCGCACCCACAAGCTCACCAGCACTGTCGCCGCCATCAGCCAGGCGACCGTGGCCAGTGCCAGCGAGGCCTCCAGGCGCATGCGGTCAACCAGCACGTACAAGCTCGCCAGGTACACGAAATATGGAATGATCGACCACATGCCAAACAGGATGGTGGTTTTCAGGTCGGCAATACTGCGCCCCTTGCCGACGATGTAATGGGCGATCAGGGCGAAGGTGGGAAACAGCGGTACCAGCCCGGCAATGTAGTAGTTGCGCGTTTTCGACAGCACTGCCAGCAGCACTACCACGCCAGCGCCAAGGGCGGCTTTGAAGACCAGGTCCACGTTGTCTTTCCGGATTGAGGGTTGAGGTCAGCCGAGGCCGTATTTCTTTACCTTGTCGAACAGCGTGGTCTTGGCCATGCCCAGCTCCTGGCTGGCCTGGCTGAGGTTGCCGCCAGTTCGCTGCAGCGCATCACTGAGCAGGTTGCGCTCGAACGCTTCCACCGCCTCGGCAAAGCCCAAGCCCTGGCTGGCGCCACCGCTGGGGCCTTTCTTGAAGGCAGGCAGACCAAGGGCATAGCGTTCGGCCACGTTGCGCAATTCACGCACGTTGCCCGGCCAGTCATGCGCCATCAAGCGCGACAGGGTCTGGCTGTCCAGCGTTGGTGTCTCACGGTCGAAGCGCAGGGCCGACTGCTGCAGGAAGTGTTCGAACAGTTGCAGGATGTCTTCGCGACGCTCACGCAATGGCGGCAATTCCAGGGTGACCACGTTCAGCCGGTAGTACAGGTCGCTGCGGAACTGGCCGCTCTGGCCCATGGCATCCAGGTCGGACTTGGTTGCAGCGATCACCCGGCAATCCACCGCGATGCTCTGGTTCGAGCCCAGCCGTTCCAGGGTGCGCTCCTGCAATACGCGCAACAGCTTGATCTGCAGGTTGATCGGCATGCTTTCCACTTCGTCGAGGAACAGCGTGCCGCCGTTGGCGTGTTCGATCTTGCCGATGCGGCGTTTGCCAGCACCGGTGAAGGCATTGGCCTCGTGGCCGAAAATCTCGCTTTCGAACAGGTTTTCCGGCAGGCCGCCGCAGTTCAGGGCCACGAACGGCTGGCTGTGCCGGCGGCTGAAATCGTGCAGGCAGCGGGCGACCAGTTCCTTGCCGGTGCCAGTCTCGCCTTCGATCAGCACGTTGGCCGAGGTATCGGCCACGTTGGCAATCAGCTCACGCAGGTGCTCCATCGCCGGCGAGCGGCCAATGATGCGACCCTCCAGGCTGCTTTGCTCCGCCAGCTGGCGGCGCAGGGCGACCACTTCGCGCGACAACCCGCGCTGTTCGAGGGCGCGGCGCACCACGTCGACCAGGCGTTCGGGGGAGAACGGTTTCTCCATGAAGTCGTAGGCACCATTGCGCATGGCACCGACCGCCATGTCGATATCGCCGTGGCCGGTGATCAGCACCACCGGCAGGCTGCGGTCGCGGGCCTTGAGGCGGTTGAGCAGCTCCAGGCCGTCGATGCCCGGCAGGCGGATATCGCTGACGACGATGCCGGCGAAGTCGTCGCCGATGCGTTCCAGCGCCTGCTCGGCGCTGCCCACGCCTTCACAGGCGATGTCTTCCAGGGCCAGGGCCTGTTGGCAGCCGAGCAGCACATGCGGGTCGTCTTCGACGATCAGGACGGTAAGAGGCGCTTGGTTCATGGATGCTCTGCCGATTCGCTAGGGGGGGAAACCAGCGGCAGGGCCAGGACGAAGGCCGTACCGCCGCTGGCGGGATGCTCGACGTTGAGGCTGCCCTTGGCGGCGGCGGCAAGGCTCGCCGACAGGGTCAGGCCCAGGCCCAGGCCGTGTTCGCCCGGTTTGGTGGTGAAGAAAGGTTCGAACAGGTGCTTGCGCGCCTCGCTGTCGATGCCGTGGCCGTTGTCGCGCACCTGTAGACGGTACTTGTCACCCTGCAGCTCACCTTCGAGCCACAATTGCGGCACTGGCTGCGTCGCCATGGCATCCAGGGCGTTACCGATCAGGTTGACCAGTATCTGTTCCAGGCGGGTCTGGTCGATGGCCAGTTGCTGATCCTCGAACTGGTTGTGCACCTGCAGGTGGCAGGCGCTGATGCGGTTGGCCAGCACTTGCAGGGTAGCGTCGACCGCCTTGGCCAGCGAGGCCTGGCCACTGTCGTCACTGCGTCGGGCAAACGAGCGCAGGCTGGCGGTGATGCGGCCCATGCGGTCGATCAGGTCGTTCATGGTGCGCAGGTTGGTACTGGCGGTTTCCAGCGCACCACGTTCAAGGAAGCGTACGGTGTTGCCGGACAAGGTGCGCAGCGCCGCCAGCGGCTGGTTCAGTTCATGGGCAATGCTGGTGGACATCTGCCCGATGGCGGCCAGCTTGCCGGCCTGCACCAGTTCATCCTGGGCGTGGCGCAGGGTCTGCTCGGCGTGCCGGCGCTCGCGAATCTGGCCTTTCAGGCGTTCGTTGCTGGCGCGCAGGTCGGCGGTGCGCTCGGCAATCCGTCGCTCCAGCTGGCTGTTGGCTTCCTGCAACGCCTCGCGGGCTGCCAGGCGGGTGGCGATCACCTTGCGTCGCTCGTTCCAGGCAATGCCGAGGATCGCCAGCAGGGCGAACGCCACGCCCACCAGAATACCCTGCACCATGGATTCGCGGCGCAGGTCCTGCAACGGGGTCAGCAGGGTGAAGTGCCAGGGTGTATCGGCCAGGCGTCGGGTCTGCGCCAGGTAGGCCATCTCGCGGGGCTTGCCCTGTGCGGTTTCGCTGTTGGCCGGGAAGGTCAGTTTTTCCACGCCATCGGCCAGGATTTCCCGGGCCAGCGGTTGTAACTCGTTCAGCGGCCACCAGTAGTATTGCAGGCTGCGCGCCAGGCGCTCCTTGATCTGCGGGGACAGCGGGCGCACCGACTTCAGGCGCCGCGCCGGGTCGCTGGAGAGGATGATGATGCCGTTCTCGTCGCTGACGAACGCTTCCAGGCGGGCACGTTGCCAGCGTTCTTCTAGGGTATCCAGGCGCACCTTGATCACGGCCACGCCAATGATCTTGCCATGCTCTTCCAGGCCATGGGCCAGGTAGTAGCCGGCTTCTCCGGTGGTGCTGCCGATGCCGTAGAAGCGCCCGGGCTCGCCGCGTACGGCGGTCTGGAAATAGGCGCGGAACGACAGGTCCTCACCGAGGAACGAATCGGCATCACGCCAGTTGCTGGTGGCCTGCACCCGGCCATTGGTGTCGAGCACGAAAATAGCCCGACTGCGGCTGCGCCGGTTCAGGCCTTCGAGGTATTCGTTGACGGTCTGACGCGAACCGCCGTCAGGGTCGGTGAGCAACTGCGAGACGCTGTCTTCCAGTTCGAGCAGGCTCGGCAGGTAGGTGTACTTGCTGATTTCGCTTTCGACCGTGCGCGCATGCAGCTCCAGCTGGCGCTCGCCATTTTCGCTGAGAATGCGGATGCCGTTGCTCTCGCTGATCAGGTAGCCAGCCAACCCCAGGCCGACCATCAACAGGATGATCAGCGGCGGCAACAGCAATTGACGAAGCAGGCGGGATTTCACGGCAGGCTTGGCAGGGAGAAGAAGCGAAGGATCGCATTTCATCACAGTGGCCTTGTCACGACCAGCGCCACTGCCGCAAAGGGCAGCGGCGCCGACCGGTTCAATGAAGCAAAATCAATGCTGCAGGATCTTGCTGAGGAAGTGCTGGGTACGCTCGTGGCGGGCGCTCGGGTTACCGAAGAAGTCTTCCTTCTGGCAGTCCTCGATGATGTTGCCCTTGTCCATGAAAATCACGCGGTTGGCCACTTTGCGAGCGAAGCCCATTTCGTGGGTCACGCACATCATGGTCATGCCCTCATGGGCCAGCTCGACCATCACGTCCAGTACTTCGTTGACCATTTCCGGGTCCAGCGCCGAGGTCGGCTCGTCGAACAGCATGACGATCGGGTCCATCGACAGGGCGCGGGCGATCGCCACGCGCTGTTGCTGGCCGCCGGAGAGCTGGCCGGGGTGCTTCTTGGCGTGGGCACCGAGGCCGACGCGGTCCAGCAGGGCCAGGCCTTTCTTGGTCGCTTCCGCTTCGCTGCGGCCGAGCACCTTGCGCTGGGCGATGGTCAGGTTTTCGGTGATCGACAGGTGCGGGAACAGCTCGAAATGCTGGAACACCATGCCAACCCGTGAACGCAGCTTGGGCAGGTTGGTCTTGGGGTCGGCGATCGAGGTGCCGTCGACCACGATGTCACCTTTCTGGAACGGCTCCAGGGCGTTGACGCACTTGATCAGGGTGGACTTGCCCGAGCCCGACGGGCCGCAGACCACCACCACTTCACCCTTCTTGACCTCGGTGCTGCAGTCGGTCAGTACCTGGAAGTCCCCGTACCACTTGTTGACGTTCTTGATGGAAATCATACGGCGATCCTTTTTTGCAGGCGCTTGACCAGCCACGAAGCGGAGAAGCTGATGAGGAAATACACGACACCGGCGAAGATCAGGAACTCATGGGAGCGCCCGATGATGTCACCGTTGGAGCGTGCCGAGTTGAGGAAGTCCACCAGGCCCACGGTATAGACCAGCGAGGTGTCCTGGAACAGGATGATGCTCTGCTGCAGCAGCAGCGGGGTCATCTTGCGGAAGGCCTGGGGCAGGATGATCAGGCGCATGGTCTGGCCGTAGGTCATGCCCAGCGCCTGGGCGGCGCCCATCTGGCCCTTGGAGATCGACTGCACGCCGGCGCGGACGATTTCGCAGAAGTACGCGGCCTCGAACATCATGAATGCCACCACGCACGAGGTGAAGGCACCGACCGGGGTGTCCTCGCCGGTGATCCAGCGCAGCACGAACGGCACCGCCAGGTAGAACCAGGTGATGACCAGCAGCAGCGGGATCGAGCGGAAGTAGTTGACGTAGGCACCGGCCAGGTTCGACAGCAGCTTGTTCGACGACAGGCGCATCAGGGCCAGGATGGTCCCCAGCACAATGCCGCCGACCACGCCCATGATCATCAACTGCAGGGTCATGACCATGCCTTCCCACAGGGCGGGCAGGGCCGGGATGATTTCGCTGAAATCCATGTCCATTTATTTGCCCCCTACGGAAATCAGGCCGGGCACCGAGACTTTCTTCTCGACCATGCGCATCAGCAGCATCAGGCCCATGTTCAGGGTGAAGTAGATCAGCGTGGCCAGGGTGAAGGCTTCGAACAGGTTGGCCGAAAATTCGGCGGTCTGCTTGGTTTGTGCCAGCAGCTCCATCAGGCCGATCAAGGATGCCACCGAGGAGTTCTTGAACACGTTCAGGAACTCGGAGGTCAGCGGCGGAATGATGATCCGGTAGGCTTGCGGCAGCAGCACGTTGGTGTAGATCTGCGGCAGGCTGAAGCCCATGGCGCGGGCAGCGGCTTCCTGGCCGCGGGGCAGCGCCTGGATACCGGTACGCACTTGCTCGCAGACACGCGCGGCGGTGAACAGGCCCAGGCAGATGACCACGCTGATCAACGCCGAAGTGGTCGGGTTGAGGTCCTGCTTGAACCATTCCTGCAGCCCTTCGGGCAGCAGGTCTGGCACCAGGAAGTACCAGATGAACAGCTGCACCAGCAGCGGCACGTTGCGGAACAGCTCGACATAGGCGGTGGCGATACCTGATACCAGACGGTTCGGCACGGTACGCATGACGCCGAGGATCGAACCCAGCAGCAAGGCGATGATCCAGGCGGAGATGGCAATGGCGATGGTCCAGCCCAGACCGGTGACGTACCAGTCCAGATAGGTCTCGCTGCCCACGCCGGTGGACTTGAAGAACACGCCCCAGTCCCAGTTGTAATTCATCGGGATTTCCCCTCAGACGGTTGTTTCACGGGCACCTTCCAACATCCGAGGGCACACGGCCCTCGGATGAAAGGTTAGACACTAACGGGTGGCCTGCCGGTTTAATTGGCGCTTTGCAGCGCAACAGGCCACGGGCTGGGGGTCAGGACTTCTTCTCGTCGGCGGCCTTGTCGGTCGGCTCGGCGATCAGTTTCTTCAGCTCTTCGCTCATCGGGAAATTCAGGTTGAGGCCCTTTGGCGGGATCGGCTGCTGGAACCACTTGTCGTAGCTCTTGTTGACTTCACCCGACTTGAAGTAGGCGATGATGGCGTCATCCACCGCTTTCTTGAAGGCAGCGTCATCCTTGCGCACCATGCAGCCGTAGATTTCGTACGACTGAGGGGTACCGGTGATAACCCAGTCCGACGGTTTGCGTGCCTTGGCCATTTCGCCGGCGAGCAGGGCGTCGTCCATCATGAAGGCTACGGCGCGGCCGCTTTCGAGCATGTTGAAGGCTTCACCGTGGTCCTTGGCGGAAATCACGTTCATCTTCATCTGCTTGTCGGCGTTCATCGCCTTGAGGATGCGTTCGGAGGTGGTACCGGCGGTGGTCACCACGTTCTTGCCGGCCAGGTCCGGGAAGTCCTTGTAGGCTGGCTGACCGTCCTTGACCTTGGTCAACAGGCGGGTACCGACTTCGAAGATACCGACCGAGAAACCGACCTGCTGCTGGCGCTCGACGTTGTTGGTGGTAGAGCCGCACTCGAGGTCGACGGTACCGTTCTGCACCAGCGGGATGCGGGTCTGGGAGGTGACGAGGTTGTAACGGACCTTGATGTCCGTGCCCAGCTGCTTCTTCAGGGCATCAACGACAGCCAACTGGATGTCGTGCGAGTAGCCCACCGGCTCGGGCTTGCCGGCCAGGTAGGAAAACGGGATGGAGGAGTCGCGGTGGCCCAGGGTGATGGTGCCCGAGTCCTTGATCTTCTTCAGGGTGCCGGTCAGTTCTTCGGCCATGGCCGGCGAAGCGATCACAGCGGCCGCAATGGCGGCGCCCAGCAATTGACGAACGATGCGCATCAAATTTTCCTCGACGTGTTTGTTTTTTTTATGGAGCCGTTGGCGGACTCTTCGTTCAACGAATACAGCAAGAAGCGGTGTGCATTCGGCTAACAAGTGTAGAGCATGAGTCGTGCCAAGCCCCTGATATCGATCATACCCCCTGAGAAATCTGGCAGATGAACCTTTTTTGGTGAGGCGATGCGTCATCGTTCGTTCGGAAATCCGTATGGGTTCAAATGCTGCGTTCGGTAATCCGATTGCGTGCAACGGTAACTGCCGAGCATCGATATTTAGTTACCGACAGGTTGCGGCGGTTGCGTGTTGAGGTGTGTCTTTTGTCATGAGACTCGCTTATGTCCCCGCTGATCCGTTCCGACTCCGTTGATGCACTGATTACCCACAATTTGCCGGGCTGGATGCGCCAGGCATCGGAAGACCATTTGTCCTCCCTGCGCCGCGCCATGTTGCAGGAGCAGGCTATCGACCATCAGGTCAGCCAGTTGTGGAAGGCCATTCCATCTTTGGATGCGTTCGCCAGGCAGATGCTGGAGCAGAAGCTGTCAACAACGCCCCTGGCTGGCATCGACCTCAAGACGGCAAAGCTGAGTGTTACCACGCTGATCATCCTGCCCACCGGGTCGCCGAAGTTGGCGCAGCCACAAGTGAAGCGGGTGATGAAGCATGACCTGCTGACGGCTGCGTTGCACAACTTCCATGCCGACGAGATCGTGCCCAGCATCTATCGGCAGGCAAGGCTGACCGGCGCCGACAACAAGCCATTGAAGATGAGTTTCGAGCGCTTCGCTCACCTATGCCGCCAGCTGGACATCGGCCAGCGTTACCAGGCAATGCTGCGCCAGACACTGCAACCCGCCAGCCACGATTCAGCCCGGAAGTCGGTCGACAAGTTGCTGGAAGCGTCGTTACGGGTACGACTGGAGGTGGCGGTGCGCCTGGCCTTCCTGAAGGGGCAGCTTGACGAGAGCAGCTACCTGCGGATGCTACCGCTGTGTGCCGCCAGGCCGATCGTGCCTGCGGACCCGGCCACTGTCGTCCCGCGGCAGCTGTACCTGCTGGGCAAACGCATCCAGGGGGTGGTGACCGTGGAAGTGCGGCTTGTCGGGAAGGGCAGCGTCGACAGCGTCATCGCCTGGTTACCCAACGACGTGCAGGCGCCCGTACAGCGTTACGACAGCTGGTCGTCGCTGTACCGCGCGTTGTGCCAGAAGCTGCGAAGTCCGGACTATGCCCGGTATTTCAGCCGCTTTGTCGGCGAACGCGACCGCGTCGATTTCAGCTATGCCTTGCGCAAGCGCCACGCTGCAGGGCCTGAACCTTCGGAACTCGATGGGCGTAACCTGGCGTTGGACTCGACGCTTTTCGTGCATTTGCGCAGGCTACAGGTAGAGAAGTGCCTTGACGATGCCGCAGTGCTGGCGGTGTCCACCGAAGCGGTAGACGAGCAGGACCGGCGTCGGCGCCTGACCAATTACAAGGAGTTCGGCCTTGATTTGCTCGGGCTTGCAGGCCTGTTCGTTCCGGTGCTGGGCTGGGCGATGCTTGCCCTGACCGCCGAGCAGGTGGTGGAAAACATCTACGAAGGCTACAAGGATTGGCAGATCGGCGATCGCCAGGCGGCACTGGGGCATGTGTTTGCCGTTGCCCAGGTCGTGGCCAGCGGCATTGCTTTCGCGGTAGGTGCCGAGTTGGCCGGACGCGCGCTCAAACGGGTCACGGCAGTCGATGCCCTGGCCCCCATTTGCACGGCAGACGGCGCGGTACGTTTGTGTCGGACAGACCTGCCGGGCTTCGCCCTCAAGGACAGCGACCTTGGCATTGGCCAGCACGAAACCGTAGACGGCGTGCGACAGATGCGACTGCATGACGCCACGTATGTTATCGAGGAGCGGGCCGATGGCACGGTCTTGCGTCATCCGTCGCGCAGCGCAGCGCAGCCGATAGCGCTCGAGCACAACGGCGTCGGCGGTTGGCGGCATGCGCTGGAAAGTCCCCATTACTGGGAGGGCAGCGGACCATTGCTACGCCGCTTGAGCAGTACCTTGGCGCAAGTGCCGGACGCGCTTGCCGAGCAGTTGTCGTTGATCACCGGGCATGGCCAGGCGCAACTGCGGCGCTTGCACCTTGAAGGCGCAAAGCCTCCTGCACGCCTGCTCGATGCCCTGGAGCGGCTGCGCCTGCATGAGCAGTTCCCACGGGTGAAGGGGGCTGCCTTCGAGGAAATCGTTGCACTGCGTCAAGCCCACCCCCATGAGGGCGCACGCTTGCTCATGCGTGATTTTCCGGGGCTGACGCCGCGCTGCGCAGCGGAGCTGCTGGAACTGGCGGACGATGCCTTGGTGGTGCGCTTGCTCGAGAACAAGCGCGTGCCGCTGGCGCTTGCCGAGCAGGCCCGCTGGGCGGTGCGTGACAGCAGGCTGGACCGGGCCTGCGCGGGCTTGTTGCAGCCACAGGCCGTCAATGGTGATAGCGAACGCCTGGCGCTGGCGCTTGCCCGCAGGTACGGCAACTGGCCTGCCGATATGCGGGTGGAGATTCGCGATGGGCATCCTGATGGGGTGATGCTGGCGGCCAACGGTGCCCCCGACGCTTCTCGGGTAGTCACCATGGTCAAACAGGCGGACCGATACCTGATCGTGGGACGCCCAGGTAATGGTTCGGGCGCTCTGCTGGAAACCCTGCTGGCGCTGGCGGAGGGGCAGCCTGGCGATGTGGGGGCAGTCGAACGATGGCAAACACGCCTGGCACGGCGGGCAGCGCGGGCGCGCGACGATGCTGCTGAAATGATTGGCCTGACACCGCCACCGGGCCGTGTACGTCCCCCTGTACGTCTGGGCGATGGGCGCGTGGGTTATCTGCTCAGCGGCCGTGGCGAAAGTTCAGGCCAGGCGTTGCGGCGGGGCATCCGGCAGATCTACCCGACAATGAGTGATGCGCGACTGGAGGCTTTCCTTGCCGACCTGCGTTCGCACAACATCGAACCCTGGGGGCACTTTGCACGGTTGCGCACACAGCTGGCTGAGTTGCGAACCAGCCTGCGGCAATGGGAGGAGCAGGCCAGCGGGCCGCTGGAGCGTCTGCGCCGTCGGCGCCTGGCAACCCGGTTGCGCCGTTGCTGGCGGCGCAAGAGCAGCATCGGCACGGAAGATGGCTACATCCTGCATGTCGACGGCGCACAGGTGGGCGATTTGCCCGAGTTGCCTGCCGGCCTGGACTTTTCCCACGTTACCCAATTGACGTTGCGCGGGCTGGGGCTTGAAGAGGTGCGGCACGCGTTCATCAGCCGTTTTGCCCGCGTAGTTGAACTGGACTTGAGCGGCAATCGTCTGTCGACCATTCCTGCCGGGGTTGAAGGGTTGCTCAGCCTGCGCGAATTACGCCTGAGCCACAACCGGATCGTGCTCGATGCGCAAGCTGATGCCCGGCTGTCGGCCCTGGAGCGCCTGGAACGCTTGCACCTTGACCACAACCCGTTGGGCCAGGCACCCACTGTCAGTGGCTTGCCGCGGTTGCGCGAGCTGTCGTTGCGCAGTACTGGCCTGGAAAACCTGCCAACGCGGGTGCAGACACCGTGGCGTGCATTGACCGATTTTCGCAACAACCAGCTGCGCCGGTTGAACGTGGAACTCCATGGCTTGCGCGAGCGTATCCGCAATATGGCGCTGCACGACAATGCGCTTGAGGAGGTGCATGAAGAGGAACTCAGCGAGAGCTCCGGGTCGTCGCAAGAAGGGGAGCGGGGGCTTTCCTACCGCCATGCGCTGGTTGACCAGGCAATGCGTCAGCAATGGCTGGCGGGTAGCACGGGGGCGTTGCGCGCCCATCGCGAAGCACTGTGGGTCGGGCTGCAGGAAGAGCCTGGCGCGCAAGACTTCTTCCGCTTTCTGGCAGACTTCGCCCAGTCTACCGATCTGGCCCGCTACCCTGGGTATTATCGAGCCAGGGTGTGGGAGATCATCGAGGCCTGCGCGTACGACACCGAGGTGCGTTCAGGCATGTTCGCCCTGGCCGGCGGCCCACGCACGTGCGAAGACCGCTTGCTATGGACGCTCAGTCAGCTGGAGACGCGCGCATTGGTGATCAGGATGACTCGCGGCTTGCCGGCCGAAGGCGCACAGGCCGCGCTGGTCAGTCTTGGGCGTTCACTGTACCGGCTCGACCGGCTGGATGGCATTGCTGCCCGTCATGTGCGAAGGCTGATGGCCGAACCTGGCCTGTACGTGGATGAGCTGGAGGTTCACCTGACCTACCGGGTAAATCTCGCCGGCCCGCTGCAGCTGCCACCGCAACCGCGCTCTATGCACTACCGCAGCCATAGCGGTGTGAGCAATTCCGACCTCAACGCAGCGCGCAGCGAAGTGTTGCAAGCGGAAAGTCCAAGGCTGCTCAGCGAAGCACTGGCGACCCAGGACTTTTGGGAAACGCATGCCAGGCAACAGCATGCCGAGCGCTTCGACCGCATGCTGGCGCCGTTTCACGCGCGCCTGGCCACACTTGAAGCGCATGCCGAGGAAACCGGAGAAATGGCTTACCTGCTGGGCAGCAATACCCTGCGCGATGAGCTGATCACGGCCGAGCGACGCCTGTTGCGCACACTCGCCCGCGAAGCCTACGGCTTGCCCGAGGACTGACCCTGTTGCAACGGGGCATCATGCAGCGCGAATCCGGCAACGATGCCTGTCAGTGCGCGCCAGGTATTCATGCAGCGCCTGCTGTTCGCCGGGACTGGTGAATAGGCCCAGTTTGGTACGGCGCCAAAGAATATCCTCGGCGGTGATGGCCCACTCGCTTTCGCACAGGTAGTCGACTTCACGCGCGAACAGACCGCCGCCGATGGCCTGGCCCAGGTCATCGGGGCCGGTTACGCCGTCGAGTAGTTGCCACGTACGGCTGCCGTAGGTTTGCGCCCAGCGTTTGGCAATATCCACCGGCAACCAGCCATGGCGGGCCAGAATGGCATCGACCAGGGCCTGCACGCTGCTCATGTTCTCGCCGCCCGGCAGTGGGGAGCTGGCTGTCCAGCTGCCGCGCATCTGGCTGAAGAACGGCTTGAGCTCGGCCATGGCCGATTCGGCGAGCTTGCGGTATGTGGTCAGCTTGCCGCCGAACACCGACAGCAGTGGGGCCTCGCCATTGCCGGCGGAGAGCGCCAGGGTGTAGTCACGTGTTACAGCCGAAGGGTTGTCCGATTCATCATTGCACAGCGGGCGCACACCCGAGTACGTGTGCAGGATGTCGGCGCGGCTCAGTTGATGATTGAAGTGCGCGTTCACCACGTTCAGCAGGTAGTCGGTTTCGCCCTCGGTGATGGCAACCTTGGCCGGGTCGCCGCTGTACTCGCGGTCGGTGGTGCCGATCAAAGTGAAGCGGTCCAGGTAAGGGATGCAGAAGACGATGCGCTGGTCTTCGTTCTGCAGGATGTAGGCGTGCTCACCTTCATACAGGCGCGGCACGATGAGATGACTGCCCTGGATCAGGCGGATGCCGTAAGGCGCATCCAGCTTGAGGTCATCCTTGATGAAGCTGGCCACCCACGGGCCTGCGGCGTTGACCAGGGCGCGCGCGCGGATGCTTTGCAGGCTGCCGTCGGCATGTTGCAGGTCGACTTGCCAAAGGCCATCGGTGCGCTCGGCGCGCAGGCAGCGCGTGCGGGTGTGGATGTGCGCACCGTGTTCACGGGCAGCCATGGCGTTGAGCACCACCAGGCGCGCATCGTCGACAGCGCAGTCGGCATATTCGAAGCCGCGGGTGATGGCTGGCTTGAGCGGGTAGCCAGGGCCGAAGCGCAGGCTGCGCGAGGCACCCAGGCGTTTGCGCTTGCCGAGGTGATCGTACAGGAACAGGCCGGCGCGGATCATCCAGGTCGGGCGCAGGTGCGGGCGGTGCGGCAGCACGAAACGCATCGGCTTGACGATGTGCGGGGCTTTGGCCAGCAGCACTTCGCGTTCGGCCAATGCTTCGCGCACCAGGCGGAATTCATAGTGCTCCAGGTAGCGCAGGCCGCCGTGGATCAATTTACTGCTGGCCGAGGAGGTGTGCTGGGCCAGGTCGTCCTTTTCGCAAAGGTATACCTTGAGGCCGCGCCCGGCTGCGTCGGCAGCGATGCCCACGCCATTGATGCCGCCGCCGATAACGGCAAGGTCATAGCAGTCGGAGAGTGGCGGCTGAGACGAAACGGGCTGGGACACGGGCAAGGCCTCCTGGACGCTGTTCACATCGAATATGAACATTGATGTTCGTTTTCGAAAATAATAGCGCAATGGAAAGCCGGTCGCCAGTCAGTCTTTATAGAAAAAACTGATCAGATGACAATGAAGTGAACATTTACGAAGATTTCGGGTGACCGGTTTGGGTTCTCTAGCGCCTGTGGGTTTGAGCGCCGCGCTGGCGGCGCTCGGTCTCACTGGCGACATAAGGCTGATGCCATGCACCAAGGGCCCTCAAACCACCTCGAGACGAATCTTGTACTGGTTCAGCAGTTGCGTCAGCGCAAGCGTCGGCGCCTGGTCGGTCACCAGGCAGTCGACCAGGCTGATCGAGCCCAGGCGTACCATGGCGTTGCGCCCGAACTTGCTGGAGTCGGCGGCGAGGATCACTTGCCGGGCATTGGCGATGATGGCCTGGGAAACCCGCACCTCCTGATAGTCGAAGTCGAGCAGGCTGCCGTCTTCGTCGATGCCGCTGATGCCCACCAAGGCAAAGTCGACCTTGAACTGGTTGATGAAGTCGACACTGGCCTGGCCGACCACGCCGCCATCGCGACGCACCGTGCCCCCGGCCACCAGTACTTCGAAATCATCCTTGGCGGCAAGGATGGCGGCGACATGCAGGTTGTTGGTGATGACTTTCAGGTGGTTGTGGTTGAGCAGTGCGCGGGCGATGGATTCGGTGGTGGTGCCGATGTTGATGAACAGCGAGGCATGGTCGGGAATCTGCCGGGCCACGGCTTCGGCGATGCGTTGCTTCTCGTCGCGCATCTGGTCGGCGCGCATGGCGTAGGCGGTGTTCTCGATGCTCGAATCATAGGCTGCGCCGCCGTGGTAACGGCGTAGCAGGTTGAGTTCGGCAAGCTGGTTGATATCACGGCGGATTGTCTGCGGAGTGACGACGAACAGCTGCGCCATTTCCTCGATACTGACGTAACCGCGTTCGCGTACCAGTTCGAGAATTTGTTGTTGGCGAGGGGGCAGATTCATGGGCGGTCCTTTGGGGCTGCCGGACAAATGCTGCAATGATGCCGTAGGACGCGGATGACAGCCAGTAGACTGTGGCGCATTGGCGCGCAGTCGTTGTGGGAGCGGCGTTGCGTCGCAAAAGGGCTGCGAAGCGGCCCCAGGATCTTCGCGTCATGGCGAATATTGCTGGGGCTGCTCCGCAGCCCTTTCGCGACACAAGGCCGCTTCCACAGGTAAGGTGGGGATCAGGCCTCGTGATCTTCCCAGTCACGGGTACGCTCGACCGCCTTCTTCCAGCCGGCATACAGCTTTTCTTTCTGCGCCTCATCCAGTTGCGGGCTGAATTCGCGCTCGATGATGGCCTTGTCGCGCAACTCGTCCAGGCCGCTCCAGAACCCACAGGCCAGGCCCGCCAGGTAGGCCGCACCCAAGGCAGTGGTTTCGCGCATTTTCGGGCGTTCCACGCAAGTGCCCAGGATGTCAGCCTGGAATTGCATGAGGAAATTGTTCGCCACTGCACCGCCATCCACGCGCAGCTCGGAAAGGCGCTGGCCGCAATCGTGCTGCATGGCGTCAAGCACGTCGCGGGTCTGGTAGGCGATCGACTCCAGCGCGGCGCGGATGATGTGGTCTACCTTCACGCCACGGGTCAGGCCGAACAGCGCGCCGCGGGCATACGGGTCCCAGTACGGTGCACCCAGGCCAGTGAAGGCCGGCACCAGGTACACACCATTGCTGTCCTTGACCTTGTTGGCGAAGTACTCGGTGTCCAGCGCATCG
Organism: Pseudomonas sp. BCRC 81390; assembly: GCF_030341915.1. Taxonomy (NCBI): domain Bacteria; kingdom Pseudomonadati; phylum Pseudomonadota; class Gammaproteobacteria; order Pseudomonadales; family Pseudomonadaceae; genus Pseudomonas; species Pseudomonas sp. BCRC 81390. The sequence goes on along the minus strand of NZ_JATAAG010000010.1, from coordinate 77,116 downwards.
TTGACGATCTTCAGCTCGTCACGCAGCCATTGCACGGTGGAACCACCGTTGAACACCGCGCCCTCCAGGGCATAGGCCACTTCGCCGCGCGGGCCGCAGGCGATGGTGGTGAGCAAGCCGTGGGACGACTTCACTGCCTGGCTGCCGGTATTCATCAGCAGAAAACAGCCGGTGCCATAGGTATTCTTGGCTTGGCCCGGCTCCACGCACATCTGGCCAAACAGTGCCGATTGCTGGTCGCCAGCGATACCGGCAATCGCGATGCCGCTCTTGGTGTGGCCGTACACTTCGGAAGACGGGCGTACCTCGGGCAGCATCTGCCGCGGGATGCCGAGGATCTCCAGCAGGCGGTCGTCCCATTGCAGGCTGTGGATGTTGAACATCAGCGTGCGCGAGGCGTTGGTGTAGTCGGTGACGTGCACCTTGCCGCCCGAGAACTTCCAGATCAGCCAGGTATCGACGGTGCCGAACAGCAGTTCGCCACGCTCGGCGCGTTCGCGGGCACCTTCGACGTTGTCGAGGATCCACTTCAGCTTGGTGCCGGAGAAATACGGGTCGGTGACCAGGCCGGTGGCCTCGCGGATATACGCTTCATGGCCATCACGCTTGAGCTGGGCGCAGATCTCGGTACTGCGGCGGCATTGCCAGACGATCGCGTTGTACACCGGGCGGCCGGTTTCCTTGTCCCACACGACGGTGGTTTCGCGCTGGTTGGTGATACCTAGCGCAGCCACCTGGGCATGGCTGATGCCTGCCTGGGCCAGCGCCTCGACCATGGTTGCGCTCTGCGTGGCAAAGATTTCCATCGGGTCGTGTTCGACCCAGCCTGCCTGCGGGTAGTGCTGAGCGAACTCACGCTGGGAGGTGCCCACCACGTTGGCGTCACGGTCGAAAATGATTGCCCGTGAACTGGTGGTGCCCTGGTCCAGGGCGATGATGTAGTTCTTATCCTGGGTGTCTGTCATGGTCGTAGGCCTTGCGCAATTAGGGGGTCAGGGCGGGCGTGATGCCGGCATCAGTTGACTTGAGTATCGCCCTGGCGATTGTCGTTTGTCTCAGGTTCCACGGCGGCTGCCGTCGGCAGGTTACGGGCGATCAGGCCGCGGTAGGTCGCCGCACCCAGGCAGGCGCCAAGTATCGGTGCGAACACCGGAACCAGGAAATAAGGCATGTTCCGACCGCCAGTGAAGGCGATTTCGCCCCAGCCAGCCAGGAAGGTCATGAGTTTTGGCCCGAAATCACGGGCCGGGTTCATGGCGAAGCCGGTCAGCGGGCCCATGGCACTGCCGATCACGGCGATCAACAGGCCGATCAGCAAGGGTGCCATGGCGCCACGCGGCAGGCCGTTGTTGTCGTCGGTCAAGGCCATGATCACGGCCATCAGCACGGCGGTGATGATCACTTCGACGAGGAACGCCTGGCCGGTGGACAGCGACGGATGCGGGTAGGTGGAAAATACCGAGGCCAGTTCGAGGCTGGCTTCGCTGCCGCGCAACATGGCGTGAGCCTGTTCGAAATCGAAGAACAGGTTGCTGTACAGGCTGTAGACCAGCGCCGCGCCACAGAATGCGCCGCACACCTGGGCCAGCATGTAGAAGGGCAGCTTGCGCTTGTCGAAACCGGCGAACAGGGTGAGGGCAATGCTTACTGCCGGGTTCAGGTGTGCGCCGGAAATGCCGGCGGTGAGGTAGATCGCCATGCTGACGCCTACGCCCCAGATGATACTGATTTCCCACAGGCCGAAGCTGGCGCCCGCGACCTTGAGCGCTGCGACGCAGCCGGTACCGAAGAAGATGAGCAGGGCGGTGCCGAGGAATTCGGCCAGGCACTGGCTGGACAGCGTGGGTTGGCGTAGAGCAGTCGTCATGTATGACCTCGTTTTTGTTTTGTTGTGAGGCGCTTGGCGCTCGACAGCAAAGCCCGGAGTCTATCCCCATTGAACCCGGGCTGATGTAGGAAACGCACCTTAAAAGTGCATCATTTATTCAGAAACGAAAAAATATAGACAAGAAACGCTGATGTCAAAGGTCGAAAGTGAACGGTCGGTCACGATATGGCTGCTTGTTTGAGGTGCGGACACCGTGCTAGACGGGCGCGCTTGCCATACGCTGGCTGCGCTGTGGGAATTGGCCTAAAGTAGCCGCCGAGCCGTTCTGACCGGAGCCCCTGCATGACCCCCGCCCTAGACCTGTTGAAGAAACACCGCGCGGAACACCGTGTGCACAGTTACGAACATGACCCCAAATCGGCGTCCTATGGCCTGGAGGCGGCGGAAAAACTCGGGCTTGATCCGCAGCAGGTGTTCAAGACATTGCTGGCTAGCAGCGAGAAGGGCGAGTTGCTGGTGGCGGTGGTGCCGGTGGTCGGCACGCTGGACCTCAAGGCCCTGGCCCATGCTGCCGGGGTGAAGAAGTGCGAGATGGCCGACCCGGCGGTGGCACAGCGAGCTACCGGGTACCTGGTGGGTGGCATCAGCCCGTTGGGCCAGAAGAAGCGCCTGCGCACCTTTATCGATGACTCGGCGCAGCAGTTTGCAACCATCCATGTCAGTGCTGGGCGGCGCGGGTTGGAGGTGGAATTGGCAGCGGCGGTATTGGCCGAACATACCCAGGGCAAATTTGCCGCTATTGGTCGGGGCTGAACATCCGGGGCCGCAAGGCGGCCCCAAACTCGGAATCAGGTCGCCGAACTGTACCGACGAACACCGTTCTCCTGCTGCGGCAACTGTGCCGCCACGCTGCCGGGCACGGGGAACAGCACCAGGTGGTCGGCCTTCACCGCAATCCCCACATCGTCACCGACCTGGTGGTCGCTATGGCTGGGGAATATCGCTTCCAGCTGGCTGCCAGTGGGCAATTGCAGGCGGTAAAGGGTCGATGCCCCCAGGAAACTCTTGCCGATGATCTTCGCTTGCAGTGCGCTGCCAGGCGCATGGACGATGTCGTCAGGGCGCAGCAGCACATCCACCGAGCTGCCCGGGGCCATGATGTAGGCCCGGTTGCCGCGCAGTTCACCCAGTTCGGTATTGACCGCCTCGTGGCTGCTCATCTGCCCACGGATGAAATATCCCTGGCCGATGAAACTGGCCACGAACGGCGTCTGCGGCTCGTGGTAGAGGTTGTAGGGGGTATCCCATTGCTCCAGGCGGCCTTCCTTGAACACGCCGACCTGATCGCTGACGGCAAAAGCTTCTTCCTGATCATGGGTAACCAGGATGGCGCTGGTGCCACGGCTTTTGAGAATGTCGCGGACTTCATGGCTCAGGCGCCGACGCAGCTCAACGTCAAGGTTGGAAAACGGCTCGTCGAGGAGCAGCAATTGTGGCTCGGGGGCCAGTGCACGGGCCAGTGCGACCCGTTGCTGCTGCCCACCGGACAGTTCATGCGGGTAGCGCCCACCCAGGCCGCCCAGCTTGACCAGCTCGAGCATCTCGTCGATGACTTCAGCCTGGCGCGGGTGCTTGGCGATGCCGAAGGCAATGTTCTGCGCCACGGTCAGGTGCGGGAACAGTGCGTAGTCCTGGAACACCATGCCGATGCGGCGTTTTTCCGGTGCCAGGGTGAATCCGGCCCGGGAAATGACCTCGCCGGCCAGTTGGATCTCGCCTTCGTGCACCGGTTCGAAACCGGCGATTGCGCGCAGGGTGGTGGTCTTGCCGCAACCGGAGGACCCTAGCAGGCAACCAATGTCGCCTGCGTTCAGGTGCAGGTTGAGGTTCTGGACGATGCGCTGGTCGCCATAGCCGCAGGCGAGGTTGCGCAGGTTGAGCAGTAGGGGTTGACTCATGCGTGGTGGTAAGCCGGTTCGACAAGGAATTCGAGAAGGGCCTTCTGTGCATGCAAGCGGTTTTCAGCCTGGGCCCAGGCGACCGAACGTGGGTCGTCGAGCAGGTCATGGCTGATTTCCTCGCCACGGTGGGCTGGCAGGCAGTGCATGAACAGGGCGTCGGGTGCCGCCAGGTCGAGCAGTTCGCGGGTGACCTGGTAAGGCGCGAAATGCGCCAGGCGCCGTGCAGTTTCCTCTTCCTGGCCCATCGAAGTCCAGACATCCGTGGTTACCAGGTGGGCGCCGCGCACGGCTTCCTTGGGATCGCGAACGATCTGCACGTGGTCGCCGCCAATGGCCATGAAGCGTGGGTCCGGCTCGTAACCTTGCGGGCAGGCGATGCGCAGCTGGAAGTCGAACTGCCTGGCCGCCTCGATGTACGAGTTGCACATGTTGAAGCCGTCGCCGATCCAGGCCACGGTCTTGCCCTGGATCGCCCCGCGCTGTTCAAGGAAGGTCTGCATGTCGGCCAGCAGCTGGCACGGGTGCGACTCGTCGGACAGGGCGTTGATTACCGGCACGCGCGAATTTGCGGCGAACTCGGTAAGGGTACTGTGGGCATGGGTACGAATCATCACCACGTCGAGCATGCTCGACAGCACGATGGCGCTGTCAGCGATCGGCTCGCCGCGCCCCAGCTGGGTATCGCGCGGGGACAGGAAGATGGCCTGGCCGCCGAGCTGGATCATGCCGGCCTCGAACGACACCCGGGTCCGCGTCGAGGACTTTTCGAAGATCATGCCCAGCACGCGGTTCTTCAAGGGCTCGAACAGCACGCCTCGCTTGCGCAGGTCCTTCAGCTCGATGCCGCGGCGGATCACCCCGAGCAATTCGTCGGTGGTGAAGTCCAGCAGGGAGAGAAAGTGCCTAGCGCTCATGTTTGACTACCTTATCTGCAACGGTATGCAGGTCGACCGTATGGTTTTTTTGACAACGGGAGTGACCTGCGGCGTAAGCCGCACGGAGGCGGACGAAATAGGGGAAGGCGCAATACTATAAGTAAATGTCGCCTGAAGCCAAGAGGGGAAACAGTCGCTCGGTGGCAAAGGGTGTTGCAAGGGGTGTATTGGCCGACGGGCAGTGCTGTTTTTTATTTGCTACAGAGGGTTGTACACGGCTTGCTGGCAGGTTGGCAAATGGCTGTCGCAAATCGTGTGCCTGATGTCGGTGGATTCACACCGCGAAGTGCGCTGGTAGGCACCCGGGCCTGGGCGCATAGTCGCGGTTCGTCCATCACAACAAGGCAGAGGCGGCCATGACCAAGACCCTGCATCACCGTGCCTGTCACCTGTGCGAAGCGATCTGCGGGCTGAACATCGAAGTGAGCCACGAGGAAGGCGGGCCGGCGCTGATCAGCTCGATCAAGGGCGACCCCCTGGACCCGTTCAGCCGCGGCCATGTCTGCCCCAAGGCAGTTGCCCTGCAGGATATCCAGAACGATCCCGACCGGTTGCGCCAGCCGCACAAGCGGGTAGGCGAGCGCTGGCAGGCCATCGGCTGGGAAGAAGCCTTCGCCTTCGCCGCCGACAGGCTGTGGGCGGTCCAGCAGGCCCATGGGCGCAATGCCGTGGCGGTGTACCAGGGCAACCCGAGCGTGCACAACTATGGTTTGATGACCCACAGCAACTACTTCCTCGGGTTGCTTAAAACCCGTAACCGCTTTTCCGCCACCTCTGTGGACCAGCTGCCGCAGCACCTGGTCAGCCATCTCATGTATGGCCATGGCCTGCTGTTGCCGATCCCGGACATCGACCATACCGGCTTCATGCTGATTCTCGGCGGCAACCCGCTGGCCTCCAATGGCAGCATCATGACCGTGCCGGACGTGGAAAAGCGCCTGAAGGCCCTGCAAGCCCGCGGCGGGCGCCTGGTGGTGGTGGATCCGCGGCGCAGCGAAACCGCGGCCATGGCCGACCAGCACCTGTTCATCCGTCCCGGCGGGGATGCGGCGCTGTTGTGCGGCGTGCTCAACACCCTGTTCGAAGAGGGCCTGGCGCGCGGCTCGCACTTGCCAGTCGCGGGGCTGCAACAAGTGCGCGAAGCGATCGCGCCGTTCAGCGCCGAGGCCATGAGCGCGCATTGTGGCATCGCTGCGGCTGACATCCGCCAACTGGCTCGGGACTTCGCCGCCGCCGACAAGGCCGTGTGCTACGGCCGCATGGGCGTCTCGACCCAGGCGTTCGGTACCCTCTGCCACTGGCTGGTGCAATTGATCAACCTGGTGACCGGCAACCTTGACCGTCAAGGCGGTGCGTTGTGCACCGAGCCTGCTGTCGATCTGGTGGCGACTACCTCCGGTGGCCATTTCAACGCCTGGCAAAGCCGCGTGTCGGGCTTGCCGGAATACGCCGGCGAGCTTCCCGTGGCGGCACTGGCCGAAGAAATCCTCACTCCCGGCGACGGTCAGGTGCGTGCCCTGGTGACGGTCGCCGGCAACCCGGTATTGTCCACGCCTAACGGCCGCCAGCTGGATGCCGCGCTGCAGGGGCTGGAGTTCATGCTCAGCATCGACTTGTACATCAACGAGACCACCCGCCATGCCGACCTGATCCTGCCTTCGACTTCGGCGCTGGAGAACGACCACTACGACACCACGTTCAACCTGCTGGCAGTGCGCAATGTGACCCGTTTCAATCGCGCGATCCTGGCCAAGCCGGAAGGGGCATTGCACGACTGGGAGATCTTCGTCGGCCTGGCACAGGCCTTCGCCAGGCGCGCCGAGCTCGAGTTGAAACCAACCCTGGCACCGGCACAGATGATTGACCTGGCCCTGCGCAAGGGGCCATATGGCGAAACGACGCCCTGGCAGCTTTCCCTGGCCACCCTCGGCCAGCACCCGCACGGCCTTGACCTCGGGCCATTGCGTGGCAACCTCGTCACGCGCCTGAAGACCGCCAGCAAGGCAGTCGAGGCGGCACCGCTAGTGCTCCTGGATGACCTGCAGCGCCTGGCGCAGCAACCCGCACCGGTGCCAGGCGAACTGCTGCTGATCGGCCGCCGCCACGTGCGCAGCAACAATTCGTGGATGCACAACTTCCACCGTCTGGTGAAGGGCAAGCCGCGCCATCAGTTGCTGATGCACCCGCAAGACCTGCAGCAGCGGCAACTGCAGGATGGCCAGCGGGTACGCATTCGCTCGCGCACCGGCACGCTGGAGGTCGAAGTACAGGCTTGTGACGACATCATGCCCGGTGTAGTCAGCCTGCCCCACGGTTTTGGCCATGCGCGCGATGGTGTGCAATTGCAGGTGGCCCGGGCGCAACCGGGCGTGAGCGCAAACGACCTCACCGATGAACGCCTGCGTGACCCTGTTTCCGGCAATGCAGCGCTCAATGGCGTGCCGGTGCAGATAGAGGCCGCATAGGGGACGGTAAGGCCGAGCATGCTGCTCGGCTTTCCGTTACAATGCCTCACCGTGCCGACGACCGCGTCGGAAAGTTAAGCCGAGGTGCTACATGGATATCATCGAAACGATCAAAGAGCAGATTGCCAACAACACCATTCTGCTTTACATGAAAGGCTCGCCGAATGCCCCGCAGTGTGGCTTCTCTGCGCGTGCATCGCAGGCCGTGATGGGTTGTGGCGAGAAGTTCGCCTACGTCGACATCCTGCAGAACCCGGAAATTCGCGCCAACCTGCCCAAATACGCCAACTGGCCGACTTTCCCGCAACTGTGGGTAGCCGGTGAGCTGGTTGGTGGCAGCGACATCATGCTGGAAATGTTCGAGAAGGGTGAGCTGCAGACCCTGATCAAGGAAGCGGCCGCCAAGGCCAAGGCTTCTGAAGCCTGATATTCCGGCAAGCATGAAAAAACCCGCTGATTGCGGGTTTTTTCATGCGCCGAATATTTACTCTTCGCCCATCTGCGACTGCAGGTAGTTTTCGATACCGATCTTGTCGATCAGCCCCAGCTGGGTTTCCAGCCAGTCGATGTGTTCTTCCTCGGACTCGAGGATATCTTCGAGCAGGTCACGCGAGCCGAAGTCGCCAGCGGTTTCGCAGTGTGCGATGGCTGCCTTCAGGTCGACCAGGCCCTTCTGTTCGATCTTCAGGTCACATTCGAGCATCTCTTTGGTGTGCTCGCCGATCAGCAACTTGCCTAGGTCCTGGACGTTGGGGATCCCTTCGAGGAAGAGAATACGCTTGATCAATTTGTCAGCGTGCTTCATCTCGTCGATGGATTCCTTGTACTCATGCTTGCCGAGTTTGTTCAGGCCCCAATCTTCGTACATGCGTGCGTGCAGGAAATACTGGTTGATCGCGACCAGCTCGTTTCCGAGGATCTTGTTGAGATGCTGGATGACGCTTACGTCGCCTTTCATGTCGGGTTCCTGCCCTGTAGAAGTGTGCCAATACACTGAAGTTTGAGCCCGATGCCCAAGTGTGTCAAACCTAAGTTCTTGAATAATAAGTGAAAATTAATAGGAATAAGAATGTTTGTGAACCGCGTTGGAACGCTAACTTATTGAATTTCAGGCATAAAAAAACCGGACGCTAGGTCCGGTTCTTCAAATTCTGGGGATCAGGCGGCGGTAAATTCTACCGGGTAGGGCAGGGCGGCCTGGCTGACCTGGAGCTCGGTCAGGGTCTCGCGAACCACCTGCTTGGCCAGGCAGGCGCATTTGCCACACTGGCTGGCGACGTTGGTCGCGGCTCGCACTTCCTTGTAACTGCAGCATCCTTCGTAGATCGCATCGCGGATCTGTCCGTCGGTAACGCCGACACAAAGACACACATACATAAAGGCTGACCATCGTTGCTGGGCTCGATGGGGAGGAGCTTAATGGTAATGAGAATGCTTGTCAAAGGACTTTCTGGAAGGGCCGCGCTTGAGCGACCGGCGGTTGCTTCGTCGTGGGAGTCGGCCTGTCACCAGAAGCCGTGTATGATGGTTGGCCTTTGTTGGATGTCGGGCAGGCCCGTCTGGCCCGACAAACGTTTTTCACCCTCATCAGGAGATTACAATGAGCGTACTCGTTGGTAAGAAAGCCCCCGATTTCACCGTGCCGGCCGTGCTGGGCAATGGCGAAATCGTCGACAGCTTCAACCTGGCTTCGGCCATCAAGGGCAAGTACGGCCTGGTGTTCTTCTACCCGCTGGACTTCACCTTTGTCTGCCCGTCCGAGCTGATCGCTCTGGACCACCGCATCCCTGACTTCCAGGCGCGCAACGTCGAAGTGATCGGCGTGTCGATCGACTCGCACTTCACCCACAACGCCTGGCGTAACACCCCGGTCAACAACGGCGGTATCGGCCAGGTCAAGTACACCCTGGCTGCCGACATGACCCACGAAATCTGCAAAGCCTACGACGTCGAGTCCGAAGGCGGCGTGGCCTTCCGTGGCGCCTTCCTGATCGACACCAACGGTGTTGTTCGTTCGCAGATCGTCAACGACCTGCCGCTGGGCCGTAACATGGACGAGCTGCTGCGTCTGGTCGACGCCCTGCAGTTCCACGAGGAGCACGGCGAAGTCTGCCCTGCCAACTGGAAGAAAGGCGACAAGGGCATGAACGCTTCGCCAGAAGGCGTTGCTGCCTACCTGAGCGAGAACGCTGGCAAGCTGTAATTGCCGCGCGCATGAAAAACCGGCCCTGGTGGCCGGTTTTTTTTGCCGTGCTGTGCCGGCCTCCTGGCGGCGAGTACGATCTCAATCGTTGAAATCGCGCCAGCCGCCCATCTCTTTCCAGCGGTTGACGATGCCGCAGAACAGCTCGGCAGTCTTCTCTGTATCGTAACGCGCCGAGTGCGCCTCACGCCCGTCGAAGTCGATGTCGGCACTCTGGCAGGCCCGCGCCAGTACGGTCTGGCCATAGGCCAGGCCCGCCAGGGTAGCGGTGTCGAAGCTGGAGAACGGGTGGAACGGGTTGCGCTTGAGGTCGTTGCGCATCACCGCTGCATTGAGGAAGCCAAGGTCGAAGCTGCTGTTGTGGCCGACCAGGATCGCACGCTTGCAGCCATTGGCCTTGAGTGCCTTGCGGACGCCGCGGAAGATGTCGGTCAGCGCGCTTTCTTCGCTCACCGCCATGCGCAGCGGGTGATCCAGCTTGATCCCGGTGAATTCCAGCGCGGCTGGCTCGATGTTGGCGCCTTCGAACGGTTCCACCCGGTGGAAGTAGGTGTGCTCGGGGAACAGGAAACCCTTTTCGTCCATGCCGATGGTGACTGCGGCGATTTCCAGCAACGCGTCGGTGGCGCTGTTGAAACCACCGGTTTCAACGTCCACCACGACCGGCAGGTAGCCACGGAAGCGTTCGGCCATCGGGTGACGCGAACCGCTGCTGCCCTGGGTATCGAGGTCGTCTTCGTAGAGGTCTTCGCTCACGCGTTTTCCTCCAGCAGGCGCCAGCGCAGTTTTTCGCCGGCGCGCAGCGGGACTACGGTCTGCTCACCAAACGGCAGGCTGTCCGGGGCGGTCCATTCTTCGCGAACCAGGGTAATGGTGTCGGTGTTCGCCGGCAGGCCATAGAAGGCCGGGCCGTGCAGGCTGGCGAAGCCTTCCAGCTTGTCCAGCGCGTTACGCTGCTCGAACGCTTCGGCGTACATCTCGATGGCTGCGTAGGCGGTGTAGCACCCGGCGCAGCCGCAGGCAGCTTCCTTGGCGTGACGTGCGTGCGGGGCCGAGTCGGTGCCCAGGAAGAACTTCGGGTTGCCGCTGGTGGCGGCGTCCAGCAGTGCCACCTGGTGGGTGTTGCGCTTGAGGATCGGCAGGCAGTAGAAGTGCGGGCGAATGCCGCCAACCAGCATGTGGTTGCGGTTGTACAGCAAATGCTGGGCGGTGATGGTGGCGCCGACGTTGGCCGGGGCCTCGGTGACGAACTGGGCGGCATCGCTGGTGGTGATGTGCTCGAACACCACTTTCAGCGTTGGGAAGCGCTCGACCACACGGCGCATGTGTTCGTCGATGAAGCGCTTCTCACGGTCGAACACGTCGATCTCGCTGCGGGTCACTTCGCCGTGCACCAGCAGTGGCATGCCGACTTCCGCCAGCGCCTCGATGGCCGGGAAGATATTGTCGATGCTGGTCACGCCCGAGTCGGAGTTGGTGGTAGCGCCGGCCGGGTACAGCTTGGCGGCGTACACGAAGCCGCTGGCCTTGGCCGCGCGGATGTCCGCGGGGCTGGTGCGGTCGGTAAGGTACAGCACCATCAGTGGTTCGAAGCGGCTGCCGGCCGGCCGGGCAGCCAGGATGCGCTCACGGTAGGCGCCGGCTTCGACGGCATTGCGAACCGGTGGAACCAGGTTGGGCATGATGATGGCACGGGCGAAGGTACGCGCCACGTCGCCAACGGTATGGGGCAGGACGGCACCATCGCGCAGATGGATGTGCCAGTCGTCGGGACGCAGGAGGGTCAGGCGATCGGACATTGGGGATTCCAGGCGGGTCGAACTCAAGCCCCAATGCTACCGGAAAACCCCGGGTGGAGCACGGCTATCAAGTTTTCCGGCTGGCGTCCGATAGCCTGCAGGTAAGCCGTCAGAATTTGTGGAGCCGCCCGTGCGCCAGCGTTACCTAGCCCTATTGACCCTGTTCGCCAGCCTGCCGGCTGGTGCGCTGACTTTCCAGACGCGCATGGAAAATATCGCCTGGAAGGTCGAGGGTGACCAGTTCGAGTGTCGGCTGGTGCAGCCGATCGACGGCTTTGGCAGTGGTGAGTTCGTGCGCCGTGCGGGCGAACAGCCGGTGTTCCAGCTGCGTTCGGACAGCAACGCGCTGGGTGCCGGCACCGCGAGCTTGCTGGCCGCCGCTGCGCCGTGGCAACCCGGGCGCAGCGACATCAACCTGGGCAGCGTGCGCATGGCCCGCACCGGCGTGTTGTTCAGCTCGTCGCAGGGCCAGGCCAGCCGGCTGATCAATGGCCTGCTCGACGGCCGCAGCACCGTGGTGCGCAATTATGCCGGCGAGGCGGGCAGGCCAATGGAAGTGCGGGTGCTGCCGGTCAGCTTTGCCAAGGCCTACAGCGACTACCAGGCCTGTGCCGGCAAGCTGCTGCCGATGAACTATGACCAGGTGCGCCAGACCCAGGTAGGCTTCCCTGGCGGTGGTTTCGATCTGGATCAGTCGGCCAAGGCGCGGCTGGATGTGATCCTCGACTACATGAAGGCCGACCCGACAGTGAACCATGTCGAGCTCAACGGCCACTCGGACAACAGCGGCAACCGCCTGACCAACCGCGATATGTCGCGCCGTCGCGCACTGGCCGTGGCTGACTACCTCAAGGCCAATGGCGTGCCGGAAGAGCAGATCAGTGTGCGCTTCCATGGCGAGCGTTATCCGTTGGCCAAAAACAACAGCGCGGCGAACCGGGCGCGTAACCGTCGCGTGAACATCGAACTGGATCGGGTCGCGGTGGTCGAGAAACCGGTCGAGAAACCGCAGGAAAAACCGGCTGAAGCGGCACTGCCATCCGTGGCTCCGGCCACGGCACCCGCCAGCGCGCCCGCGGCGGCGGCGGGTACAAAGGCACCCTGACATTTCCTGTCGCATATTCCGTCGCCCTTCCGACAGGTTCTGTCGCTTTGTCGTCAGAAGCTGTCGCCCCACTGTAAATTTACCTGCAAGGTCGTTAGAATCGACGCTTTTCCGTACAACCCCGTGGAGTGATGGCATGGCGGACGTAAAAAAGGTCGTACTGGCGTATTCCGGCGGCCTTGATACTTCGGTGATTCTCAAGTGGCTGCAGGATACCTACAACTGCGAAGTGGTGACCTTCACCGCTGACCTGGGGCAGGGCGAAGAGGTCGAGCCGGCCCGCGCCAAGGCCCAGGCAATGGGCGTTAAAGAGATCTACATCGACGACCTGCGCGAAGAGTTCGTGCGTGATTTCGTGTTCCCGATGTTCCGCGCCAACACCGTCTACGAAGGCGAGTACCTGCTGGGTACTTCCATTGCCCGTCCGCTGATCGCCAAGCGCCTGATTGAAATCGCCAATGAAACTGGCGCTGACGCAATCTCCCACGGCGCAACCGGCAAAGGCAACGATCAGGTACGTTTCGAGCTGGGCGCCTACGCCCTGAAACCAGGCGTCAAGGTCATCGCCCCGTGGCGTGAGTGGGACCTGCTGTCCCGCGAGAAGCTGATGGACTATGCCGAGAAGCACGGTATCCCGATCGAACGCCACGGCAAGAAGAAGTCGCCGTACTCGATGGACGCCAACCTGCTGCACATCTCCTACGAAGGCGGGGTCCTGGAAGATACCTGGACCGAGCACGAGGAAGACATGTGGCGTTGGAGCGTCTCGCCCGAGAACGCCCCGGACCAGGCGACCTACATCGAGCTGACCTACCGCAACGGTGACATCGTTGCCATAGATGGCGTCGAGAAGACCCCGGCCACCGTGCTGGCTGACCTGAACCGCATCGGTGGTGCCAACGGCATCGGCCGTCTCGACATCGTCGAGAACCGTTACGTCGGCATGAAGTCGCGTGGTTGCTACGAAACCCCTGGCGGCACCATCATGCTCAAGGCCCACCGTGCCATCGAGTCGATCACCCTGGACCGCGAAGTCGCTCACCTGAAAGATGAGCTGATGCCGAAGTATGCCAGCCTGATCTATACCGGCTACTGGTGGAGCCCGGAGCGCCTGATGCTGCAGCAGATGATCGATGCCTCGCAGGTCAACGTGAACGGCGTGGTGCGCCTGAAACTGTACAAGGGTAACGTCACCGTGGTTGGCCGCAAGTCGGACGACTCGCTGTTCGACGCCAACATCGCCACCTTCGAGGAAGATGGCGGCGCCTACAACCAGGCGGACGCTGCCGGCTTCATCAAGCTCAACGCATTGCGTATGCGCATTGCCGCCAACAAGGGCCGTTCGCTGCTCTGATTTGCTGGCGCATGCCATGGAAACCCCGGCCCAGCCGGGGTTTTTTTTGTCTGCTGCAAACGTGCAGCGCTCAATCGCCTCGGTGTGCGGCATCTTCCTCCAGCGGGCTGACCGACAATTGTGCGCAGAGGCGTTTATCCAGGTTGCAAAAGCGCCATGTCCTGGGTGTTTCCAGCGGTTGGGCCAGTGCACGCAGGAGTTGCTGTTCCATCAACTGGTAAGCATCGGGCCCGGAAAACATGATCGTGACAGGTTCGCCATGTTCGGCCTCGCTGAGCTTGCGGGGTGCGCTTGGCGTGTTATCCGACAATGGGTTGTAGAACGACTTGTAGTTGAAGTTCAGTGTCAGAAAAAACAATGCTGTCAGAAAAAACGGAAATCCTACCAGAAACCAAGTATAGAGATTCTGGCTGGCTTCGCTGAGAAACGGCAGTGTAGCAAGTGCGGAGGATTCGATGATGCCCGCGAAGATGGCAATGATCGTCAGCGGGGCGACAGGTTGTCGTTCGGGCATAAGGGCTGTCTCCGGCGTTTTTACCCATTGTTGCCTTGCTGTGCCGCGCAACTAAAGACTGGACTGTTTCCCGGGCGACGAATCATCGCCGTCCTGCGCGCTGGCGAGGGTTTTCAATGGCTCGTGTTGAGCCTTTCAACGGGAAGAGGGGCCCTGAATGGGCATGTGTTGAAACACGGGTAATAGTATTTACTGTCTTGTTCAGGAAGTTTGTTGTTACAGGCGTAGTAGTGGTGTGTAGGAAATTTCTGTAAGTACTGTAGGTTTCATCTGTTCATCTGTTTCTTCGGCAAATCGTCGCGCCATCTGGCGTTCTGTCGGTTATCGTGGCGTCCCAAAGCAGAACAATGAATGGATATCGCATGAATAAAGTGCTTATCGTGGATGATCACCCGGTCATACGCCTGGCCGTACGCATGCTGATGGAGCGGCATGGTTATGACGTCGTCGCGGAGACTGACAACGGCGTGGCTGCACTGCAGCTGACACGGCAACACCTACCGGATATCGTGGTGCTGGATATCGGCATTCCCAAGCTGGACGGCCTGGAGGTGATTGCCCGCATGACAACCTTCAGCCCAGGCAGCAAGGTGCTGGTGCTGACATCGCAGGCACCTGGCAACTTCTCGATGCGTTGCATGCAGGCAGGGGCGGCAGGGTACGTGTGCAAGCAGCAAGAGCTAACGGAGTTGCTGAGCGCCATCAAGGCGGTGTTATCGGGCTACAGCTACTTCCCCAACCAGGCGCTGCATGCATCACGGGGCAAGGGAGGAGGAAGCGAGGCCGATATGGTCAACCGCCTCTCGGCGCGCGAGATGACAGTGTTGCAACAGTTGGCAAGAGGGCGTTCGAACAAGGAGATTGCCGACAGCATGTTCCTCAGCAACAAGACGATCAGTACCTACAAGTCACGCCTGTTGCTGAAGCTGAATGCGCGTTCGCTGGTCGACCTGATCGAACTGGCGCAACGTCAGGGGCTGAATTGATTGCCAGGCCGTAAAGCCTCCAGCCAGGAGGCTTTGCCAGCGCTGAAGGCCTGGGGTCTAAAGGTCGTAGTCGAAATCGGCCAACTGTTTCTGCAGGCGTCTTTCTTCCAGCATGTTATCGATGGTGCGGCGTTTGCTCAGGTTGGTCTTTGCAATTTCCACCACGGGCTCCGCTTCATCCTCTGCGGCAACAAAATCATCTTCGATCGACAGGTCGTCTTTATCGCTACTCATGAGTCGCTCCAAGCCAAGGGGCCATTGGCCGTCCTTATAACCAGAAAGCAGACGCTGGTAAAAAAGATTTTTTCAATCGTGCTGGATGGTTTTCGTCTATCGAATCAATCGTCGGACGTCTTGTGCTTGTACTCGCACAAATCTTCGATCCGGCAGCTGCCGCACCGTGGCTTGCGGGCCTGGCACACATAGCGGCCGTGCAGGATCAGCCAGTGGTGGGCGTCGAGCAGGTATGCCTTCGGGACGAACTTGATGAGCTTTTTCTCCACCTCCAGCACCGTCTTGCCCGGCGCGATGCCGGTACGGTTGCTGACCCTGAAGATATGCGTGTCCACCGCCATGGTTGGCTGGCGAAACGCGGTGTTGAGCACCACGTTGGCGGTCTTGCGGCCGACCCCGGGCAGTGCCTCCAGGGCTTCGCGGGTTTGCGGCACCTGGCTGCCGTGGCGCTCGATCAGCAGCCGGCAGGCCTCGATGACGTTTTTCGCCTTGCTGTTATACAGACCGATGGTCTTGATGTACTCGCTCAGGCCTTCGACCCCCAGGGCATGGATGGCTTCAGGGGTGTTGGCGACCGGAAACAGGCGGGCGGTGGCCTTGTTGACGCCCACGTCGGTGGCTTGCGCGGACAGGGTCACGGCAACCAACAGCTCGAATGGAGTGGTGTAGGCCAGTTCAGTCTTCGGCTCGGGGTTGTCTTCGTGCAGTCTGCGAAAGATCTCCAGGCGTTTGGCGGCATTCATGAAATCAGCGGGTTCCTTGACGACGTGGGTGGGCAGGGCCTGTACGCAGGTGATTGTACAAGGCCAACAGCAGTCCGAGCAGTATCAGCGCACCGGGTGCCAGGCTGGCCAGGTGCAGGCCAGCAACTTCGCCCAGCCATTGCCGGCTGGCACCGAGCAACAGGCAGGCGCCAAGCAGCGCGGCAAGGTACCTTGCAAGCAGGCGCCAGCGCCCGTGGTCGGGTAGCAGGTGATCGGCGGCCAGGCATTGCAGGCAGAGCAGAGCGGGGTAGTGGCCGAGGGCGACCGCCAAGGGTAGCCACCATGCCCGCAACGCCAGTTGCAGGCAGCTGGCCAGGGCCGCCAGCAGCAACAGGCTGGCCAGCGTGAATGCCCAGCCGGCCAGCCTGCGGCGCAGAGGCGCCAGCAGTATCTGGTGCAGGCCGCCTATCAGCACCGCGCACGCGCCGATGGTAGCGCCTTCGCTCAGTGTCCAGGTGGCACCCAGCAGCGGCACCAGGCTCGCGCCCAGCAGATGCAACCTATTCATGTGTGGTGCCCTCCAGCAGCACGCTGCGCTGCTCGTCGAAATAACTCAGCGCTTCCTGCAGCGCGCTGATCACGGCCCGAGAAGTCACGGTTGCGCCGCTCAACTGGTCGAAGTCACCGTGATCACGTCGCAGTGCCCAATGGTTGCCCGAATGCCGATTCGCAAACTGCTGCAGCCAATTGACTTGCGGGTCCCCCAGGCGAGCACCCAGCCCGGGGCTTTCCTGTTGTTCGACCACCTGGCTGCCGATCAGTCGACCGTCTGTGGCAATGGCGATGCTCAGCACGATCGGGCCGGCATAGCCTTGAGTCTGGGTGACGACAATGATGGCGACCGGGGTTCTCGCCAGCTCGGCCCGGTACGCCGCCAGGATACGGCTGGTTGGCCGTTGTGCAGCGGGCGTGGGCAGCGGGTGGTCCAGTGGCTGGTTGTCGTAGCTACCGTCAGGCAGCACTGCCAGCCGTTCACGGCTTTGCAGCTGTTTTGCGGCGTCGATGATGGCCGGGCTGGTCCAGTGTCGCCAGGCCAGGGTAACCGACACCGCCAGTGCCGCAACCACCAGCAACAGCCCTGCATCACGGACCAGGCGACTCATGGGGCAGCCTGCTGGCGTTGCGCCGCCAGGCGCTCGAGGCTCGGCACCAGAAGGTTCATCAACAGGATGGCGAACGCCGTGCCATCCGGATAGCTGCCCCAGGTGCGAATCAGGTAGATCAACACGCCCGCGCCAACGCCGAACAGCAGTCTGGCCCGCTCATGCCGTGGGCCGGACACCGGTTCGGTGGCGATGAAGAACGCCGCCATCATGGTCGAGCCGGACAACAGGTGCAGCAAGGGGGAACCGTTGGAGTCCGAGCCCGACCCGTTCCAGGCCAGCAGGCTGAACAGAAACAGGCCTGCCAGCAGACCGATCGGCGCATGCCAGCTGATTACCTTGCGCTGCAGCAGGAACAGGCCGCCGAGCAGGAACGCCAGGTTTACCCATTCGTTACCGCGCCCACCCATGCTGCCGAATCCCGGGTGGCTGGCGAACAGCTCGTCGATGGTCAGGCTGCGGTTGTGGCGCAGGCCGTCGAGCAGTGTTGGCCGGGCCCAGGCATCGATCTGGTCGCCACCGGCGAAGACCTGTTGCAGGGTGTCGAGCAGACCGGGTGCCGGTCCGGGCCAATGGTTCATTTGCAGCGGGAAGCTCAACAGCACGAAGGCATAGCCGACCATGGCCGGGTTGAACAGGTTGCGCCCGACCCCGCCGAAGGCCTGCTTGCCGATACCGATGGCCACGCTGGCGGCGGTCACCGGTAGCCACCAAGGCGCCAGGGTGGGCAGGGCGGCGGCCAGCAGTACGGCAGTCACCAGGGCGCTGCCGTCATTCAGCGCCGTGCCCGGCGGTTGCCCACGCAGCAACAGCAGGAGTGCTTCGCACAGCAGCGCAGCACCGGCACACAGCAAGATATTCAGCAGCAGCCCCCAGCCGTGCAGCCATGACAGAACCAGCAGGCCCGGAACGCAGGCCAGCAACACCAGGCCCATGCTGGTGCGCAGCCGCGGATCAGGCCTGACGCTCATTGGTTGAACAACCCGTTGAAGCCGGAAAATGCCAGGGTCATTAACCCGGCGGCGAGCAGTTCGACAGGCAGGCCGCGCAGTACGCCAGGGATGTCGGCATGGCTGCAGCGCTGGCGCAGGTCGGCGAACAACACGAGTGCCAGCCAGAAGCTGCCGCCGACCAGCAGCCCTTGCAGCAAGGTGGTAAACACTGTGTATTCGGCGCTTGCCTGTTGCAGGATCAGCCCGAGCACCACCGCATTGCTCGACAGCAGTGCGGGAAGCTGCGCCACTGGCCAGGCGGGTTGCCAGCGTGCCAATAGCCACGGCACCCCCCAGGCGAGCAGTGCCAGCCAGGGCAACAGCAGGAACAGCTCAAGGTCTTCGGCCAGCAGGGGCATCGCAAGCCTTGCGCCGACTGCTCCCAGTGCGATGCATAGCGCGCAGGCAAGGCCATGTACATGCAGGTGCAGCCTGGGGCCCGGCGGTGGTGACAGGCACAGGTGATTGACCAGCGCGGCACTGATCAGGACCAGAAGGTAATCGCTCATGACATGACGATAGCCGGGAATCGCGGCGATTGTCCGGCTTTGGTGGAGGGGGCTGCGCAGCAGCCCCCCGACAGCGCCGGTTACTTGATGCGCTGGCCTGGCTTGGCGCCGCTATCCGGGCTAAGCAGATAGATTTCTTCACCGCCAGGGCCCGCCGCCATGACCATGCCCTCGGAGATGCCGAAGCGCATCTTCCGCGGCTTGAGGTTGGCCACCATCATGGTCAGGCGGCCTTCCAGCTTGGATGGGTCGGGGTAGGCTGACTTGATGCCCGAGAACACGTTGCGGCGCTCGTCGCCGATGTCCAGGGTCAGTTGCAGCAGCTTGTCGGCACCCGGTACGGCTTCGGCCTTGACGATAAGGGCCACGCGCAGGTCGACGGCAGCGAAGGTATCGAACTCGATTTCCGCCGACAGCGGGTCCTTGGCCAGTTCGCCGTTGCCGGCCGGGGCCTTGGCTTCGGCGGCCAGCAGGTCTTCCTTGCTGGCGGCGACCATGGCTTCGACCTTGGCGGGTTCGATGCGGCTCATCAGTGCCTTGAACGGGTTCAGCTGGTGGTTTTCCAGGCGCGACAGGTGATCGTTCCAGCTCAGCGGAGCCACGTTGAGGAAGGCTTCGGCATCGGCAGCCAGTACCGGCAGCACCGGCTTGAGGAAGATGACCAGCTGGCGGAACAGGTTGATGCCCTGTGCGCAGATGGCCTGCACTTCTTCCTGCTTGCCTTCCTGTTTGGCCAGCGACCATGGTGCCTTGTCGGCAATCCAGGCGTTGGCACGGTCGGCCAGCGCCATGATCTCGCGCATGGCACGGCCGAAGTCGCGGCCTTCATAGGCGTCGGCGATCGACGGGGCGGCCGCCAGGAAGGCTTCGGTCAGCTCCGGTGCGGCATCGCCAGCCACCATCACGCCGCCATTGCCCTTGTGGATGAAACCGGCGCAACGGCTGGCAATGTTGACTACCTTGCCGACCAGGTCCGAGTTCACCTTCTGCACGAAGTCTTCCAGGTTCAGGTCCAGGTCATCGACGCCACGGCCCAGCTTGGCTGCGTAGTAGTAACGCAGGTATTCAGGCTGCAGGTGGTCGAGGTAGGTGCGGGCCTTGATGAAGGTGCCACGCGACTTGGACATCTTGGCGCCGTTCACCGTCAGGTAGCCATGGACATTGACCGCAGTCGGCTTGCGGAAGCCGGCGCCTTCGAGCATGGCCGGCCAGAACAGGGCGTGGAAGTTGACGATGTCCTTGCCGATGAAGTGGTACAGCTCGGCCTTGGAGCCCTCGTTCCAGAAGGCATCGAAGTCCAGCTCCGGGCGGCGTGCGCACAGGTTCTTGAAGCTGGCCATGTAGCCGATCGGTGCATCCAGCCACACGTAGAAGTACTTGCCCGGCTCGCCCGGGATCTCGAAGCCGAAATACGGCGCGTCACGCGAGATGTCCCACTCCTGCAGGCCCGAGTCCAGCCATTCGGCCAACTTGTTGGCCACCGCGTCCTGCAGGGTGCCGCTGCGGGTCCACTGCTGCAGCATGGCCTGGAAGTCCGGCAGCTTGAAGAAGAAATGCTGGGAATCACGCAATACCGGGGTGGCGCCGGAGATGGCCGACTTGGGATTCTTCAGTTCGGTAGGTGCGTAGGTGGCACCGCACTTTTCACAGTTGTCGCCGTACTGGTCTTCGGCCGCACACTTGGGGCAAGTGCCCTTGATGAAGCGGTCGGCCAGGAACATGCCCTTTTCCGGGTCGAAGTACTGGGTCACCGAGCGGGTGGCGATGTGCCCGGCTTCACGCAGGCGCGTGTAGATCAGGCTCGACAGCTCGCGGTTCTCTTCGCTGTGGGTAGAGTGGAAGTTGTCGAAATCGACCAGGAAGTCGGCGAAGTCGCTGCTGTGCTCGGCCTGGACGTTGGCGATCAGTTGTTCCGGGGTGATGCCTTCCTTCTCGGCGCGCAGCATGATCGCCGAACCGTGGGCGTCGTCGGCGCAGACATAAATGCACTGGTTGCCACGCAGCTTCTGGAAGCGGACCCACATGTCTGTCTGGATGTACTCGAGCATATGGCCAAGGTGGATCGATCCGTTGGCATAGGGCAAGGCGCTGGTGACGAGAATCTGACGTGGCTCGGACATGGTGGCTCGGCTACTTATCTGGCGACGGGGTAAAAATGAGGTTGATCGGCCACTATAAAGGGCTGGCGAAGATATTTCACCCCGCATGCACATCTGCTGACGATTGACGGGTTAGGATAGGCGCCTGTTTGACATTCAGTTTGCCAATGGGAGTCTCCATGAGTGCCGTCACCCGTGCCGCCGTCGAAAGCGTGCTTCGCCAGTACACCGACCCCTACCTGAACCAGGACCCGGTCAGCGCCGGCTGCGTGCGCGCCATCGATATCCAGGGCGGGCAGGTCAGCGTGCAGTTACAGCTGGGTTATGCCGCAGGGCTGTTCAAGAATGGCTGGGCCCAGGTGCTGCAGACCGCCATCGGCAACCTCGAGGGCGTCAGCAGTGCCCAGGTGTCGATCGACTGCGTGGTCGCCGCGCACAAGGCCCAGGCCCAGGTGCCGGCCATGGCCAACGTCAAGAACATCATCGCCGTGGCTTCGGGCAAGGGTGGGGTGGGCAAGTCGACCACCGCGGCCAACCTGGCCCTGGCCCTGGCCCGCGAAGGTGCGCGGGTGGGTATTCTCGATGCCGATATCTACGGCCCCAGCCAAGGCGTGATGTTCGGTATCGCCGAAGGCACCCGCCCGCAGATCCGTGACCAGAAGTGGTTCGTGCCGATCAAGGCGCATGGCGTGGAAGTCATGTCCATGGCGTTTCTCACCGACGACAACACGCCGATGGTCTGGCGCGGGCCGATGGTTTCCGGTGCGCTGCTGCAACTGGTGACCCAGACCGCCTGGGACGACCTGGACTACCTGGTGATCGATATGCCGCCGGGTACCGGTGACATCCAGCTGACCCTGGCGCAGAAGGTGCCGGTGGCAGGCTCGGTCATCGTCACCACCCCGCAGGACTTGGCCTTGCTGGATGCCAGGAAGGGCGTGGAGATGTTCCGCAAGGTCAATATCCCGGTGCTGGGCGTGGTGGAAAACATGGCTGTGCACATCTGCTCGAACTGCGGCCATGCCGAGCACCTGTTCGGTGAAGGCGGTGGCGAAAAGCTGGCTAGCCAATATGGTGTCGACCTGCTGGCCTCGTTGCCGCTGTCGATGCTCATCCGCGAACAGGCCGACAATGGCAAGCCGACCGCCATCGCCGAACCGGAAAGCCAGATCGCCATGGTCTACCAGGAGCTGGCGCGCCAGGTAGGGGCGCGGATCGTGCTGCAGGAGGCGGCTACACCGGCGATGCCGAGCATTACCATCAGCGAGGATTGACCTGCCAGGCCGAGGCCAGGTGCCTCGGCCATTCTTTCAGGCATGAAAAAACCCGCCGGAAGGCGGGTTTTTTTGAAAGCTAAAAAGCTCGATCGACTTAGGCGATCTGAACTTCTTCAGCCTGCATGCCTTTCTGGCCGCGAGTAGCGACGAAAGTAACAGCCTGGCCTTCTTTCAGGGTTTTGAAGCCGTCAGCTTGGATGGCTTTGAAGTGCACGAACAGGTCATCGCCCGACTGAGGGGTGATGAAGCCGTAGCCTTTCTCATCGTTGAACCACTTAACAACACCGGATTGACGGTTGGACATTTTTCTGTCTCCTTGGACAATTTGATAACGGTCAGGAAAAACCCTGCCCGGGACTGAGCGCAAAGAGAGCAGAAAATTCAGCGATGGGCCGATCAGGATCGTGCATCAAACTAGAGATTCTCGGTGTCACGTGCAGCACAGTGGCGTCACCTTACCCCACTTTCCGCAACCTGCCAATGGTCAGAAGACGCTTTAGGCGAATTCGGATCGACGGCGGCGCGAACCCCCGCCCGGCGCGGGATGAGGCATGGAACTTTAACCTGGGCGCAGGGACCGGTAAGATGCGCGTCTGGTTTTTCCCCCTCGCAACTCTTCTAGGACACCCCGCCATGAGCATCAAATCGGACAAGTGGATTCGCCGCATGGCGCAGGAACACGGCATGATCGAACCGTTCGTCGAGCGCCAGGTGCGCGGCGAGCAGGACAACCGGGTGATTTCCTTCGGCGTCTCCAGCTACGGCTACGACGTACGCTGCGCCGACGAATTCAAGGTGTTCACCAACATCAATTCGGCCACCGTCGACCCGAAGAACTTCGATGCCGGTAGCTTCGTCGACATCAAGAGCGACGTCTGCATCATCCCGCCGAACTCGTTCGCCCTGGCGCGCACCGTCGAGTACTTCCGCATTCCACGTGACGTGCTGACCATCTGCCTGGGCAAAAGCACCTACGCCCGGTGCGGCATCATCGTCAACGTCACCCCGCTCGAGCCCGAGTGGGAAGGCCACGTGACCCTGGAGTTCTCCAACACCACCACGCTGCCGGCGAAGATCTACGCCAATGAAGGCGTGGCGCAGATGCTGTTCCTGCAGTCCGACGAAGAATGTGAAGTGTCGTACAAGGACCGCGGCGGCAAGTACCAGGGCCAGCGGGGCGTCACCCTGCCGCGTACCTGAGCCGACGGGCGCGGGGAATTACCCGCGCCTTTGGCACTCCAACAAGGTAATGCCGGTGCGCACGATGCGCAGCGGCCTTGTCAGGAGCAGCCAATGAAACTCCATCCCGCAATCAGTGCCAAGCTGGCAGTCCTGCAGCCCAACCATGTGGGGTTGTTGTCCTGGTCACTGCTGGCGCACCCGCTGCCGATGCAGGCGGGGGGCGTGCCCCATCAGCCTGATCCCGATACACCGCAGCCGCCGGAGCCGGGGGAAACCCAGCCCATGGAACCGGGCGAGCCGACCCTGCCTGACGAGCCGCCCCCGGGGCCTGTCGCCTGAACGTCGCTAAAGCGCCCATACCCGCCCTGCGCCGGCCAGGTACACGCGGCTGGTAGCAGCGGGGGCGATTTCCCAACCCCCGTTGAATTCACCGAACGCCGGCAGCAGGCTCACTTGGCCATCGACCAGGAAGCACGGCAGGCGCAGGCGTTGCCGTGCCTTGCCGCGCAGGACGAAGACCGGGTGCACATGGCCTGCCAATACCGGGTGGGTCGGGTGAGGTCGCGGTTCGTGTTGTAGCGCGAAGGGCTCCAGCAGCCAGGGTTCGTCCATCACTTCGATACCGAGCGAAGCGGGTGGGTCGCCGGCGTTGTGGTCATGGTTGCCGCGTATCAGCACGATCTTCAGCGTCCTGTGTTGTTCGCGCCACGCCTGCAGCCTGGCCAGCGTCGCTGGCGCCCGTGCTGCACGCGCATGCAGGAAGTCGCCCAGGATGATCAGTTGCTCGCATGCATGCGCGGCCAGCAACGCATCCAGGCGGGCAAGCGTCGCAGCGGTGGTGCCACGCGGTACCGGTTGGTGCAGGGCGCGATAGCTTGCCGCCTTGCCGATGTGCACGTCCGCCACCAGCAGGGCGCGGCGTGCTGGCCAGTAGATGGCCTTGTCGGGAAGCAGCCAGAGCTGCTGGCCACAGTGCTCGATGGGCAGCAGGCCGGTCATTCACCAGCACCTGCTGCACGTTCCAGCTCGGCAACCATCCGTGCAATCCGGTCCGCCAGTTTTTCCGTGCTCAGGGTTTCGCGCATACCCTCCACCAGCAAGGCAAACGCCAATGGCCCCGGCTGCTTCAGCAACTGCAGGTCGAGCCGCAACCGCCCCATTTTCAGCAGTTGCCGATGCAGGCGCTCGATCTCCAGTTCTTCATTCAGCACTTCGTCCCGCGCCTGGCCCAGCAGCAAGTTGCCAGCGTCATGCTTGCGGAAGACCTCGTAAAACAGGCCACTGGAGGCCTGAATCTGCCGCAGGCTTTTCTGCGCCGCCGGGTAGCCGCCAAACACCAGCCCGGCGATCTGGGCGATCTCGCGAAAACGCCGCAATGCCATTTCTCCCGCGTTGAGGCTGGCCAGCACATCGTCCAGCAGGTGCTCGGTAGCCAGTGCCTGCGGCAGATGGGTCGCCCAATCCACCTGGCCGGGGCTGAGCAGTTCGAACCCATAGTCGTTGACGGCGATCGAAACCGACAGCGGCTGTACGCGGCTCACCCGCCAGGCAATCAGGTTGGCCAGGCCAAGGTTGGCCATGCGCCCGGCAAACGGATACAGGAACAGATGCCAGCCCTGACGGGATCTGAAGGTTTCGGCCAGCAGCGTGTCGATGGAAGGCAGCGCCGACCATTGTGCCTGCAAGGCCAGCAGCGGGCGTGCTGCACGCATTTCCGGGCCCTCGAAGCGGCCGTGCGCTGCTGCATCGAGCTGCTCGACCAGGGCGTCGGCCAGTTCGCTGGAAAGCGGCATGCGGCCGCCATTCCAGCGCGCAACCGCGGCCTTGCGTGCGCTGCTGCGGCGCACGTAGGCGGTCATGTTCTCCACACGCACCAGTTCCAGCACACGCCCGGCGAACACCAAGGTATCGCCAGGCCGCAGACGGGCGATGAACGCCTCTTCGACGCTGCCCAGCGCTTTGCCCCCGCCGCCCTTGCTCCAGTACTTGAGTTGCAGGCTGGCGTCGCTGACGATGGTGCCGATGCTCATGCGGTGACGACGTGCCAGGCGTTCGCTGGTAACCCGGTAAACGCCGTCGGCCTGGCGCTCGACACGCTGGTAATCGGGGTAGGCGCTGAGCGAGCTGCCACCATGGCAGACGAAGTCCAGCGCCCATTGCCACTGGCTGTCGTGCAACGCCCGAAATGCCCAGGTGCTGCGTACCTCTTCGAGCAACCGTTCGGCGTGAAAGCCACTGCCCAGGGCCATGCTGACCAGGTGCTGCACCAGCACGTCCATGCACAGGCGTGGCGAATGACGGGCCTCGATGTGCCCGGCGGCCAGGGCCTGCCTGGCGGCGGCTGCCTCCACCAGTTCCAGGCTGTGGGTGGGCACCAGGGTAACCCGCGAGCGCCGCCCCGGTGCATGGCCGGAGCGCCCGGCCCGCTGCATCAGGCGGGCAATGCCCTTGGCCGAACCGATCTGCAGCACGCGCTCGACTGGCAGAAAGTCCACGCCCAGGTCCAGGCTGGAGGTGCAGACTACCGCTTTCAGGCTGCCCTGCTTGAGGCTGCGCTCGACCCAGTCACGTGTCTCACGGGCCAGTGAGGCATGGTGCAGGGCGATCAGCCCGGCCCAGTCGGGGCGCGCTTCGAGCAGGGCCTGGTACCAGAGTTCGGCCTGGGCCCGGGTGTTGGTAAACACCAGGCAACTGCTGCTGGCATCGATCTCCCGGCTGACCTGGTCGAGCATTTTCAAGCCCATGTGCCCGGCCCACGGAAAGCGCTCGATGGCCGTAGGCAGCAGGGTATCGACCAGCAGCGGTTTGTCTTGCCGGCCTTGTACCAGCAAACCACCCTGAGGCAGCAATACCTCCAGCGCATGCTGCAGGTTGCCGAGGGTGGCGGACAGGCCCCAGGTGGGTAGGCCCGGGCGCCAGCGGCGCAGGCGGGCCAGGGCCAGTTGCAGTTGTACCCCGCGCTTGTTGCCCAGCAGTTCGTGCCATTCGTCCACCACTACCAGGCGCAATGTGGCGAAATCGTCGCGGGCCTGTGCGCGAGTCAGCAGCAGGGTCAGGCTTTCGGGGGTCGTGACCAGCACGCTGGGCAAGCGCCGCGCCTGCCGGGCACGTTCGGCACTGCCGGTATCGCCGCTGCGCACGCCCACGCTCCATGGCAAGCCGAGCTCGTCCAGCGGCGCCTGCAGGGCGCGGGCGGTATCGGCAGCCAAGGCGCGCATCGGCGTGACCCACAGCACTTGCAACGGCGCGGCCTGTCGCCCCTGGGCTTCGGCCTTGAAGGCGCGCAGCGCGGCGAGCCATACCGCGTAGGTCTTGCCGGCACCGGTACTGGCATGCAGCAGGCCGGATTCGCCGCGTGCCACGGCAGCCCAGACACGGCGCTGGAAAGCGAACGGCTTCCAGCCACGCTGGGCGAACCAGGCATTGGCGAGGTCGGTGGCGGCGGGCATGGGCATGGGTCCTTGGCGGGCTGTGTCTCTACAGACAACCCGCCAGCTGCAATGGTTTTACCTGGTCAGTTAGCCAGCAGGTAGCCGCTGCGGCACACCTGCTCGCCGGCCACGTGGGCGATGACCATGCCGGCGGTAGCCATGCGCCGCACGCTGCGCGCATACAGCAGGCCCGGCTGCTGGTTGCGCACGGCGGTCACCCGGTCGCTGAGCGGGTCGATGACTTCGGCTATCAGTTGGCCAGCCTCGAGGGTTTGCCCAGGCTTTGCGTGGTACACCAGCAGCCCGCCCAATGGCGCCACCACGGGTTCGACCGCAGCCAGTGGTGTAGCCGGGTTGCGCAATGCGGGCAGGGCAGTGGTGGCACCTTCGATGACCCCCGTGTGGGTCAGGAAGTCGAGAAGCGCCTGGCAATCCTTGCTCGCCAGCTCATGGCTGACATCGGCCTGGCCACGCAACTCGACCGTCACCGAGCAGCAGCCCAGCGGGATCGGGAAGCGCTTGCCGAAGCGCTGTTGCAACTGCCACCAGACCAGGCTGAAGCATTCATCGAACGACTGCCCGCCCGAGTCGGTGGCCAGCAGGCTGGCCTGCGCACCCAGGTAGCGCGCCAGCGGTTCGATCAGCGGCCAGGCGTCTGGCGTGGTGTACAGATGCTCCACGGCTTCGAAGTCGCAATGCAGGTCCAGCACCATGTCGGCATCACAGGCCAGGCGTTGCAGGATAAGGCGCTGGGCCTGCAGCGGTGTGCGCGCCGGGTGCGCGTCCAGCCCGCGGCGCAGGTACTCGCGGATCAGGGCGAGGTTATGGGTCGGGTCTTGGGTCAGGTGTTCTTCGATCTGGTCGCCGATGCTGTCCGACAGGTCGACGAAGTTGCGGTTGAAATTCTCGCCGCTTTGCAGTTCGAAACGCCCCAGCGGTGCGTCCAGCAGCACCTGTTCCAGGCCGACCGGGTTGGCCACCGGCACCAGAATGATCTCCTGTTGCAGCCGGCCTTGCTGTTCCAGTTCGGCCAGGCGGCGCTTGAGGTGCCAGGCCACCAGCATGCCGGGCAGTTCGTCGGCATGCAGCGAGGCCTGGATATACACCTTGCCGCCACCACGGGGGCCGTAGTGGAAGCTGTGCAACTGGCGGGTGATACCCGGAACGGGGGAGAGCAGGTCGTGGGTTGAATGGTGCATGGTCGTCCTGATTGCGTGGCGAAAACGGTCTGCGACACGGGTCGGCACACAGATAGAAGCATAGATTCCGTGACTGCGCCTCATCCGCTACCTGTTGGACGAGCGCGTGGGCTTCTTCGCGGTCCGGATTGTCTCAAGCCAGCAGTGCCTGCAAGGTCGCCAGGTCATCCGCCTCTTCAACCGGCTTGTCCAGCCGCCAGCGCAGCATCCGCGGAAAACGCACGGCGATGCCACTCTTGTGCCTCCGGGACAGGGCGATGCCCTCGAAGCCCAGCTCGAATACCAGCGTCGGTGTCACGCTGCGCACCGGGCCGAAGGTTTCGACCGTGGTCTTGCGGATGATGGCATCGACCTTGCGCATCTCTTCGTCACTGAGCCCTGAGTAGGCCTTGGCAAAAGGTACCAGCGCCCGCCCCGGGATGCCGGCCGGCGCGTCCCATACGGCGAAGGTGTAGTCGCTGTACAGGCTGGCCCGCCGGCCATGGCCGCGCTGGGCATAGATCAGCACGGCATCAACGCTGAACGGGTCGATCTTCCACTTCCACCAGGTACCCATGTCCTTGGTCCGCCCTACGCCATACAAGGCCTCGCGCTGCTTCAGCATCAAGCCTTCCACCCCCAGGCTGCGTGACTGTTCGCGCTGGCGGGCAAGGTCGGCCCAGTCCCTGCCCTCGAGCAGGGGCGAGAGTACCACGGGTGCCAATGGGTGCTCCTCAAGCACCTGCTCCAACTGGCGGCGGCGCGCGTGCTGCGGCCGGCTGCGCCAGTCTTCGCCTTGCCATTCCAGCAGGTCGTAGGCCTGTAGTACGACCGGCGCATCGCTCAGCAGCTTCTTGCCCAGGGTCTTGCGGCCCAGGCGCTGTTGCAACAGGGCAAAGGGCTGTACCGCCAGTTCATCTGCCGAACTGCCCGGTTTCCACACCAGGATCTCGCCATCAAGCACGACCCCGTCGGGTAATGTCTGCGCCAGGCTGTGCAGCTCGGGGAAGCGCTCGGTGACCAGTTCCTCGCCACGCGACCAGACCCACAGCTGGCCTTCGCGCTTGACCACCTGGGCGCGAATGCCGTCCCACTTCCATTCGATCTGCCATTCGCTCGGTGGGCCGAGCAGCGCATCGAACTGTTCGCTCGGCACTTGCAGCGGGTGGGCCAGAAAGAACGGGTAGGGCTGGCCACCACGCTGGTCATGTTCATCGTCTGATGCCGGGGCGACCAATTGTTGGTAGCGGGCGGCAGTGGGGCGGTGACTGATGTCGGTGTAGCCGACCAGACGCTGGGCCACGCGTTTGGCATCCAGCCCGGCCAGTTGCGCCAGGGCGCGTGTGACCAGCAGCTTCGAGACGCCCACGCGAAAGCTCCCTGTGATGAGCTTCAGACACAGCATCAGGCTGGGGCGGTCCAGCTGTGCCCACAGCGGCGGCAGGCGCTGCTGGAGCTGTTCGAGGGGCAGGCCGCGCAATGGCAGCAAGTGCTGTTCGACCCAATGGGCCAGGCCATCGTCGCCCACCTGATGGCTTTCCGGCACCAGCAGGGAAATGGTTTCGGCCAGGTCGCCAACGGCCTGGTAGCTTTCCTCGAACAGCCAGTCCGGCAGCCCCGCCAATGTACAGGCCAGCTCGCGCAACACCCGGGTAGGCACCAGCTGGCGCGGGCGACCACCGGCCAGGAAGTATACGGCCCAGGCGGCATCTGCAGCCGGGGCGGTGCTGAAGTAGTCACGCAGGGCTTGCAGCTTGGCGGCGCTGGAGGTGGTCGCATCCAGCCTCAGGTACAGGTCGGCGAACGCTTTCATGCGTCTGGCTCCACGGCGACCGCGTCGTCTTCCTCGCCGTATTCGGTCGCGAAGGCCCGGGCATCGAGGCCTTGTTCGTTCAGATAGCGCACCAGTACGTTGACCGACCCGTGGGTGACCATCACCCGTTCCGCGCCGGTCTGGCCGATGGCCCAGAGCAACCCCGGCCAATCGGCATGGTCCGAGAGCACGAAGCCACGGTCCACTCCGCGCCGTCGGCGGGTGCCGCGCAACAGCATCCAGCCACTGGCGAAGGCATCGCTGTAGTCGCCGAAACGGCGCATCCAGCTGCTGCCACCGGCCGATGGTGGGGCCAGGACCAACGCTTGGCGCAGCAGCGGGTCGTTGCGCGGGATATCACCGGCGTAGCGGGTCTCTGGCAAGTAGACGCCAGCTTCCCGATAAACCCGGTTCAGCGGCTCTACGGCCCCATGTACGAGGATCGGGCCAATGCTGGCGTCCAGCCCGTGGAGGATCCTTTGCGCCTTGCCGAAGGCATAGCAGAACAGCACGCTGGCTTTGCCTTGTGCGCAATTGGCCCGCCACCAGGCGTTGATGGCGGCGAAGATCTCGCTTTGGCTGGGCCAGCGGTAGATGGGCAGGCCGAAGGTCGATTCGGTGATGAAGGTGTGGCAGGGCACTGGTTCGAACGGTGCACAGGTGGCATCGGGTTCTACCTTGTAATCACCAGAGGCAACCCAGACCTCGCCCTGGTATTCCAGGCGCACTTGCGCCGAGCCCAGCACGTGTCCGGCCGGGTGCAGGCTCAAGGTCACGCCATGGTGCAGCAGGCGTTCGCCGTAAGGCAGGGTCTGCAAGTTGATGTCCTGGCCGAGGCGGCTGCGCAGGATGCCGGCGCCGGGGCTGGCGGCCAGGTAATGGCCATTGCCGATGCGGGCGTGGTCGCCGTGGCCATGGGTGATCACGGCTCGGTTCACGGGCCGCCACGGGTCAATATAGAAATCACCGGGCGGGCAGTACAGGCCTTCGGGGCGGGCGATGACAAGGTCCATGGCAGGAATGCTGGTTGTCGAGAGTACTTGTTAGGAGTTCGGGACTGTCTCGAGAGTTCGAAAGGTTGTATCGAGCGAAATGGACTACGCGACTTTCAGAAATGCCGACAGGCCTTTCACAGTTGACTGTGTGGGGTCAGGAAATAGGCGAAGGCCTGAGACGAAAGATCCTCTCCAAGATCGAGCAGGTCGAGTACGCCCTGCATAGGTTGGGGCAGCGGATCGAACTTCCAGTCGTAGCTGTTTAGTGCAAAGCCTGAGCCGCCATGGCTGGCGGCTCAGGCCGGCTGTGTTACTTGCCGGGCACCAACGTCAGACGCTGGTTGCCATACGCCCGCCCGAAGTTCTGCTGCTGCAGCGGCAGGCTCATGAAGCGCGCCTTGAACCAGGCATCCAGCCCGTCACTGTAATGGGCGCTGGCCGGGTTGCCGGACTGTCCGCTGCTGGTCAGCACCTGCAACGGCTCGGCCTGGCCGAAGTCGACGATCATCCGTGCCGAGGCCGGCAGGCGGGTATCGAAGTCGCTGCCCCAGGCGTAAGGCGTCAAGGCCAGGGTGGTGAAGTCACCACCGGCAGCCTGTGGCGATCGGCTGATGGCATCGCCCAGGCCGTGGTAGGCCGGTGCCGGCCAGCGGTACTGGTGCAGCTTGCCCCATTGCCAGGCGCGGCGGTCTGCCCCCAGTTGCGTGGTGCCGGCATCGATGGCGCCAGCCAGGCTGCGCGCCAGGATGGCCGGCTTGTCTTCCTTCTGCGGGGTGTTGCGGTCATCCCAGAACGGGCTGTCGTCGCGCCCCAGCAGGTGGTCGGCCTGGGCCGAGAACGACAACCGCGCATTGCTGACGAAAGCCTGCCAGGCCGCGCCGGATTCCGGGCCGAGGTCGTCGAGGAAAGTCTGGCGCGCCACTTCCTGGAGGAACAGTTGGTACAGGGCGGCATCGGCCGACACCGGGCTCAGGCGGCCATCGAAGGCCTTGAGCCGGGCCAGTGCGTCGCGGGCCTTGTCACGCTGTGCGGCGGGCAGGGCATCGATCGCCTGCTGCAGCGGCTGGGCCATGCCCGGGGCATCGAACAGCTGCTTGAGCTTGTCGGCCAGCAGGGTGACCTGGTCGTTCTGCAGGGCCATCAGGCTACGGCTGTCGTGGCGGCCATTGCCGGCCAGCTGCGCCAGGCGTTCGGCCCGCTCGGGGTAGTACCAGGTGCTGGACAGCTGCATGCCATAGCCGCGCGGCAGGCTGCGCTGGTTGGCGTGGCCGATCCAGCCGGCTGGCGGGTCCTGGTCGTAAGGGTGCAGCATCGGGTCGGCAAAGCCGTCCCAGTCGTAGCGGCCGTCCCAGCCCGGTGATGGCAGCAGGCCCTGGCCTTCGCGGCGGTTGGGGTAGCGGCCGCTGACTTGCCAGCCGATGTGCTCGGGCTCGGCGAAGACGAAGTTGAGGGCGGCGGCAGTCACTTCACGGGTGCTGTCGAAGGCGCGCTCCACGGTCTGGGCGCGGGTCAGGTCAAACAGCGCGTCGAGGCTGCGATCTTCCTTGAACTGTGGCAGGTTCAGCGCCAGGCCCAGGCTGGCATTGCCCGGTTGCGCCAGCAGGGTGCCGTGGCGAGTGTCGTACATCACTTCGCGCAGCGGGCGCTGGCCGCGGACGAAGAAGGTTTCGCTACGGGCGCGGGCCGGCAGCCATTTGCCGTCGGCCAGGTAGCTCACCTGGCTGCCCTGGTGGCGCAGTTGCTCCAGGTACAGGTCCTGGTTGTCGGCCATGACCGCGCTGCTGCTCCAGGCCAGCTTGCCGTTGTATCCGGCCAGCACGATTGGCAGGCCGGGCAACGACAGCCCGGCGACCTGGTACTTGCCGGTGTGGATCTGCACCGGGCTCAGGGCCCAGGCGGCGCGGCTGTCGCTGGCCAGCAGGCTCTTGCCACTGCGGCTGCGTTGCGGCGCCAGGGCCAGGTTGGCCGAACCGGGGCTGCCCAGCAGGTCGAGGTCGGCCAGCTTCTGGCTGGCGGCGGCCAGGGCTGGCAGGCCAGGCAACTGGCTGGCCAGGTTCAGGCCCTTGAGCTTGTCCACCTCGGCTTCGGCCAACGGCTCGTCCGGGGCACCGGGCAACAGCCAGGCCAGCTTGTCGCTGCCGGCTTTCTGCGCCAGGACCAGGGCGCTCAGCTCTTCCTGCAGGTTCACCGACTGGCTGAAGGCGTACAGGCTGAAGATCAGTGCCGAGTCCTCGGGCTTCCAGTATTCCGGGCGATAACCACTGCTGGCCAGGCTGGCCGGCAGCCGGTCGCGGTAACGGAACAGGTAAGCGTTGACCCCGCGTGCATACACTTCGAAAAAGCGCTTGAGCCGTGGCGATGCTTCGGCGTACTGCTGGGCGGCGCTTTGCTTGAGGTTGGCAGCGCGCATCAACCGGTCGATGTCCAGCGCGTCGCTGCCGGCCAGCTCGGCCAGGCGGCCTTGGGCGAGCAGGCGCATGGCGACCATCTGTTCGATGCGGTCACCGGCGTGCACGTAGCCCAGGCTGAACAGGGCGTCATGGAAGCTGCTGCTTTCGATCAGCGGCGCACCCATGGCGTTGCGCCGTACCGAGACGTTCTGTGCCAGGCCCTTGAGCGGCTGCACACCGCTGGCCGGTGGCACGCTGTCCTGATAGCCGCCCGTCTGGCAGCCGGCCAGCCCGAGCATGCCGAGCAGCGTGGCAGCGGTTGCGAACCGCGGGCGGAAGGGAGGAAAGGCGGGGGCGGCCATGACAAGGGCTCCTGCAAGGCGTGGCGGGTTTGGAAAGGCGCTAAGGTAGTAAGCGCGCAGGCGCCGTGCAAGGTCCCCGGGCGCTTTATTTGCCAGCGCCGGTACAAACCTTGAAATGCATGGCCAAAGCATCGGAAAAATGCGTGCAGTTGATGCGTGCATGGCCTTGATAGTCCCGGCTCACGGCGAAGGCCGAGCCCGGCATCAGGAGCACCTTGTGCTGCTCCAGGCGCTGCATGAACGGCTGCAGGTCGGCCAGCTCAGGGTGATAGACCCACAGGAACATACCGCCTTGCGGCGTTACGTCGAACTGCCAGCCACGCGCTCGCAACAATTGCTGGGTTTGCGCC
This sequence comes from Pseudomonas sp. BCRC 81390, assembly GCF_030341915.1. NCBI lineage: Bacteria > Pseudomonadati > Pseudomonadota > Gammaproteobacteria > Pseudomonadales > Pseudomonadaceae > Pseudomonas > Pseudomonas sp. BCRC 81390. The sequence goes on along the minus strand of NZ_JATAAG010000010.1, from coordinate 43,287 downwards.
TGCTGGCGGATCATGCGCTGCTGCAGGTCTTTCATGTGCCGGGCATAGGTGCCATCGGACAAGATGGTGTTGACGAAACGTTCGCAAAACGCTGGCACGGCAACACAGGTCAGCAGCTTCAGGCGCGTCAGGGGTTCGATCAGCGCAGCCGAGCAGGCGATGTAGCCAACGCGCAGTGAAGCGGACAGGCACTTGGAGAAACTGCCGATGTAGATGACCCGGTCGAGGTTATCCAGTTCGGCAAGGGTCTGGCGTACGCCGGGACTGAAGTCGCCATACACGTCATCCTCGACGATCAGAAAATCGTGCTCAGTGGCCAGGCGCAGGATGTTGAAGGCAATGTGCGGGCTGATGTTGCCGCCGGTCGGGTTATGGAAGTTGCTGTTGCAGAAGAACGCCTTGACCTTGTGCCTGGTCAGCTGGGCTTTCATGTCTTCTACGTCCGGCCCGTCCTGGGTACGCCGCACGCCGAGTACATGGCCACCGGCCAGCTGGATCAGCTTGATCAGGTTGCAATTGCCGGGCTCGTCGACGAATACGCGGTCGCCAGGCTTGATCAGCAACCGCGCGACCAGGTCCAGCGCTTGCGTGGCACCCAGTGTGGTCAGCAACTGGCTTGGCCGGGCCTCGATACGGGTCAGGCGCTGCAGGTGCATGCACAGTTGCCTGCGCATGGGCAGGTAGCCCTGGATGTCGCCATATTCCGCCAGCGAGCTCTGCTCCAGCCGCGCGGTGCGCCGTATCGCCTTGGCCAGCAGCTCGGTGTCTCGCCAGGCCGGTGGCAGCCAGCCGCTGCCCAGCTTGGTGTAGTGCTGACCACCTTGCAGCAGCTTGAACAAAGGGTCGCTGGCCATGCTTGCCGGGGTATCGACAGGGCTGGTCTCTGGCGCGCGCGGTTGCTGGCTGCTACCGGCGACAAAGTAGCCGCGGCCAGGAATGGCGGTGAGCATCCCTTCGCTGACCAGCCGGGCATAACTGCAGACGACATCGTGGTAGCTGCAGCCGACCGCCGCCGTCAGCTTGCGGATCGACGGCATGCGCTGGCCGGGCAGCCATTCACCGGCCTCCAGGCGCTGTTTCAACTGCTCGTGCAGGGTGTGCGGGCGCATGTCAGGTCCGTCTACTGTTAGAAAAAACAGCCTAACAGTTAACCGGAAAGGGCGTCGACTGTTCGCATCTCAGCGCGCGGCAAGTGCCACCATGCAGCTGTCGGCCGTTTCGTCGAGCCGGATACCACCGTCCACCTACGTTGAGCACAGCCATGTCCAGCACACTTCCACGGCGCACCTACCTGTATTTCACTGCGCAATCGATCAACCTCACGACCGCGGTCATGTCGGTGACCATGGCCGCCATCGTCGGGGCAGCGCTGGCGCCAGCCGCCAGCTGGTCCACAGTGCCTTATGGCTTTCAGTTCCTGTGCTTGATGCTGGCTACCTATCCGGTTTCCAGGGTGATGAGCCGAATTGGCCGCAAGCGGGCATTCATGCTGGGCTCGATACCTTTGGCCGTGTCCGGCATCAGCGGCTACCTGGCGGTGCAGCAACAGCACTTCGCGACCTTGGTGGTCAGCCACTCGGCGTTGGGTATCTACATTGCGTTCGCCAACTTCAACCGCTTTGCCGCGACCGACAACCTGGCACAGAGCCTGAAACCCAAAGCGCTTTCCCTGGTTGTGGCCGGCGGTGTGATTGCTGCCGTGGTCGGGCCGGCGCTCACCGAGTGGCTCCGCGATGTTGGCGGCTACCCGCTGTTTTCACTGTGTTATGCCGCTTTTGTCGGCCTGGCGGCGATGTCCTTGCTGATTGCCGCCTGCCTGCCCGGCGAGGCCACAGGGGCGAGCCGTGAGCCGGCGAAAGACCCGTCTGCTGCAACCAGCGAACCGCTCAGCCCGGTGCTGGTGGTGGCCATGGCCGTGGCCGCGCTGGGTTACGGGATCATGAATTTGCTGATGATCCAGGCTTCCATGCACATGAAGCACCTGCATGAGGATTTCTCCGACGTGCGCCTGGCGATTCAATGGCATGTGATTGCCATGTTCGCACCGTCGTTCTTCACCGGTGCCATCATTCACAAGCTCGGGATCAGGGCCACCCTCTGCGCCGGCCTGGGCCTGTTGATCAGTTGCACGGCCATGAACATGTGGTCACACAGTTACGCGATGATGACCTTGTCGTTGATAGCCCTCGGCCTTGGCTGGAACCTGACCTATGTGGGTGGCGGGGCGTTGCTGGCGCAAACGCTGCAGCACAGCCCGTCGGCCATGCATATGCAAGGGAAGAACGACCTGGCCATCGCCCTGTTCGCGACCGTTGGTGCATTCAGCCCGTCGCTGCTGCTGGGCTCGGTCGGCTGGAATGGTACCAATGCCATCTGCATGGCACTGTGCATCGTGCTGTTTCTGGCCTGCGGCTATGCACTGCGCGGCCCGCTGCCGGGGCGCGCAGGTGCTGTTCAGGTCAGGCGCCGTGGCACTTCTTGAACTTTTTTTGGCTACCGCACGGGCAGGGGTCGTTACGGCCGACGTCCTTCAGGGCGTTGCGTACTGGCTCCTGGTGGCCGTGGTTGCAGTGCGGGCCGTGGACGTGGCCATGATCGTGGTGGTGATCATGATCGTGGTTGCAGTCAGGGCCATGAACGTGGGGTTGCTGGGACATTGCGGGGGTTACTCCGGGTGATGATCGCCGGGGATTATCTCACCACTGCGCGACAAGTGCAGGTCTCGATGCAGGAGCAACCCGGTCGCCAGTTCACCCTGCAGGCTGTAATGCAGCGGCTGCCCGCTCTTGAGCAGCTTGGCCAAAGGTTTCAGGTGTTGCCACAGGTTGGTTCGCGCGGTGATCTTGAAGGTGCGTCGGGCATGCCCGCCAACACTGCGCCACAGGCTGGTTTCATCCTGCACCAGCAGCAGGTCGTTGAGGCGTATGGCGTACGACAGGTTGCGGATGAACAGGCGGCTGTCATTGGGGTTGTCGACTTGCAGATGCAGTACGAACTCCTGTTCCAGCAACCGGGCCTTCACCGTCTCGACTTCGACCAGGCGCACCTCGGGTTCGCGCCAGTCGCCGCCGCCCCAGCTGCTGCAACCCGCCAGCAATGCCAGGCAGGCGAGCAGCGGGCCGAGCAGCAGGCGGGCGCGGGCGATCATGCTCAGCTACCTACGTAGCTGGCGCAGCATTTCTTGAACTTCTGGCCACTGGCGCAGGGGCAGGGGTCATTGCGCCCGGCCTTGAGCCCGACCGTCGGGTCGATGAAGTACCAGCGCCCGGCATGCTGGACGAAGGCCGAACGTTCGCGGTGCTGGTGATCGCCCTCCTGGTCGTGCCAGCGTGCAGTGAAGGTCACAAAGGCATGCTCAGGCTGGCCACCCAACACCTCCGCCGCTTCGACCTCCAGGCCAAGCCAGGTGCTCTGGGCACTCCAGGCGGCCATGGCGGCACGGTCCAGGCCGGCTTGCTGGGCCGGCAGGGTGGTGGCCACCAGGTAGTCGACCAGGCCCAGCACATAGGCACTGTAGCGCGAGCGCATCAGCGCCTGGGCATCCGGCGCCGGGGTGCCGGCATGGTAGTGCCCGCAACAGGCGTCGAGCAGGTTGCCACTGCCGCAAGGGCAGACCGAGACACTCATCTTCACCACCAGTACTTGCCAAAGTTTTCAGGGTTGGCCCAGAACTTGGCGTTGAGCCAGTCCGGTACCTGCTTGTAGTCATGTAGATCATAGGTGAACAGGCTCAAGACCTGCTCGCCACGGCAGAATTTCTCGCTGGCCGACAGGGCCAGGGCGAAAAAGTCGGTGTCCTGCCAGCCACAGGCGGCCAGGTCGGCCAGCACTGCAACCCGGCTGGCATTGAGATTGCGCACCCCGCCGAGCAGTTCCAGGCCCGTGCGCTTGGGCAGATGCTCCAGGCAGTCCACCAGCAGCGCCAGGTCAAAGCGCTGGGCCGCAAGTTCGGCCGGCAGCGGGCCAGGGGCCGCGGTGGCGATGGTCACCTGCGGGTGCGCCTGGGCGAAGGCGTCCAGTGCCGGAAAGCGCGCGCCCACCAGCAGCAGGCGTTGCGGGGTGAAGCGCTCGAGCAGGGCAGCCAGGGCCTGCTGCGGCGTGCGCTGGGAAAAGCGGTCGTTCATTGCAAGTCCTCTTCAAGTCGTCCAAGACTAGCGGGCCACAGCGTGTGGGCAAAGAGGCATGTGACCGCGTCGTGGCTTATTGCTGGCAGGGATCGAATGCGCGGTCTTTACTCCGAGAGATCGGCCTTATGCCGATTCCCCCTAGGAGAAGCAATGAAATGAGCATAGTACGCACAGCGATACCCCTGGTCCTGCTCACCAGTGTGTTGACTGGTTGTGCAGGTTTGCAAAAGACCGACTGGCCGAAATGTGCCGCCGTCGGGGGTGTAGGCGGCGCCGCCCTGGGCGCTATCGAAAGTTCCAGCTGGGCTGGCTGGGGCGCCTTGCTGGGCGGTGGCCTGGCGGCAGGCTACTGCTGGTCCCATGGTGATGGCGACGAGGATGGCGATGGCGTGCCGGACAGCCGCGACAAGTGCCCCGGCACCCCGCGTGGCGTGCAGGTGGACGCCAACGGTTGCCCGCCTGAGCCGGCGCCAGTGGTCGAGGAGGTGGTGGTGCAGAAGGAAGAAGTCATCGTCATCCGCGATGTGCACTTCGAATTCGATTCTGCGCGCCTGACCGCCAGCGACAAGGAGCGCCTCAACACCATTGCCACCCGCCTGAAACAGGAAGCACCGTCCGCCCGCCTGAGCGTCAGCGGCCATACCGACAGCGTCGGCTCCGACAGCTACAACCAGAAACTGTCCGAGCGCCGGGCCCACGCGGTAACCGACTACCTGGTCGAGCGCGGAGTGCCGCGCAGCAGCTTCGTGTCGGTGGTCGGGGCTGGTGAAACCCAGCCGGTAGCGGACAACGCCACGGCCGACGGGCGCGCCATGAACCGCCGTACCGAGATCAAGATCCAGCGGTAGGGCGGCACGCGCCCGTGCCTTGAGCAGTGGCACGGGCGTGTCTTCACTGGCCAGGCGGAGCGCATGGCCAATGACACAGGAGCGTTCAGCATGAATGTGACGTCGACGGCGGCGCTACCGTTGTTGGTGGTTGCCAGCCTGCTCGCGGGCTGCGCCAGCCACAGCGATGGCAGTGCGCCGCTGAACCAGAGGACCTGGCCCCTCTGCAGCCTGCTCGGCGGCCTGGCCGGTGGTGGCCTGGGCGCCATCGAAAGTTCGGCCTGGGCGGCTGGCGGCGCTGCCCTTGGCGCCGTCACCGGAGGCCTGATCTGTTACGCCCAGGATGGCGATGAAGATAACGACGGTATTTTCGACCGCCGTGATCACTGCCCCGATACGCCCGGCGGGGTCCCAGTCGACCACATGGGCTGCCCATTGAAGCAGTACCCCGCAACGCCATCGGTCAGCGAGCCTGAGCCTTCGCCGGAGGTGGTCATCCTGGATGACAACGGTGCGGTGATGTTCGCCTTCGATTCCGCCGAGCTGACGCCAGCGGCCCAGCAGCGCCTGCAAGGCCTGGTGACGAGACTCGCTTCGCCGACGGTGGCCAAGGTCAGGGTGATCGGCCATACCGACAGTGTCGGCTCCGACAGCTATAACCAGGTGCTTTCCGAACGCCGCGCTGGCAGCGTCGCCGAGTACCTGATCGGCCAGGGGCTGGAGCCGGGCAAGGTCACCAGCCAGGGGCGTGGCGAAAGCGAACCGCTCGCCGACAATGAGAGCGAGGAGGGGCGCGCGCGCAACCGACGGGTGGAGCTGCATCTCAATTGAGCGGTGCTGGCGCCTGCCTTGGCATTGCAGTTAATGTGCTTCGCACGGCGCGCTCGAATGGGCGTCTCGACATGACAACAATCCATCAGGGGCGGGGTATGAAGTTCATCCTGGGCCTGGGCAAGGTCCTGACGGTCGCATTCTGGGGGGTGGTGTTATTCAACCTGTTGATGCCACAACCCTTGCCTTTCAATCTGCTGATCAATGCCGCTGGCATCGCCCTGCTGGGCCTGCACCTGCTTGAAGTGCTGTTCTTCAATGGCAGCTTGCGCGGGCGCAGCCACCGCTGGTTCGATCGGTTGCAGATCTTGCTGACGGGCATCTTCCATGTCATGTCCATTCCCCGTGCGCAGGAGGCGCCGCAAAATGCGTAATCTGATGTTGCTGGCCATGCTGGTCGTTCCCCTGGCCCAGGCCGAGAGTCTCGAGGTCGCAGCCAATTCCATGCTGCGCCTGCCCGACAAGTCGGCCAGTGTGCACCTTGCGCAGTTGCGTGTCGCCGACGCCGCCACCCTGCTGCTGCCGGCCACCTTGGCGGAACTGAAGGTCGACCAGCTGGAGCTGGGGCGGGATGCGCGTATCGCCATTGCGCCTTCCGACAGCCCGCTGCTGATCGAAGCGCGTAGCGCGCATCTGGCCGAGGGCAGCGAGTTCAGTGCACCGGGGGCGGCGGGTACGTACCAGCGGGCAGCCCGCTCGGGGCGTAGCCTGGAGCTGAAGCTGACGGAAGTGGACGCGGAGCGGCTGATGATCGATGCCCGCGGTGGCGCTGGTGCGCCCGGCTACGTGGGGCTCGATGGCGCCAATGGCCAGGCCGGTGGCTGCACCTGGGGCCAGGCCAGCCGCGGTGCCAACGGGGATGACGGTGGCAACGGCCATGATGGTGCACCGGGTGGGCGCATTCGCCTGAGCGTGCCGCAGGGTTTCCCGCAGGAGCGCATCGTGGTGCGCCTGGACGGCGGCGCAGCGGGCAAGGCCGGGGCGCCAGGCAAGGCAGGTAAGGGCGGGGCCAGCAAGGGTTGCCTGGTGTACAGCACCGAGGCGGGCGTCAATGGCCGGCCGGGGCAACCGGGGCAGCCAGGGGCGGCGGGCGCAACGGGTGAGTTGATCCTGCAACGCCTGTAGAAGCGCTACTGTATGCCCCTGCAGGCGCGGCGTTGTGTCGCGATGGGCTGCTCCTACAGGGTGCGTGGCCTGTCAGATCATCAGGCGCGAACTGGCCACGGCGACAACCGCCAGGCCGAGCAGCAGGTTGATCCCCACCATTCGCCGGATCCGCCCGAGCACCGCTGCACCCGCCGGCCAGTCCTCGGCCTGCACCGCCGCTTTCAGCTCCGGTAGCAGCAACGCCTGCACGCGCATGAACAGGGCAAACATCGCGATACCACCACCGATCATCACCTGCACATACTTCGGTGCGGTCTCGAAGCCGCTGAAGCGCATGTGCAACATACCGATACCGCTGATCGCCAAAATCGCCACGGCCAGCCAGACCCAGCCGAAGAAGCGTCGGAAAACTTCCACCCACAAACGCAGCCGCGCAGGCCCTTCCAGGGCTGCAACCGTGGCCGGGCGCAGAACCAGCCAGGCGAAGAACATGCCGCCGACCCACACCAGGGCGGCCAATACATGCAATGTGTAGGGCAGGGCAAAGGCAAGCATCCGGATCTCCATGCGGCATAAAGGGCAATAGCGGGGTATGATAGCCGCCCCATGCGAAACACTGAAAATATATCCAGCCCGCCGGGCGCCTGCAGACCATGATCAGCAACGAACTCAAAGCCACCATCCAGGGCGCCTACACGCGTTTTCTCGAAGCCAAGAGCCTCAAGCCGCGCTATGGCCAGCGCCTGATGATCGCCGAAGTGGCCAAGGTGCTCGGCGACATCGCCTGCGACGACGAAGGCCGTCGTGCCGGCGAACCCGCCGTGGTGGCGGTGGAGGCGGGCACTGGTACCGGCAAGACCGTGGCCTACAGCCTGGCGGCCATTCCCGCCGCCAAGGCCGCTGGCAAGCGCCTGGTGATCGCCACGGCTACCGTGGCGTTGCAGGAGCAGATCGTGTTCAAGGACCTGCCCGACCTGATGCGCAGCAGCGGGCTCAACTTCAGCTTCGCCCTGGCCAAGGGCCGCGGCCGCTACCTGTGCCTGTCCAAGCTCGACATCCTGTTGCAGGAGGGGCACGCCCAGTCGGCCACTGCCCAGCTGTTCGAGGAAGAGGGCTTCCGCATCGAAGTCGACGAGCGCAGCCAGAAGCTGTTCAACAGCATGATCGAGAAGCTTGCCGGCAACCGCTGGGACGGCGACCGCGACAGTTGGCCTGAAGCCCTGGAGGACCAGGACTGGGCGCGCCTGACTACCGACCACAGCCAGTGCACCGGCCGCCATTGCCCGAATTTCCAGCAGTGTGTGTTCTACAAGGCGCGCGAAGGCATGGGCAAGGTCGACGTGATCGTCACCAACCACGACATGGTCCTGGCCGACCTGGCGCTGGGCGGCGGTGCGGTGCTCCCCGACCCGCGCGACACCCTGTACGTGTTCGATGAGGGCCACCACCTGCCAGACAAGGCCATTGGCCATTTCGCCCACTATTCGCGCCTGCGCTCCACTGCCGACTGGCTGGAGCAGACCGCCAAGAACCTGACCAAGCTGCTGGCCCAGCACCCGCTGCCCGGAGACCTGGGCAAGTACATCGAGCAGGTGCCCGAGCTGGCGCGGGAAGTGCGTACCCAGCAGCAATTCATGTTCACCCTGTGCGAGCAAGTTGCCGATTTCCGCCCCGGCGAGGACAACGAAGGCCGTGAGCGCCCGCGCTACCGTTTCGAAGGCGGCGTGGTGCCTGAGCAGATCCGTGAAGTGGGCATCGAGCTGAAAAAGGGCTTCGCCCGCCTCAACGACCTGTTCACCCGGCTGGCCGACCTGCTCAAGGAGGGCATGGACGGCGAGGTCAACATCGGTATCGCCAGTCACCAGGCCGAAGAGTGGTACCCGCTGTTCGGCAGCCTGGTCACCCGCGCCCAGGGCAACTGGGAACTATGGACAGCCTTTACCGCCGAAGACCCGGAAGACAGCCCGCCCATGGCGCGTTGGCTGACCCTGGCGGAGAGCGGGGCGCTGTTTGATATCGAGGTCAACGCCAGCCCCATCCTGGCCGCCGACATGCTTCGTCGCAGCCTGTGGAACGTTGCCCACGGCGCGTTGGTGACCTCGGCTACGCTGACCGCGCTGGGTAAGTTCGACCGCTTCCGCATGCGCTCGGGCTTGCCGCGTGATGCGGTCACCTGCGTGGTGCCCAGTCCGTTCGTGCATGGCGATGCCGGCCTGCTGCGGGTCCCCGACCTCAAGGCCGACCCGCGCGACGCAGCGGCGCACACCGCAGCGATCATCCGCGAGTTGCCAAACATCGTCGAGGATGCCCGTGGTGCGCTGGTGCTGTTCTCCTCACGCAAGCAGATGCAGGACGTGTTCGATGGGCTGGACCGTGACTGGCGCAAACTGGTGCTGATCCAGGGCAACCTGTCCAAGCAGGAAACACTGAACAAGCATAAGGCGCGGGTCGACGACGGCCAGCACAGCGTACTGTTCGGCCTCGCCAGCTTTGCCGAAGGGGTCGACTTGCCGGGGGCATATTGTGAACACGTGGTGATTGCCAAGATTCCCTTCGCCGTGCCCGACGACCCGGTCGAAGCAGCATTGGCGGAATGGATCGAGGCCCGCGGTGGCAACCCGTTCATGGAAATTGCCGTGCCCGATGCCTCGCTGCGGCTGATCCAGGCCTGTGGCCGCCTGCTGCGAACCGAACAGGATCGCGGCGTTATCACCTTGCTTGATCGGCGTCTGGTCACTCAGCGCTACGGCAAGGCTATTCTCAATGCGCTGCCGCCGTTCCGGCGGGAGATTTCCTGACTGCCGGAGCAGTTGCTCCGGCGCGTTGTCCATTCCTCTGTCGTGGGCCATGAGGGCCCTGAAGGAGAGCCCAAGCCTTATGGTCCGCCGCACCCTGCCCGCCGTTCTCGCCCTGTTGTTCAGCTCACCCTTGCTGGCGGGGCAGCAGACGCTCTTCAGCTTCGTGCGCCCGGCCTCGGTGGTCAATGTGCAGACCGAGGATGCCGGCCTGCCTCAGTACAATGCGGAGCAGACGGCCGAAGGCGAGGTATTGCGGCGGGTGGTGTTCAACCCGGCCCAGCAGCCGACGCTGCGCCTGAGCCCGCAAAGCGGGGTATGGGACTGGTCCGCTGGGCAGTTCCTGACCTTGCGCCTGCAAAGCGCAATGGATTGGGCGCTGACCGTGGATGTCACGGTGCAGGGCAGTGACGGCGGCACCTTGACCAGTCGCATCGACTTGCCGGCCGGCCCGGCCCAGACCGTGATGGTACCGTTGACGGCCAGCTCGCCGCTCAGCCAGGGCATGCGCGCCGGCCCACCGATGCCCTGGAGCCATGATGGCCAGCGTCTGTTGCTGGCCAGCAGCGCCGGTGCGGTAGACCTCAGGCAAGTGGCCTCGGTCAGCTTGAGCATCCCCAGCCCCAAGGTGGCGCAGAGCTTGCTGATCGAGCGGGTGGGCATCCAGGATGACGACCTGGCTTACCAGGCGGCCTACCATGAGCTGATCGACGCCTATGGCCAGTCCACTCGTGGCCACTGGCCGGAAAAGGTTGTCAGTGACGAACAGCTCAAGGCGGCTGATGCGCGCGAGCAGCAACAGCTCAAGGGCTGGCTGGCAGAACGTGGCAAGCAGCAACTGGATGCCTACGGTGGCTTGCTGGCCGGGCCGGCGTTCGAGGCCAAAGGCTTCTTCCGCACCGAAAAGCGCAACGGCCGCTGGTACCTGGTGACACCGGACGGGCACCCGTTCTACTCGTTGGGGGTGAATGCCGTCGCTGCAGATGGCGGGCGCACCTACATCAGCGGGCGTGAAGGCATGTTCAAGACGCTGCCGGGTACGGGTGATGCACTGGCCGCCTTTTATGGCGAAGGCAACAACGACGACGGCAATGCCTCGTCGCAAGGGCGCAACTTCAAGCAGGGACGCTGGTTCGACTTTTATGCCGCCAACCTGCAACGCACCTATGGCCAACCCTGCCCGCCCGCAGCGGACGGGCAACCGGCCAGTTGCCCACCGCTGGTGCTGGATGCCGCCCGTTGGCAGGAGCACGCGCTCGACCGCCTGCAAGCCTGGGGTTTCAACACGCTCGGCAACTGGAGCGAGCCGGCCCTGGGCCAGGCCAGGCGCATGCCGTACACCTTGCCGCTGTCGATCGTGGGCGATTACGCCAGCATCAGCACCGGCATGGACTGGTGGGGCCGCATGCCCGACCCGTTCGACCCGCGTTTTGCCATGGCCACCGAGCGCGCCGTGGCCATCGCCGCCCGCGATCACCGTGACGACCCCTGGCTGATCGGCTATTTTGCCGACAATGAACTGGCCTGGGCCGCCCCTGGCGGTGACCCCAAGGCCCGTTACGGGCTGGCTTATGGCACGTTGCGCCTGACCACCGATGTGCCGGCCAAGCGTGCTTTCCTCAAGCAACTGCGCGACAAGTACCGCAACCAGGAAGGGCTGTCCAAGGCCTGGGGTATCGAACTGGCTGCCTGGGAACTGATGGAGGACCCAGGCTTCGAAGCGCCGCTGCCGAACCCCGAACACCCGGAGATCGAGCGCGACTACCAATATTTCCAGCAGGTGTTTGCCGATACCTACTTCAAGACCATTGCCGACTCGCTGAAGTGGCATGCGCCGAATCACCTGCTTTTGGGGGGGCGTTATGCCGTCAGCACGCCCGAGGCGGTCAAGGCCTGTGCCGAATTCTGTGATGTGCTCAGCTTCAACTTCTATACCCTCAAGCCGCAGGATGGCTACGACTTCGCCAGCCTGGCCGAGCTGGACAAGCCGGTGCTGGTGTCGGAATTCCAGTTCGGCTCGCGTGATCGCGGCCCATTCTGGCCGGGGCCGCTGGAGCTGGCACGGGAAGAAGACCGTGGTCCGGCCTACGGCAATTTCCTCAAGGCGGCTCTGGCACAGCCGATGATTGTCGGCGCGCACTGGTTCCAGTACCTCGATCAACCGGCCAGCGGGCGGTTGCTCGACGGTGAAAACGGCCACCTCGGGCTGGTGGCAATCACCGATATGCCGTATCCGGGATTCGTCGAGGCCGTGCGCAAGAGCAACCTGCAGGCCATGGGCAAGCTGCGCGACGAGCTGGAGAAGCCGGCCCCATAGCTCAGCCAGGCCTGTGCAGGGGCGTGGTGCGTCTGGTTGCACCATTCGTCGCGACCACCCAGCCCAAGCCAGTTTGCAAAACGCCAAACTACTGAAACAATGCACACCATTTTCGGAAATGGTCGTACGGAGAGCAGCGGGTGCAGATTCAGGGTCACTATGAGCTGAAGTTCGAAGCGGTGCGCGAAGCCTTTGCTGCCCTGTTCGATGATCCCCAGGAGCGTGGCGCCGCGCTGTGCATTCAGGTCGGTGGCGAAACCGTTGTCGACCTGTGGGCCGGCAGTGCCGACAAGGATGGCCAGCAGGCCTGGCACAGCGACACCATCGCCAACCTGTTCTCCTGCACCAAGACCTTCACTGCGGTAACCGCCCTGCAGCTGGTCGGCGAGGGCAAGCTGGCCCTGGATGCCCCGGTGGCCAACTACTGGCCCGAGTTCGCCCAGGCTGGCAAACAGGCGATCACCCTGCGCCAGCTGCTCAGCCACCGTGCCGGCCTGCCGGCCCTCCGCGAGTTGCTGCCGGCCGAAGCCTTGTACGACTGGCAGACCATGGTTGATGCCCTGGCCGCCGAGACGCCCTGGTGGGCGCCTGGCACCGAGCACGGCTATGCCGCCATTACCTACGGCTGGCTGATCGGCGAGCTGATCCGTCGTGCCGACGGCCGTGGCCCTGGTGACTCGATCGTGGCCCGTACCGCGCGCCCGCTGGGGCTGGATTTCCATGTCGGCCTGGCGGACGAGGAGTTCCACCGCGTGGCGCATATCGCCCGTGGCAAGGGCAACCCCGGGGATGCAGCGGCGCAGCGCCTGCTACAGGTCACCATGCGTGAGCCCGAGGCGCTGTCGACACGAGCCTTCACCAACCCGCCGGCGATCCTGACCAGCACCAACAAGCCGGAGTGGCGGCGCATGCAGCAGCCGGCGGCCAATGGCCATGGCAACGCGCGCAGCCTGGCGGGCTTCTATGCCGGGCTGCTTGATGGCAGCCTGCTCGAATCCGAGCTGCTCGATGAACTGACCCGTGAACACAGCCTTGGCCAGGACCGCACCTTGCTTACCCAGACCCGGTTCGGCCTGGGCTGCATGCTTGACCAGCCCGAGGTAGCCAATGCCACCTTTGGCCTCGGCGCTCGCGCCTTCGGCCACCCTGGCGCCGGCGGCTCGGTCGGTTTCGCCGACCCGGAGTACGACGTGGCCTTCGGCTTCGTGGTCAATACCCTGGGTCCTTACGTGCTGATGGACCCGCGAGCCCAGCATTTGGTGCGCGTACTTGCAAGTTGCCTTTGATCGGGTAATGCGGGTATTGCCTCATGCCTTTGACTATCCTCAATGCCACTGCCTGAAGTGTGTGGGCAAAATTTCTTTCTATTTCATGGTGTATCGCTGATGTCTTCACATAAAACCTTAGCACTCGCCCTGTGCCTGACCGCTGTCACCGGCTGCGCCAGTCACTCCCAGGACGCCTCGAAGGACAGCGGCTCGAGCTGGTGGCCCTTCGGTTCGGACAAGGTTGCCGAGCAGGAAGTGAAGCAAGCCGTGACTGAAAACGTCGCCAAGGCCGACGCCAAGTCCGAAAGTTCCAGCCGTTGGTGGTGGCCATTCGGTGCTGAACAGAAGCAGGCCAAAGGGCCGGTGGTACCGAAGATCGACGAGAAGGCCACCCAGGCCTGGCTGGACGAGTACGAGCCCAAGCTGCGTGAAGCGATCAAGGGCAGCAAGCTGGAACTCGAGCGTCGTGACAACGTGCTGGCCGTGACCATTCCGGTGGACGGCTCGTACAACCCTGACCGCCCGAACATGCTGCTGCCGATGACACTGGGCCCGATTACCCGCGTGGCCAAGACCGTCGAAGGCGATGCCAAGACCGCCGTGCTGGTGCTCGGCCATGCCGACAGCAGCGGTGTCGCTGCCGCCAACCAGAAGCTCAGCCTGGAACGCGCCGCTTCGGTGTCGGCGATCTTCCGCCTCAGCGGCCTGCAGCGTGACCGCCTGAACCTCAAGGGCATGGGTTCGGTGATGCCGCGCGCCGCCAACGACAGTGCCGAGGGCCGCGCCTTGAACCGCCGCGTGGAAATGCTGCTGACTCCGCAGAACACCATGGTTGCGCTGTTGGCCAAGTACCAGCAGGCGGCCCCGGCCCCGGCGCCAGCCTCGATGGTGGCGGTGCAGGATAGCAAGGCGCCAGCCGCCAAGGCTGCCGACAGCAAGCCGGCGGCCAAGGCTGCGGCGAAGAAGCCTGTAGCCAAGGCCAAGGCGCCAGCCAAGACCACCGCCAAGAAAAAAGCCGCGCCGGCCAAGCCTGCGGCCAAGAAAGCTACCGCTGACAAGAAAGTAGCTGCCAACAGCCCTGCGAAGACCAACTGATCGTCAAGGAACGCAGCAATGACCAAATCCCTGGCTGATATGCGCCGCGACTACACCCGTGATGGCCTGGCCGAAGCCCAGGCCCCGGGGGAGCCGTTCGCCTTGTTCCACCAGTGGCTCGCCGATGCGCTGAAAACCGAGCAGGCCCCGGTGGAAGCCAATGCCATGACCCTGGCCACCGTCGATGCCGACGGCCGCCCCCATTGCCGCGTATTGCTGCTCAAGGGGCTCGATGAGCGTGGTTTCACCTTCTTCACCAACTATGACAGCGCCAAGGGCCAGCAACTGCTGGCCAACCCTTGCGCCGCCATGACCTTCTTCTGGCCGACGCTGGAGCGACAGGTGCGCATCGAAGGGCGGGTGGAAAAGGTCACGGCCGAGGAGTCGGATGCCTACTACCAGGTGCGTCCACTGGGCAGCCGCCTGGGGGCGTGGGCATCGCCGCAGAGCCGGGTGATTGCCGGTCGTGAGGAACTGGAAAGCCTGGTCAAGGCTACCGAGGCACGCTTCTCCGACACCCAGCCGCATTGCCCGGAGCACTGGGGCGGGTACCGCTTGCTACCTGAGCGGGTCGAGTTCTGGCAGGGGCGGGCCAGCCGGTTGCATGACCGGCTGAACTACCGCCTGGTCGATGGGCAATGGCAGCGGGAACGCCTGGCGCCCTGACATCCACGGGCCGCCTTGCGGCCCCCTCTCGATCTGGGGGGCAGCTCAGTTCCCTGAGCGGCCTTGTGTGGCGATGGGCTGCGCAGCAGCGACAATCGCCCAGGCTACCCCGGATACCCCGCCGCCTCGCGCTCCAGCCACCCCGCCAACTGCTTGCGCTGCACCTTCTCCAGCCGTGCCTGTTCCAGCTTTTGCAGCATGTACGCGCGCTTGCCAGGGTCCGCCCCGGCCAGCGACAACGCCAGGTCACGGTCTATCCAGTGGCGCATGCGCACATACAGCCAGCCGTGGAAGTACAGCCCCGCAACGGTGGTGACCACGACGATGAAGTAATCCATGGCTATCCTTGGTCTCACTTGAAAAGGCATCGGCAAGCCACGCTGGCTGTACCTTGGCTGAATGAAAACAATTTTATTGCGCTTGTACCGTGACAGTCGTCAACGTGCAGCGTCTAATACGCATCTGACTTATGGAGACATTACCCATGCGTAAATCCGCTTTGCTGGTGGCGACCTTCACCACCATGTCGTTGTTGCTGGGTGGCTGTGCCTCTAGCCTGACCGGTGACAGCTACTCCCGTGATGAGGCCCGCCGCGTGCAGACCGTGCGTATGGGCACCATCGAATCCCTGCGCCCGGTCAAGATCGAGGGTACCAAGACCCCGATCGGCGGTGGTGCTGGCGCCATCGTGGGTGGCGTGGCCGGCAGCGCCGTGGGTGGTGGCCGTGGCAGCATCGTCGCCGCCGTGATCGGTGCCGTTGCCGGTGGCCTGGCCGGTTCCGCAGCTGAGGAAGGCCTGACCCGCACCCAGGGCGTGGAAATTACCGTACGTGAGGACGACGGCAGCATGCGTGCCTATGTCCAGGCCGTGCAGGAGAACGAAATCTTCCGCGTTGGCGACCGCGTGCGCATCATGACCGTCGACGGTACCAGCCGCGTCTCGCACTGACCGTAGCGCAACAAGAAAAACCCCGACATGGCTGCGCGCCATTCGGGGTTTTTTCATGCTGTGGCCAGGTCAGCCAGCGCTGGGCTTGCGGCTGGCCATGGCGGTTACGGCGTAGCCGAACACGGCAGCAAGGAACGAGCCGGTCAGAATACCCATGCGGTCCATGCCGGCGAACTCGCTGCTGCCTGGGACGAAGGCGAGTGAGCCAACGAACAGGCTCATGGTGAAGCCGATGCCACAGAGGATCGCCACGCCCAGTAACTGGCCCCAATTGGCGCCAGCAGGCAGAGCGGCCAGGCGCAGTTTGATGGCGATCCAGGTCAAGCCGAAGACGCCCACGGTCTTGCCCAGTAGCAGCCCTACGGCGATGCCCAGTGGCACCGGGTGAACGAAGCTGTCCAAGGTCATGCCTGCCAGTGATACCCCAGCATTGGCGAAAGCGAACAACGGCAGGATGGCGTAGGCAACCCACGGGTGCAGGGCGTGTTCCAGGGCGTGCGATGGCGAACGTTCGCCATGGCCAGTGCGCAGCGGGATGCACAGCGCCAGGGCAACGCCAGCCAGCGTGGCGTGCACGCCACTCTTGAGCACGCAGACCCACAGGACCAGGCCCACGATCATGTAAGGCCCCAGCTTGACCACGCCAAGCCGGTTCATCGCCACCAATACCACCAGGCAGGCCGCGGCCAGCAGCAGCGACACGCTGGACAGGGTGCCTGAATAGAACAGCGCGATGACGATGATCGCGCCCAGGTCATCGATGATTGCCAAGGTCATCAGGAACAGTTTCAGCGATACCGGCACGCGCTTGCCCAGCAGGGCCAGCACACCGAGGGCGAAGGCGATGTCGGTGGCGGTGGGAATTGCCCAGCCGGCTACCGCTGCCGGGTTGTCACGGTTGATGAACCAGTAGATCAGTGCCGGTACCACCATGCCGCCCACGGCGGCGGTAGCAGGCAGGATCACCTGGGACGGCCTGGACAGGTGGCCGTCGACCACTTCGCGCTTCACTTCCAGGCCGATGAGCAGGAAGAACAGCGCCATCAGGCCGTCGTTGATCCACAACAGCAGTGGCTTGGCGATCTGCAACGCGCCTACCTGAACGGCGACGGGCACGTCGAGCAGGCCGCTGTACAGGTAGGACAGCGGTGAGTTGTTGATGATCAGGGCCAGGACGGCCGCAGCGATCAGCAGCAGGCCGCTGGCGGCTTCGAGCTGCAGGAAACGGGTTAACAGGCTACGCACGGGCTATAGGCTCTCCATGGGCAGTTTACGGATGGAACGGGCGTACACCCTAGCCTGTGAAGTTATGCTTTAAAACAAAAACTATATTCTTTTTTGTTATATGTTGTTGCTGGGCTGGGCTGGAGGAAGCCTAGATGCAGAATGGGAAAGGTGGGGTAGGGAAAATCTGATGTTTTCTCGGATTTTTCTTGCGCCGGTGAGGGTCCGTTCGCGGGTTGGCCCACGAACGGGCCCTCACCGGCCATGCACAGTCAGAGGCCGAGCATATCCCGCGCCACCGCCTCGGCAATGCGAATACCGTCGACACCTGCCGACAGAATCCCGCCCGCATACCCGGCGCCTTCACCCGCCGGGAACAGTCCCTTGAGATTCAGGCTCTGGAAGTCGTCACCGCGGGTGATGCGCAACGGCGACGAGGTACGTGTCTCGATCCCGGTCAACACGGCATCGTGCAGGTTGTAGCCCTTGATCTGCCGGTCGAATGCCGGCAATGCCTCGCGGATCGCCTCGATGGCGAAGTCTGGCAGGCTTGGCGCCAGGTCACCCAGGGTCACGCCTGGCTTGTAGGACGGCTCGACACTGCCCAGCGCGGTCGAGGGCCGGCCGGCGACGAAGTCGCCAACCAGCTGCGCCGGGGCCTGGTAGTTGCTGCCGCCCATCACATAGGCATGTGCCTCCAGGCGCTCCTGCAGCTCGATGCCGGCCAGCGGGCCGCCGGGGTAGTCGCGTTCGGGGTCGATGCCGACGACGATACCGGAGTTGGCATTGCGCTCGTTGCGCGAGTACTGGCTCATGCCGTTCGTGACCACCCGGCCTGGCTCGCTGGTGGCGGCGACCACGGTGCCGCCTGGGCACATGCAGAAGCTGTATACCGAACGGCCATTGCTGGCGTGGTACACCAGCTTGTAATCGGCGGCACCAAGTTTCGGGTGACCGGCGTATTTGCCCAGGCGCGCCTTGTCGATCAGGGTCTGCGGGTGCTCGATACGGAAGCCCACCGAAAACGGCTTGGCTTCCATGTATACGCCCTTGGCGTGCAGCATGCGGAAGGTGTCGCGGGCACTGTGGCCGAGGGCCAATACCACATGGCGTGAGTGCAGTTGCTCACCGCTCTCGAGCACCACGCCGGTAAGCTGGCCATCGTCGATCAACAGGTCGATGACCTTCTGCTGGAAGCGTACTTCAGCGCCCAGGGCAATCATGTCCTGGCGCATCTGCTCGACCATGCCGGTCAGGCGGAAGGTACCGATGTGCGGCTTGTTGATGTAGAGGATCTCATCCGGCGCGCCGGCCTTGACGAACTCTTCCAGCACTTTGCGGCCATGGTGTTGCGGGTCCTTGATCTGGCTGTACAGCTTGCCGTCGGAAAAGGTACCGGCGCCGCCTTCGCCGAACTGCACGTTGGACTCCGGGTTGAGCACGCTCTTGCGCCACAGGCCCCAGGTGTCCTTGGTGCGCTGGCGCACTTCCTTGCCGCGTTCGAGGATGATCGGCTTGAAGCCCATCTGCGCCAGCAGCAGGCCGGCGAAGATGCCGCACGGGCCAAAGCCGACCACGATCGGGCGTTCCTGCAGGTTGGCCGGGGCCTGGCCGACAAACTTGTAGGTCACGTCGGGCGCCGGGCCAATGTTGCGATCGTCGGCGAACTTGCTGAGCAGCTCAGCTTCGTTGCTGGCTTCCAGGTCGATGGTGTAGATGAACAGCAGCTCGCTGTTCTTCTTGCGCGCATCGTAGCTGCGCTTGAACAGGTTGAAACTGAGCAGTTGCTCGTCGCGGATGCCCAGGCGCTGGACGATGGCTTCACGCAGGGCTTCGTCGGGATGGTCCAGGGGCAGCTTCAGTTCGGTGATTCGTAGCATGGCAGGGTCCAGTATCCCGGCCATGGGCGGCCGGCGGCTTTACACAAACCGCCAAGTATAAGCTGTTCGCCACCCCGACTGGCAGGATAAAAGCGCCCGGCGATCAGTTGTCGCGTGCGCCGCCGTAGTAACCGCAGCCCTGCAGGGTCTTGCCGTCGATGCGCAGTTCGCTGCGCAGGTGATAGATGGCGCCGGTGGCGCTGTCCACGCAGCGTTGCGGCGCGGCCCACAGCTCCACGTGCTGGCCGTTGGCTTCGCTGGTCAGGGTCAGGCCGCCGCCCGGCACCTGTTCTTCCAGGAACGGCAGGGGCAGGGGGGGCTGACCGATGCGGTTGAGCACCATGCCCTTGCCGCTGGCCTTGACGTCCCAGCCCGGCTCGTGACCGTTGGCGCGCAGGGTCAGCTGTTTGAAGTTGGGGTCTTCACAGGCGCGGGTGGACGGTTCCAGGCGATACAGCTGGCGCACTTCCAGCTGGCCGTCGGTGCTGGCCTGCTTGCTGCCGGTGAGGCGCCCACGGACATCGGCAAACAGCTTGTCGTTGGCGTCCTTGGCCAGGTTGGCGGCTTCCTGCAGGATGCCGGTGGCGGCGACGTCGTTGATCACGAAGGTGCGGCTTTCGCTGCACGGCTTGAACAGCAGCTGGCCACCCGCGGCGCGCAGTTCGCCCTGCATGCGCGTGGTGCCGATGTTCGGGTCGCTGGGGGCGTCGGCCATGAGCTGGCAACCACCAAACAGGGGCAGCAGGGCACTGAGCAGCAGGGTAGGGGTGAGGCGCATGGGCGGGCTCCGGGTTCTTTGCCGTGAAAGCTGGCCACGTTACGCAGGCTGGCGGCGGATCTCAAGTTAATGGTTGCCGGTACTGGCCCTGTCGCCGGATCAGTCGATACAGTTCCAACAGGCAGAAAAAAGGGCCCGAAGGCCCTTTTTCCGATCAACCCCCCAGGTACGCGTCGCGCACTTTCGGGTCGGTCAGCAGCGCTTCCCCTGTCCCCTGCATCACCACCCGGCCGTTTTCCAGCACGTACGCCCGGTCGGCGATCTTCAATGCCTGGTTGGCGTTCTGCTCCACCAGGAACACGGTCACGCCATCGCGGCGCAGCTGTTCGATGATGTCGAAGATCTGCTGGATGATGATTGGCGCCAGGCCCAGCGACGGCTCGTCGAGCAGCAGCAGCTTGGGCTTGCTCATCAGCGCCCGGCCAATGGCGAGCATCTGCTGCTCACCACCGGACATGGTGCCGCCACGCTGGATATAACGCTCCTTCAGGCGCGGAAACAGCTGCAGCACCTTGTCCAGTTGTTCCTGGTAATCGCCCTTGTCGGTGAAGAAGCCGCCCATCGCCAGGTTTTCCTCGACGGTCAGGCGGGAGAACACGCGGCGGCCTTCCGGCACTACCGCGATGCTCTTGCGCATGATGTGCGAGGATGGCTGGCCGACCAGCTCTTCGCCCAGGTACTTGATGCTGCCGCTGTGCGCCTGCGGCGAGCCGCACAGGGTCATCAGCAGGGTCGACTTGCCAGCACCGTTGGCACCGATCAGGGTGACGATCTCGCCCTGGTTGATTTCCACGTTGACGCTGTGCAGCGCCTGGATCTTGCCGTAGAAGGTGGAAACGTTCTCGAACTTCAGCATTTACGCTTCCCCCAGGTAGGCTTTGATCACATCAGGGTTGTCGCGGATCTCCTCCGGCGTGCCGTGGGCCAGGGGCGTGCCCTGGTTGATCACCACGATATGGTCGGAAATGCTCATCACCAGCTTCATGTCGTGCTCGATCAGCAGCACGGTGACGTTGTGCGACTCACGCAGGTAGGCGATCAGCGCCTTGAGGTCTTCGGTTTCCTTCGGGTTCAGGCCCGCTGCCGGTTCGTCGAGCATGATGATGCGCGGCTGGGTCATCATGCAGCGGGCGATTTCCAGGCGGCGTTGCTGGCCGTAGGCGAGGGTGCCGGCGGTGCGGTTGGCGAACTCGGTCAGGGCGACCTTTTCCAGCCAGTACTGCGCGCGTTCCATGGCCTCCTTCTCGCTGCGGCGGAAGCTCGGGGTCTTGAACAGGCCGGCGAAGAAGTTGGTGTTCAGGTGGCGGTGCTGGGCGATCAGCAGGTTTTCCAGTGCGGTCATTTCCTTGAACAGGCGCACGTTCTGGAAAGTCCGTACCACGCCCTTGCGGGCAATCTGGTGGCCGGCCAGGCCCTGGATCGGCTGGCCATCGAGCAGGATGGTGCCGCCGCTGGGCTTGTAGAAGCCGGTCAGGCAGTTGAACACCGTGGTCTTGCCGGCGCCGTTCGGGCCGATCAGTGCCACCACCTGTTTTTCCTTGACGGTCAGGCCCACGCCATTGACCGCCAACAAGCCGCCGAAGCGCATGCTCAGGCCGCTGACTTGCAGAATTTCACGGCTCATCGATGCAGCTCCATGTGGGGTCGTTGCATAGGCAGCAAGCCTTGCGGACGCCAGATCATCATCAACACCATCAGCGCACCGAACATCAGCATCCGGTATTCGCTGAACTCACGCATCAGCTCTGGCAGCAGGATCATCACGATGGCCGCGAGAATCACGCCCAGCTGTGAACCCATGCCGCCGAGCACGACGATGGCGAGGATGATCGCCGACTCGATGAAGGTGAACGACTCCGGCGTCACCAGGCCTTGGCGCGCGGCGAAGAAGCTGCCGGCGAAACCGGCGAAGCAGGCACCCAGGGTGAACGCCGAAAGCTTGATCACGGTCGGGTTCAGGCCCAACGCACGGCAGGCGATCTCGTCTTCGCGCAGGGCTTCCCAGGCGCGGCCGATCGGCATGCGCAGCAGGCGGTTGATCACGAACAGTGCCAGCAGGGCCAGCAGCAGGGCCACCAGGTAGAGGAAGATGACCTTGTTGATCGAGTTGTATTCCAGCCCGAAGAACTCATGGAAGGTCTGCATGCCCTCGGCGGCGCGGCGTTCGAAGGTCAGGCCGAAGAACTCTGGCTTGGGGATGTTGCTGATGCCGTTGGGGCCGCCGGTCCAGTCGGTGAGGTTACGCAGGAACAGGCGGATGATCTCGCCAAAGCCGAGGGTCACGATCGCCAGGTAGTCACCGCGCAGGCGCAGCACCGGGAAGCCGAGCAGGAAGCCGAAGGTGGCGGCCATCAGGCCGGCGATCGGCAGGCACACCCAGAAGCTCCAGCCCAGGTAGTGCGAGAGCATCGCGTAGCTGTAGGCGCCAACGGCGTAGAAGCCGACGTAGCCGAGGTCGAGCAGGCCCGCCAGGCCGACCACGATGTTCAGGCCCAGGCCCAGCAACACGTAGATCAGGATCAGCGTGGCAATGTCGACCGCACCGCGCGAACCGAAGAACGGCCACACCAGCGCTGCGACGATCAGGCCCAGGATGACGTAGCGCTGGGTCTTCGGCAGGGTCAGGTAGTTGCTGACGGCCGGCGGGATCAGCTTGCGATCCGAACGGCGGCCCATCACCGCGCTCCACTGCTTGTCGAACAGCACGCGCAGGAACATCAACACCGAACACACGGCGATGATACTGATGGTGAACGAACCCTGGCTGTGCACCGCCAGGCTGATGCCGTCGATGCTCAGTTTCAGGCCCAGCACCGGGAAGGCCACGGCCCAGACCAGCAAGGCGCTGAAGAACGCCTGTTTGAGATTTCTGTTCATACTTTTTCAACCTCCGGGCGGCCCAGGATGCCGGTCGGCCGGAATAGCAGGACAAGAACCAACAAGCCGAATGCCACCACGTCCTTGTACTGGTCGCCGAAGATATCGGCACCGAACGCTTCGGCTACGCCCAGCACCAGCCCGCCGAGCATGGCGCCCGGGATGCTGCCGATGCCACCCAGCACCGCCGCGGTGAAGGCCTTCAGGCCCACCAGGAAACCGGCGTTGGGGTTGATCACCCCGTACTGCATGCTCAGCAGCACGGCCGCCACCGCCGCCAGGGCGGCACCGATGACGAAGGTGAGGGCGATGATGTTGTTGGTGTTGATGCCCAGCAGGTTGGCCATCTTGATGTCCTCGGCACAGGCGCGGCAGGCGCGGCCCAGGCGGGAACGGGAGATGAACAGGGTGAGGCAGGTCATGGCCACCAGGGTGACCACGAACACCAGGATCTGCATGTAGCTGATCAGGACTTCTTCAGCACCGCCTGGCCCGAACGAGAAGCTTCCGGGAATCAGGTTGGGGATGGACTTGTCCTTGGAGTCCTGCGACAGCAAGACGGTGTTCTGCAGGAAGATCGACATGCCGATGGCGGAAATCAGCGGGATCAGGCGGTTGCTGTTGCGCAGGGGGCGGTAGGCAACCCGTTCGATGCTGTAGCCATAGGCGCTGGTAACGAAGATCGTCGCGACGAAGGCGACGGTCATCAGGATCGGCAGCGAATGGATACCCATCATGGCCAGGCCCGCCAGGGCGATGAAGGCCACGTAGGAACCGATCATGTACACCTCGCCATGGGCGAAGTTGATCATGCCAATGATGCCGTACACCATGGTGTAGCCGATGGCGATCAAGGCATAGGTGCTGCCGATGGTCAATCCATTAACCAGTTGTTGGAAGAAATGGTAGATCTCAGGCATTACAGCGCTCCTAAAAACCTGATTTGCATTTCGCTGGCAGGGGTACCGCCAGGAAACCGCGGGTGACGGTTTTAAGATTTTCAGGTGAACCCGCCCCCGGATCGCGGGGATCAGGCCCATGAACCTCGTAAAACAAAGCCCACTGCTCGCACAGTGGGCTTCTACGGTCAGCTATTAGTCACGCAGTTACTGAGGGGAGACTTCGGTCTTCGGCTTGCCGAAGTGCCATTCGTAAACCACGAACTTGAAGTCTTTCAGGTCGCCTTTGTCGTCGAACGACAGGGTACCGGTCGGGGTCTTGAAGGAACCGGCGTGGATGGCCTCTGCCACTTTCTCGGCGTCTTCGGACTTGGCTTGCTTGATACCCTGGGCGATCAGCTCCACAGCCGAGTAGGCCGGGAACACGAACGGGCCGCTCGGGTCCTTGCCGTCAGCCTTGATGGCATCGACGATGGCCTTGTTCTCAGGGTCGGCGTCGAACGACTTCGGCAGGGTCACCAGCAGGCCTTCGGAGGCGTTCTGGGCGATCTGCGAGATGGAGTCGTTACCCACGCCTTCCGGGCCCATGAACTTGGCCTTCAGGCCTTTTTCCTGTGCCTGGCGCAGGATCAGGCCCAGCTCCGGGTGGTAGCCGCCGTAGTAGACGAAATCGACGTTGTTCTGCTTGAGCTTCTGGATGATCGAGGAGAAGTCCTTGTCACCGGCGTTCAGGCCTTCGAACACGGCAACCTTGGTGCCTTTCTTCTCCAGGGTCTGCTTGACCGCAGTGGCGATGCCTTCACCGTACTGCTGTTTGTCGTGCAGTACCGCAACCACTTTCGGCTTGACGTGGTCGGCGATGTAGTTGCCGGCGGCCGGGCCCTGGGCGCTGTCCAGGCCGATGGTACGGAAGATCAGCTTGTAGCCACGGGCGGTGATTTCCGGCGAGGTGGCGGCAGGGGTAATCATGATCACGCCTTCGTCTTCGTAGATGTCGGACGCAGGCTGGGTGGAGCTGGAGCACAGGTGGCCGATGACGAACTTGACGCCGTCGTTGACCACTTTGTTGGCGACTGCCACGGCCTGTTTAGGGTCGCAGGCGTCGTCGTATTCCTTGGCTTCGAGCATCTTGCCATCGACGCCGCCCTTGGCGTTGATATCCTTGATGGCTTGCTTGGCGCCGATGAACTGCATGTCGCCGTACTGGGTCACAGGGCCGGTCTTGGGGCCTGCGATCCCGATCTTGATGGTATCGGCGGCAAACGAATGGCTGGCTACCCCGGCCAGAACCATTGCGGCGAACAGCTTGGAAATCTTGATCATAGTGCTCCACTCATTCTGTTGTAATTCTTATAGTCCTGGCGGCCAGGGCTACAGACCGGGCGGGATTTGCGGCGTGGCCATGCCAACGCGCAAGCCCACCTTCCCCCGGAACATGTCCCGGAACTGTACCGGTACAGTGTAGAGCGCTGTCCAAGCGCTTGAAAAGCGTTCGAAAAGTGCCTGTTTCCTGGGTTGTCGCTTGATCGACATAAAGATACAAAAAGGCGCCATCAATCTGCCTGTATCTACGACCCCGCCCCATAAATTCGGGGTCAATCGACCAAATTACATATTTGAAACCGGGTTTTTCTGCAAAAATGCCGGCCTTTTTATCGACCGACTTTTGCGGAAACCGCCCATGACTGATCACACAAGCACCCTCTATGCCAAACTGCTTGGCGAGACGGCAATCATCGAGTGGAAAGCACTGGAGCGTTTCTGGGCCAAGGGTGACCTGATTTGGGTCGATCCAGGCCTGGACCTGATCACTGTTGCCGAGGCGATGGCCGAGAATCGCAGCGAGATCTTCGCCAAGTGGCGTAGTGATGGCACTGTCGGCCCGGTGACTGCCGAGCAGGCTCAGGACCTGCAAAGCCGCGATCCAGAGATCTGGGCGGTGGTGGTTTCACCGTTCATCGTGATCCAGGTGAAGCGTCCGGCCGACGCATGATCGATTTTGGTGCGCAAAAATGCGCAGCAGCTCCGTTATGGTGCTCGAGGGCGCTCAGGGCGGGTAGAGGTAAGTAACAATTCGGCGTGGCGGTAACAGTTTACGGGATGCGTAATGCCCACCGGTCTGCCAGGCGAAGCGCAACCGTGCAGCCTGGATGATCTTCGAACTAGCCAGGAGTGATTGATGAGCACTGAACTACCTTCGCTTGGGTTCGCCGGGATCGGCCTGATGGGCCTGCCCATGTGCCGGCGCCTGCTCGCCGCAGGCTACCCGCTGACGGTGTGGAACCGCAGCCCGGACAAGTGCGTCGCGCTGGTCGCCGCTGGCGCGCACCTGGCCAGCAGCCCTGCCGAACTGTGCCGCAACAGCGACATGGTGTTGCTGTGCCTGGCCGACACCGCTGTCGTGCGCGAGGTAGTGTTCGGCGAACAAGGCATTGCCCAGGGTGGGCGCAGCGGCCAGTTGCTGGTCGATTTCTCCAGCCTGGAACCCACTGCTACGCGGGAGATGGCCGCCGAGCTGGCGGCGTTGAGCGGCATGGCGTGGCTGGATGCGCCAGTATCTGGCGGCACACCTGGTGCCGAAGCCGGTACCTTGGCGATCATGGTCGGTGGCGCGGCGGCGGACCTGGAGCGCGCGCGCCCGGTGCTACAGGTACTGGGCCAGCGCGTGACGCACATGGGCGCGGTGGGGGCAGGCCAGGTAACCAAGGCCTGCAACCAGATGATCGTGGCCTGCAATGCCCTGGTCATCGCCGAAGTAGTGGCATTGGCCGAACAGTCGGGGGTGGATGCGACACTGATCGCCGAAGCGCTGGCGGGTGGCTTTGCCGATTCCCGGCCGCTGCAGATCCTCGCGCCACAGATGGCCGAGAGCCGCTTCGAGCCGATCAAATGGCACGTGCGTACGCTGCTCAAGGATCTCGATGGCGCGGTCAGGTTCTCCCGCGAGCAAGGTTCGGCTACGCCGCTCAGCGGCCTCGCTGCACAACTGATGCGCTTGCACGCAAGCCAGGGGTACCTGCAAAAAGACCCGGCGACTCTGGTAGAACTGTACCGCAGCAAGGGCTGAGCACACCGCTCTGCTGCGGCAGCCGCAGCAACTGCAGTTCGGCCAGCGGCGCGGGGCGACCCAGCAGGTAGCCTTGCAGGTAGTCGCAGCCGTGGGTTTCGAGAAACCTGGCCTGTTCGCCGGTCTCCACGCCTTCGCTGACCACCTGCAAGTGCAGGGTATGCGCCATGACGATGATCGCTTGCACGATTTCGCAGTCCTTCTGGCTACCCGGTACATCCTGCAGGAAGCTGCGATCGATCTTCAGCACGTCAAGCGGCAGGCGCTTGAGATAGGCCAGCGAGGAGTAACCGGTGCCGAAGTCATCGATCGACAGGGCCACACCCAGGTCGCGCACCCGCTTGAGCAGGCTGACCGTGCGCTGGATATCGCCCATCAGGGCGTTTTCGGTCACCTCCAGTTCCAGTTGGCAAGGTGCGAGCCCGGCCTGGAGCAAGGCCTTTTCCACCTCGTTGGGCAGCTCGTCATGACTGAGCGTGACGGCCGAACAATTGACCGTGACCCTGAGGTTGCTGCGGCCCCGCTGCTGCAGGCCGGCCAGTTCGGCACAGGCGTGGCGCAGTACCCACAGGTCAAGGTCGATGATCAGGCTGTTGGCTTCGGCAATGCCGACGAAGCGTTCAGGCCCGAGCAGGCCGTGCTGCGGATGCTGCCAGCGTACCAGGGCTTCCAGTTTGGCGACTTGCCCGCTGCGCAGGTCGAAGATCGGCTGGTAGTGCACGCATAGCCCGCGCTCTTCAAGCAGGGCCAGGCGCAGTTCTTCTTCCAGTTGCAACGCCAGGGAGGCGCGGGTTTTCAGGGTGTCGTTGAAGAAGTTCACGCTGTTGCGCCCGCTGCCCTTGGACTGGTACAGCGCCAGGTCGGCATGCTTGAGCAGTTCCTCGGCGCTGGTGCCGTCATCCGGAAAGATGCTGATACCAATGCTGGTGGTCATGACCAGGCGTCTGCCCCCCAGCTCGATGGGCGCCTTCATCCGCAGCATGATGCGCTGGGCCAGGTGACGGGCTTCGTCGCGGTTATTGAGGCTGGTCACCACACAGAACTCATCGCCGCCAAAGCGTGCGACCAGGTCGTGGCTGCGGGTGGCAGCCCTGATATGGTTGGCGATGGCCTGAAGCAGCTGGTCGCCGGCGTGGTGGCCAAGGCTGTCGTTGATACGTTTGAAATGGTCGATGTCGAGGAACATCACCGCCAGGCTGCCTTGAGTGGCCTGGTGTTCGGCCAGGCGCTCGGCGAACACCTGGTTGAAACCGCGGCGGTTGACCAGGTTGGTCAGGGCGTCATAGTGCGCGGCTTGCTGCAGCGATGCGCGGGCCTGGTCCAACTGGCTGAGCAGCACGTTGACCCGGCGCAGATCGTGCTCCTTGCTTTGCAGTTTCTTGTCGGCCAGCGCGGCGCTGACACTGGCAGCGCTGATCAACAGGGTAATGAAGCCGATGCCCAGCCCCAGTTGCAGGCTGTTGTCGCCGGAAGGCAGGCGCAGGGCCGTGTCGGCCGGGATGACCAGGGTCATGGCCGACATCGCGGTAAAGTGGGTGGCGACGATGCCAGCGGCCATCAGCAGGCTGGCGCCGTACTTCATGGCCTGGTGCAGGGCGCCATTGCCGTGGCGGAAATAGCGGGCCAGGCACAATGCTGCCAGGCTGGTGAGCACGGCAATGCTGGCCGCGACGAGGAGCAGGCCGGTCTGGTAGTACTGGCGCGCGCCGGTTTCCAGGGCGGCCATGCCGACGAAGTGCATGAGGACGATGCCCAGGCCGATCAGCACTGCGCCTTGCAGGAGATGGTGTGCATGCATCTGCTGGCGACCCAGGCTGTGCATGGCCAGCCAGGCGACAGCCAGGGCAATCAGCAATGACAGGATGGTCAGGGAAACGTCGTAATGCACTTCCAGCGGGGCCCGGAAGGCAAGCATGCTGATGAAGTGCATGGCCCAGATGCCACCTGCCAGGCAGCAGGCGCCAAGCATGGTCCATCGTCGACGGGAGGTGGAGTTTTCGCTGTGGGACTGGCGCTCGGCCATGTCCAGAGTGGCGAAGCAGGCCGCCCCAGCGACAAGGTAGGCGAGCAGGACCAGGGCCGACTCATGCCGACAGTCGATGACGATACGCCCGGTTGCCGGCAGGTCGACGAACAATTGCAGCCCCAGCCATTCCATTGGGTGCCTCTAGATCGAGTTTCCAGGCGTCTGCCAACCTGTGCAGACTGTCCAGAGGCAGTATAGGAAGAGGTATTTAAGCCTTCCTGACTAATGGCACTTTGCTTCTAACGATTTGGTTATCAACCTGATCGCGATGGGGAATATATGTGCATCGGCCTGCGGCACGGGTCCCAGTGGGGCGATAGCCGCACTGAATGGCACCGGCTTCGTCGGGGCCATTCAGTGCGCTCCGACCTGCCTAGCCAGCCACCAGCACGCGGATGGCTTCCAGGCGCAGGGCCGCTTTTTCCAGCATCGCCAGGCCCTCTTCACGCTGCTTGCGCAGCGCCTCGATCTCGCTGTCGCGCACGCTCGGGTTCACCGCTTGCAGCGCGACCAGGCGCGCCAGTTCTTCGTCGGCCTCCGCCGCCAGGCGGCGCTGGGCTTCGGCCACGCGCTCGACATGGGCCGGCAGGACTTTGGCCTCGCCACTGCTGATCCGCTTGGCCAGCACGTCGCGCTGGGCCTGGACGAACTTGTTGGCGCTGGCGCGCGGTACGCTTTCGAGCTGGTCGTTGAGGGTTTCGAAGGCCACGCGGGAAGCCAGGTCGTTGCCATTGGCATCGAGCAGGCAACGCAGAGCAGCCGGGGGCAGGTAACGGCCCAGTTGCAGGCTGCGCGGCGCCACCACCTCACTGACGAACAGCAGTTCAAGCAGCACGGTACCCGGCTTGAGCGCCTTGTTCTTGATCAGCGCCACGGCGGTGTTGCCCATCGAGCCGGATAGCACCAGGTCCATGCCGCCTTGCACCATGGGGTGTTCCCAGGTGAGGAACTGCATGTCCTCGCGTGACAGCGCCTGGCCACGGTCGTAGGTAATCGTCACGCCTTCGTCGTCACCCAGCGGGAAGCTGGCGTCGAGCATTTTCTCGCTCGGCTTGAGGATCAGGGCGTTCTCGGAATGGTCTTCGCTGTCGATGCCGAACGCGTCGAACAGGGTTTCCATGTAGATTGGCAGGGCGAACTGGTCATCCTGTTCGAGAATGGCCTCGACCAGTGCCTGGCCTTCACCGCCACCGCCGGAGTTCAGCTCCAGCAGGCGGTCACGGCCAGTGTGCAATTCGGCTTCCAGGCGTTCGCGCTCGCTGCGGGCATCGGCCACCAGCGCATCCCAGGCCTTGCTTTCGCCGCTTTCTAACAGCGGCAGCAGGCGTGGGCCGAACTGGTGCTGCAGGGCGTTGCCGGTCGGGCAGGTATTGAGGAAGGCGTTGAGGCCTTCGTGGTACCACTGGAACAGGCGTTCCTGTGGGCTGCCTTGCAGGTAAGGGACATGCAACTGGATGGTGTGCTTCTGGCCGATACGGTCGAGGCGGCCGATGCGCTGTTCCAGCAAGTCCGGATGCGCTGGCAAGTCGAACATCACCAGGTGATGGGCGAACTGGAAGTTGCGGCCTTCACTGCCAATCTCGGAGCAGATCAGTACCTGGGCGCCGAACTCTTCGTCGGCAAAGTAGGCGGCGGCCCGGTCGCGTTCGAGGATGCTCATGCCCTCATGGAACACCGAAGCCGGGATGCCGGAGCGCACGCGCAAGGCGTCTTCCAGGTCCATCGCGGTCTCGGCATGGGCGCAGATCACCAGCACCTTGGTGCGCTTGAGCATCTTCAGGGTGTCGATCAGCCAATCGACGCGTGGGTCGAAACGCCACCAGCGCTCGTCGTCGGCCACCTCGCCCTGGGCCTGGAAGGCGACTTCCGGGTACAACTCGGCATGCTCGCCGGCTGGCAGCTCGCGGTACTGTTCGGGCGTGGCCAGCGGGTAAGGGTGCAACTGACGTTCCGGGAAGCCCTGAATCGCCGCACGGGTGTTGCGGAACAGCACACGGCCGGTGCCGTGGCGGTCGAGCAGCTCGCGGATCAGGCGTGCGCTGACCTGGGTATCGCCGTCGCTGACGGCGGCCAGCAGGGCTTCGCCCTCGGCGCCGAGGAAGCCCTGGATGGTGGCGTGTGCCTTGGGCGACAGGCGGCCTTCGTCGAGCAGTTCCTGAACGGCTTCAGCCACCGGGCGATAATGTTCACTCTCGGCGCGGAAGGCCGCCAGGTCATGGAACCGGTTGGGGTCGAGCAGGCGCAGGCGGGCGAAGTGACTGTCCTGGCCGAGCTGTTCGGGGGTGGCAGTGAGCAGCAGAACGCCCGGGATCACCTGCGCCAGTTGTTCGACCAGGCCGTACTCGGCACTCACCTGGTCTTCGTGCCAGACCAGGTGGTGGGCTTCGTCGACCACCATCAGGTCCCAGCCGGCGGCGAACAGCGCGTCCTGGGCCTTTTCGTCGTCGACCAGCCACTCCAGGGCCACCAGCGCCAGTTGGGCATCTTCGAACGGGTTGCTGGCATCGCTTTCGATGAAACGCTCGGCGTCGAACAGCGCTACCTGCAGGTTGAAGCGACGGCGCATTTCCACCAGCCACTGGTGCTGGAGGTTTTCCGGCACCAGGATCAGCACGCGGCTGGCGCGGCCCGACAGCAACTGGCGGTGGATCACCAGGCCGGCCTCGATGGTCTTGCCCAGGCCCACTTCGTCGGCCAGCAGCACGCGCGGCGCACTGCGGTCGGCCACTTCGCGGGCGATGTGCAACTGGTGGGCGATGGGCTGGGCGCGGCAGCCGCCCAGGCCCCACAGCGCCGATTGCATCTGCTTGCTGGTGTGCTGCAGGGTGTTGTAGCGCAGGCTGAACCACGACAGCGGGTCGATTTGCCCGGCGAACAGGCGGTCGCTGGCCAGGCGGAACTGGATGAAGTTCGACAGTTGGGTTTCCGGCAGGGTGCGCGGCTGGTTCTGCCCGTCCAGGCCGTGGTAGACCATCAGCCCGTCGATGTCCTCGACCTCGCGCACGGTCAGCTTCCAGCCTTCGAAGTGGGTGATCTGGTCACCGGGCGAGAAGCGTACGCGGGTCAGCGGCGCATTGCGCAGGGAATACTGGCGGGTGTCGCCAGTGGCCGGGTAGAGCACGGTCAACAGGCGGCCATCCTGCGCCAGGATGGTACCCAGGCCGAGCTCGGCTTCGCTGTCGCTGATCCAGCGTTGCCCCGGTTGATACTGCTGCGCCATACTGCCTGAACTCCCGCGATGAAAAAGCCGATTATGTTAACGGATCGGCCGGTCGGACCAAAGTGCCGAGCGCACCGAAAGATGCGCAAATGCCGCAACAGGCCCCTACAGGTCATGCAACAGTCTAGTCGCTTCATCGCTCATACCGTGTTGCTGAAGAGGGCCTCGGATCGCCATGTCTGCCAAGCACCGCTGGTTGCGTACTTCGATAGCCGTGGGCAGCCTGGTGCTGCTGGTCGCCTGCGAGCAGGAAAACTTCAAGGCCTTGCCTGCCATCCCGATGGAGCAGCTCGAAGTGCTGGGCGTGCAGACGCCGATCAAGAGCGTGCATTTCCGTGACCGCGACGGTGAAGGCCTGCTGGTGCTGAGCCGCAGCGATGGCCAGGCCAGCGACCCGGAAAGCGAACAGGAAGTGGACAAGGTGGTACTCAAGGCCACGTTGTACGGGCGCAGCGCCGAAAACGACGCGTTCAAGGCGCGCTGGCAGATCGAGCAGGAAACCAGCTGCCCGGGCCTGGATCTGGATGTGGATTTCTACAACGACGTCAGCGATGTCAGCGACCTGAACAAGGACGGTGTCGCCGAGGTGACGGTCGCCAGCCATGCCTTCTGTGGCGGCGGCATCGACCCGCACGACATCGCCATCGAAATGCGCGAAGGGCAGGCCAGTTACACCATCACTGGCCAGTCGCTGATCACCCCGGCGGGTGAAGAGCCGATCGGCGGTGAACGTGCGGACAGCGCCTCGCTCAAGGGCGCACCGCAGGTGCTGCGCGAGCACATGGACGCGGTCTGGCAGCAGGTGTACAAGCGGCCCTGGAGCGAGGTCAGCCCGCCAGCCGACGACGACGCTGACGACGAAGCCGAATGAAAGTTGTCCATGCTTTCAAGGTAAGTCTGCGTCTGCCGATACAGAAGGCATAGGAGAACCTCCATGTTGCCACCGATCATTCCGCTCAGTGCCGCTCCTGTGACTTCACAACAGGATCCGGTCAAGCCGACCCCCGATATCAAACCGGTGGTACCGGCGCAGCCTGCATCCGGGGAAAGTGCCATCGACCTCAAGCACCAGCGGGACCCGCAGGAGCAGGCGCTGCTGCTGCGCGAAGAGCAGCGCCGCCAGCAACGCCGGCACAAGGGCAGCGACGAGCGCTACAGCGCGATGCCGGGCGACGAGGTCAACGCCGACAACACCGTGCCGGTAGCACCGTTGATGGGCGAGCACGTACGCCAGGGGCTGCTGGTGGATATCGAAGTCTGACGTGGGGCTGGTCAGCGTCAGCGCCTGGCTTCATCATGCACATCTCAGTTGATCGTCGAGCCCACCCCATGAGCCAGGACAACCTCATCGATTTCGAGGCCGAACGCGCCAAGCGCACCCACGACCTCAAGGAAAAGCGCCTGAACGAAATGCGCAACGCATTCGAACAGGCCCTGCCATTGAGCACCAGCAAGAAAAAGAAGCCCAAGGGCAAGCCGAAGAAGCGCTGAAACTTGACGCAGGTCAACCCTGTACCCGCCTTGCGTGCCCGGCCCCGGGCATTATTGACACCGATCAATTTTCCCGCCCCTGACATTGGTTAACGTGCACCCATCGGACAACGGCAGACGAATGGGGAGGCCAGCATGTTCTTCGACAATGTGGTTATCGCCGGGGTGGTAACGGTCGGGTTGATGTTTGCATTCTTTGCCGGTCTGGGCATTTTCATCTGGAAGGACGCGCACAAGCGCAAGCCGCGCTGACCTTCCAGGTACACGAGCACGCAAGGCATTTGGGGCGACTTCGGTCGCCCATTTTTTTGCTTGCGATAAGGTGCCGCCAGGGCGCGATTCGTGGGGAGTGGCCTGGCTCAAGAAAAGGCCAGGGCAGATGGCCAGCCAACCATAAAGATGATTAGCTAGCTAATTAATAGGTTTCGCTTTATTCTTGTTCCCGTTGTCTATCTTTGAACAAGTCATCCCCGCAAGGTCCGCCTCGTGCCTATCACTCTCCAGGCCCTGTTCGCCCCCAGCAGCCTCGCCCTGAAGTTCGCCATCAAGACCCTGCTTGGTGGCGGCCTGGCATTGTGGCTGGCGATGCGCTGGGGCCTGGAACAACCAGCCTGGGCATTGATGACCGCCTTCATCGTCGCCCAACCGCTGTCGGGCATGGTGGTGCAGAAGGGCCTGGCGCGGCTGGCGGGAACCTTGGTCGGCACGCTGATGTCGGTGCTGTTCATCGGCCTGTTCGCCCAGGCCCCCGGCCTGTTCCTGCTTACCCTGGCGCTGTGGCTGGCTCTGTGCACCGCCGCTTCCACCCAGTTGCGTAGCGCCTGGGCCTATGCCTTCGTGCTGGCCGGCTACACCGCCGCGATCATCGCCCTGCCGGCCATTGACCACCCGTTGCAGGTGTTCGACCAGGCCGTCGCACGCTGCACCGAAATTTGCCTGGGAATCTTCTGTGCCACCGCCAGCAGCGCATTGCTCTGGCCCATGCGCGTCGAACAGCAATTGGGCGGGCAGGCCCGCCAAGCCTGGCAGAATGGCCTGCAGGCTGCGAATGCCATGCTCGGCGGTGAGGACGAGGCACGCAAAGGCTTGCTGGAGAGCCTGGGGCGTATCGTTGCCATCGACAGCCAGCGCGAACACGCCTGGTTCGAAGGCAGCCGTGGGCGCCAGCGTGCCCGCGCCATTCGTGGCCTGAGCCAGAAACTGATGGTACTGCTGCGCATTTCCCGCTCGGTGCGCCGACAATGGCGACAACTTGACGAACACGAGGCCGGACGCCTGGCGCCTTGGCTGGAGCAGGTGCGGGCATTGCTGGGCAAGCCCGACCCGGCCAGCCTGCTGGTGCTGCGCCAGCGCATCTGGGACGCAGCCCATGATGAACAGATCAGTTCGGCAGAGCACTACTGCCTGGCGCGCATGGCCTTGCTGCTGGATTACGCCATGGCCGCCAGCCAGGCGCTGGAGGATGTGGAGGCGGGCAGGGCGCCCAAGGATGTGGCCCAGGGCCTGGCAGTGCATCGCGACTGGTCGCTGGCCTTGCTGTTCGGCTCACGCAGCGCGCTGGCCTTTCTGGTAATGAGTGGCTTCTGGCTGGCCACGGCGTGGCCGTCGGCACCGGGTGGGTTGGTGCTGACCTGTGTAGTGTGCAGCCTGTTCGCCAGCCGCGAGAACGGCGCCCAGATCGGCCTGAGCTTCTTGCGCGGAATCTTCCTGGCGATACCTGCGGCGTTTCTGGTCGGGCAGATACTGTTACCGCAATGGAGCAGCTTCGCCATGCTCTGCCTGGGCATGGGCGTGCCGCTGTTTCTGGGGGCCTTGGGCATGGCGCATCCACGCACCGGGGCCACCGCCACCTCCTATTGCCTGCACTTCATCGTGCTGGTTTCGCCGCTTAATGCCATGCAGTTCGGTGTGGCCACGTTGCTCAACAGTGCCTTGGCCATGCTGGTCGGTGTATCGGCAGCGGTAATGGCCTTCCGCTTGCTGGTGTTTCGCCACCCGGCCTGGTTGGGCCGGCGCTTGCGCGCAGCGACCCAGAGTGACCTGGCACGCCTGACCCGGCGCGACCTGCGCGGCGCCGACACCTGGTTTGGTGGGCGTATGGCCGACCGCCTGATGCAACTGGCGCGGCATGCCAGCGAACTGCCCGATAGCGAGCGCAAGCGCTGGGATGACGGCCTGCACGGGCTGGATATCGGTGATGAGCTGGTGCACCTGCGCATGTGCCTGGCCGTTGCCCAGGCCTCACTGGGCCAGGCCGAGCGCGACTACCTGCAGCAGCTGGAAGCGGTACTGGCCAGGGGACCGGCGCCCGGGCGTGGTCATAGCCTGGATGCCACCAGCGAGGCATTCATCGCTGCCCTGCGTCGGCAACCCTCGAGCGACCCGCTGCGCTTGGCCGAAGGAGCAGTGTTGCAATTGCAGAAAAGCTGGCGCAAGTGGTGCCACTGGCAGGAGGAAGCCCATGGGGTTGCGTGAATGGGAAGTCGGCGGCGTGTTGTTCAGCCCGTTCCTGGTCTATGTGTTGCTGGCACTGATACTCACCGGCGTGCTGCGCCTGGTGGTGCAGGCCACGCCGTTGGGGCGCTGGATCTGGCATGAAGCGCTGTTCGATGCGGCGTTGTTCGTTTGTGTGCTGTTCCTGGTAGTGCGACTGCTGGGAACTCTATAAAGGAGTGTTTCGATGCGTGCGGCCGTACGTACTCTGGTGACCTTGTGTGTGGTGGCCCTGGCCGTGTTCGCCGGCTACCAGCTGTGGCAGTACTACATGCTCACGCCCTGGACGCGCGACGCCCGGGTGCGCGCCGATGTGGTGGTGATCGCCCCGGATGTATCGGGCTGGGTACGCGAGCTGAAGGTGCATGACAATCAGCAGGTCAAGGCAGGTGACCTGCTGATGACCATCGACCGCGAGCGCTTCCAGGCGGCTTTCGACCAGGCCAGCGCCGTGACCGAAACCCGTGCCCAGCAGCTGCGCCTGCGCGAGCGTGAAGCGGCGCGGCGTACCGCCCTTGGACCGGAAGCGATCAGTGCCGAGCTGCGGGAAAATGCCCAGATCAATGCGGCCATAGCGCGTGGCGAATTGCACGAGGCGGAGGCGCAGTTACAAATTGCCAGGATCAACCTCGCGCGTAGCGAGGTACGAGCACCTCGCAGCGGGCATATCACCAACCTGCGGCTGGCCGAAGGCAACTATGTCAACGCCGGGGAATCGGTGATGGCGCTGGTGGATGATGCGACGTTCTATATCCAGGCCTATTTCGAGGAAACCAAGCTGCCGCGCATCCGCGTGGGGGACACGGTGAAAGTCTGGCTGATGGGCGCCGGCGAGCCAATGCAAGGGCATGTGGAGAGCATCAGCCGCGGCATCACCGACCGCAACAGCAACCCGGACAGCCAGTTACTGCCGGAGGTGGAGCCGACCTTCAACTGGGTGCGGCTGGCGCAGCGCATCCCGGTCCGCATTCGTCTGGACCAGGTGCCGGAGGGGGTGACCCTGAGTGCGGGGATGACGGCGAGTGTGCAGGTGCATGAGGACCTGAAGTAGGTCCCAAGGCCGTTGCGCAGCGGTTTTGTATTGCTGTGAGCGGCCTTGTGTCGCGATGGGCCGCAACGCGGCCCCGCAATTCCCGGTCAGAGGAACATCCCGCCCGACACCTCCAGCCGCTGCCCGGTGATCCAGCCATTGC
Organism: Pseudomonas sp. BCRC 81390; assembly: GCF_030341915.1. NCBI lineage: Bacteria > Pseudomonadati > Pseudomonadota > Gammaproteobacteria > Pseudomonadales > Pseudomonadaceae > Pseudomonas > Pseudomonas sp. BCRC 81390. The sequence continues at coordinate 6,157 of NZ_JATAAG010000010.1, read as the reverse complement.
CGTCTTCGAGCAACAGCGCAATCGCTGCGCCGATATCATCCGGCAATCCCACCCGCCCCAACGCCGTGTTGCCAGCGATGTAGTCATTCACCTGGCGGTTATCCCTTACCACACCGCCGCCGAAATCGGTCTCGATCGCCCCCGGCGCCAAAATGTTCACCCGAATGCCGCGCGCGCCGAGTTCCTTCGCCTGGTAGCGGGTCAACACTTCCATCGCGCCCTTCATCGCGGCGTAGGCGGCATACCCTGGCAGGGCGAAGCGCGCCAGGCCACTGGATATATTGACGATGCGGCCATTGTCCACCAACAGCGGCAACAGCCGTTGGGTAAGGAAGAACGGCCCTTTCAACTGGATATTCAGCAATTGGTCGAACTGCGCCTCGCTGGTCTCGGTATACGGCACGTTCAGCCCGATCCCGGCATTGTTCACCAGAAAGTCGAAACGCTCGCGGCCAAACTGCTGTTGCAGGGTGGTTGCCAGGCGCTCGGCGAAGCCGGCGAAACTGCCGCTGTCGCCAACGTCCAGCGGCAACATGGCTGCCTTGACCCCGGCTTGTTGCAGGCGGGCGGCCACCTCCTGCGCTTCGTCCGCCTTGCTATGGTAGGTGCCGATCACATCGATACCGCGTGCGGCCAGGTGTTCGGCGGCATTGCGCCCGAGGCCGCGGCTGGTGCCAGTGATGAGTGCAATCTTGCGGGTCATGGTGAATACCTCATGGTGGGTGGATGAGGACAGGTTATTGGTCAGCCGGGTACTGTTAAATCCAGCAAATATGGAAATACTGTTCGGTAAAACCGGATAGCAGGAGGCCTGAGTGAACAAGCTGGAGTTGTTGCGCACCTTTGTGCGAGTCAGTGAGGTCAGCAGTTTTACCTTGGCCGCAGAAAGCCTGGGGCTGCCACGTTCGACCGTGTCGGAGCAGGTGAGGGCGCTGGAGCGCATGCTCGGTACGCAGCTGTTCAACCGCACCACCCGCCGGGTACGGGCAACCCAGGACGGCGTCTTGCTGTATGAGCGCAGCAAGGACCTGCTGTCGGGCATGGACGAGATCGAAAGCCTGTTCCGGGCCGACGATGCCGAGCTGGCCGGGCGCCTGCGTATCGACCTGCCGACGATGATGGCCCGTCGGCTCATCATCCCGCTGCTGCCGCAGTTCCTGCAGCGCTTTCCACGCCTGGAAGTGGAGCTGAGTTGCACCGATCGCCAGGTCGACCTGTTGCGTGAAGGCTTCGATTGCGTGATGCGCATTGGTGCCCTGCATGACCTGGATGTAGCGGCGCGGCCGGTCGGGCAGCTGAGCATGTGCAATTGCGCCAGCCCAGCCTACCTGGCTCGCTACGGTGTGCCTCGCACCTTGCAGGACCTGGCCGGGCACCAGTTGGTGCACTATGTGCGCACCTTGGGCGGGCGCAGCACCGGGTTCGAATACCGGCACGGCAATGAGTTGCGCTATCAGGCCATGGCCGGTGTGGTCACGGTCAACAATGCCGAGGCGTATTCGGCTGCTTGCCTGGCCGGGCTGGGGCTGGTCCAGGTGCCGGCGGTGGCCGTGACCGAGCACCTGCAGCGCGGCGAGTTGGTCGCCGTGCTGCCGGACTGGCAGGCACCGGCCATGCCGGTGTCACTGCTGTATGTCCGGCAGCGGCACGTGCCGCGCCGGGTCCAGGCGTTCATGCAATGGCTGGGTGAGGTCTTGCGCTCACAGGTCGACGGCGGCAACTGAGCGGTGAAAAGCGTGGCATCCGTGCCGCGGCTTGCGTTAGGCTTTCGCCCATGAGTTGCCCGCAGAGGCGACCCTCCCGCCTGGCGTGCGTATCTTCCGGTTTTTTTGCGAGGTTACGTCATGGCCATCACTTCTCAGGACATCTGCAACGCTGCCGACCAGCTCAAGGGCTTTGTCGGATTCAATGGCAAGCGCGGCGTGCACATCGTGCGCTTTTCCGAAGACGCGTTTGGCATGGACGTGGCCGACGCCAGCATCACACCGTGCAGCGAGTTTGTCTGGCGGCCCGAGCAGGGGCAGCGCATGGCACTGTGCCGCGAACGGTTGGCGTTGTTGCTGGAACAGCACGTCGATGAGCGCTTGAACATCACTGAGCCGCTGCGCGCCTACATGCGCCGCCACGATCTGCCGGAAATCGTCGCCGAACGCAGCCTGCAGCAGCCATGCTGAAGCTACAGGTACGGGGCCGAGCGCTCGGCGGCTTGCTGCCACAACGCCTCGAGCCCCGCACTGTCCAGTGGCCGGCTAAGATAATAACCCTGCACCTCATGGCAAAGGTCCTTCTCCAGCATCTCGAGCTGCTGCTCGCTCTCTACCCCTTCTGCCGTCACCGTCAGCCCCAGCGCCTTGCCCAGGCTGATGATGGCCTGGACCACGGCGCGGTCGCTGCCGCCACCGCTGCCGAGGCCGCCGATGAAGCGTTTGTCGATCTTGATGCTGTCGAACGGGTAGGTGCGCAGGTAGCCCAGTGACGAATAGCCGGTGCCGAAGTCGTCCATGTTCAGGCGCACACCTAGTTCCTTGAGTGCCAGCATGGTGCCCAGCGCGCCTTCGATATCGTTGAGCATCACATTTTCGGTGATTTCCAGCTCCAGGCGCTGGGCAGGGAATGCGGTGTCCAGCAGGATCTCGCGGACATCCGCCACCACATCACTGCGCAGGAACTGGGCCGGTGAAAGGTTTACCGAAACCAGCACGTCGGCAGGCCAGTCCAGGGCGGTGCGGCAGGCTTCGCGCAGCACCCAGCGGCCCAGCGCGACGATGATGTCACTGTGTTCGGCCAGCGGGATGAAGGTATCCGGCCCGAGTAGCCCTTCCTGCGGGTGCTGCCAGCGCAGCAAGGCTTCGACGGCGACGATGCGCAGGTCGTTGAGGCGGTAGCGCGGCTGGTAATGCAATACGAACTCCTGGTTGCGCAAAGCGCGGCGCATGTCGTTCTCCAGCTGGCGGCGGTACTGGATCTGCTGGTTCATCTCGGCAGCGAAATAGCGCCAGGTATTCTTGCCGTCCGCCTTGGCCTGGTACAAGGCAATATCGGCGCAGCGGATCAGCTCGCCGGCATCGAAGCCCTGGGTGCGGGTCTGGGCTACGCCGATGCTGGCGCCGACGAGCAGGGGCTGGCTGTCGAACACGATGGGCTGCTGCAGCAGGGCGATCAGGCGCGCACAGAAACTGTCGATCTCGCTGCGGTTGTCCATGCCGCTGAGCACCAGGATGAATTCGTCGCCGCCCAGCCGCGCAACCAGGTCGCCATCGCGGGTGCTGTCGCGCAAGCGCGTGGCCACTTCCAGCAGCACCGCGTCACCGGCGGCATGGCCAAGGGTGTCGTTGATCGGTTTGAAGTCGTCGAGGTCCAGCAGCAGCAAGGTCATTGGCGGCGAGTCGCTGCCGCGCAGCAGTGCCTGCTCCAGGTGCCGGGCGAGCTTGTTACGGTTGGCCAGGCCGGTCAGCGGGTCATGCAGCGACAGGTGCTGGATGCGAGCATGGGCGTCGACTTCGTCGGTGATGTCGCTGGCGGTGCCGCGATAACCGATGGGCTTGCCGTCGTGCCAGATGGCACGGGCCGAAATCCGGCAGTAGCGGTTCTGGCCATTCTGGTCGCGGTAGGTGCAGCGCAGGGTGGCCAGTTGTTGCGGGTCGGCCATGGCCAGGCTGTCCAGCCACGGCGACAGAGGGGTGGTATCGCAGGCCAGCAATTGGTTAAGCGGCTGGCCGAGCCAATCGCTCACCGGGTAGCCGGTGACCTTGGTGAAACGTTGCGACAGATAGCTCAGGCGTTGTTGTCGGTCCGTTTCCCAGATCCAGTCGGACGCCGACTCGGCTACTGCGCGAAAGCGCTGTTCGCTGGCCTCCAGGGCCTGGTTGCTCTGCTGCAAGCGGGCGAGCGAGAGGTCGACTGCGTGCGAACTGCGCAATGCATGGCGGAACAGGTACATCATGATCAGGCCGAGAATCAGCAAGGCACCAGCCAGCGGCGGCAGCACTGCCTGCAACAACTGGCGCCCCGGCATTGGGTTGCTCCAGGACAGGTGGAAGCCGGTGTTGCCGAGGTCGATGTGCAAGTGCTCGTGCTCCCCCACGTCTTCCTTTTCCACGTGCAGGTTGTTCAGGCCGACACCGGTACCCAGCCGTGCCAGCTTGTCCTCGGTGAGCTGATCGACAAACAGCATCACCGGCGCCTGGCTCACCTCGTTCTCGCTGACCTCCCGGTCCGGGCGCACTGCCGCGGCACTGAGTACCGCCGGCCAACCATTGAACAGGACGAAACGGCTGATCTGTTCACGCGGTATGGCCGCCGCACGGGCCTGGTCGATGATCGGCTGCAGCGCTTCTTCTATATAGGTACTGGCCGCTGCCTGGGTAGGCTGGCCTTTGAACAAACCGTAGGTGGTACGCGTGTCGTCCACCACGAATACTCCCTCGTAGCCGCTGGCGCTGTACAACGACTCGCCCACGTTCTTTTCTTCATAGGCCCATTTCCAGTCGGTCTGCCCTGCCAGGTGCTCGTACGCAGCATCCCATACCGCGTAGGCGGACAGAAACTGGCGCGAGGCGAGAAGGCGTTGTTCCAACGCTTGGTTCGCCTGCACGGCACTGCGCTGGCGCTCCTGCTGGTCAAGCGTACCGGCGATATTGAACAGCGCGCCGACGATGACCAGGCAGGCCAAGCCGAACACGGCGCTGAAACCGGCGATGAGGTGGCGCACCTGGAAGCGCGGTGTGGGGCTGGCGGGTGCAAGGTTGGCGGTCCTGGCCATGCGCGAGCGGCTCCTTCAGGAAGCCTCCCGCCAAGCATTCAGGAAGGAGGTTCATTCAGGATAGGCCAGCTTGAGCGTGGCAGCCTGGCCGCCGGCAAAAATGCACGGCGGCCGGGCGAACGAGTGTTTCCGCGCTCACGCTTGGCCGTCCTTGCGGCGACGCTGGTCTGCCGGGTTGCCTTTCAGCAAGCGCGAGGGCGGCTTGCCGCTGTCACTGCGCACCTGCGCATGGCTGATCAAGCCGAAGATGAAGCTGCCACCGATGATGTTGCCGGCCAGCGTCGGCAGGGCGAACTCCAGCCAGAAACTGCGCCAGGTTTCATCGCCGGCCCACACCAGGTAGGACACTTCGACCGAGCCGACCACGATATGGGTGAAGTCGCCCAGGGCCATCAGGTAGGTGATCATCAGGATGATCCAGATCTTGGCGTGCTCCATCGACGGAATCATCCAGACCATGGTGGCGATCATCCAGCCCGACACGATGCCTTTGGCGAACATCTGGCTGATATCGTTGTGCATGACCTTGCGGCCTACTTCGAGGAAGGCAACGTCGGTCTTGCTGTCGAAGATCGGCAGTTCCAGCATGACCCAGGCCACCAGCAGGGTGCCGGCCAGGTTGCCAAGCAGTACCACGCTCCACAGCCGCAGCAGGCGCCCGAAGTTGGCCAGCGTAGGGGCGGTCATGACGGGCAGGACGGCGGTCAGGGTGTTTTCCGTGAACAGTTGCTGACGTGCCAGGATCACGGCCAGGAAGCCGGCGCTGTAGCCAATACTGGCGACCACCTGAGCACTTTCATCTTGCGGAAGCCGGGCGTAGAAGAGCCCCATGGCCATGAGCGAGAGCCCCATAGACAAACCGGCAGCGAGGGCTGACCACCAGAGTGCTGCGAGGGTACGCTCCAGTTCCTGGTCGCCCTGGTAACGAATGATCTCGTGCAGCACGGCTGCGCGGGGCGGTTGGTTCAGGCTGACTTCCTGCTCTTCATCCGCCGACAGGCCCGGGGTTTTCTCGCTTTGCGCATCGCTCATGGCCGCTCCGCTCCGTTGGGGGTGTTCCTCTACAGATTCGCGGCGCTTCCATTAGTTGCCAGCATGCCGCCGACGCTGCAAAAAAGTTTTTAGATCAAGGTGTTGACTCTGATTTCAAAGCGCGTATTATTCGCCTCCTCGCAGCGATGAACGCTTCGGGGTAGGCGGTAAGCTGTTGAAGTTAAAAGGTTTCGAAAGAAACCGGATGTAAAAAACTTCAAAATAAACGCTTGACAGCCAATGAGGAAGGCGTAGAATGCGCGCCTCGGTTGAGACGAAACGCTCTTAGCCAAACGCTCTTTAACAAATCGAATCAAGCAATTCGTGTGGGTGCTTGTGAGTACGGACTGATAGTCACAAAGA
>NZ_JATAAG010000066.1:997771-1037862 GCF_030341915.1 Pseudomonas sp. BCRC 81390 | reverse complement strand
GCCCGCTCCCACAGGGGCCCCACAACAGTCACGAGCTGTGGGAGCGGGCGCGCCCGCGAAGAGGCCGGTACAGACAACATAAAGCTTCAGGCAAGAAAAAGCCGCCTCGAAAGGCGGCTGATTCAAACGGCTCAGGCTTGCGGACGCATGTGCGGGAACAGGATCACGTCGCGGATCGATGGCGAGTTGGTCAGCAGCATCACCAAGCGGTCGATACCAATGCCTTCGCCTGCGGTCGGCGGCATGCCGTATTCCAGGGCCCGCACGAAGTCGGCGTCGTAGTGCATGGCCTCGTCGTCACCAGCGTCCTTCTCGGCGACCTGGGCCAGGAAGCGCTCGGCCTGGTCTTCGGCATCGTTCAGCTCGGAGTAGGCGTTGGCGATTTCGCGGCCACCGATGAACAGCTCGAAACGGTCGGTGACCGCCGGGTTGTCGTCGTTGCGACGGGCCAGCGGCGACACTTCGAACGGGTACTCGGTGATGAAGTGCGGCTGCTCCAGCTTGTGCTCGACCAACTCTTCGAAAATCATCACCTGCAGCTTGCCCAGGCCTTCGTGGCCCAGCACCTTGGCGCCGGCCTTCCTGGCGATCTCGCGGGCACGGTCGACGTCCTGCAGGTCGGCAGCGGTCAGTTCCGGGTTGTACTTGAGGATCGAGTCGAAGACCGACAGGCGGGCGAACGGCTCACCGAAGTGGAACACCTTGTCGCCGTACGGCACGTCGGTGCTGCCCAGGACCAGCTGGGCCAGTTCGCGGAACAGTTCCTCGGTGAGGTCCATGTTGTCGCGGTAGTCGGCGTAGGCCTGGTAGAACTCGAGCATGGTGAACTCAGGGTTGTGCCGGGTCGAAACGCCTTCGTTACGGAAGTTGCGGTTGATCTCGAACACTTTCTCGAAGCCACCAACCACCAGCCGCTTGAGGTACAGCTCCGGGGCGATACGCAGGAACATGGCCATGTCCAGGGCGTTGTGGTGGGTTTCGAACGGCTTGGCCGCGGCACCGCCAGGGATGGTCTGCAGCATCGGCGTCTCGACTTCGAGGAAGTCGCGTTCGATGAGGAACTTGCGGATGTGCGAGATCACCTGCGAACGCACACGGAAGGTGTGGCGGGTTTCTTCGTTGACCATCAGGTCGACGTAACGCTGGCGGTAGCGCTGCTCGGTGTCGGTCAGGCCGTGGTGCTTGTCGGGCAGCGGGCGCAGCGACTTGGTCAGCAGGCGCACGTTGGTCATTTCGACATACAGGTCGCCCTTGCCGGAACGGGCCAGGGTGCCTTCGGCGCTGATGATGTCGCCCAGGTCCCAGGTCTTGACCGCGGCCAGGGTTTCTTCCGGCAGGGTCTTGCGGTTGACATAGACCTGGATACGGCCGGTCATGTCCTGGATGACCATGAACGAGCCACGGTTGAGCATGATGCGACCAGCGACCTTGACCGGAATCGCTGCAGCTTCCAGTTCTTCCTTGGTCTTGTCCGCGTACTGTTTCTGCAGGTCGTTGCAGTAGCTGTCGCGACGGAAGTCATTGGGGAAGGCGTTGCCCTTGGCGCGCTCGGCGGCAAGCTTTTCCTTGCGCAGGGCGATCAGGGCGTTTTCTTCCTGTTGCAGGTCTTGCACGTCGGTCTTGAGGTCGCTCATTTCGTCATTCTTTCCATCAGGTATTCGGTGCCCCTTTCGGGCAGGGCACGCGGTACCGGCCCCTGGCCGGGTACCGCGGCAGTTGTGTGCGGTTTACAGCCCCTGCTTGAGGCTCGCTTCCAGGTACTGGTCGAGGTCGCCGTCCAGGACCTTCTGGCAGTCGCTGCGCTCGACACCGGTGCGCAGGTCCTTGATGCGCGAGTCATCCAGCACGTAGGAGCGGATCTGGTGGCCCCAGCCGATGTCCGACTTGCTGTCTTCCAGCGCCTGCGAGGCGGCGTTGCGCTTCTGCATTTCCAGCTCGTACAACTTGGCCCGCAGCATTTTCATGGCGGTGTCCTTGTTGGCGTGCTGGGAGCGTTCGTTCTGGCACGCCACCACAGTATTGGTCGGCACGTGGGTGATACGTACCGCCGAGTCGGTGGTGTTCACGTGCTGGCCACCGGCACCGGAGGAGCGGTAGGTGTCGATGCGCAGGTCGGCCGGGTTGATCTCGATCTCGACCTTGTCGTCGATCTCGGGCGACACGAACACTGCCGAGAACGAGGTGTGGCGACGGGCACCAGAGTCGAACGGGCTCTTGCGCACCAGGCGGTGCACACCGATTTCGGTGCGCAGCCAGCCGAAGGCGTACTCGCCCTTGATGTGCACGGTGGCGCCCTTGATCCCGGCGACTTCACCTTCGGACAGCTCGATGATGGTGGCGTCGAAACCACGCTTGTCGGCCCAGCGCAGGTACATGCGCAGCAGGATGTTGGCCCAGTCCTGCGCCTCGGTACCGCCGGAGCCGGCCTGGATGTCCAGGTAGGCGTTGTTCATGTCCATTTCGCCGCTGAACATGCGACGGAACTCAAGCTGGGCCAGTTTTTCTTCCAGGCCTTCCAGCTCGGTCACGACGTCGCCGACGGCGCCCTCGTCATTTTCCTCGACGGCCATGTCGAGCAGGTCCTGGCAGTCGGCCAGGCCGCCGGACAGCTTGTCCAGGGTCTCGACGACCTGGGCCAGCATGGCACGCTCGCGGCCCAGGGCCTGGGCGTACTCGGGCTTGTTCCAGACGTTGGGGTCTTCCAGCTCGCGGTTGACTTCGATCAGGCGGTCATGCTTGTGATCGTAGTCAAAGATACCCCCGAATGGACTGGGAACGCTCGGTAAGGTCCTTGATGGTGTTCAGGATCGGTTGGATTTCCATGGGCGGGCGGCTCTCGTGCGAATTCGGTGAAAAGCCTGCGAGTATAACGCAGTCTGCAGGATGGCGGCAGGCCCACCGGGCAGCCATTGGCCGGAACCCTGGGCGGCTATCACTTGACCCGCCTATGCGCAACTGGCAGCTTCACCAGTTGTCCGGCAAACCCGGCCGATATCTACTGGGCAGGCCATTCCAGGCCACTTCCCATTGGAGATCGAGCGATGAGCAACAACACACCAACCGCTACCTTCCCGCTGCCGATGCTCAAGGCACCCGTGATGCTGGAAGCCGAGGGGGATGTCATCAACTATGACAGTGCAAGTGCCCCCTCGCCACTGGAGTTCAACTTTCCGGGCTTGCAAGAGGAGCTTCCAGGCCTGCACCACATCGGCGTGATCCTGACCTCGAATGGCGGTGGCTCTGGTTACACCCTCTGGCCCAAGGATGCACTACAGCCACAGAAACTGATCCGGGAGGTCGAAAAACACCTCTATTCGCCGGGCACTGGCCTGCGAGTGGCAGGCTCATTGACGTTTATGTTTGATAACGGCGACGAAAGGAAGGTTTCGATACCTGAACGCATCTATCAGGTGGTCTAACCCGAAGTCACAGCCATTGGCATGGAACCCGTGCCATCAGGCGATGCCCACCTGGTTGCGTCCGTTGTTCTTGGCCTGGTAGAGCCCTTTATCCGCAGCCGAAATCAACTGCCGGCTATGGCTGCCGATGGCCGGGGTCTGGGTCGCCAGGCCAATACTCACGGTCAGGTATGAGTCAGGCGTCGGTGCGGTGTGCGGGATGCCCAGGCCCAATACGGTCTGACGCAGCTTTTCTGCCACCAGGCGGGCGCCACCCGGTGAGGTGTTGGGCAACACCAGGACAAATTCCTCGCCGCCATAGCGCGCCGGCAGGTCGGTCGGCCGCGAACATGCACCGCGGATCGCCTCGGCGACCTGGCGCAAGGCCTCGTCACCGGCCAGGTGGCCGAAGCTGTCGTTGTAGGCCTTGAAGAAGTCCACGTCGATCATCAGCAGCGACAACTGCTGCTGCTCACGCATGGCACGGCGCCACTCCAACTCGAGGTATTCGTCGAAGTGACGCCGGTTGGACAACCCGGTCAGGCCATCGGAGTTCATCAGCCGCTGCAGCATCAGGTTGGAGTCGAGCAACTGCTGCTGGCTGACGCGCAGGGCGCGGTAGGCCTCGTCGCGCTGCAGCAGGGTCAGGTAGGAGCGCGAGTGGTAGCGAATGCGCGCTACCAGTTCGATGGTGTCAGGCAGCTTGACCAGGTAGTCGTTGGCCCCCGCAGCGAAGGCTGCGCTCTTGACCAGCGGGTCTTCCTTGGTCGACAGGACGATGATCGGAATGTCCTGGGTGGCCGGGTTGTTGCGGTATTCACGCACCAGGGTCAGCCCGTCCAGGCCAGGCATGATCAGGTCCTGCAGAATAACCGTGGGCTTGATGCGCACCGCCTGGGCGACCGCCTGGTGCGGGTCGGCGCAGAAGTGGAAGTCGATGTTGTCCTCGTTGGCCAGGCCACGCCGCACCGCCTCGCCGATCATGGCCTGGTCGTCGACCAGCAGTACCATCGCCGCGTTTTCGTTGGTGGTCGTGAAACCTTCGATCGGTAAGTCATTCATGGCTGTTCACCCGATCACTACCGGCCTGGCGGCGTGATTCAATACACTTCGTCATTTAGCAAAAAATTCCATCAAGCGCCCGGCTATGCGTTCCAGCGGGCGGACCTCCACCGCGGCATCGATGGCCACAGCAGCCTTGGGCATTCCATACACAGCGCTGCTGGCCTGGTCCTGGGCAATGGTGAGAAAGCCCCGCTGGCGCATCAGTTTCAGACCCTGGGCGCCGTCGCGGCCCATGCCGGTGAGCAGCACACCCACCGCATCGCCGCTCCAGTAGCGCGCCACGCTCTCGAAGAACACATCGATCGAGGGCCGGTATATCTCGTTGACCGGTTCGGCAGTGTAGGCCAGTTGGCCGTTCTGTAGCAGGCGGATGTGGTGGTTGGTGCCGGCCAGCAACACCTGGCCGGGTTGCGGCGGTTCACCTTGGCGGGCCAGGCGCACCGGCAGGCCGGCTGCACTGCTGAGCCATTCGGCCATGCCCGCAGCAAATACCTGGTCCACATGCTGGACCAGCACGATGGCCGCCGGAAACGCCGCCGGCAGGGCCTTCAGCAGCACTTCGAGGGCTGCCGGGCCACCCGCGGACGAGCCGATCGCCACCAGCCCGCGGTGCTGCGACACCGCCCGCACCGGCGCGGCGACCGGGCGCGCGGCCGGGGCATTCTGCTGGCCGATCAGCCAGCTTATGTTGAGGATCTTGCGCAACAGTGGCGCTGCCGCTTCGCGCGGGTCGCCCGCCCCCAGCGCTGGCGTGTCGACCACGTCGAGGGCGCCGTGGCCCATGGCCTCGAACACCCGATGCATGTTCTGCTTGCGGTCGACCGTCACGATGACGATGGCGCAAGGGGTTTCGGCCATGATCCTGCGGGTGGCCTCGACACCGTCCATCACCGGCATGATCAGGTCCATGAGGATCAGGTCTGGCAACTGTTCCGCACAGCGCTGCACCGCCTCGGCACCGTTGCCGGCCACCCATATCACCTGGTGTTCGGGCTCGAAGGCGACCACCCGGCGCAGTGCCTCGACGGCCATGGGCATGTCGTTGACGATGGCGATCTTCATCCTTGCGCCCCCCCGATCAGCTCGTCCACAGCATCCAGCAACGCATCGTCATGGAAACTGGCCTTTGCCAAATAGTAGTCGGCGCCAGCATCCAGGCCACGCCGTCGGTCTTCCTCGCGGTCCTTGTAGGACACCACCATGACCGGCAGCGATTGCAGACGCTGGTCGCGACGCACCAGGGTGACCAGCTCGATGCCGTCCATGCGCGGCATGTCGATGTCGGTGATCAGCAGGTCGAAGTCCTCCGCACGCAGGGCGTTCCAGCCGTCCATGCCATCCACCGCCACGGCCACGTCGTAGCCACGGTTGCCCAGCAATTTGCGCTGCAGTTCACGCACGGTCAGCGAATCGTCGACCACCAGGATGCGCTTGCGCACCACGCCGCGGGCGCCACCGCTGCCGCGCGCGATGCGTTCAAGGCTGCCAGTGCTGAGCAGTTTATCCAGCGAACGCAACAAGTCTTCGACATCGATGATCAGCACCACCGAACCATCGTCGAGCAGGGCGCCGGAAGAAATATCCTGCACCTTGCCCAGCCGCGGGTCGAGTGGCATCACCACCAGCACCCGCTCGCCCACCAGCCGCTCCACGGCCACGCCGTAGAGTTGCTCGCGCTCACGAATCACCACCACCCGCAACCGGCTCTCTTCGGCCTGCCCGGCCGGGCGGTTAAGCAACTGGCTGGCCGCGACCAGGCCGATGTGGCGGCCTTCGTGCCAGAAATGCTGGCGCCCTTCGATCTGCACGATCTCTTCGGCAGCCACGTCCAGCGTGCGCTCGATGTGGGCGAGCGGGAAGGCGTAGGCCTCGCCCCCCACCTCGACCACCAGGCTGCGCACCACCGACAGGGTCAGCGGCACCTGCAGATGGAAACGGCAGCCCTGCCCGGCCGTCTGGGTCAGCTCGATCGAGCCGCGCAGCTCACGGATCATGTGCTGCACCGCATCCAGGCCGACACCACGCCCGGACACCTCAGTAACCTTGTCGCGCAAGCTGAACCCAGGCAGGAACAGGAACGTCAGCAACTCGGCCTCGCTCATCCGCGCCACCGTGTCGGCGGGAGACAGGGCCCGCTCGACGATGTTGCTGCGCAGGCGTTCGAGGTCGATGCCGGCGCCATCGTCGATCAGTTCCAGGCTGAGCATGCCGGCCTGGTGCGAGGCGCGCAGGCGGACCACCCCCTCCTCCGGCTTGCCTGCCAGCAGACGCCGCTCGGGCAGCTCGATGCCGTGGTCGACCGCATTGCGCAACAGGTGGGTCAGCGGTGCTTCGAGCTTTTCCAGCACATCACGGTCGACCTGGGTCTTTTCCCCTTCTACCAGCAAGCGCACCGGCTTGCCCAGCGACCGGCCAAGGTCGCGGACCATGCGGCTCTGGCCGGCCAGGACATCGGCAAACGGCCGCATCCGGCAGGCCAGCGCCGTGTCGTACAGCAGTTGTGCGCGCTGGCTAGCCTGCCAGCCGAACTCGTCCAGGTCGGCAGCCTGCTGCTGCAGGACCTGCTGGGTTTCCGCCAGCAGGCGCTGGGTCTGCGCCAAGGCTTCGAGCACCTCGCTGCTCTGGCCACTGTCCTCCAGCTGCCTGCGCAGGCCGTCGAGCGCCTGCATGCCTTGGCCGTGCATGCGCTTGAGGCGCTGCAGCGAGGCCAGGTAAGGCTTGAGCCGCTGGGTCTCGACCAGCGATTTGCTGGACAGGTCGAGCAAGCTGTTGAGGCGATCGGCGGTCACCCGCAGCACCCGCTCCGTACCTTCGCCGGCAGGCTTGGGCGCCTTGCGACGCGGCGCCGACTCGGGTTCGGGCTCAGGCCCGGCGGGGGCGACAGGCAGCGGCGCTGGCTCGGGTTGCAGGGCCGGCGCTTCCGGCGCTGCTGGCACGCTGGGCGGTACGGACGGCGTGGCCGCCCCCGCCGGGTCCAACAGGCTGGCCATTTGTGCGAGGAATACCGGCAGGGTCGCCTGTGCCGCGGTATCCCCGGGTGTGGCGATGCGCATCAGCAGGTCGGTACCTTGCAGCAGCGCGTCGATATGCTCGGCGCTCAGCCGCAGCCGGCCCTCCTGGGCAGCGACCAGGCAGTCCTCCATGACGTGGGCGACGCTGACGCCAGCGTCCACCCCGACGATCCGCGCCGCGCCTTTCAGGGAGTGCGCAGCACGCATGCACGCCTCGAGCTGGTCGGCCTGCACAGGGTTGCGTTCCAGCGCCATCAAGCCGGTGCTGAGCACCTGGGTCTGCGCCTCGGCTTCCAGGCTGAACAGCTCGAGCAACGATGCGTCGCGCATTTGCTCCGGGGTCATGACAGGCTCCGCTGCACGGCAGACAGTAAGTGTTGTTCGTCCAGCACCCGTACGCTGCGGCCACGCCATTGCAGGACCGCAGCGGTGAAACGGGTAACATCCTGGCCGCTGCCGAGCAGCTGCGGGTCGAGCCGGTGAATGCCGTCGATTTCCTCGACGGCCAGCACCACCGGCCCACCGTCGGTGGCCAGAATCAGCATGCGTGGCATCACCCGGCCGGCGCGCTGCTCGGTGGCACCGGCCTGCACGCCCAGCAGGTCGGCCAGCGACAGGCACGGCACCAGCGCACCGCGTACATTGGCCACACCCTGCAGCACGCGCGAGCGCTGGTGCGGCAATGAATGCACCGCCTGCAGCGGGGCGATTTCGGCCAGGCAGGCGGTGGCCAGCGCCAGCCATTCTTCACCCAGGCGGAACAGCAGCATCGAACGGCCCGTGGCTTCCTCGGCAGGCGCTGCCGCCACCACCCGATGGTCCTCCATCAACGCATAACGGTCGAGCAGGCGCGTGGCGGCGGCGGCGTAGACTTCGCAGTTTCGGCAGTGCACGTGCCGCGCCAGCAGCGGGCATTGCTTGTCGCCGCGTACCCCTATGCGGTTCCAGCAGTCGTCGATGTGCGCATCATCCTCGGCGAGCAGTTGCATCGCGGATTCTTTCTTCATCGTTCAGACTCCCGCCCCGCCCGTGCAGCGCGCTCCTGCAAGCGCCGGGCACCGGCCAGGTCACCCTGGGCCGCCAGCAAGGCCGCCAGGTGCACCAGCGCCTCGGAATGCTGCGGCTCCAGATACAGGGCTTTGCGATAGTGGCTGAGCGCCTGCTGCGCATCGCCCTCGGTATCGCTGAGCAACCCCAGCCAGTAATACACCTGCGCCGAAGGCGGGAACTGGGCGAGGTAGCGCTGGCATTCGGCACGGGCCTGCTCGCTGGCACCGGCATTGGCCAGCCGGGCAATGCTCGCCAACAGCTCGCCAGGCTGCCCGCCCTGGTGCTCGCGCACCGGCGCTGGCCTGGTTGCCACGGGCTGCGCGCGCAGTGGCCGTGCCGCAGCGGGCAACGAATAGCCTGGCGTCGGCTGCGCTGGCAACCGACGTCGGGTCGGCAATGCCGGTGTGCTGGCCGGCGCAACGGCATTGCCCTCCTCGCGCACGTAGGCGAACGACTGGGCAATCCCCACCGGGCGCATACCCAACCGCGCCAGCAGGCTGCCTTCGGCCGGGCCGATGAACAACACCCCTTGCGCGTGCAGCAGGCGTTTGAGCACCTCGAACACCCGTTGCTGGGTGGCCAGGTCGAAGTAGATCAGCAGGTTGCGGCAGAACACGAAGTCGTACAGACCATCGCGGCTGGCCAGCGCCGGGTCGAGCACATTGCCCACCTGCAAGCTGACCTGCTCGCGTACCCGCTGGTGAAGCTGGTGGCCATCATCGACGGCATCGAAATAGCGCTCGCGAAAACTCAGGTCACTGCCACGGAAGGCGTTGCGCCCATACATGGCTTGCCCGGCCTTGGCCACCGAACTGGGGCTGATGTCCATGCCATCGATCAGAAATGCACCCGGTGCGATGCCAGCGTCGAGCAGGGCCATGGCCAGCGAATAGGGCTCCTCGCCAGTCGAGCATGGCAGGCTGAGCAGGCGCAGCGGGCGCGCCCCGGCAAGCTCGGCCAGGCGCTTCTGCGCCAGGCTGGCCAAGGCGGTGAAGGATTCGGGGTAACGGAAGAACCAGGTTTCCGGGACGATAACGGCCTCGATCAGTGCCTGTTGCTCGTCCATCGATTGCTGCAGGCGCAGCCAGTAATCGTCGAGGTCGGCGGCGTTCACGGCCACGCACCGCTGACGCAGCGCACGTTCGACCATGGACGCCCCCACCGACTCCACGTCCAGGCCGATACGTTCACGCAGGAAGCGGAAAAAGTGTTGCTCGTTCATGTCGGCATCCCTGTCGGCTCAGCCGTGTATAGCAGTCGGTGCACCGCGTCGGGCAGCAAGTCGTTGACCTCGATGCGCTGCAGCAGGCCCTGCTCGTCCTGGCGCACCGGCCCCAGGTAGGGGGCTTCACCGCTGTCCACGCCATAGGGCTGGAACTCGTCGGGGTGGCAGCGCAAGGTTTCGGTCGCCTGTTCCAGGATCAGGCCAAGCTGCAGGCCGCCACGATAATGCACCAGCACCAGCCGGGTACTGGTGCGTTGCGCCGCCGGCTGGCCAAAGCTCAACGCCGCCAGGTCGACCACCGGCACCAGCAGGCCACGGTGGGCGAGGATGCCCGCGACCCAGCCAGGCGCCTGGGCGATCGGCTTGAGCGGCTGGCGCGGCAGCACTTCGATCACCTCGTGCACGCTCAAGGCGAAGCG
This sequence comes from Pseudomonas sp. BCRC 81390, assembly GCF_030341915.1. Lineage (NCBI taxonomy): Bacteria > Pseudomonadati > Pseudomonadota > Gammaproteobacteria > Pseudomonadales > Pseudomonadaceae > Pseudomonas > Pseudomonas sp. BCRC 81390. The sequence goes on along the minus strand of NZ_JATAAG010000066.1, from coordinate 1,027,694 downwards.
CTGTGCCTGGATGCGGAACTGCAGGTACAACACCCCCTTGGCGTTGTCCTCCCGCGCGGTGCGCGGTTGCATGTCGTTCATCGTAGTCAGACTTTGAAGCGCGACACGCCGCCGCGCAGGCCTGCGGCCACCTGGCTCAGCTCATCGATGGCAAAACTGGCCTGGCGCAGCGACTCGACCGTCTGGGTGCTGGCGTCGCTGAGCTGGGCCAGCGCCTGGTTGATCTGCTCGGCACCGGTAGCCTGGGCCTGCATGCCTTCGTTGACCATCAGCACGCGCGGCGCCAAGGCCTGGACCTGGTGGATGATCTGGCTCAGCTGCTCGCCTACCTGCTGCACTTCGAACATGCCGCGGCGCACTTCCTCGGAGAACTTGTCCATGCCCATGACCCCGGCCGACACGGCCGACTGGATCTCGCGCACCATCTGCTCGATGTCGTAGGTGGCCACGGCGGTCTGGTCGGCCAGGCGGCGCACTTCGGTGGCGACCACAGCGAAACCACGGCCGTATTCACCTGCCTTTTCCGCCTCGATGGCGGCGTTGAGCGACAGCAGGTTGGTCTGGTCGGCGACCTTGACGATGGTCACCACCATCTGGGTGATGTTGCTGGCCTTTTCGTTGAGGATGGCCAGCTTGGCGTTGACCAGGTCGGCGGCGCCCATCACCTGGTGCATGGTTTCTTCCATCCGCGCCAGGCCCTGCTGGCCGGAACCGGCCAGGCTGGAGGCCTGGTCGGCCGCCGAGGTCACCTCGGTCATGGTGCGCACCAGGTCACGCGAGGTGGCGGCGATTTCCCGCGAGGTGGCACCGATCTCGGTGGTGGTGGCAGCCGTCTCGGTGGCGGTAGCCTGCTGCTGCTTGGAAGTGGCGGCAATCTCGGTCACCGACGTGGTCACCTGGACCGACGAGCGCTGGGCCTGGGCCACCAGGCTGGCCAGGGCCTCGGCCATTTCGTTGAAGCCGCTTTCGATGGCGCCGAATTCGTCCTGGCGCTCCAGGCTCAGGCGCATGCTCAGGTCGCCTGAACGCAGTTTGTCGAGGGCATGCACAATGCGCTGCATGGGCGCCGAGATTGCACGCATCAGCAACAGCCCGCAGACGCCCGCGGCGATGATGGCCAGCAACAGCGAAACCACCATGCTGCCCTTGGCCGTGCTCACGGCGTTGACGATGTCGTTGGTGGCGGCGTCGGCTGACGCGCGGTTGTCCTCGATGACTTCGGTCAGGTGCTTGCGCCCATCCACCCAGGTCGGGGTGAGCACGTCGCTGATCAGCCGCTGGGCGCCGTCGTAGTCATGCTGGCGGTAGGCGTCCAGGACCTGGCCAACGATCTTCATGTAGTTCTCTTCAAGCTGCACGAAGGAATCGAAACGGGTCTGGTCGTCCTTGGTCCGGATCGTGGCCTGGTAACTCGCCATGTGCTGCTTCAGCCGGTCCTCGAACCCTTTGAACAGTTCCATGTCGGCGGTGGTGATTTCGCGGCGGTTGGACAGGCCCACCAGTTGCTGGCTGGTGACATAGCTGTCGACCCAGGCGCTGCGGATCATCGAGCTGTAGTAAACCCCTGGAATGCTGTCGCTGCCCACCGCCTCTTCGGCGGCTTCGATGGCCACCAACCGCGAGTAGGCGGCCACGATCATCAGCAGCATGATGGCGATGATCACGGCGAAACTTGCCAGGATCCGTTGGCGCAAGGTCCAGTTCTTCACATTCAGCCCTCAGGAATTCGCAACAAGTGGGAAAAACCGCCGGAGTATAGCTCAGGCGCCCGGCGCTTTTGCGGCTGAATGGCAGGCGTTTGATGGACCAGTCATTGGGCTGCGTTGCAGCCCACCCGCGCGATATCAGCTTGCTGCAAGCCTTGCCTGACTTTCCAGCGCCTGGCGCAGGCCCGGCTCCAGGCGCAGCTGGCGGGCCAGTTCGTCCAGATAGGCGCGCTCCATGAAGTTCTCCTGGTCGACCATCATCACGCTGGCCAGGTACATCTCGGCCGCCATTTCCGGCGTTTGCGCGGCACCGGCCACTTCGGCCGGGTCCAGCGGCTTGTTCAGCTCATCGTGCAACCAGTGTTGCAGTTCACGGTCGCTGTCCAGGCGGCTGAACTCGCCCTCGATCAGCGCCCGCTCGCGCGCGTCTATATGGCCATCGGACTTGGCCGCTGCCACCAGCGCCCGCAGCACGGCCTGGCTGTGCTGTTCGGCCTGGGCCGGCGGCAGGCGGTCGACGGTCTGGGGCTCGCTTGCAGCCAGGCGCTGACTGGCCTGCCAGTTGCCATAGGCTTTGTAGGCCAACACCCCCAGCGCGGCCAGGCCACCATAAGTGAGCGCCTTGCCGCCATACTTGCGGGCTTTCTTGCTGCCCAGCAACAGCCCCAGCGCGCCCCCGCCCAACAAACCGCCACCGGTGCCGGACAACAGCCCGCCAAGCCCACCGGCAGCGCTACCGGGCTTACCGGTAGCGCCCTGCTTGTCGAGCAGTTGCTGGCCGGACTTGAGTAATTGATCGAGCAGGCTGCGCGTATTCATTCGCGGGTCTCCACGGAAAAAGTACAAAGGCCAGAGTAAGGCTTGGCCAAGCGCACGCCACCGTGGATTTGCTTCTGGATGTTGCATTGGCTGGCAAAAAGCCAACTAGACTCGATATCGCCAATACTGCGCGCACTCGCACTAGGCTTATAACCAATGCTTCACGGCTTGCTTTGACTGCCCCGAACAAAATCGCCAAAAAAGAGGGAACACCATGTCAGTGCACAAGACCGCATTGCTCGGCGCCATGACCGGTGCCGTGCTGGCCAGCGCCAGCCTGCAGGCTGCCGAACCGCCCAAGGCCCTGGGCGCTGGTGAGGGGCGCCTGGACATCGTCGCCTGGCCGGGCTACATCGAGCGCGGCGAAAGCGACAAGGCCTACGACTGGGTCAGCGGTTTCGAAAAGGAAACCGGTTGCAAGGTCAGCGTCAAGACCGCCGCCACGTCGGACGAGATGGTCAGCCTGATGACCAAGGGCGGCTACGATCTGGTCACCGCTTCGGGTGACGCATCGCTGCGGCTGATCGCAGGCAAGCGGGTGCAGCCGATCAATACCGCACTGATCCCCAACTGGAAGCATATCGACCCACGCTTGCAGAACGGCGGCTGGTACGTGGTCGACAAGCAGGTCTACGGTACCCCCTACCAATGGGGGCCGAACGTACTGCTGTACAACACCGAGGTATTCAAACAGGCGCCCACCAGCTGGGGCGTGCTGTTCGAGCCGCAGAACCTGCCCGACGGCAAGCCGAACAAGGGGCGCGTGCAGGCCTACGACGGGCCGATCTACATCGCCGATGCAGCGCTGTACCTGAAAACCGCCAAGCCGGAGCTGGGCATCCAGGATCCGTACGAACTGAACGAAGCCCAGTACAAGGCCGTGCTGGAGCTGCTGCGCCAGCAGCAACCGTTAGTGCACCGCTACTGGCATGATGCAACGGTGCAGATGAGCGACGTGAAGAACGAAGGCGTGGTCGCAACCAGCTCCTGGGGCTACATGGTCAATGGCCTGAAGGCCGAGAAACAGCCGGTGGCTTCGACCATTCCCAAGGAAGGGGCGACCGGCTGGGCGGATACCACCATGCTCCACAGCGAGGCCAAGCACCCCAACTGTGCCTACAAGTGGATGGACTGGTCGCTGCAACCGAAGGTGCAGGGTGACGTGGCGGCCTGGTTCGGCTCGTTGCCGGCGGTACCGGCCGCCTGCAATGGCAACGAACTGCTGGGAGCGGACGGCTGCAAGACCAACGGCTTCGACAACTTCGACAAGATCGCCTTCTGGAAAACCCCGCAGGCCCAGGGCGGCAAGTTCGTGCCTTACAGCCGCTGGACCCAGGATTACATCGCGATCATGGGTGGGCGCTGAGGTTGCCTGAATGCCAGGGCCGACCTCTTCGCGGGCATGCCCGCTCCCACAGGTAGGGCACCGGCCTTGAAGGCTGTGTAATACCTGTGGGAGCGGGCGCGCCCGCGAAGAGGCCGGCTCAGGAGAAACTTTGATGCCTGGAGCCCACGCATGCCCCTAGCCGTCCAGTTCACCCAGGTTTCCCGTACGTTCGGCGAGGTCACCGCCGTCGACCAGGTCAGCATCGACATCCTCGATGGCGAGTTCTTCTCCATGCTCGGCCCGTCTGGCTCGGGCAAGACCACCTGCCTGCGCCTGATCGCCGGCTTCGAGCAGCCCAGCAGCGGCTCGATCCGTATCCACGGCGTCGAGGCCGCCGGCGTGCCGCCGTACCTGCGTGACGTCAACACGGTGTTCCAGGACTACGCACTGTTCCCGCACATGAACGTCCTGGACAACATTGCCTACGGCCTGAAGGTGAAAGGCGTGGCCAAGGCCGAACGCCACGGCCGCGCCGAAGAAGCACTGGCGATGGTGGCCCTGGCCGGCTACGGCGCACGCAAGCCGGCACAGCTGTCTGGCGGGCAACGCCAGCGCGTGGCCCTGGCCCGCGCCCTGGTCAACCGGCCACGGGTACTGCTGCTGGACGAACCCTTGGGCGCGCTGGACCTGAAACTGCGCGAGCAGATGCAGGGTGAACTGAAAAAGCTCCAGCGTCAGTTGGGTATCACGTTCATCTTCGTCACCCACGACCAGACCGAGGCGCTGTCGATGTCTGACCGGGTGGCAGTATTCAACCGCGGCCGGATCGAGCAGGTCGACACCCCGCGCAACCTGTACATGCAACCGGCCACGCCCTTCGTCGCCGAATTCGTCGGTTCCTCAAACGTGCTGCGCGGCGAACTGGCGATGGCGCTCCACGGCAGCCCGGCGCCGTTTTCCATCCGCCCCGAGCACATCCGCCTGGGCGGCCCGGTTGCTGGCGACCAGGCGGTGCAGGTCAGTGGCGTGCTGCGCGATATCCAGTACCAGGGCAGTGCCACCCGTTACGAGCTGCAGCTCGACAGTGGCCAGCTGTTGGCGGTAAGCCAGGCCAACGACCGCTGGCAGGTGCAGGCACAGGCCTGGCAACCTGGGCAACGGCTACAAGCGCACTGGCCGCGGGAAGCCATGACCGTGCTGCAGGAAAGCGGGAGCCGCTGACATGGGTAGGCTACGCGAGCTGTCCAACCTGCTGTACCGGCGCCCCAACCTCTACCTGGCGTTGCTGCTGGTGCCGCCACTGACCTGGTTCGGCGCGATCTACCTGGGCTCGCTGCTCAACCTGCTGTGGCAGGGTTTCTATACCTTCGACGACTTCACCATGGCGGTGAGCCCGGAGCTGACCCTGGGCAATTTCGCCGCCCTGTTCAACCCGTCGAACTTCGACATCATCCTGCGCACCCTGGGCATGGCGGTGGCGGTGTCGCTGGCCAGTGCAGTGCTGGCCTTCCCCATCGCCTATTACATGGCGCGCTACACCAGCGGCAAGACCAAAGCATTTTTCTACATCGCGGTGATGATGCCGATGTGGGCCAGCTACATCGTCAAGACCTACGCCTGGACCCTGCTGCTGGCCAAGGGTGGCGTGGCCCAGTGGTTCGTCCAGCAACTGCACCTGGATGCCCTTTTGCAAACCGTGCTGGCAGTACCGGGGGTGGGCGGCAGTACCCTGTCGACATCACACCTGGGGCGCTTCATGGTGTTCGTCTATATCTGGCTGCCATTCATGATCCTGCCCATCCAGGCCTCGCTGGAACGCCTGCCACCTTCCCTGCTGCAGGCCTCGGCAGACCTCGGCGCCCGACCTCGGCAAACCTTCGTGCAGGTGATTCTGCCGCTGTCGATCCCGGGCATTGCTGCCGGCTCGATCTTCACCTTTTCGCTGACCCTGGGCGACTTCATCGTGCCGCAACTAATCGGCCCGCCTGGCTACTTCATCGGCAGCATGGTCTATGCCCAGCAAGGAGCGATCGGCAACATGCCGATGGCCGCCGCCTTCACCCTGGTACCGATCGTGCTGATCGCGGTATACCTGTCGTTGGTCAAGCGCCTGGGAGCCTTCGATGCACTCTGAAAAAGCTTCGATCGGGCTGCGCCTGGCCGCCTGGGGCGGCCTGCTGTTCCTGCACTTTCCGATCCTGATCATCTTCCTCTATGCCTTCAACACCGAGGATGCGGCGTTCAGCTTTCCGCCCAAGGGCTTTACCCTCAAGTGGTTCGCCGTGGCGTTCGCCCGGCCCGATGTGCTGGAGGCGATCCAACTGTCACTGCAGGTGGCCTGCCTGGCCACGCTGATCGCCCTGGTGCTGGGCACGCTGGCCTCGGCGGCGCTGTACCGGCGCAGCTTTTTTGGCAAGGAGAGCATTTCGCTGCTGCTGATCCTGCCCATCGCCCTGCCCGGTATCATCACCGGTATCGCCCTGCTCTCGGCGTTCAAGAGCCTGGGCATGGAACCCGGGGTGTTCACCATCGTGGTCGGCCACGCCACCTTTTGCGTGGTGATCGTCTACAACAATGTCATCGCCCGCCTGCGGCGTACTTCGCAGAGCCTGATCGAAGCCTCGATGGACCTGGGCGCCGATGGCTGGCAGACCTTCCGCTACATCATCCTGCCCAACCTTGGCTCGGCGCTGTTGGCCGGCGGCATGCTGGCCTTTGCCCTGTCGTTCGACGAGATCATTGTCACCACCTTCACCGCCGGCCACGAACGCACCCTGCCGATCTGGTTGCTCAACCAGCTCAGCCGCCCGCGTGACGTGCCGGTGACCAACGTGGTCGCCATGCTGGTGATGCTGGTGACCATGCTGCCAATCCTTGGCGCCTATTACCTGACCCGTGGCGGCGAAAGCGTCGCGGGCAGCGGCAAATGACCCTGGAGGAGTCCCCCGATGCAAACGCAGATGCTGATCAATGGCCAGCTGGTCGCTGGCGAAGGCCCGGCCTGGACCGTACTCAACCCGGCGCTGGGCAGCGCCCTGGCGCAGATCAACGAAGCCACCGAGGCGCAGGTGGACAGCGCCGTACGCGCCGCCGACCAGGCCTTCGACAGCTGGTCGCAAACCAGCCCCAAGGAGCGTGCACAGGCGTTGCTGGCATTGGCCGACGCCATCGAAGCGCATGGCGATGAACTGGCCCGGCTGGAGTCGCAGAACTGCGGCAAGCCGCTGAGCGCCGCATTGAATGACGAGATCCCGGCGATTGCCGATGTGTTCCGCTATTTCGCCGGTGCAGCACGCTGCCTGGGTGGCTCGGCAGCGGGCGAATACCTGCCGGGGCATACCTCGATGATCCGCCGCGACCCACTGGGCGTGGTCGCCTCGATCGCGCCGTGGAACTACCCGTTGATGATGCTGGCCTGGAAGATCGCCCCGGCCCTGGCCGCGGGCAACACGGTGGTGATCAAGCCCTCCGAGATGACCCCGCTGACCGCCCTGCGCCTGGGCGAACTGGCCCTGGACCTGTTGCCGCCGGGGGTGTTGAACATCCTCTTCGGGCGCGGCCAGACCGTCGGCACCCCGTTGGTCACACACCCCAAGGTACGCATGGTTTCGCTGACCGGCTCGATTCCCACCGGCGCACACATCATCAGCGCTACCGCCGACAGCGTGAAACGCATGCACATGGAACTGGGCGGCAAGGCGCCGGTGCTGGTGTTCGACGATGCCGACCTCGACGCGGCCATCGACGGCATCCGCACCTTCGGCTTCTACAACGCTGGCCAGGACTGCACCGCTGCCTGTCGGTTGTATGTGCAGGACGGCATCTACGAGCGCTTCGTCGAACGCCTGGGTGAAGCGGTAGCCAGCCTCAAGCCCGGGCTGCAGGAAGCCGAAGACACCGAGCTGGGGCCACTGATCAGCGCCCAGCACCGCGACAAGGTCGCTGGCCTGGTACAGCGGGCCATTGCCCAGCCGCATATTCGCCTGGTGACCGGCGGCAAGGCGATCGAGGGTGACGGTTTCTTCTTCGCGCCGACGGTGTTGGCCGATGCCCTGCAGGACGACGAGATCGTGCGTAACGAAGTGTTCGGCCCGGTGGTGTCGGTCACCCGCTTCAGCGACGAAGCGCAGGCGCTGGAATGGGCCAACGACTCCGACTACGGCCTGGCCTCATCGGTATGGACCCGCGACACCGGCCGCGCCCACCGCCTGGCGGCGCGCCTGCAGTATGGCTGCACCTGGGTGAACACCCACTTCATGCTGGTCAGCGAAATGCCCCATGGCGGGCAGAAGCATTCGGGGTATGGCAAGGACATGTCGATGTATGGGCTGGAGGATTACACCTGTGTGCGGCATGTGATGATCAAGCATTGAGGGAAGTTTGGGGTAGGTCGCTGGATTCTTGGCGCCTGCGATATCGTGCGCCGCGCGGGCGGCGCTCGATATCAGCCCTACCGATTATTTCCGCCCACCACCACACTCCGACGATGCTAATCCCGTAAATCCGACTCGTGAATCGGGTTGGCCCGGCTGGTCGCGCGCTGGTATTGCGCTGGCCAGGTGGCCTTGTTGCCGCCCAGGTCATCATCGGCGTGCAGCGGCCAGTACGGGTCGCGCAGCAGTTCGCGGGCAAGGAAGATGATGTCGGCCTGGCCAGTGCGCAGAATGTGCTCGGCCTGGGCCGGTTCGGTGATCATGCCCACGGTGCCGGTGGCGATTTCCGATTCCTTGCGCACACGCTCGGCGAAACGGGTCTGGTAGCCGGGGCCGGTGGGGATCTCGGCATTGACCGAGGTGCCGCCGGAGGACACGTCGATCAGGTCGACGCCCAGGCCGCGCAGGCGGCGCGCCAGCTCGACGGTTTCATCCGGGTTCCAGCCGTCCTCGACCCAATCGGTCGCCGACACCCGCACGAACAGCGGCAGTTCGGCCGGCCACACCTTGCGCACGGCCTCGACCACCTGCAAGGTCAGGCGGATACGGTTTTCGAAGCAGCTGCCGTACTCGTCACGGCGCTGGTTGCTCAGTGGCGACAGGAACTGATGCAGCAGGTAGCCATGCGCGGCGTGGATTTCAACGACCTTGAATCCGGCTTTCAGGGCGCGCTCGGTCGAGGCGACGAACGCGTCGATCACACCCTGGATTTCGTCCTGGCTCAACTCACGGGGCGTGGTGTGCTGCGGGTCGAAGGCAATCCTCGAGGGCCCCACCGGCTGCCAGCCGCCCTCTTCCGGCTTGACGCTGCCTTGCTTGCCCAGCCATGGCCGATAGGTACTGGCCTTGCGCCCGGCGTGGGCCAGCTGGATACCCGGCACGACGCCCTGGGCGGTGATGAAGCGGGTGATGCGCTGCAACGGGGCGATCTGCGCATCATCCCACAGGCCGAGGTCTTCGGCGGTGATGCGGCCATCGGCGGTTACCGCCACGGCTTCGGTGATGACCAGGCCCGCGCCACCCACGGCGCGGCTGCCAAGATGAACAAGGTGCCAATCGTTGGCCAGGCCATCGACAGCGGAATACTGGCACATCGGCGAAACGGCGATGCGGTTGGGCAGGGTCAGCTGACGCAGGGTGTAAGGCTCGAGCAGCAGGCTCATGAGGGCACCTCCCAATGACTCCAATGGTGATCCGGCCCGGACACTCAATTGCACGTCCCTGGCCCGGGTCCGGTCAATATTCAGACTAGACCAGAATGATTGGGGAGAAGGTTCCCTGAAAATTCGGTACGGTCAGCGCGGCTCCATGTGGGCAATCATCAACTGCACGGTTTCATTGCCACGAAACTCGTTCACATCCAGCTTGTAAGCCAGTTCCACCCACCGCACCGTCGGGTTCGGCCACACTTCGCGGTCGATGCCAAAGGCAATACCGTCCAGCCGCACCGACCCGCACTCGCTCTTGAGCACCACCTTCAGGTGACGCTCACCCACCACGCGCTGCTCCACCAGCTGGAACACGCCATGGAACAGCGGCTCGGGGAAATGCTGGCCCCAGGGGCCGGCATGGCGCAGGGCCTTGGCCAGGTCGAGGTGGAATTCCTCCACTGCCAGGCTGCCATCTGACAGCAGGCGGCCGGTCAGGTCGTCTTCTGCCAGATGACGCCGCACCTCTTCGTCGAACGCCTGGGCAAATGCCGGGAAATTCGCCTCGGGCAGCGACAACCCGGCGGCCATGGCATGGCCGCCGAACTTGCTGATCAGTTGCGGGTGACGCGCCGCCACGGCATCCAGCGCATCGCGAATATGGAAGCCCGGCACCGAACGCGCCGAGCCCTTGAGCATGCCCTCGCCGGCATCAGCGAAAGCGATGGTCGGCCGGTGGTAACGCTCCTTCAGGCGCGAGGCCAGGATACCGATCACACCCTGGTGCCAGTCCGCATCGAACAGGCACAGACCGTAGGGCATCGACTCGATCGGCAGGTCCTTGAGCTGGGCCAGGGCCTCACGCTGCATGCCCTGCTCGATTGACTTGCGGTCCTGGTTCAGGTCGTCCAGCTGCTGGGCCATGTCCAGCGCCAGGGCCGCGTCCTCGCACAACAGGCATTCGATACCCAGGCTCATGTCATCCAGGCGCCCGGCAGCATTCAGCCGCGGGCCGAGGATGAAACCGAGGTCGGTCGAGGTGATGCGCCGGTGGTCGCGACGGGCCACTTCGAGAATGGCCTTGAGCCCCGGGCGGGCGCGGCCGGCGCGGATACGCTCGAGGCCCTGGTGCACCAGGATGCGGTTGTTGGCGTCCAGTGGCACTACGTCGGCGACGCTGCCCAGGGCGACCAGGTCGAGCAGTTCGCCGATGTTCGGCTGTGGCTGCGTCTCGTAGCGCCCAAGGCTGCGCAGGCGTGCACGCAGGGCCATCAGCACGTAGAAGATCACCCCGACCCCGGCCAGCGCCTTGCTCGGGAAGGTGCAGCCCGGCTGGTTGGGGTTGATGATGGCGTCGGCCGCGGGCAACTGTTCACCCGGCAGGTGGTGGTCGGTCACCAGCACCTTGAGCCCCGCCGCCTTGGCCGCCGCGACCCCGTCAACACTGGAAATGCCGTTGTCCACGGTAATCAGCAGTTGCGGCTGGCGTTGCAGCGCCACCGCGACGATCTCCGGGGTCAGCCCGTAGCCATACTCGAAGCGGTTGGGCACCAGGTAGTCGACATGTGCTGCGCCCAGCAGGCGCAGGCCCAGCACGCCGACCGTACTGGCAGTGGCACCGTCGGCATCGAAGTCGCCGACGATCAGGATGCGTTGACGCTGGTCGATGGCCTCGACCAGCAGGTTGACACCGGCTTCGATACCCTTGAGCTGCTGGAACGGCAGCAGGCGCGCCAGGCTTTTGTCCAGTTCGGCCTCGCTCTGCACGCCGCGTGCAGCGTACAGGCGGGTCAGCAAGGGGGGCAGGTTACCGAGGAATGGCAGGGTCGGTGGCAGCGGGCGAGGTTCGATACGCATGGAGTGTCTCAGCCACGCTCACCCAGCAGCCATTCCAGTTGCACTTCGTGCTGGCCGCGGTCATCAGTGACGAACAGCGTGCCCTCACTGATCATCACATCCCACTTGATACTGCGGGGCATGTCGGTGGCAAGCGTTTCCAACACTTCTTGCGGAACGGCGGCGATGCTCAGGTTCTTCAGGCCTTTGACCGCGTCCAGCACCTTGTTCTGCCAGACGCGCAGGCTGCCGTAGGCCAGCAGGCTGGTACGCTCGGTACGGCGCGAACACCAGGTCAGGCGCTCGGCGTCCGGCTGGCCCACTTCGATCCAGTGCAGGATGCGATCGTCCAGGCTCTTTTCCCACAGGGCCGCTTCGTCGACGTCGGACAGGCCGCGGCCGAAGGCCAGGTTCTCGTTGTACCACAGCGCATAGGCCAGCAAACGCACGGCCATGCGCTCTTCGGTTTCCGAAGGGTGGCGGGCGATGGTCTGGCGGACGTTTTCGTATACGCCACGATCGAGGTCGGTCAGGTTCAGTTCGAATTTGTAGGTGGTAGACGGCTGGGCCATGGTCGACGGGCTTCTTGCGCAAGAAAAGTGGCACAGTCTAACCGATCCTGCCCTTGGTTGCGCCGCGGCAGTATCTGCCGCTTGCGAGCTATGATAAAACCACGCCTCTGCCCAGCTGCCACGGATGCCTCATGCCTACGCCCAGCAAACCCCTCGCCGGCCTCAAAGTCATCGAACTTGGCACCCTGATCGCCGGGCCGTTCGCCTCGCGCATCTGCGCCGAATTCGGCGCCGAGGTGATCAAGGTCGAATCGCCCGATGGCGGCGACCCGCTGCGCAAATGGCGCAAGTTGTACGAGGGCACCTCGCTGTGGTGGTTCGTACAGGCCCGCAACAAGCAGTCGCTCACCCTCAACCTCAAGCACCCCGAGGGCCGCGAGATTCTCAAGCGCCTGCTGGCCGGGGCTGACATCCTGATCGAGAACTTCCGCCCGGGCGTGCTGGAAAAACTCGGCTTGGGCTGGGACGTGCTGCATGCCCTCAACCCGCGCCTGGTGATGGTGCGCCTGTCGGGTTTTGGCCAGACCGGGCCGCTGAAGGACCAGCCAGGCTTCGGCGCCGTGGGCGAGTCGATGGGCGGCCTGCGCTACATCACCGGTTTTGACGACCGTCCGCCGGTGCGTACGGGCATTTCCATCGGTGACTCGATTGCCGCCTTGTGGGGCGTGATCGGCGCGCTGATGGCCCTGCGCCACCGCGAGGTCAACGGCGGTGACGGCCAGGTGGTGGATGTGGCGCTGTACGAGGCGATTTTTGCCATGATGGAAAGCATGGTCCCGGAATTCGACGTGTTCGGCTTCATCCGCGAGCGCACCGGCAATATCATGCCGGGGATTACGCCCTCCTCCATTCATACCAGTGCCGATGGCAAGCATGTGCAGATCGGCGCCAACGGCGATGCGATCTTCAAGCGCTTCATGCAGGCCATTGGCCGCAGCGACCTGGCCGACGACCCGAGCCTGGCTACCAATGATGGCCGCGACCTGCGTCGCGACGAGCTGTACGGGGTGATCGATCGCTGGGCCAACAGCCTGCCGCTGGACCAGTTGATGCAGGTGCTGACCACGGCCGAAGTACCGGCCAGCCGCATCTATTCGGCCGAAGACATGTTCAACGATCCGCAGTACCTGGCGCGTGAGATGTTCCTGCAGGCCCGGCTGCCGGACGGCAAGCCATTCCGCATGCCTGGCATCGTCCCCAAATTGTCGGATACCCCCGGCTCGGCCGAGTGGGTCGGCCCGGCGCTGGGCGAGCACACCGAGGGGCTGCTCGGCAAGCTGGGCTACGACGCGACTGCCATCGCCAACCTGCGCGCAGCCGGCACGGTCTGACCCTGACGCTGGCCCGGCTCATGTGCGCTGCCCGTTACCTACATCGCCTGGTGCTGCTGTGCGGGCTGTTGCCGGCACTGCTGCTGCAACCGGCCGGCGCCAAGGAGCGCCTCTTCTGGCTGGTGCGCGACCTGCCGCCGTTCACCATCCTCGAAGGCCCGGAAAAGGGCCAGGGAGTGATCGACCAGCTGTTGCCTCGGCTGATCGCCCAGATGCCCGAGTACGACCACAGCATCGTGCGGGTCAACCGCGCCCGCGGCATCCAGATGCTGCAAGACCGCAACAGCTTCACCTGTGACCCGACCTTGTTATGGACACCGGAGCGCGCCGAATACGTGCGCTTTTCCATGCCGTCGCTGGGCGTGCTCAGCGGTGGCCTGGTGCTGCGCAAGGACAGCCAGGCGCTGGTGGAGCCTTACCTCGACGACCAGCAGGTAGATCTGCATGCCCTGCTGAGCAAGACCATGCTGCAGCTGGGGGTGGTTGCCGAACGCAGCTACGGCACGCAGATCGACGCGATCCTGCGCCAGCTGCCCGACACCGTGCTCAACCGCCACTATGGCAACGATGCCACCGCCAACCTGCTGCAGATGCAGCAACTGGGGCGCTTGCGCCTGGTGCTTGGGTACTGGCATGAAGTGCGCTACTTGGTCCAGCAGCAAGGCGGGTCGCTGGATGACTATCGGTTCTATCCTGTGCAGGGAGTCAACCGCTTTCAGTTTCTGCATGTGGGGTGCTCGGACTCCGAGCTGGGGCGTGCAGCCATCGCACATATCGACCAATTGCTGCCTGCCCTGCGCCAGGAAGTGTTGCCGACGCAATATGCGCGCTGGCTGGATCCGGCGTTGCAGGAAGGCTACCTGGAAGAGAGCAAGCGCTTTTTCGAAGACCACTGATTGCCTGTTCCGGCAGCCCGAAAAAGAAACCCCGGACGCTGGGGAACACGTCCGGGGCCAAGCGAAAGTCCTTGGGGGACTTCCTGCGGCAACCCTGACAACGCCGGAGCAAAGCATTGGCTGGCTGCCCTACAGTGTCTGATCAACCAGTCAGGCAAAGGTTCCTGGGGGTTGCTGGCGCTGCTGCAGTGCTGCGATGACACAAGGCTGCAAACGCCCCTCGGCGATCTGCAAGTCACGGTGCAAGCCATCCACCAGGTCTATCAACAGGCGATGTTCCTGCAACTGGCGTTCGCTGACCGTACGCCGCAAGATCACGTCGGCCAACGGGTCGCGCACGGTCAACTGGCGATTACCCTGGGCATCGGCGGCGCCAAGGTCGGCCTGGTAGGGGGTCAGGGCTTCGTTGAGCAGTCTGCAGATTCTTTCCATCCGGATCACTCGCTGCGTGGTGGGATATAAAGGAACTGACCAACAGACGCAGCGGAAAGTTCGTCACATCGCGCCTGCATCAGTGAGCATGCGGGGTGCACGTGACAGTATGAATACGTCGCCAGGGGCGTACCTGCAATGCCTGCAAGGCATGCTGCAAGCGAGGCATCGAAAGCGGCCAAGGTAATTCGGCGAGCACCCACAGGCCGCGGTTTCTCGCTTCCTGGGCAAGGTTTTGCTGCTTGTCGCTAGCGTGGCCGACAAACAACAAGGCGCGTGCACGCTGTTGTTCGAGCAAGGCCAGGCCGGCCTGGGGGGGCATCGCATGGTCGAGGATCAGCAGGTCGGGGCGACGCTCCACAGCCAGGCAAGCATCGAGTTCAGTGCTGGTTGCGCTGACCCGCACGTCGAACACACCCTGGGCATTGAGCGCCTGGTGCAGGAGAATCTGGTGCGATGGGCGAGCCTGGTGGATCAACACGTAGGGCTGGTGCATGAGCCGCTCCTGAGGGGAGGACCGGCTACTCTAGGCGCTGTAAAGGCTGTACCTGAATAGGATGTTTCTGAGAGGGGCGTGAGAAAAAGCCGAGATGTTGGGGGCGCTTTGCGGCCTTTCGCGGCACAAGGCCGCTCCCACACGGAAACGCGAGGTTCCTGCAGGAGCGGCCTTGGTCGAGCTGGGTTGCCGCGCAGCCCCAAGCAATGCGATTACAGCGGCTTGCCGCGGTTCCCGTGTTGGCTGACAAAGCCCTGCACGGCCTTCAGGTCATTGGCCAGCACTGTGCAGCGCTCTTCACGGCTGAACAGGTCGCTGAGGTGCGCCGGCAGTTCCAGCGCCTTGCCCACACCGGCCTTTTCCACCGCTTCCGGGAACTTCACCGGGTGCGCGGTACCCAGGACCACCATCGGCGTGTCGAGGCTGCGGCGGCACTCGCGCGCGGCCTTGACGCCAATCGCGGTGTGCGGGTCGAGCACCTCGCCGGTGGCAGCGAATACCTCGGCGATGGTTTCGCAGGTCTGCTCGTCAGTCACGGCCAGCGAGTCGAACAGTTTGCGGGCTTCGGTCCAGCGGTCCTGTTCGACGCTGAAACCACCGCCCTGCTTGAAGTTCGCCATCAGCTCGGCAATCGCGCCACCGTTGCGGCCGTGCAGGTCGAACAGCAGGCGCTCGAAGTTGGACGACACCATGATGTCCATCGACGGCGACAGGGTCGCATGCAGGGTTTCCTTGACGTACTGATTGCCGCTCATGAAGCGGTGCAGGATGTCGTTGCGGTTGGTGGCGACGATCAGCTGGCTGACCGGCAGGCCCATGTTGCGCGCCAGGTAGCCGGCGAAAATGTCACCGAAGTTGCCAGTCGGTACCGAGAACGCGACCGAACGGGCCGGGCCACCCAGCTGCAGGGCAGCGTGGAAGTAGTAGACGATCTGGGCCATGATCCGCGCCCAGTTGATCGAGTTGACCGCAACCAGGCGGGTGCCCTTGAGGAACGACTGGTCGGCGAAGCTGGCCTTGACCATTTCCTGGCAGTCATCGAAGTTGCCTTCGATGGCGATGTTGTGGATGTTGTCGCCGAAGATGGTGGTCATCTGCCGACGCTGCACTTCCGACACGCGCTGGTGCGGGTGCAGGATGAAGATGTCGACGTTGTCGCAACGGCGGCAGCCTTCGATGGCGGCGGAGCCGGTGTCACCGCTGGTGGCGCCGATGATCACCACGCGCTCGTTGCGCTTGGCCAGTACGTGGTCGAGCAGGCGCCCAAGCAGTTGCAGGGCGAAGTCCTTGAACGCCAGGGTCGGGCCGTGGAACAGCTCGAGCACCCACTCGTTGCTGTTCAGCTGGCGCAGCGGTGCCACGGCAGCATGGGCGAACTCACCATAGGTTTCTTCGAGGATCTTCTTGAAGTCGGCATCGGCGATGCTGCCTTCGACGAACGGGCGCATGACCCGGAAGGCCAGCTCGTGGTACGGCAGGCCGGCCCACGAGGCGATTTCTTCCTGGGTGAAGCGTGGCAGGTTCTCTGGCACGTACAGGCCGCCGTCACTGGCCAGACCGGCCAGCAGGACGTCTTCGAAATTCAGGGCCGGTGCCTGGCCGCGGGTGCTGATATAGCGCATGGGTGCAAACCTTCGATACTGGGGCCGGGCCGCGCAGGCGGCCCGACGGCAAAATTAATTGAGCTGTTCGACGCGAATGCGCACGACCTTGCCGACCACGTCCTGCAGGGCTTCCAGGGCGACGATGGCATCGTTGATGTGCTGCTCGACCACGCCATGGGTCAGCAGGATCATCGGCACCAGCCCGTCCTGCTCCTCGGCTTCCTTCTGCATGATCGACTCGATGTTGATGCCACGCGCCGAGAGGATGCTGGCCACCTGGGCCAGTACGCCCGGGTGATCCTTGGCCTGGATGCGCAGGTAGTAGGCGCTCTTGCAGGCTTCGATCGGCAGGATCGGGTGAGCCGACAGCGAGTCCGGCTGGAAGGCCAGGTGCGGTACGCGGTTTTCCGGGTCGGAAGTCATCGCCCGCACCACGTCGACCAGGTCGGCGACCACCGACGAAGCGGTAGGCTCCATGCCGGCACCGGCGCCGTAGTACAGGGTGGAGCCGGCAGCATCGCCATTGACCATGACCGCGTTCATCACGCCATTGACGTTGGCGATCAGGCGGTCGGCCGGGATCAGCGTCGGGTGTACCCGCAGCTCGATGCCGTCGGCAGTGCGGCGCGCCACGCCCAGGTGCTTGATGCGGTAGCCCAGGGCCTCGGCGTAGTTCACGTCAGCGGTGGTCAGCTGGGTGATCCCCTCGGTGTAGGCCTTGTCGAACTGCAGCGGGATGCCGAACGCGATCGAGGCGAGGATGGTCAGCTTGTGTGCGGCATCGATGCCTTCGACGTCGAAGGTCGGGTCGGCTTCGGCGTAACCCAGCGCCTGGGCTTCGGCCAGAACGTCAGGGAAGGCCCGGCCCTTCTCACGCATTTCGGTAAGGATGAAGTTGCCGGTACCGTTGATGATGCCAGCCAGCCAGTTGATACGGTTGGCCGACAACCCTTCGCGGATGGCCTTGATCACCGGAATGCCACCGGCCACGGCCGCTTCGAAAGCGACGATGACGCCCTTCTCGCGCGCCTTGGCAAAGATTTCGTTGCCGTGCACGGCGATCAGCGCCTTGTTGGCGGTGACCACGTGCTTGCCGTTTTCGATGGCCTTGAGCACCAGGTCGCGAGCCACGGTGTAGCCACCGATCAGCTCGATGACAATGTCGATCTCCGGGTTGCTGGCAACGTCGAACACATCAGCGGTAATGGGGGTACCGGTAATCTGGCAGTTCGGGTTCTGCGAGCGCATGGCGATCTGTGCCACTTCAATACCGCGCCCGGCACGGCGGGCAATCTCCTCGGCGTTGCGCTGAAGTACATTGAAGGTTCCGCCACCGACGGTCCCCAACCCACAGATGCCTACTTTGACCGGTTTCACTGTGAACTCCCCATTGAACGGCCGACACCTTTGCCGGCCGTGAAACATGCCGTCACCCCATGACGACGGCGCACTGAATTGGATTACCTGGCCAGTGCCAGCTTGGCGACCTGCGGTGCCGGCTGGTAGCCCGGAATGACCTGGCCGCTTTCCAGCACGATCGCCGGTGTACCGTTGACACCGATCGACTGGCCCAGCTGGAACTGCTTGCTGACCGGGTTGGCGCACTTGGCAGCCTTGATCTCCTCGCCTTCGACCATCTTGTCCATCGCCGCACGGCGATCGCTGGAGCACCACACGGCCTGCAACTGCTGGTCACCCGGCGAGCCGAGGCCCTGGCGCGGGAAGGCGACATAACGCACTTCGATACCGCGGCGGTTGAGCTCGGGCACTTCGGCGTGCAGCTTGTGGCAGTACGGGCAGGTGGTGTCGGTAAACACGGTGATGTGCGATTTGGTCTCGCCCTTGGCAGGATAAACCACCATCTCGGCGGCTGGAATGCCGTTGATGAGCTTGGCGATACCCAGGCGCTCGGCCTTCTCGGTCAGGTTGACCGGCTTGCCGTCCTGGATCTGGAACAGGTAGCCCTGCATCACGAACTGCCCGTCAGCGCTGGCGTACAGCACGCGGCCGCCTTGCAGCTTGACTTCATACAGGCCGCTGACCGGGCTGCTGGCCACGCTTTCGACGGGCACTTCCAGCTCGAGGTTCTGCAACGATTTACGGATGGCCTGCTCGGCGCCGGCAGTGCTGTCGGTTGCTGCGGCAACGGCAAAGGTACTGGCCAGCGCCAACGCGGTGGCGGCGAAAAACTGGGTCACGCGCATGGGAACTCCTGAAGGCGGACAGGGGCCGGGGGGCGTCACCTGCGCAAAATGCGCGGTGGCAATGCGGCCCTTGGTGCAAACCGCTCAAGCCTACCACATCACACCGCCGATGAAGGGCCTTGCAAGGACCGGTCGGCGGAACATGAAAAACATTCATCCACGCGGGTGATGCTGGGCGTGCAACTGTTGCAGGCGGGCCTTGGCGACATGGGTGTAGATCTGCGTGGTCGACAGGTCGCTGTGGCCCAGCAGCATCTGCACCACACGCAGGTCGGCGCCGTGGTTGAGCAAGTGGGTGGCGAAGGCATGGCGCAGGGTATGCGGCGACAACGGCTTGTCGATGCCGGCCACCCGGGCGTGGTGCTTGATGCGATGCCAGAACGTCTGGCGAGTCATCTGTTCGCCACGCTGGCTGGGAAACAGCACGTCGCTGGGGCGGCCATTGAGCAGTTCGGCGCGGCCGTCGCGCAGGTAGCGCTGCAGCCACACCACCGCTTCTTCGCCCATGGGCACCAGGCGCTCCTTGCTGCCCTTGCCCATTACCCGCAGCACGCCCTGGCGCAGGTTGACCTGGTCGAGGGTCAGGCTGACCAGTTCGGTAACGCGCAGGCCGCAGGCGTAGAGCACTTCGAGCATGGCGCGGTCACGCTGGCCGATGGCTTCGCCCAGCTCCGGGGCCTGCAGCAAGGCTTCGACGTCGGCTTCGGACAGCGACTTGGGCAGGGGCTTGCCCAGTTGCGGCATGTCCACTTGCAGGGTCGGGTCAACGGCCACCAGTTTTTCCCGCAGCAGGTAGCGGAAAAAGCCGCGCAGGCCGGACAGGAAGCGTGCCGTGGAACGTGGCTTGTAGCCCTGGTCGAGGCGCCACGCCAGGTGGTCGAGGATCAGCTCGCGGCCGGCGTCGGGCAGGCTGACCGAACGTTCCTGCAGCCAGCCGTTGAACAGGGCCAGGTCGCTGCGGTAGGACACGCGGGTGTTGTCGGACAGGCCTTTTTCAAGCCACAGGGCATCGAGGAACTGGTCGATCAGGGGGTGGTCTAGGGCGGGCATTCGAAGCTGCTGGGTATTGGAGGTGAGGCTAGTGTTTCATAGCAGCTTGGGGTTGTCTGTACTGGCAGATCACTGCGTGATCAGTGTGGGAGCGGGTTACCCGCGAAGAAAACATCGCGCTGGATGGCACAGGCTTCGCCCGTGTTCGCGGGGCAAGCCCGCTCCCACAGGAATTACGCCAGCTTTGAACATTTGAGCAAGACAGTTGCTCCCGCAACTGTCTTGCTCAATTTCTAAAAGCTGGCGCGGTCCCTGTGGGAGCGGGCTTGCCCGCGAAGAGGCCGCAGCAGGTCGACATCAGGCGTCGGGCAGCACAGGCACCGGGCGCTTGTCCTCGTCGATGGCAACGAAGCTGAATACCCCATGAATCGCCCGCTCGCGCCCGTCCAGGTACATGTTCTCGACGAACACATCCACCTGCACCTGCAAGCTGGTATTGCCAACCTTGATCACCGAACCCACCAGTTCGACGATCGAACCTGCCGGGATCGGGTGCTTGAAGTCGATACGGTCGGTGGACACGGTCACCAGGGGCAGACGGCAGAAGCGCGTGGCGGCGATGAACGACACTTCGTCCATCCAGGCCAGGGCAGTGCCGCCGAACAAGGTGTTGTGGTGGTTGGTGGTGTTGGGGAACACCGCCTTGGTCACGCGGGTCACCGACAGTTCGGTGCGGCGCTGGATTTCCTGGTCTCGGGGGGTCATGACAATCACATCTACGGGTTTCAAAACGCAAAAAAGCAGCCCGAAGGCTGCTTTTTTCTCGCTAGGCGGCCGCGGCCACCGGGCAAACTGCACTCAGGACAGTTTTTCCTTGATGCGAGCGGCTTTGCCGGACAGGTCGCGCAGGTAGTACAGCTTGGCTTTACGCACGTCACCACGACGTTTCACGGCCAGGCTGTCGATCTGCGGGCTGTAGGTCTGGAAGGTACGCTCTACGCCAACGCCGCTGGAGATCTTGCGCACGGTGAAGGCGCTGTTCAGACCGCGGTTACGCTTGGCGATAACGACGCCTTCGAACGCCTGCAGACGGGAACGCTCACCTTCCTTCACTTTAACCTGAACGACAACGGTGTCGCCTGGTGCGAAGGCCGGGATTTCCTTGCTCATCTGCTCGGCTTCGAGCTGCTGGATGATCTTGTTGGTCATGCTGTGCTCCTAAGATGGATACGCGATCCACCATCGATACGTTTAACTATCGTCCCGCTCGCGGAGATATTCCTCGAGCAGCTTCTTCTCTTCTCCAGAAAGCGAGCGACTTTCCAGAAGATCGGCGCGTCGTTCGAAGGTCCTACCAAGGGACTGCTTCATTCTCCAACGCCGGATGTGTGCATGGTTGCCACTTAGCAACACGTCGGGAACACGCTGATCCGCATACACCTCAGGTCGGGTGTAGTGCGGGCAATCGAGCAGACCGTCGGTGAAGGAGTCTTCTTCCGCCGAGTCCACATGCCCTAAAGCTCCGGGCAGCAGCCGTGTAACCGCATCGATCAGTACCATGGCCGGCAGCTCGCCACCGGAAAGCACATAGTCGCCAATCGACCACTCCTCATCGACATGAGCCTCGATAAAGCGCTCGTCGATGCCTTCATAACGACCGGCGATCAGGATCAACGATTCCTGTTCGGCCAGGCCTTTGACCGCCTGCTGGGTCAGCTTGCGGCCTTGTGGCGAAAGGTAGATCACCTTCGCCGCTGCTCCGGTCGCCTGCCTGGCGTTGACCAGGGCGTCTTCCAGAGGCTTGATTTTCATCACCATGCCCGGACCACCGCCAAACGGCCGATCATCCACCGTGTGGTGACGATCTGTGGTGTAGTCCCGCGGGTTCCAGCAAGTCACCTGAAGCAACCCCTGTTTCACCGCGCGGCTGGTAATGCCGTACTCCGTGATGGCCGAGAACATCTCGGGGAACAACGTGATGACGTCTACGCGAAGGTTACCCATCGTCTAGAAGTCCGCGTCCCACTCAACCCGCATCACGCCTGCTTCCAGGTCGATACCGAGCACGCATTGCGCCGTATAGGGCAACAGACGCTCGCGATCATCCAGGCTGCCTGCGCAGGGCTTGACCACCATGACATCGTTCGCACCGGTCTCCAGCAGGTGATCGACCTTGCCGAACAGCTGTTCGTCCTGGTTGATGACCTTCAGGCCTACCAACTGGTACCAGTAGTACTCGTCGGCCGCCAGGCTGGGCAAAAGGCTCCGCGGAATGCAGATTTCGTAACCACTCAGAAGACGGGCTTCATCACGGTCATCGAGACCTTTCAGCTTCACGACCAGGCCCTTCTGGGAGCCACGACCGTTGACCAGCTCGACCTGCTTTACCTTGCCTTCGTGCCGAAGCGTCCAGCGCGGATAATCCAACAGGTTTTCAATCGGATCGGTAAAGGAATACACCTTCACCTCGCCGCGAACGCCGTGAACCGAAAAAATCTTGCCAACGACGATGAGGTCGTCAGCCTTTTCTGGCGTCGCGTTCATACTGCTCAGGCAGCAGCCTTGGCAGCGTCCTTCAGCAGCTGAGCAACGCGCTCAGACGGCTGTGCACCCTGGCTCAGCCAGTAGTTGACGCGCTCTTGGTTGACCGACAGCTTGACTTCGGCGCCAGCAGCGATCGGGTTGAAGAAACCTACGCGCTCAACGAAACGGCCGTCACGGGCGTTACGCGAGTTGGTCACGGTCAGGTGGTAGAATGGGCGCTTTTTCGAGCCGCCACGGGCCAGACGAATGGTTACCATGTGAACATCGTTCCTATAGTCGGTGCTGCAGTTGATACAGCAGCTGGTACTGCAAATCTGAATGCCAAATAGGCACACGGGTGCCCAAAAGGCCGCATATTCTCGGGGAATACACGGACATTTGCAAATGACTTTTTCGGCAAGGCACCGCCCTGCCGTCCAGATTCGCCGGTTGAGCCGCGAAATTCGCGGCCATTGCCCCACCAAGGCGGGGGTTCAGGAGGCCGGCCGGACAACCGGCAGGCATCCGGAATAGGGGTTACAGCTTGGGCATGCCGCCGCCAGGCAGCATCCCGCCCAGGCCACGCATCATCTTGGCCATGCCGCCCTTGGCGGAAAACTTCTTCATCATCTTCTGCATCTGCTTGTGCTGCTTGATCAAGCGGCCGACGTCCTGCACCTGGGTGCCGGAACCGATGGCGATACGGCGCTTGCGCGAGCCACTGATCAGCTCCGGATCGCGGCGCTCGGCCGGGGTCATGGAGTTGATGATCGCTTCCATCTGCTTGAACTGCTTCTCGGCCGCGCCCTGGGCGTTGCCCATCTGCGACAGGTTGACCCCGCCGATGCTCGGCAGCTTGTCCATCAGGCCGCCCAGGCCGCCCATGTTCTTCATCTGCTGCAACTGGTCGCGGAAGTCTTCGAGGTCGAAGCCCTTGCCCTTCTTCAGCTTCTTGGCCAGCTTGTCGGCCTTGGCCTTGTCGATGTTCTGCTCGGCCTGCTCGATCAGGCTGAGCACATCGCCCATGCCGAGGATGCGCGAGGCGACGCGGTCGGGGTGGAACGGCTCGAGCGCTTCGGTCTTCTCGCCCATACCGATGAACTTGATCGGCTTGCCGGTGATGGCCCGCACCGACAGGGCGGCACCGCCACGCGCGTCACCGTCGACCTTGGTCAGCACCACGCCGGTCAGCGGCAACGCCTCGCCAAACGCCTTGGCGGTGTTGGCGGCGTCCTGGCCGGTCATGGCATCGACCACGAACAGGGTTTCGATCGGCTTGACCGCGGCGTGCAGCGCCTTGATCTCGTCCATCATGTCGGCATCGATGTGCAGACGGCCGGCGGTATCGACGATGACCACGTCGATGAACTTCAGCTTGGCTTCCCGAATGGCCGCTTCGGCAATGGCCACGGGCTTCTGACTGATGTCGGACGGGAAGAAGGTGACACCGATGTCGTTGGCCAGGGTTTCCAGCTGCTTGATCGCCGCCGGGCGGTAGACGTCGGCAGACACCACCATCACGCTCTTCTTCTTGCGCTCCTTGAGGAAGCGCGCCAGCTTGCCGGCGGTGGTGGTCTTGCCCGCACCCTGCAGGCCGGCCATCAGCACCACGGCAGGCGGTGCAGCGTTCAGCGCGAGGTCTTCGTTGGCCGCGCCCATCAGGCTTTCCAGCTCGGCCTGGACGATCTTCACGAAGGCCTGGCCCGGGGTCAGGCTGCGCGACACTTCGGTGCCGACCCCACGTTCCTTGACGCTGTTGACGAAATCCTTGACCACCGGCAGGGCGACGTCGGCCTCGAGCAGGGCCATGCGCACTTCGCGCAGCGTGTCCTTGATGTTGTCTTCGGTCAGCTTGGCCTTGCCGGTGACATGGCGCAGCGTCTGTGACAGGCGGTCGGTCAGGTTTTCGAACATGGTGATCCTTTCAGGCCCAGTAAAAGCCGAGGTTTGTCAGGCGCCCAGGGCGGAATGCACACCCGCCGGGCACAGCAAGGCGGCGATTATAGCGAAGTGCGGCGGCGGCGCACACCTTGCTGGCGGCCTGGTAGATATTCGGTGGCTGTGCCGGCCTCTTCGCGGGTGAACCCGCTCCCACAGGGTCTGCACCACATTCGCAACCGGTGCCGTGCCTGTGAGAGCGGGTTCACCCGCGAATGCCACGCCGCGGTCTGCCAGTCTTCCTAGAGCGCCGGGATCTATGCCAAACTCCGTCTCTTTAAAGGCTCGCCAACCAGGACTTATGGTCTCCTCACCCAGCCTCATCCCCAACCTGATCGCCGCCGTCCTCTATATAGCTGCGGCCGTCTACCAGGGCACGTTCCTGGCCCGCAACCGCAAGGCCGACAAGCGCCTGCTCGCCCTGCTCGGCGCCTTCGCGGTGCTCGCCCAGGGCGGAGCGCTGTTCTTCCAGCTGATCACGCCGCTGGGCCTGAGCCTGGACTTCTTCAGCGCCGCCAGCCTGATCGCAGTGGCAGTCATCGCCCTGACCCTGCTGGCCTGCCTGCGCATACCGGTGGAAAACCTGCTGGTGCTGCTGTTCCCACTGGGCGCGGTGACCGCGCTGCTGGCGCAGTTCGCGCCCCCCGGCACAGTGCCGCTGATCGACGAGGAGCCGGGCATCCTCGCTCATATCCTGCTGTCGATCCTGGCCTACGGCCTGTTCACCATCGCGGTGTTCCAGGCGCTGCTGTTGCTGCTGCAGGACCGCCAGCTGAAAAACAAGCATCCATCCGGGCTGATCCGCAACTTCCCACCGCTGCAAACCATGGAAAGCCTGCTGTTCGGCTTCCTCTGGGCCGGCTGGTGCCTGTTGTCGCTGTCGCTGATCTCCGGCTGGCTGTTCCTCGACAACCTGTTCGCCCAGCACCTGGCGCACAAGACCTTGCTGGCCTGTGTCGCCTGGGTGGTATTCAGCGTGCTGCTGTGGGGCCGCACCCGCCTGGGCTGGCGTGGCCACAAGGCCATCCGCTGGACCCTGGCCGGTTTCTGCCTGCTGATGCTGGCCTATTTCGGCAGCAAGCTGGTTCGCGAATTCATCCTGCATATCTGACGGCCGCCCATGGATACCCTGCCGTACGCACCGCTATTCGGCACCCTGGCACTGGCGCTGTTGTGGTCGGCACTGTTCACTGCCGTGGATGCCGCCCGCCAGCTGCTCAATGGCGCGCGCAACGGCGATGACGGCCCAGCGCTGCCCGCCCAGGCGCTGGTGCTGTGTGCCAGCCTGGGCAAGTTGCTGGTGCTGGGCCTGGCCTGCCTGATCGGCCAGCGCCACAGTGGCGAGCACGGTTTCTGGCTGGCGGGCCTGGCCGCCACCCTCACCTTGCTGGTGTTCGCCGAGTACCTGCCACGCCGCCTGGCCCGGCGCACCCCGCAGGCCTTCGTCAGCCTCGGTGCCAGCCTGCTGAAAGTGCCCCTGGCCCTGCTGCAACCACTGGCCTGCCTGCTGGATGGCATCGCCAGGCTGATCCTGCGCCCGTTCCGCGTGCAACCCACGGCGGTGGCCGTGCATCCGCCGGAAGTAGATGATTTCGACGAGGACGACGAGCACGAAGCGCCGCGCCATGGTTTGCTCGACGGCCTGCAGTCACTGGACAAGATCACCGTCAACGACATCCTGGTGCCACGCAACGAAGTGGACGGTATCAACCTCGACGAGCCGATTCAGCGCATCATCGAGCAACTGATCGTCAGCCGCCACACCCGCCTGCCGGTGTACCACAGCGACATCAACCAGGTTGAAGCGATCCTCAACACCAAGCTGATCAGCCACCTGCTGCCCAAGGCCGAGCTGACCCTGGAGAAACTCCACAGCGCCTGCTACGAGCCCTATTTCGTCCCGGAAAGCACGCCCCTGCAGATGCAACTGCTGAACTTCCACAAACAGCAACGCCGCCTGGGCGTGGTGGTGGACGAGTACGGTGAAGTACTGGGCATCGTCACCCTGGAAGACATCCTCGAAGAAATCGTTGGCGAATTCGAGGACGAGCACACCCTGGACAACCCCCACGTCCACCCGCAGCCCGATGGCACCTTCGTCATCGACGGCACCGCTTCGCTGCGCGAAATCAATCGCACCCTGGGCTGGCACCTGCCCTGCGACGGCGGGCCGAAGACCCTCAACGGGCTGGTCACCGAAGCGCTGGAAAGCATCCCGGAAAGTGCCGTTTGCCTGAAGATCGGCCGCTATCGCCTGGAAATCCTCGAAACAGAGGACAATTGTGCCAGCAAGGTACTGGTGTGGACCGTGACCCGATAGCTATACTCGGGCCACGCTTACCCAGCCTCGCCGTCCCGCCTGCTATCCGCACCCGGCGCTCCACGGCCAGTCCGCCCCACTGACACGCCCTGCGGTCCTGCTTCAACACCCCGAACAGTGCCCGCCCCCGCCCCTATCCCCCTTGGGCTATCGTCAGTCTGGCGTGCACAACAACAAAACGCTCCGGCGCCCGCGCTGCCGTGCTGGCTTTTCTGCTTCGCACGCCGTCGCCGGCCACGCCCATGGAGCCGGATCAGACTGTCAGGGACCTACTCAATGACAACCAGCAGCACTTATGCCGCAGCGCCTGCCGCGCCGGTCAACTCGCCCGCGCGGGTCGCCACTGCCAGTTTCATCGGCACCGCCATCGAGTTCTATGATTTCTACGTCTACGCCACTGCCGCCGCCCTGGTGATCGGCCCGGTGTTCTTCCCTTCCGGGTCGGGCACCGCGCAGATGCTGGCGGCCTTCCTCACCTTCGGCATCGCTTTCCTGGCGCGCCCGCTGGGTTCGGCACTGTTCGGTCATTTCGGCGACCGCATCGGCCGCAAATCGACCCTGGTCGCCTCGCTGTTGCTGATGGGCGTGTCCACCACGGCCATCGGTGTGTTGCCGGGCTATGACAGCATTGGCGTATGGGCGCCGATCATCCTCTGCCTGTTGCGCTTCGGCCAGGGCCTGGGCCTGGGTGGCGAATGGGGTGGCGCGGCGTTGCTGGCCACCGAGAACGCACCGCAAGGCAAGCGTGCCTGGTTCGGCATGTTCCCGCAGCTGGGGCCGTCGATCGGCTTCCTCGCCGCCAACGGCCTGTTCCTGACCCTGGCGCTGGTGCTCAGCGACGAGCAGTTCCGGGCCTGGGGCTGGCGCATTCCGTTCCTGCTCAGCGCGGCGCTGGTGCTGGTCGGCCTGTATGTGCGCCTCAAACTCGAGGAAAGCCCGGTGTTCGCCAAGGCAGTCGCGCGCCAGGAGCGGGTGAAAATGCCGGTGGTCGACCTGTTTGCCAGACACTGGCG
This sequence comes from Pseudomonas sp. BCRC 81390, assembly GCF_030341915.1. Taxonomy (NCBI): domain Bacteria; kingdom Pseudomonadati; phylum Pseudomonadota; class Gammaproteobacteria; order Pseudomonadales; family Pseudomonadaceae; genus Pseudomonas; species Pseudomonas sp. BCRC 81390. Next base: position 1,000,106 of record NZ_JATAAG010000066.1, on the reverse strand, counting down.
GCCTACCCTGTTGGGCGCAGCGGCCATGGTGGTGTGCTACGCCCTGTTCTATATCTCGACGGTGTTCTCGTTGAGCTACGGCGTGACCACGCTGGGCTACAGCCGCGAAACGTTCCTTGGCCTGCTGTGCTTTGCGGTGGTGTTCATGGCCTTGGCCACGCCCCTGTCGGCCTGGCTCAGCGACCGTTACGGGCGCAAGCCGGTGCTGGTGGTCGGCGGCCTGCTGGCGGTGCTCTCGGGCTTTACCATGGAACCGCTGCTGACCTCGGGGTCGACCACAGGCGTGGCGCTGTTCCTGGCCATCGAACTGTTCCTGATGGGCGTGACCTTTGCACCGATGGGGGCACTGCTGCCGGAACTGTTCCCGACCCACGTGCGTTACACCGGGGCGTCGGCTGCGTATAACCTGGGCGGGATCGTCGGTGCTTCGGCGGCACCGTTCTTTGCTCAGAAACTGGTGAGCATGGGTGGCTTGAGCTGGGTCGGCGGCTATGTGTCGGCGGCAGCGGTGATCAGCCTGCTTGCCGTGCTGTGCCTGAAAGAGACTCGCAATACGGCACTTTGAATGAATGGGGCCGCTTCGCGGCCCCATCCGGTCTCCGATCAGAATTCGACCTTGACCGCCTGTGCAGCACGGGTCGCCTTGGCCCGCGCCAGCTCGACCGACTCGTCCCGCGCCAGGCATACGCCCATGCGCCGCGTACCGTTGATTTCCGGCTTGCCGAACAGGCGAATGGCGGTATCCGGCTCGCTCAGCGCCGCGCCCAGGTTGGCGAAGCTGGTTTGCTGCGACTGGCCTTCTGGCAGGATCACCGCCGAGGCCGACGGGCCGAACTGGCGCACGGCTGGAATCGGCAGGCCAAGAATTGCCCGGGCATGCAGGGCAAACTGCGAGAGGTCCTGGGAAATCAGCGTTACCAGGCCAGTGTCATGCGGGCGTGGCGACACTTCGCTGAACCACACCTGGTCCCCCTTCACGAACAGCTCCACACCGAACAGGCCACGGCCGCCCAGGGCATCGGTGACCGCCTTGGCCACACGCTGCGACTCGGCCAGCGCCTTCGGGCTCATGGCCTGCGGCTGCCACGACTCCTGGTAGTCGCCTTTTTCCTGGCGGTGGCCGACCGGCTCGAGGAAGGTGGTGCCGCCGACGTGGCGCACGGTCAGCAGGGTGATTTCGTATTCGAAATCGATGAAGCCCTCGACGATCACCCGGCCCTTGCCGGCGCGGCCGCCCTCCTGGGCGTAGGCCCACGACTGCTGCAGGTCGGCAGCGCTGCGCAACAGGCTCTGGCCCTTGCCCGACGAACTCATCACTGGCTTGACCACGCACGGGTAACCGACATCGGCCACGGCCTTGGCATAGTCTTCATAGGTGTCGGCGAAGTGGTACGGCGAGGTCGGCAGGTCCAGCTCCTCGGCGGCCAGGCGGCGGATGCCTTCACGGTTCATGGTCAGCTGGGTGGCGCGGGCAGTCGGCACCACGTTGAAACCTTCGTTTTCCAGCTCGACCAGGGTGGCGGTGGCGATGGCTTCGATTTCGGGGACGATGTAATGCGGTTTCTCGGCCTCGATCACGGCGCGCAGGGCAACGCCATCGAGCATGTTGACCACGTGGCTGCGGTGCGCCACCTGCATCGCCGGGGCATTGGCGTAGCGGTCGACGGCGATCACTTCGACGCCCAGGCGCTGCAGCTCGATCACCACTTCCTTGCCCAGCTCGCCACAGCCGCAAAGCAGTACACGGGTCGCGGTGGGCGACAAGGGGGTTCCGATACGGGTCATTTCAGGTCCTCGAAGGCGTCCGGGGCCGCACCTGGCTTGGCGCCGCCCGCTGAAAAAGGACCGCTATTCTACACCATCAACCGACGGCGGCAGCGCGCCGGGCGCGAAATGCCATGGCCAGCCACACCGCGGTGACCCCGGCGAACTTCGAGGCCATGGCCGTGCCGATCACGGCCGGGGTCAGGGCACCGATCATGCCGAAGAAGATGAACGTGTCCACCGGGATGCTCAACGCCGAGCTCAACCACAAGCGGTCGCGCAGCGGGCGGCGGGTAATGCTGAACACCAGCCAGTCGATCAGTTCGGAAATGAAGAAGGCGGTGGCACTGGCCAGCGCGATGGCCGGCTCCGAGGTGACATAGGACAACACCAGCGCCACCAGCATGGCGACCAGCGCGCCATGGCCGAAGCGGGTCTGCACCATGTCGCGCAGGATGAACACCAGGCCGCCCCAGGCGGACCAGATGATGTCCAGGTGCGGCGCGCTGGAGAAGGCGTAGTTGATCAGCACTACGCTGCTGATGTAGGCAAGCAGATAGAACATGGGGAG
>NZ_JATAAG010000066.1:885319-997597 GCF_030341915.1 Pseudomonas sp. BCRC 81390 | reverse complement strand
CGGGGCAAGCCCGCTCCCACAGGTACACCACCGTTTTCGATGCAGCATCCAACCTGTGGGAGCGGGCTTGCCCCGCGAAGAGGCCACCGCTGCTCAGACGCCGAAGATCACCCCGGCCGCCAGCGCCCGCTCATGGCAGAGCTTGAGCACCGCCCGGCGTTCGCTGTTGTCCATTTTCGACCAGCGGCTGATTTCAGCCACCGTACGCTGGCACCCGGTGCAGATATCCTGCTCGTCCAGGCTGCAGATACTCACACAGGGTGAAGGTACCGGCCGCTCCGCCACATGCGTGTCACTCATCGTCGACCACCAGCTCGCGAGCATAGCGCTCGGCGTTGTGCACATAGTGCGCGGCGCTGGCCTCGAGCATGCGCTTCTGCTGCTCGGTCAGCTCGCGCACGACCTTGCCCGGCGAGCCCATCACCAGCGAACCGTCGGGAATTTCCTTGCCCTCGGCAATCAGCGTATTGGCGCCGATGATGCAGTGCTTGCCGATACGCGCGCCGTTGAGGATGACCGCATTGATGCCCACCAGGCTGTAGTCGCCCACCGTGCAGCCATGCAGCATGGCGTTGTGGCCGACGGTCACGCCCTTGCCCAGGGTCAGCGGCGAGCCCATGTCGGTGTGCATCACCGTGCCATCCTGTACGTTGCTGCCTTCGCCGATGTCGATCAGCTCGTTGTCGCCGCGCAGCACCGCGCCAAACCACACGCTGGCATTGGCCTGCAGGCGGACCTTGCCGATCAGGGTGGCGGTGGGTGCGGCCCAACTGGTGGGGTGGCTTTCGACCCGCAGGTCGCCCAGGCGGTATTTCATGCTTGTTCCTCAGGCTGCGACGCAGAAGGCGGGGTAGGCCCCGCTCAGTTTTCGATGTAACGCTCAGGCGGCTGGTGCAGGCTGATGCCGGCATCGAACAGCAGGTTGACCAGCTCGACGATCATGATCGCCGACAAGCCCCAGATCTTGTACTCGCCATAGCGATAGCTGGGCACATACCAGCTGCGCCCCTGGTAATCGATACGGTGGGTGTGGTCGCGCGGGTCCTGACGGAAAAATTCCAGTGGCACGGTGAATACTGCCGCGATCTCGGCGTCATTGGCGCGGTATTCGACAAAATCCGGAATGAGCCCGACGAATGGTGTCACTTTCAAGCCATGCAGCGAAATCAGCGGGCTTAGCGGGCCGATGACTTCCACCAAGCCGGGCGGCAGGCCAATTTCCTCTTCGGCCTCGCGCAATGCAGTGAACACCAGGTCCGGGTCCTCCGGGTCGCGGCGGCCACCGGGGAAGGCCACTTCGCCGCCGTGGGTGGACAGGCCTTTGGCGCGCAAGGTAAGAACCAGTTCGGGCGCTTCGCTACGGGTAATGGGCAGGAGCACCGCCGCTTCGGGGAACCGCCGGTCGGTTTCCAGTGACGCGGGTTGGTGGTTGCTCATTCGGCGAAGTAGCTCGTCCAGCATTGCGCACGCTCGTATCCAAGGCCTGCCCTGCATGATGCACCAAAGCCGCGCAGCACCCAAGCCCCGGACGCTTGCGGTGACCTGGCTGTCGCGCCAAGATAAGCCTGAGCGAAAGGAACCCGACATGAAATTCTGCAGCACGTGCGGCCAGCTGGTGACTCAGCGGATTCCCGCAGGCGACAGCCGCCTGCGCTATGTCTGCGAGTCCTGCCAGACCATCCATTACCAGAACCCCAACATTGTCGCTGGCGTGTTGCCGACCTGGGGCAGCCAGGTGCTGCTGTGCCGCCGCGCGATCGAGCCGCGCCGGGGCTTCTGGACCCTGCCCGCCGGGTTCATGGAAAATGGCGAGACCCTCGACCAGGCCGCCCGTCGCGAAACCGTGGAAGAAGCCTGCGCCCGGGTCGGCAGCATGACCCTGTACCAGCTGTTCGACCTGCCGCACATCAATCAGGTGCATGTGTTCTTCCGCGCCGAGCTGGCCGACCTCGATTTTGCCATCGGCGTCGAAAGCCTGGAGGTGCGGCTGTTCGAGGAACACGAGATACCGTGGGGCGAGCTGGCTTTCCGCACAGTCACACGCACACTAGAATGCTACTATCGCGACCGCATCGGGCAGCACTACCCCATAGGCCATGAATACCTGCCGCCGATGACTGTCTCGACCACTACCTAGACGCTTTCAGGGATACCGTTACATGCGCTGGTTGCTTGCCCTTTTCTGCCTTTGCGTTACCTCGGTGTCACAGGCGGCGTTCACCGAGACCATCATCCGCAAACCCCAGCCGGCAGCGCAGACTCCATCGCCCTCGCAGCAGGCGATGCAGCCATTGATCGACAAGGTGCTGGTAATCAAGTCCGAGCGGCGTCTGCAATTGATCAGCCGTGGCGAACCGCTGAAAACCTACCGCATCTCCCTGGGCAAGCAGCCCAAGGGCGCCAAGGAACGCGAGGGTGACAAGAAAACCCCCGAGGGCCTTTACTGGCTGGACTGGCGCAAGCAAAGCGACCGCTTCAACCTGGCCATCCACATCAACTACCCGAACGTCAGCGATGCCGCCCGCGCGAGCCGTGAAGGGGTAAGTGCCGGCAGCATGATCATGATCCACGGCACGCCGATCAGCGACGAATACCCGGAGTGGTACTTCCATACGCTGGACTGGACCGATGGCTGCATTGCCATGCGTAACCGCGACATGCAGGAAGTGTGGGACCTGGTGCGCGATGGCACGCTGATCGAGATCCGCCCTTGATCTAGAGCCAGCGCCGAGATTCTGTAGGAAGTATCTTTCAAACAGGCAAGAACTCGCCTGACAAGCGCCTGGGCAGGGTACTGCATCCAGGCCCACACCCGAATTCTTAGCATCCACGCAAACGAGTACGTAAGCCGTACACCATTTGCGGGGTGCCTGAATGCCGTGCCGAATTCGCCATGTTGCCGTCCTGGCGCTAACTGGTTGCCTTGGCGCAACCTTGTCCAGCCCCCTGGCACTGGCCGACGACCCCGCCAGCCAACAACTGCTCGATCAGCAGCACACCCTCCGCCAGCTGGAGCGGCAACAGCGGCTGGAGCGCTGGCAGCGTATCCCCTCCCCGGCCGAACGCCCCACCGCTATCGCCCCCGTGCCAGAGGACAAACGCTGCTGGGCTATCGACGGCGTGCGAGTGGCAGGCAACCGCCAGCTCGATACCGCGGAGCTGGCGGCAACCCTGCGTGCGCTGGTCTCGCCTTGCATGGGCGTCACCGACATCAACCAACTGCTGAAGGCCATTACCGGCCTGTACCTGCAGGCCGGCTACCCGGCCAGCCGTCCCTACCTGCGGCAACCGCCAAAGGACGGCGAGACGCTGGATATCACCCTCGTCGAAGGCTTCGTCGAGTCCATCGAACTGGCCGGCGCCGATTTGCCGCTGTCGCTGGCGGGTGCCTTCCCCGGGCAGCTCGGCCAGCCGCTGTACCTGCCAGACCTGGAGCAAGGCCTCGACCAACTCAACCGCCTGCGCGCCTATGACCTCACCGCCGCCCTGCTACCGGGCGAGCTGCAGGGCGGCACGCGGGTCATCGTGCAGCCGCGCAGCGTAGCCTCGCGCTGGCATGTCGACAGCCGCTTCGACAACCGTGGCAGCACGCTGAGCGGGCGGCACCGCCTGAGCCTCGGCATCGGCCTGGACAGCCCGCTGGGCCTGAATGACGACCTGCGCCTGTCGCTGACCAACAGCGTGCTGCATGCCCCCGGTGAAAGCCAAGGCCTGTCGTTGTACTACAGCGTGCCCTACGGCGCCTGGACCTTTGCCCTCAGCGCCAGCCAGCTGCGCTACGAGGCACCACTGCCGGGCAGCGACAAGCGCGCCGATGGCAGCAGCAGCTATCAGGCCCTGAGCGCCGAGCGCGTGCTGTGGCGCAACCAGCAAGGCATGCTCAGCGCCAGTGTACGGCTGGAGCGCAAGCAACTGGTCAACCGCAGCGCCGGCGCGGTCATCGTCCAGCAGAGCCCGACACTGAGCAGCGTCGAAGCCGGTATCAACCTGCTATGGCTCGAAGCCGGCCTGTGGAATGGCTACCTCGGGATTGGCCAGGGCCTTGACGCGTTCGGCGCCGACCGCTCGCCACTCGGTGCGCAACGCTTGCGTCCGGACTTTCGCAAGTACCGCGCCAACCTGCTGCACCTGCGCCAGGGCCCGCCCACCGCCCCCTGGCGCTGGCAAAGCGAACTGGGCCTGCAGTACAGCAGCGACGCCCTGCCCGCCGTGGAGCAACTGCTGCTCAGTGACGATTCGGCCGTGCGCGGCTTTCGCCTGCGTACCTACTCCGGCGCCAGCGCCGCTGCCTGGCGCAACACCTTCAGCCAGGCACTGCCAGCGACCTGGACTGCCCCCTTGCAGGTACGCCCCTACCTCGGCCTGGACCTGGGCTGGGCCCGCACCGCCGCAGGCAAACCGTCACAGCGCCTGGCCGGCGCCGCCGCCGGCCTGGAACTGAGCCTCGGCAGCAGCCGCCTGCGGCTCGACTACCAGCGCGCCCTTTACGCCAGCGACCTGCCCCACCGTTCGCTGGAACCCGGCTTCTGGGTGCTGGACTGGACCCTGAACATCTGATTCACCCACAACAATGAGAACGAGAACATGCAGACACTCTCGCCGCTACCGTCGATCCGCCCTGATACCTTGCGTTGGGCCATCTTCCTGGCATTGCTCGGGTCCAGTGCCGCCTTGGCCCAGGGCGGCCTGGAGGCAACCCAGGGCCCAGGTGGTACCCCGATCATCAACAACGGCCACGGGGTACCGGTCATCGACATCGTGCCGCCCAACGCCAGCGGGCTGTCCCACAACCAGTTCATCGACTACAACGTCGGCACGCCTGGCGTGGTGCTGAACAACGGCACCGTGGCCGGGCAGTCGGAGCTGGCAGGAGCCCTTGCGGCCAACCCGCAATTCCAGGGCCAGGCCGCCTCGACCATTCTCAACGAAGTGGTCAGCCGCAACGCCTCGCTGATCGAAGGGCCACAGGAAATCTTCGGTCGCCCTGCCGACTACATCCTGGCCAACCCCAATGGCATAACCCTGAATGGCGGCAGTTTCATCAACACCACCCGCGCCGGCTTCGTGGTGGGGACGCCGCAATTCGAGGAGCAACAGCTCAAGTACCTCGATACGCTGAATGCCAGTAGCACCCTGCACGTGCTGGAGCGTGGTCAGAGGAATGACAACGGTGCCCTTGAGCTGATCGCGCCGCAGGTCGACAGCAAAGGGCTGCTCATGGCGGGGCAAGCGCTCGATGTCACCGTGGGGCGCAACCGTATCGAGCGGGCCAGCGGCGAAATCGTCGAGCATCTGCCAGCCACGGCGTCGAGCATCGATGCCAGCTTTCTCGGTGCGATGCGCGCCGGGCGTATCCGCATCGTGAGCACGGCCGAAGGCGCCGGTGTGCGCGTGGCTGCGCCGCAGGTGTTCGCCAGCGAGGGGGTCGACATCCAGTCGGCCGGGGCGCTGCAGGTCAGCGGCAAGGCCGACAGCCCCAGCGAGCTGCATGCCGGACGGGGCCTACTGAGGCTCAGCGCAGCCGACGACCTCACCCTGGAAGCCGTCGAAGGCCGCGCGCCAAACATAGAAGTCAAGGCCGGCCAGAAGCTCACCCTCGGCGCCAAGGCGATCGAGAGCATCGAGCGCGACAAGGACAGCTGGAAAAAAAAGTTCCTGTTCATTACCCGCGAAACCTACAGCCGCGACACCACCACCACCCGCCAACAACACCAGGGCACGCAACTGCTTGGCAGTGACAGCGTAAGTTTGCAAGCGGGCAAAGGCATGCACATGACCGCCGCCACCGTCACCGCCGGCAAGGCGCTGACAGTGGACAGCGGCGGCGACCTGACCATCGTCGCCGGTATCGACAGCCAGCGCACCGCAGAGCAGGTGCGCCATCGCAAGGACTTGTGGCGTGGTGACAGCGACACCGACATACGCCAGGAATATGCCCGCGGCACCGCCCTCGATGGTGGCCAGGTAAGCGTCCAGGCCAGCGGCAACCTCGACATTCAGGGCAGCAGCCTGCGCAGCCGCGGCGACCTGGCCATTCGCGCCAGGCAGGCCGACATCGGCACCACCACCCTCAAGCACCGCGGCAGCCAGGACGGCTATCGCGGCGACCTGGTCTCGGGTGCCTTCTTCGCCGACCGCAAAGGCAAGGACAGTGAAGGCCAGAGCGTTGCCGGCAGCACGATCGCCAGCGACGGCAAGCTCACCGTCACAGCCGACCAGCTCGCCATCAAGGGCAGCACCGTCCATGGCAAGCAGGATGCCGTGCTGTACAGCGAAAAAGGCTCGCTGGCCATCGAGCCAGGCCAGGGCAGCAGCACCTCGACCGACCGCAACCGCGACAGCAAGCTGTTCGGCCTGATTGGCAGCAGCCAGGAAAACACCGAGCGCAAACAGCAAGTACTGGTCAGTGATGTGGCTTCGTCCAGCAACCTGCGCCTGGCCAGTGCCGACGAAATGCGCATCGAGGGCGCCAAGGTCGCAGCGGGCGGACAACTGCAGGTCGAAGCCAAGGGCGACCTGCTGGTTACCCGTGCGCAGACGGTCGATGAACGTCAAACCCGCGACCAGCAGCGCAGCTTCACCGCCAGCGCCGGGCAGACCCAGGATGCCGAGGACGGCAAGCCCGGGTCCCGGCAATACGCCGCCGGCGTGGCTTATGAGGTGGTGACCAGCACCCGCCAGCAACGCACCAGCAGCCAGGTGCCCAGTGTGCTCACAGGGGCCTCGGTGGGCCTGGATAGCGGCGCCAACCTGCAGGTCAACGGCTCCACGGTAACCGCCAGCGCTGGCAACCTTTATGTTCAGGCGCAAGGCATCACGCTGGGGGCTACCCGCAACGAGCGCGACCTGGACACCCGCACCACCCGCAGTGGTGGCGGGCTGCAGGTTACCGGTGGCATCGACCGGGTAGGCAGCCTGTTCGAAGGCCATCACCAGCGCGAGCAGCTGAAGGATAGCGCCAGCGAGGTACAGCGCAGCACCCTGCAGGCCAGCGGCGACTTGAAGCTGCAAGCCGACACGCTGGTTAGCGAAGCGGCGCGCGTCGCGGCGGGCAACACCCTGCAGGTAGCGGCCAAACGCATCGACAACCGTGCCTCCGAACAGACCGAGGAGCGAGAACAGCACCGCAACGACTGGGCAGGCTCCCTGGGCGCCAGTGTCGAATACCGTGACCTCACCCGTCCGATCGAACGCCTGGTGCTGGGTGAGGAAGCCGCACGCTTCCAGCAAGCCTCGCCCGAAGACGCCATGGTGGCCCCCAGCGTTGGCGGCGACATGACCGTCGACCACCTCAAGCGCCTGGAGAACCAACGCCGCGGTTTCGCCCAGGTGAGTGAACTGTCCGGGGCCCAGGTGCAAGTCAAGGCCGATACCCTTGACGATCAGGGCACCCGCTGGCGCGCCAATGCCGGCACGCTCGGCATCGAGGCCCAGGAACACCGCATGCGCGCGGCGCAGGACACCCGGCAGACCTCCGTGCAGCGCCTGGCGTTCAGCGGTGATGCACGTGTGGATACCAGCAGCGGAAGCGACCTCAATGTACGTGCCGCCGGCAAAGGCGGCTCGCTGACCACCCAGGACACCACCAGCACGGCGGTCACCGCCAGCCTGTATGGGCAACAGGGTATCCAGGTGCAACTGGGCAGTGAAGGCCGCTACGAAGGCACGCGTATCGACGGCGGCGAGGGTGACGTGATCATGCGCAGTGCCGGCTCGCTGGCCTTGCCGCAGGCGACCGACCGGGCCGAACAGCAGGCAGGTCAGCTCGACGGCAACGCCTGGGCCAAGCTGGGCAGCCGCCCCGGTGGCACCGGTGTCGATGGCCGCGGCTATCTCGACAATGCGCAGCAGCACACCACCAGCAGCAACGCCCAGGTGGCCCAGATCGACGCCAAGGGCCAGGTGCAACTGAGCAGTGGCGGCGACCTGCTGCTCGAAGGTACCCGTATCGGCAGCCCCCAGGCCAAGGCTGGCGACATCCTGTTGCAAAGCGGCGGCCAGCTCGCGGTCAAGGCGGCCAGCAACACCCGGCAAGCCACCGGCAGCAAGCTCGGCGGTGGCCTGGAGCTGGCAGTCAAGACTGGCGACACCCGGGGCGGCGCCATCGGCGGGCACTTCAGCCACGGCAAGCAGGACGAAGATGCGCGTCAGGCTGTCGACGCCCAGTTCGCCAGCAAGGGTACGCTGAGCCTGGGCAGCAGCGCCCAAGAGGACACCGCAGTGCACCTGCAGGGTCTGCAAGCTTCGGCTCGGGAAATGACGGTGAAGGCCCCCAGCGGCGGAATACGCCTGGAGGCGTCCGCCAACCAGGAGCGACGCAACAACCTCGACATCACGGCCGGCGCCGGTTTCGACATGGTCAAGGGCGAGCTGGACAGCCGTGGCTTGCATGGCCGCCTCAAGGTCGACCTGGACAAGCGCGACAACCTGGAGTGGAACGCCGGCAACCTGCGTGCCGAGCGCATCGACCTGCAAAGCCGCGGCGACACCCGTATCGAAGGTGTCACCCTGGAGGCGGGGCGCATCGCCGGGGTGGTCGACGGCGACCTGTATATCGCCAGCCGCAAGGACAACGTCAACACGCTGAGCATCAAGGGCGATGCCCGCTTGAGCCAGGAAAAAAACCCGCAAGGCTACGTCAACGCAGCGACCGCAGTGGCTGGGCCATTGGGCGGCAAGGTCAAGGAAAAGGCCGGCTCGACCCTGACCAAGGCAGACCCGGGCTTCTCGCCAACCTTCAACCTCGACGTAACCCATGTGCAACGCGACAGCGTCGGCCAACAGACTGCGCTCAAAGGCAGCGAAGGCATCGACCTGCAGGTCGGCGGTAGCGTGCAGCTGGTTGGCGCTCGCCTGCAGTCGGCCCGAGGGGATGTGGCCCTTGACGCGCAATCGGTGACCCGCGAGACGCTTGCCGGCAATGACTATCGCCGGGACGTTTCGATCGATGCGTCCAACTCACCGGTGGACCTGGGCACGGCGTTGGCCGAGGTGGTCAAGGGCAAAGGCGCGGCGGACGGGGAGAATGCGCTGGACCTGGGGTTGTTGCGGACCAGCGGGCATAGTCGCAGCGAGCAGTGGGTTTCGAGTGTGCAGGGCAAGACCAAGTGAAGCGTGCTCCATGGGAGCGGGCTTGCCCGCTCCCATGACTGCCCAGCCTCTGCTTGCCTACCAGCGAAGGTCTCGCCGGCCGGCCAGCGCCTGCGGCCCGAGCCACTGCGCCCCACGTAGCAAAGGCGTGAGCGCCGCGTCGGGCTGCAATTCGTACACTAGCTGGGTCCGGCGCCCCTGCAGGTCTGCCTCCATTGCCAGTTGATGCTGCCCCGGTTGGGCCAGTTGCCCGCGCAGGTGCCAGCCATTACGGCAGTCCATTTCCAGCCAGCCCTGCCCCAGGCCGAGCGACCACGGCTCGCTCAGGGCCAGGTCGGTCACGACCAGGCGGCCATCGCTGCCCTGGCAGCGGCGCCCGGCGCCCTGAACCCGCAGCGTGCCCTGCCATTGCCCGGCCACGCGATAATCCGTGGCTATCGCCGCCTGCGCGCCCATGGCCGTCGCTTCCAGCTGCCAACGCCATGGCCAGCCTTCACCACGCAATCGCCAGGCCTGGCCCTGCCAGCCCAGCTCCGCGCTAGCCTGCAGGCGCCAAGGGTGCACGGCCCAGTGCAGCGGCCCGACCGGCCCCAGCTGTTGTGCCTGGCCGCGCCACAGGCTGCCACTGGCTTCGCGCACGGGCAGGCCGAACGCTCTCACCACCCAGCTGGCCGGCAGCTCCAGCAGCAGCGACACGACGAATACCAGCAACACCCAGGCCACACTTGTTCGGTTCATGGTTGCACCACCAGCTCGAAGCGCAGCCCCTTGCCGTCTTGTTCCAGCCCCCATTGCAGTGGCTGCACGCCTTCGGCACGCAGGCTCTGCAGCCAGCCTTGCAGCACAAGCGCATCAGCCACCTGGCCACGCAGTTGCCAGACCTTGCCTTGCGCATCGACCTCAGCCAGTTCGATACGCCGGGCCTGGGCCGACTGACGTAGCCGTTCCAGGTTCAACCCCGGGCCGCTGTGCAGGCTGGCGGCCTGTTCCGCCAGCCCGCGCCATTGGCTGAGCTCGCGCCATTGCGCAAGGCCGGCGCGCAGGGCCAGCACGGCCAGCAACAGGGCAATCAGTACCCAGGCGAACCTGACGCGATGACGCTGTATCCAGTCCCGGTTCATGAGGCCGCTCCCAGATCGAATACCACTTGGCCAGCTTGCACCTGAACAGTGGCGCCCGCAGCGGTGGCCATGTCGTGCCATGGCGGTGCACTACCCTCACCCGCCAGGCGCACGTGCCAGCGCTGGCCATCGAAGCGCACCGCGCGCAGGTGCCAGCCGGGGTGCTCACCCAGCCAAGCCTGCAATGCCGCTTGCAGGTCTTCGAGCTGGCGCAGGCGCACGCGTTGTTGCAACTCACCTTCGCGCAGCCGTCTGAGCGCCTGCGCGGCGTGGCGCGGGCTGGCCTGGGTGCCGGTCACGGCAACGACCTGGCTGCGCCAGAGTTGCGCCTGGCGCAATTGCTGGGTCATCCACAGACCGGCCCAGACAGCAGCCAATGCCAGGCAAGCGGCAAGCAGGCGTCGCTGCGGCCGGGATACCAGCGGCAGCGCACGCGGTTTGCGGGCAGCCTCGAACAGGCCCGGCAATTGATCGAGCGATGGCAACGCCGATGGCCAGTCACCGCCCAGCGACACCGTGTGCAGCCCCGCCCACGGTTGTGGAAGCGCATCACCCAATGCCTGCGGCCAGGCCAGCCAATGTTCCTGGCTGTCTGCGCCCAGCCCTTTGCACAAGCGCAGATCGGCGCTGCGCTGCCAGTGCCAGGCAGCGCCCGACGCGGGTGTCGGCAGTAGCTGCAACTCTGCCCAGCAACGTTCCACCGGCAAGTCCCATTCAGCACACTGACTTCGCCAGCCATCCAGTTGCTGCCGCGCCACTACCAGCAAGCGAAGGTAACCGGGCTCACGCGCCAGGCAGGCGCAAGTCACTTCATCCGGGGCCTGTAGCAAGCGGTCTTCGAGCAGCAGCGGCCATTCTTCACGTTTGAGCCCGGGCGGCGCCGGCACGCGGAAATGGCTGCAGGCCTCGGCAGGCACAATCAGCGCGGCACGCGCCTGCAGGTGCAGCGGCGGCTTGCCCTGCCCCTGGCTTTGCACAACGCCGCCATCAACCAGCGCCCAGTGCCAGGTAGCTCCCGGTCGCAGCAACAGCCAGGGCCGGGCCGCTGTACGCCGGCGCCATTCAACTTTCATGAGCGCCCCCATGGGAGCGCGAAGGTGCAGACATAAGGGGCCCCGTCACGCTGCAATTCCAGGCGCACGCCACGGCCGGGGTGCGCGGGTTGATCGGAAGGCCAGGCCAGCCAGCGGCCGCCCTGGTGATACAGAACATTCATGGCGCTGACCCGCTCAAGCCGTTCACGCTCGAGCCAGCGCGGCGCGGCAGCGGCGTACAGGTCGGCCGAGCTTTCCAGCAGCAGGCGTTGCTCACGGGCCTCGAAACGCAGGCGCTGACGTTGCAGGCGTGCACCGCCTTCGGCTTCCGGCAGGCCGGTGGAGGCGACCCACAGCAGCTGCTTGCTGGCTGGCTGCCAGTCGAGCCAGCGGCTGGCCAGGGGCAGGCGCTGTTCATAGATGCGGCGCATTGCCGGGCTGTCGAAACGCCGCTCCAGGGCCAGGCAAAAGTCCAGCACCGAGGTTTCCCGGGTAGTGACCTGCAAGCGCTCGCGCACCTTGAGCCAGCCATTGACCAAAGCGGCGAGCAGGATGCCGAGCACGGCGGTCAGGGCCAGGGCGACCATCAGCTCGATCAGGGTCAGGCCGGCCTGGCGGCGCCTCATCAGCAGGCGCCTGCGCTGGTGAGAGGGCTGAACCGACGTGGGAGCGGGCATGTCCGCTCCCACAGGGGCCGCACGAGCTTCACCGTTTCTGTCGCTCATGGGCGCTCCAGAAACACGGTGTACTGGCCTAGCGGCAGGCGCTGGTCGCGATCGGCGAACAGCAGTAGTTCCCCGCGACGTAGGTCGCGCACACCGGTGCGGCGCAGTTGCATCTGCCAGTGGCACGCCTGGCCACCCTGGCTGAGCTCACCGCTCACCTGATCGTTGGCGGGCCAGAACTGCTCGACGGCAAAGCGGGTTTGCAGCTCGCGGGCACACAGCAGGCCGAGGCGGTGTTGCTGCAGGTTTTCCTGCACGGCCAGGCGCTGGCGCAACACCTGGCTGGTGATCACCGCCAGCACGGCAGCGATCGCCAGGGCCACGGTGACCTCGAGCAAGGTGAAGCCGCGCTGATGCCGCTTCATGGCGCCACCGCTGTGTGCAAGCGGCCATCACGGCGCCAGGTCCAGCGCTGGCTACCATCGGCCCAGCGCCAGCGCACGCTGCCCGGCTGCGCCCAGCCATGCGGGGTGAACAGCAGTTGAGGTTGCGGGCTGGCTGGCCAATCCGGGTGCAGGCCTTCGGGCCAGTCACCCAGCGCAACCGCTTCGGGCGCCCAGGCCGCGCCTTCGCGCCGCACGAAACCCGGGCGCTGGCCGTTCCAGCGCAGGCCGCGCAGTTGCCCGGCATGCCGGGCCAGTGCGGCCTGGCTGCGGGTCTCGGCCGCCAGCCGCTGCAAGGCCTGGTCGACACTGGCCTGGCCGCTGCCGAGGCTGACCACCGCCAAGCCGCTCATCAGCCCGGCGATGGCCAGCACCACCAGCAATTCGATCAGGCTGAAACCCCGCTGCCGGCGCACCGTTACAGCTCCCAGTTACCCAGGTCGGCATCCTGGCCTTCGCCACCCGGCAGCCCGTCGGCACCCAGCGAGTAGACGTCGACCCGGCCATGCTCGCCGGGCATGCGGTACTGATACGGCGTCCCCCACGGGTCTTCGGGCAGGCGGCGCACGTAGCCGTCACTGCGCCAGGCCCGCGGCAGCGGTTCCTGGGCCGGCTTTTTCACCAGCGCAGCCAGGCCCTGCTCGTTGCTGGGAAAGCGCAGGTTGTCGAGACGGTACATGTCCAGCGCCTGCTCCAGGGTGGCCAGGTCGGCCATGACCTTCTGTTTCATGGCCTTGTCCTGGTTGCCGAGCACGCTGGGCGCGACCACGGCGATGAGCAGGCCGATGATGAAGATCACCACCATGATTTCCATGAGGGTGAAACCGCGCTGGCGGTGGCGTCGATGCTGCATGGCAGTACTCCTTGTGTTCACAGTTGCAGGCCCTGGTTGAGTTGCATGATCGGCAGCAGCACCGCCAGCACGATGAACAGCACCACGGCGCCCATCACCAGGATCATCAGGGGTTCGAACAGCGCCATGGCAGTGTCGACCTGGCGGGCGAAGCCGCGCTCCTGGTCGTCGGCCACACGCTCGAGCATCTCGGCCAGGGTGCCGCTGGCCTCGCCACTGCCGACCATGTTCACCAGCAGCGGCGGGAATTGCTGGCTGGCATCCAGTGCGCGGTGCAGGCTGGTACCGCCCTGCACCTGCAGGCGCACCTGCTCCATGGCCTGGTGGATACGCCGGTTGCCGACGGTTTCGGTGGCCACTTGCAGGGCTTCGAGCAGGGCCACGCCGCTGCCAGTGAGAATGGCCAGGCTGCGTGCCAGGCGCGCGCTTTCCAGCACCTGCAGCAGGTTGCCGATACGTGGCAGGCGCAACAGCAGCTGGTCGCGGCGCAGGCGCCATTGCGGCTTGCGCAGCAACCAGCCGCCGAGCCCAGCGAGCACCGCGGTCAGCCCCAGCAGCCAGGGCCCGCCACGTACCAGCCCCTGGCTCAGGCCGATCAACAACGAGGTGACCAGCGGCAGGCTCTGCCCGGCATGGGCGAACTGCTCAGTGAGCTTGGGCACGACGAAGGTCATCAGGCCGACCACCACCGCCAGCGATACGCCCATCAGCACCGCGGGGTAGATCAGCGCAGTGCGCGCCTTGTGCTGTTGCCGTTGCACCTGCTCCAGGTGGTCGGCCAGGCGGGCCAGCACCTGGGCCAGACGCCCGGAGCGTTCGCCGGCCTCGACCAGCGCGCAGTACAGGCCGCTGAACGGTGCGCCCTGACGCACCAGGCTGCGAGCCAGCCCCAGGCCTTCGGCAAGCGAGCCGCGCAAGGCTACCAGCACGCTGTGCAGGGCGGGCTGGGGCAATTGGCGTTCGAGGGTCGCCAGGGCGTCGACCAGCGGGATGCCGGCACCTGTCAGGGTGGCCAACTGGCGGGTCAGCTCGCACAGCTGGGCGCGGCTCAGGCGCTGGCGCCGAGGTTGCCGGGTGCCGGCCTCGTGGCGCTGCAGCCGGCGGGCGAACAGGCCCTGCTCGCGCAACAACTGGCGCGCATGGCGTTCGCTGTCGGCTTGCAGGCTGGCCTTGTGGGTCTTGCCGCCAAGGTCGACGGCCTGGTAGCGATAGGTCGGCATGGCTCAGCCCTGCACCACGCGCAGCACTTCGGCCAGGCTGGTCTCACCACGCGCCAGGCAGTCGCTGGCCATCGCCACCAGGCTCTGCCGGCGTTCGGCCAGGTAGTCGTGCATGGCCAGTTCGCTGGCACCGTCATACAGCAGGCCGACCAGCCCGGCGTCCAGCTCGATGAATTCGTACAGGCCCAGGCGCCCGCGGTAACCGCTGCCCTGGCACTGCTCGCAGCCTACCGCGTGGTAACTGCTGCCGAGTGCCGCCAGCTCGGGCCACAGCTCACGTTCAGCCGGCTGCAGCGGTTGCGCCACGGCGCAACTGCACAGGCGCCGCACCAGGCGCTGGGCCAGAACGCCGCGCAGACACGAGGCGATCAGGAACGGTTCGATGCCCATGTCGCGTAGGCGGGTCACCGCGCCCACCGCGCTGTTGGTGTGCAGGGTGGACAGCACCAGGTGGCCGGTGAGGCTGGCCTGTACGGCGATCTGCGCGGTTTCCTGGTCGCGGATTTCGCCGAGCATGATCACATCCGGGTCCTGGCGCAGGATTGCCCGCAAGCCGCTGGCGAAGGTCAGCCCGGCGCGCGGGTTGATGGCGGTCTGGCCAATGCCGGCGATGGCGTACTCCACCGGGTCCTCGACCGTGAGGATATTGCGGCTGCCATCATTGAGGCTGTTGAGGCTGGCGTACAGGGTAGTGGTCTTGCCCGAACCGGTCGGGCCAGTGGACAGCACGATGCCGTTGGGCCGCGCCAGGCAGCCGCGCAGGCCTTGCAGCACCGCCGACGGCATGCCCAGGTTGCCCAGCGCCAGCAGGCTGGCCTGCTTGTCGAGCACGCGCATCACCACCCGTTCGCCATGGATGCCAGGCAGGGTCGAGACCCGCACGTCCACCTCGCGCCCGGCTGCACGCAGGGTGATACGGCCATCCTGGGGCTGGCGCTTTTCGGCAATGTCCAGGCGCGCCATGACCTTGATCCGCGATACCAGCATGGCGGAAAGCGCCCGCGGTGGGCGCAACACCTCGCGCAGGTGGCCGTCGACCCGCAGGCGCACCACCAGGCTCTGCTCGAAGGTTTCAATGTGGATGTCCGAGGCGCGCAGGCGCAGGGCCTGGCCGAACAGGCCGTTGATCAGGCGGATCACCGGGGCTTCGTCGTCGCTTTCCAGCAGGTCCTCGATGCGCGGCATCTCGCTCATCAGGCTGTCCAGGTCAACCTGCTCGCCGATGCCTTCGATCAGTGCCTCGGTGGCGCTGGCCTCCGCCTGGTACAGCTGGCCCAGGCGTTCATCGAACAGCGCAGGCTCGAGGTATTCGAGCTGGCTGGGCTGGCCATGCACGCGCAACAGTTCCTGCAGCTGGGCGCTGTCGGCATCGGGCCGCAGCCACAGCTGCCAGCCCTGCTCGGTCGGGGCCATGGCCACCCCGCTCTGGCGCGCCTGGCGATAGGGCAGCATCACCAGTCACCGCCTTCCAGGCGCGCGCGGCTGGCAGGGAATACCTGCAGCAACTGCGGGCTGCCGGCTGCGAGGTCCGGCAGTTGCAGCGGCGTGCTTTGTTGCAGGCTGCGGTACTTGCCTTCGCTGAGCCCGGCCAGGCTGGGCCCGTCACGCAGGATACGCGGGCGAATGAACACCATCAGGTTCTGTTTGGTGTTCTTGCTGGCATCGGAGCGGAACAGCCGGCCCAAGTAAGGAATATCGCCCAACAGCGGCACACGCTGGTCGCTGGTGCTCAGCTCGTCGCTGATCAGGCCGCCAAGGATCACCAGGCCGTTGTCCTCGACCATGACCTTGGTCTTGATCTCGCGCTTGTTGGTGATCACGTCGCTGGCCGCGCTGGAGTCGGCGATCGACGACACCTCCTGGACGATATCCAGGCGCACGCTGTTGTCGATGTTGATTTGCGGCTTGATGCGCAGCTTCACCCCGACTTCCTTGCGCTCGATGGTCTGGTACGGGTTGGCGTTGTTCTGGGTCACCGAACCGGTGACGAAGGGCACTTCCTGACCGACCAGGATCGACGCCTCGGCGTTGTCCAGGGTCAGCAGGGTGGGCGTGGACAGCAGGTTGAAGCCACTCTTGCCCTTCAGTGCGTTGACCAGCATGGCAAAGTTGAAGCCACCGCCGAAATGGCCGATGCCCGCCGTGGCCCCGCTGGTCGACGACAGCAGCTCGCCCAATGCCTCGCTGTCGCCGCTGGCGGCCGCCCCGGCGATACTGGCGATGTTTACCCCATTGCTGCCGAAGTTGACGATGCCAGCACCAAACTTGTCGTCGGCGAACAGCCACTGTACGCCCAGTTCCTGGGCACTGCTGTCGGAGACCTCGGCAATGATTGCCTCCACCACCACCTGGGCGCGCCGGATATCCAGCTGCTCGACGATGCTGCGGTAGGCAGCCAGCTCGCTGTCGGGGCCGACCATGACCACGGCATTGGTGCCTTCCTCGTATTCCAGGCGGATATCGCTGCCACCGCCCACAGCCGCCACCGGCCTGTCCCTGGGCTCGGCTGCATTGGCGCCTTCGGCCGGCACCATGCCTTCCTGGCCAAGGCCACGCAGCACCTTGACCACTTCGCTGGCACTGGCGTGGCGCAGGTAGATTACCTGGGTGCCGGTGTTGTCCGTCACTTCGCCTGGGCGGTCGAGATGTTGCAGCAGGCTGGCGATACGATCCAGGTTGCTGCGCCAGTCGGTCACCACCAGTTGATGGGCAGCCGGATACGGCGTGATCACACCCACGCGCGGGTCGATCAGCGGCTTGAGAATGCCGAGCACCTGTTCGCTGGCCGCGTTGCGCACATTGAATACCCGGGTGGCCACGCTGTCGCTGCCCTCCCCCTGCTGCCCGGCCGGCTCCACCGGCACCGGCTCCAGCCGCGCAGCCTGATCGGGGACGATCTTCACGCTGCCGTTGGGCAAGTCGACAGCGGCATAGCCCTGGGCGCGCAGCTGCGCCAGGAAGATGTCGTAGATCGCATCGGCGTCGTGCATGTCGACGGTGCGCACGGTGACCTTGCCTTTGACCCGGGGGTCGACGATGAAGGTTGTGCCGGTGATGCGCGAGACGCTGTCGATGAACTCGCCAAGATCGGTGTCGACGAAGTTCACCTCGTACAGGGGCGTGCCATTGTCATCGAACACCGGTTCTTCGGCGCTGGCCATCGGCAAGGTCACGCTCAAGGCCAGGCTCAGCGCGGCCGCTAGGCAATATCTGACAGGCATCATTCATCCTTGCCGCTTGAAGCCGGTCACGACGGGGCGTGGCGGCCAGGGCAGGCGTTCACGCCGCCCCTGGTTGTTGAAAATCAGGCCATCGTGGTCGATGTCCTGCAGCACGATCCCCGGTGCCAGGCGCTGGCCACGGGCCAAGGTGCGCACCTGCTCGCCATAGCGCAACACCACCACGCTGGCGGCCAGTGGCTGGGCCTTGAGGCCGCCGAGGTAGTGCAACGGCAGGCGGGTAAGGGCGATGGCTCCATCGTCGACGGGCACCTGCCAATGGCCGGCCATCAACCCGGGCAGCGGCGTATCGGCCATGCCGGGCGCAATGGCCGGTTGCGGCTGGCGGCTCAGTTGCAGCACGCACTGGGCGGCCAGCCAGCCGGCCAGGGTCAGGCCAGCGCCAGTCAGCAGGCGCGAGATGAGAATCACGAGGCCAGCTGCCGTGGATGCCAACCCGGGTGCCCCTGTACGTAGCGCACCTCGGGCAACTGCAGCGGCGCCAATTGCCAGTCCGCTGGCTGGCGGGCGAGCCAGGCTTCAACGCTTTGCCACAGGGGCTCACCGGCCTGGGCCTGGAACTGCAGGCCGAAGGTGCGGCACAGGCCCTGTGTCGGTGCCAGGTCGCTGATGCGCTTGCCTTGCGGGCTGTAGCTGACCCGCCAGGGCTGGCCTTGCCAGCGCGGCAGGTCCTGGCTGTTGTCCAGCAGCAACGGGTCGCCGAACAGCTGCTCCGCAGCGTTCTCCAGCACCTGCTCGACCTGCCGCGCTGGCGCTTCGACCACCGGGGCCGGGTAGCCACCGGTGAGGCTGATCAAGTGTTCGCGGGTAATGGCCGCCCCAGCTGGCAGCGGGTAGTCATAACGCAGGCCGGGCAGCAGCACCGGCATGTCGCTGTCGCCGGCCAGGGCCTGGTGCAGCAGGCGGTCCCAGCTGCCGCCGCGGGTGTCACGGCGCCACAGCGTCTGGGGCGCGCGGGCCAGGGGCTGATCGAGCCAGGCCGCATGGCCGGCGCGCTGTTGACGCAGCTCGGCCTGCAACGGTGCGACACGCAGCTGCGCAGCGGGGGCCAGCTGCTGCTCGAAGGCCGGGAAGAACCGCCCGTCGAACTGCCACAACCCGGCCACACGCCGACAGCGCAGGCGGAAGGCGCCGCTGCCCCGGCAGCCGGCGAACAGCACCGGTACCCGGCGGCCGCTGGCCTGGCTCACCTCGACCGGTGCCGGCCACAGGTCCTGGCCACGGGCGCACAGCAGCACGTCGATCTGCGGCACCCGCTCGGCCAGCCACAGCCCGGGGCCAGTGCCGGCATCGGCCAAGGCCACCACCAGGTCGGCCTCGCGGCGTGCCTGCTCGAAGACTGGCTGCAGCGCCTGGTACCACTGCTTGAGGGAGGCTTTCTGGTCCTGGGCGTAGGGATCGGTCACGCCGACCACGGCAACCCGTGCACCGCCACGCTCGAACAGGTGCAGGCTGTCCAGGCCGAGGGTCTGGCGCTGTGCCTCCGCCAGCCCGGCCCCCAGCGTAATGGCGCTGGCCTGGCGATACAGGCCCGGGCAACGTTGTGGCCACAGCACGCGCTCGTCACTGCTGACCCGCGCTTCGGTCCCCAGCAGCTGGCTGCCTTGCACGCCGCTTTCCCCCTGGGTCAGGTAGGCCAGGCCGCTGCCATTCCAGCCCTGGCCGTTCTCCAGGGTCAGGCTGTTGCCTGCCCCGGCCTCGCCGCGCAACTGCTCGAGCAACGCCGCCAGCACTGCATAGCCGCCCAGCTGGGCAGAGGCCGCCTGGCTGGCATCGAGCAGGGGTGCCAGCTGCGGACAGGCGAGGCTGGCGTTGCTGCCCGTCATCCAAGGCGCGCGGCCCAGGTGGCTGACCGGCCCCAGACGCGTGGCCGGCACCACGGCCTGGCCAGGCTGGCGAGCATCGAGGGTATCGGCCACATACAGCAGGTCGAGGCTGGCGTTGCCGCCCCGTTGCCCAGGAAAGGCGGAGCAGGCGCCGAGCAACGGCGCCAGGGCACCGACACCCATCCAGCCGATCACTTCGCGCCTGTGCACACTGCTTGCCATCGAAGCCGCCATCCTTTTCCATGTCCATTCTGGGCCCCGGATGTTGCGGCGTCGGTATTACAGTTTGATGGCAGAAATCAGACAACCATTCCAGAGTGATCTGTAGATCCGGTTTTTAAGCGCGCCATGTTTTAAGCACCCGTTAACATTTCTGCCAATGAATCATCATATTTGCCCACTAAAGTCGCGGTTTCCTCCAACTCAGCCAACATAAGGACACCCTGATGAGTCGAGATACCGGCGACAACCTGGACCGGAACCAGAGCGGCAACCTGCCGATGGCCAGCGTCATGGACGCCTACCTGAGCCGTCGCAGCGTGATGCGCGGCAGCCTGGGCGCCGCCATCGCCATGATTGCCGGTACCGGCCTGACAGGCTGCTTCGACGGTGGGGGTTCGGATCACGATGATCCCGTCACCGAACCGCCGGTGACCGAGCCGGAAAAGCCAAAACTGGCATTGGGCTTCCAGTCCATTCCCGGCTCGCGCACCGACGCCTGCGTGGTTGCAACCGGCTACAGTGCCTACGTGCTGGCGCCCTGGGGCACGCCGCTCAACAGCAACGGCAACCCGTGGAAGGCCGACGGCAGCAATACCTCGACCGACCAGGCCAACGCCATGGGCATGCACCACGACGGCATGCACTTCTTCCCCATCAATGGCAGCTCGGAAGATGGCCTGCTGGCGATCAACTTCGAGTACATCGACACCGCCGCCCTGCACCCGGCCGGCCCAACCACCGATAGCAACGGCAAGCGCCCGGTCGAGGAAGTGCGCAAGGAAATCAACGCCCACGGTGCCGGTGTAGTGCGCTTGCAGAAGGTCAGCGGGCGCTGGCAGGTGGTCGACAACGACCCGCTGAACCGCCGTTTCACCACGGCCTCGCGCATGGAAATCACCGGCCCCCTGCGCGGTACCGATCACGTGAAGACCAAGTATTCGCCGGACGGCACCCATTGCCGCGGCACCAACAACAACTGCGGCAACGGCTATACCCCATGGGGTACCTACCTGACCTGTGAAGAGAACTGGCCAGGCATTTTCGTCAACAAAGGCACCCGCCCCGAAGACCAGCGCCGCATTGGCGTGAGCACTTCCAGCGGCCAGTACAAATGGGAAACCGCGGCGGGTGACAGCAGCGAGGTGGCCGACGAATTCGCCCGTTTCGACGTCACTGTAAAAGGGGCCAGTGCTACCGACGACTACCGCAATGAAGCCAGCACCTATGGCTACATCGTCGAGATCGACCCGTACAACAGCAGCACCCTGGCCACCAAGCGCACGGCGCTGGGCCGTTTCCGTCACGAGGGCTGCGCCCCGGGCCTGCCGGTCGCCGGCAAGCCACTGGTCTGGTACATGGGTGACGACTCGAACAACGAATACCTGTACAAGTGGGTGTCGACCGCCGTGTGGGATGCCGCCGACGCCAACCCGGCCGACCGCCTGGCCACCGGCGCCAAGTACCTCGACCAGGGCAAGCTGTACGTGGCGCGCTTCAATGCCGACGGCAGCGGGGTGTGGCTGCTGCTGGACGTTGCCACCGCGACCACTGCCGGCAGCACCCTGGGCGCCTTGTATGGCGACCTGCCGGGGATCATCCTCAACACCCGCGGCGCCGCCGATGCCGTAGGCGCAACGCCGATGGACCGCCCGGAATGGACCACGGTCAACCCGCTGAACGGCGACGTGTACCTGACCCTGACCAACAACAGCGCGCGCACCCCGGAAAAGGTCGATGCAGCCAACCCGCGCGGCCCGAACCGTCACGGCCACATTATTCGCTGGCACGACAGCGACGACCAGCTGAGCTTCACCTGGGACATCTTCGTGTTCGGCGCCAATGCGGCCGGCACCGCCGACATCAACCGCTCGGGCCTGACCGAACTGAACCAGTTCGCCAGCCCTGACGGCATGAGCTTCGATAGCCGTGGCGTGCTGTGGTTCGAGACCGACAACGGCGAGAGCACGGTGACCGACTACACCAATGACCAGCTGTTGGCAGTGATCCCGACCAACCTGGTCGATGCCAGCGGCAAGCAGGTGCCGGTGAACGCGCAGAACCAGGTGGACCTGCGCCGCTTCTTCGTCGGCCCGAATGGTTGCGAAGTGACCGGGATTACCTTCACCCCCGACAACAAGACGCTGTTCATCAACATCCAGCACCCGGACAACTGGCCGTATACCGACAAGGCCACCGATGCCACCCCGGCCGGGACCTCGGTAAGGCCGCGGGCCGCGACGGTGGTGATCCAGCGTATCGATGGCGGAGAGATCGGGACCGTCTGACAGGGTGCCGGTCAGTCAGCCTTGCGCTGGCTGTACCGGCCTTTTCACGGGTAAACCCGCTCCCACAGGGACCGCACGGTTTTTGAACCCTGTGCAGTACCTGTGGGAGCGGGTTTACCCGCGAAGAGGCCGGTGAATATTACCAAACCATCGGCTCGCGGCTACGCACCCGCACCTGCTGCGCCGGCACCCGGGCATGCCACTGCACCACCCCCAGCGCCTCCACCTGGAACTCGCTGCGTATCACCCGCCCCTCCTCCGCGAAGGACAGCTGCAACAGGTAATAGCCGCTGTTCAACAGCAACCCTTCGCTCAGCCGCTCGAACGTTTCGTCATCCACCGCCCCCAGCGCCTGGCGCAGCGCGGCGGCATCCACATAGCCGGACGCCGGCCGGCCGCTGACGATGCGGCTCAGCAGCGAGCGCGGATAACGCCCTTCGTACAGCGCCTCCAGCAAGGGCAGATGCTCCAGGCCCAAGGCATTGGCATTCAGCCGCCAGCCGCTGGTCTGCGGCAAGGCGCACAACATGGGGTAGCGCCCTTGGCGGCCGGCATCCGGCTCCAGCAACAGGTTCAGTTCGCTGGTGTCCAGCATCGCCTGGTTGGCCGCCAGCCGCGCAGGTTGCTGGCGCAGGTACTGGGCGCTCTCGGCGCCTTGCAGGCGGGTGTCGTTATCGGCATCGAGCCAGTCGGCCAGGGCATCGACCAGGCGTTCGGCGGCCATGTCATTGCCCAGCAGGTAACGCAACTGGCGCTCGGCGCGCTCACCATCGGCACCGAGCAAGGCATTGACGTTGAAGCAGGTGTGCTGGTCGCGCACCCTCAGCTGCGCCTGGCCGGCAGCAAAGTCGTAATTCAACGGCTGCCCGCGCAAGGCCTGCCAGAACAGCGGGCTGAGCCGCCAGGCAGGGTCACGCAGGGCCTGCCCGGCATAGGCCAGGCCTGCCTGTTCCATGGCCCGCGCTTGCACCCGCTGGTGCAGCAGGCGCACCTCATCCACCTGACGGCGGCCATCTTCCACCAGCCAGACCATGCCCGCGGCCAACATCGCCAACACCACCATTACCATCAGCAGGGCCGCGCCCCGCTGTTGCCTGCCACCCATTCATGCACACCCACAAGCGAATGAAAACGCCAGTCAACACGTCGGGTGTTGCAGGTAGATGGCAGCAGCCGATCGTCATGTGCCCGTCATCTGCACAAGGCACGATTGCCCTTCCTTTTCATGGCCTTACAGGAGTGGTCGCAATGGGTGGCATTGGAATCTGGCAACTGGTGATCGTACTGCTGATCGTATTCCTGCTGTTTGGTACCAAGCGCCTCAAGGGCCTGGGTAGCGATGTGGGCGAGGCGATCCAGGGCTTTCGCAAGTCCATGGGCGGCGACAACGACGCCAGCGCGGCTGGCCGCACGCAGGTGCCGCAATGCCCGCTGACCGGCCAGGCGGCGCAGCAGCACACGGACCGCCAGGCCTGATGTTCGAGGTAGGCTTCAGCGAACTGTTGCTGGTAGGCGTCGTCGCACTGTTGGTGCTGGGCCCGGAGCGCCTGCCGCTGGCGGCACGCACCCTCGGGCGTGGTCTGGGCCAGGCACGCCGGGCCATGCAGGCGTTGCGCACGCAAGTGGAACGGGAGATCGAGCTGCCTGGCTTCGATAACGCGCCCTTGCAGCGCCTGGAGCAGGAACTGCGCCAGGGCGTCCGCCTCGGCGCAGACACCGCCAATGGAGCGGCCACGACACAGCCAGGGAGAATGCCTGAATGAGCATGGCAATGGAGCCGACGGCCAGCATGCCGCTGACCGAACACCTGCGCGACCTGCGCAAGCGCCTGGTACGCTGCCTGGGGCTGGTCGCGCTGCTGTTTGCCGGCCTGTTCCCCTTCGCCCAGACGCTGTACACCCTGGTTTCCGAACCGCTGCGGCGCTTTCTGCCGGAAGGCACCAGCATGATTGCCACCAGTGTCACCTCGCCGTTTCTGACGCCGTTCAAGCTGACCGCGATGTGCGCACTGTTCGTTGCCATGCCGCTGCTGCTGCACCAGGCCTGGGGTTTCATGGCGCCCGGGCTGTATCGCCGCGAACGGCGCATTGCCCTGCCGTTGCTGGTGTCGAGTATCGTGCTGTTCTATGCCGGGATGGCCTTCGCGTTCTTCCTGGTGTTCCCGATGATGTTCGGCTTCTTTGCCAGCGTGACGCCTGAAGGCGTAGCAATGATGACCGACATCAGCCAGTACCTGGACTTCATCCTGGCGCTGTTCCTGGCGTTCGGGCTGGCGTTCGAGATCCCGGTGGCGACCTTCATCGTGGTCTGGGTGGGGTTGGCCGATGTGGCCACGTTGCGCCGTAGCAGGCCCTACGTGATCGTTGGCTGCTTTGTGGTGGGGATGATCCTGACGCCGCCGGATGTGTTTTCGCAGACGATGCTGGCGGTGCCGATGTGGCTGCTGTTCGAGGTAGGGTTGCTGGCTTGCGCCTGGTTGAAGCGGCCCGAGCAGGGCAAGGAGATTGTGGCTGGGTTGTAGGGCCCTTTCGCGGGCAAGCCCGCTCCCACAGGGATGTCACTGGTTCTGAAGACTGTGATGTCCCTGTGGGAGCGGGCTTGCCCGCGAACGGCCTTGATGCGATCTAGAACTCGGCGAGCCGCCAGACCTCGTAGGCTGGCGTCTCGTACGGGTGGCTCTGCCTGAGTGCAGCGACGACCTGGGCAATCAGCTCGTCGGCGACCACCAGCTCCACCTTCCACTCCTCCACCACCTCGACCTGGCCGGTTTGCCCAAGGTACGGCTGGCTGCCATCCAACGGGCGGAACTGGCCCTGGCCCAGGGTTTGCCAGGCGCAGTGGTCATAGTCGCCGATGCGCCCGCCACCCGCGGCGAACACAGCAGCCTTGACCACTTCGACGTGGCTGGCGGGGACGAAGAAGGCGAGCTTGTACACGCCTTAGTTCACCCACACCCGGGCGTTGCGGAACATACGCATCAGCGCGGCATCTTCCTGCCACTCGTCCGGGCGCCAGGAGTTCTGCACGGCGCGGAACACGCGTTCCGGGTGCGGCATCATGATGGTCACGCGGCCGTCGCGGCTGGTCAGGCCGGTGATACCACGCGGCGAGCCGTTCGGGTTGGCCGGGTAGGCTTCGGTGACCTTGCCATGGTTGTCGACGTAGCGCAGGGCCACGCAGCCGGACACGTCCGCAGCCAGCAGTGCCTCTTCGCTGGCGAATTCGGCATGGCCTTCACCGTGGGCGATGGCGATCGGCATACGCGAACCGGCCATGCCCTGCAGGAAGATCGAGTTGGACTTCTGCACCTCGACCATGGCCACGCGCGCCTCGAACTGCTCCGAGCGGTTGCGCACGAAGTGCGGCCAGTGCTCGGTGCCCGGGATCAGCTCGTGCAGGTTGGACATCATCTGGCAACCGTTGCACACGCCCAGGGCGAAGCTGTCGGTACGCTCGAAGAAGGCCTGGAAGGCATCGCGGGCGCGGCTGTTGAACAGCGCCGACTTGGCCCAGCCTTCACCAGCACCCAGCACGTCGCCGTAGGAGAAGCCGCCGCAGGCGACCAGGCCCTTGAACGCTTCGAAGTCGACACGGCCAGCCAGGATGTCGCTCATGTGCACGTCGATGGCAGCGAAGCCGGCGCGGTCGAAGGCGGCTGCCATCTCGACCTGGCCGTTGACGCCCTGCTCGCGCAGGATGGCCACTTGCGGGCGAATGCCTTTCTTGATGTACGGCGCGGCGATGTCTTCGTTGACGTCGAAGCCCAGTTTCACCGACAAGCCCGGGTTGTCTTCCTCGAGCAGCAGGTCGAATTCCTGGTCGGCGCAGTCGGCGTTGTCGCGCAGGCGCTGGATCTGGTAGCTGGTTTCAGCCCACTGGCGCTGCAGCATGCGGCGGTCGTCGTCGAACAGCACTTCGCCGTTCAGGCTGATGGACACTTCACCGTTGTTGACCGGCTTGCCGATCACCGCGACGCATTCTTCGCCCAGGCCAGCGGCGCTGAACTGTGCCAATACGTCCGGGGTAGCATCCTGGCGAACCTGGATGACCGCGCCCAGCTCTTCGTTGAAGAGAATGGCCGGCACGTCGGCCTTGCTGTCGGTCAGCGGGTCGAGGTGCAGGTCGAGGCCGCAGTGGCCGGCGAAGGCCATTTCCAGCACGGTGGTGACCAGGCCGCCGTCGGAACGGTCATGGTAGGCCAGCAGGTGACCGTCGGCGTTGAGGCCCTGGATCACCGCGAAGAACGCCTTCAGGTCTTCGGCATCGTCGACATCCGGAGCCTCGGCGCCGAGCTTGCCGTAGGTCTGGGCCAGGATCGAGGCGCCCATGCGGTTCTTGCCGCGGCCCAGGTCGATCAGGATCAGGTCGGTCTCGCCCTTGTCCATGCGCAGTTGCGGGGTCAGGGTGCTGCGGATGTCGACCACCGGGGCGAAGCCGCTGACGATCAGCGACATCGGCGCGGTGACGCTCTTCTCGACACCGTCCTCGCTCCACTTGGTCTTCATCGACATGGAGTCCTTGCCAACCGGAATGGTCAGGCCCAGCTCCGGGCACAGCTCCATGCCGACAGCCTTGACGGTGTCGTACAGGCGGGCGTCTTCACCGGGGTGGCCGGCAGCGGACATCCAGTTGGCCGACAGCTTGATGTCGGAGAGTTTTTCGATACGCGCGCCAGCCAGGTTGGTGAGTACCTCGCCAATGGCCATGCGGCCCGACGCCGGGGCGTCCAGCAGGGCCAGCGGGGTACGTTCGCCCATGGCCATGGCTTCACCGGTGTAGACGTCGAAGCTGGTGGCGGTGACAGCGCAGTCGGCCACCGGTACCTGCCACGGGCCGACCATCTGGTCGCGGGCCACCAGGCCGGTGATGGTGCGGTCGCCGATGGTGATCAGGAAGCTCTTGCTGGCCACGGCCGGGTGGCTGAGCACGCGCTGTACGGCGTTGTCCAGGTCCAGCTGGCTCGGGTCGAAGTCATCGCCCAGCTCGGCTTCGCGGGTAACCGAACGGTGCATGCGCGGCGGCTTGCCCAGCAGCACGTCCAGCGGCATGTCCACCGGGGTGTTGCCGAAGTGGCTGTCGGTAACGGTCAGGTGCGGCTCGGCGGTGGCTTCGCCGACTACCGCGAACGGGCAGCGCTCGCGCTCGCAGATGGCCTGGAAGCGCTCGAAGTCCTCGGCGCTGACGGCCAGCACGTAACGTTCCTGCGACTCGTTGCTCCAGATTTCGTGCGGGGCCATGCCCGGCTCGTCATTGGGCACGTTGCGCAGTTCGAAGCGGCCACCACGGCCGCCATCATTGACCAGTTCGGGGAAGGCGTTGGAGATACCGCCGGCGCCGACGTCGTGGATGAAGGCGATCGGGTTCTTGTCGCCCAGCTGCCAGCAACGGTCGATGACCTCCTGGCAACGGCGTTCCATTTCAGGGTTTTCGCGCTGTACCGAAGCGAAGTCGAGATCAGCCGAGCTGGCACCGGTGGCCACCGACGAAGCGGCGCCGCCGCCCAGGCCGATCAGCATGGCCGGGCCACCGAGCACGATCAGCTTGGCGCCGACGGTGATCTCGCCCTTCTGTACGTGGTCCTCACGGATGTTGCCCATGCCGCCGGCGAGCATGATCGGCTTGTGGTAGCCGCGTACTTCTTCACCGCGCGGGGTGTTGATGGCCTGCTCGAAGGTACGGAAGTAGCCGGTCAGGGCCGGGCGGCCGAATTCGTTGTTGAACGCGGCGCCACCCAGCGGGCCTTCGACCATGATGTCGAGGGCGTCGACAATGCGGCCGGGCTTGCCGTAGTTCTGCTCCCATGGCTGTTCGAAGCCCGGGATACGCAGGTTGGACACGGTGAAACCGGTCAGGCCAGCCTTGGGCTTGGCGCCGCGGCCGGTGGCGCCTTCGTCGCGGATTTCGCCGCCAGAGCCGGTGGAGGCACCGGAGAATGGCGCGATGGCGGTCGGGTGGTTGTGGGTTTCCACCTTCATCAGGATGTGCACCGGCTCCTGCACCGCGCCGTACTGGCGGGTTTCAGGGTTCGGGAAGAAGCGGCCGGCCACGTTGCCGACGATCACCGAGGCGTTGTCCTTGTACGCAGACAGCACGCCTTCGCTGTGCATCTGGTAGGTGTTCTTGATCATGCCGAACAGGCTTTTTTCCTGGGCCTGGCCGTCGATGTCCCAACTGGCGTTGAAGATCTTGTGGCGGCAGTGCTCGGAGTTGGCCTGGGCGAACATCATCAGTTCGATGTCGTTCGGGTTGCGCTTGAGGCCCTGGAAGGCATTGACCAGGTAGTCGATCTCGTCTTCGGCCAGGGCCAGGCCCAGGTCGATGTTGGCCTTGGCCAGGGCGTCACGGCCACCGGCCAGGATGTCCACCGAGGTCATCGGCTTGGGCTGGGCGTGGCTGAACATGTCAGCGGCCTGCTCCAGCTGGCCGAGCACACGCTGGGTCATGCGGTCGTGCAGTTCGGCAGCGATCAGCTCGGCATCGGTGGCGCTCAGGTCGCCAGCGACGTAGTAGGCGATACCGCGCTCGAGGCGCTGGATGGCCTGCAGGCCGCAGTTGTGGGCGATGTCGCTGGCCTTGCTGGCCCACGGCGAAATGGTGCCCAGGCGCGGCACGACCAGGAACAGGCGGCCGCTCGGCTCCTGTACCGGCACGCTCGGGCCGTACTTGAGCAGACGGCCCAGCACCTGCTGCTGGTCGGCGGTCAGCTCGCCGTCGACATCGGCGAAGTGGGCGAATTCGGCATACAAACCAGTAACAGCGGGGACTTTCTGGCTCAGTTGCTCGAGTAATTTACCGTGGCGAAAGGCAGAAAGGGCAGGAGCGCCGCGCAGGATCAACATCGTCGGGACAGCCTCAGGAAGGGGTGTGCTTAGAGGCCGTGCATTCTAGCCTAATTCGACGGGTTTCGGCACCCGCTCTAAGCCACGACTGCCGGGCGGTGGAACCGGACTTCGGGGTCAGATTTCCAAGGGCTCGGCATGACAGATTCAGCGCCTGTGAGATCGAGCGCCGCCCGCGCGGCGCTTCGCGGGGCAAGCCCGCTCCCACATGTATCTCCTGCCACCATTGGCGCTCGGTCCCTTGTTTGTACGACGCGATATCGAAGGGGACAAACAAAGGACCGCGCGCCGGTACCTCAGGAATAACTGGCCCGAAACAGATGTGGGAGCGGGCTTGCCCCGCGAAGCGCCGCGCGGGCGGCGCTCGATCTCACAGGCACTGAATATCTTGAGGCAAGCCCCCCGAGGCCTCCACGCAATCCCCCACCCCACCACACAACCCGCTACCAGACAAGCTAACCGTTGTCGAGATATGGTTGGGCCAGTCCTTTGCGTATACTGCAACCTATGTTCGCCCACACTGCTTTGCGCCAGCGTTGCGCCAGATGGCTTTTCGCAACCGGACTCTTTCTGCTGCTCGGTGCCTGCGTTGAAAAACCCAGCACCCTCGAGCGCGTGAAGGAGGATGGCGTGCTGCGCGTGATCACCCGCAACAGCCCGGCCACCTACTTCCAGGACCGCAACGGCGAAACCGGCTTCGAGTACGAGCTGGTCCAGCATTTCGCCGATGATCTCGGCGTGAAGCTGCAGATCGAGACCGCCGACAACCTCGACGAGTTGTACGACGCCCTCGGCAAGCCCTCCGGCCCGGTGCTGGCGGCGGCCGGCCTGGTCAGCAGCGAACGGCGCCAAACCCAGGTGAAATATTCCCACCCCTACCTGGAAGTGACGCCCCAAGTCATCTACCGCAACGGCCGCTCCCGCCCCACCGACGCCAAGGGCCTGGTCGGCAAGAAGATCATGGTACTCAAGGGCAGCAGCCATGCCGACCAACTGGCCGACCTGAAAAAACAGTACCCGGGCCTGGAATACGAAGAATCCGACGCCGTCGAGGTGGTCGACCTGCTGCGCATGGTCGACGAAGGGCAGATCGACCTGACCCTGGTCGACTCCAACGAGCTGGCAATGAACCAGGTGTACTTCCCCAACGTACGGGTGGCCTTCGACCTGGGCGACACCCGCGCCCAGCGCTGGGCGGTAGCCGCAGGCGAGGACAACAGCCTGCTCAACGAGGTCAACGAGTTCCTCGACAAGGCGCAGAAGAACGGCACCCTGCAACGCCTGAAGGACCGCTACTACGGGCATGTCGACGTACTCGGCTATGTCGGCGCCTACACCTTCGCCCAGCACCTGCAGCAGCGCCTGCCCAAGTACGAGAAGCACTTCAAGAGCTACGCCAAGGTCGAGCAGGTCGACTGGCGCCTGTTGGCGGCCATCGGTTACCAGGAGTCGATGTGGCAGCCGGAAGTCACCTCCAAGACCGGTGTGCGCGGCCTGATGATGCTGACCCAACGCACCGCCCAGGCCATGGGCGTGTCCAACCGTCTGGACCCGAAACAGAGCATCCAGGGCGGCGCCAAGTACTTCATGAAGATCAAGGAAGAGCTCGACGACAGCATCCAGGAACCGGACCGCACTTGGTTCGCCCTGGCCGCCTACAACGTCGGCACCGGCCATCTGGAAGACGCCCGCACCCTGGCCAAGCGCGAGAAGCTCAACCCGAACAAGTGGCTGGACGTGAAGAAGATGCTGCCGCGCCTGTCGCAGAAGCAGTGGTATCGGCAAACCAAGTACGGCTACGCCCGGGGCGGCGAACCGGTGCATTTCGTGGCCAACATCCGCCGTTACTACGACATCCTCACCTGGGTGACCCAGCCGCAGCTGGAAGGCCAGGTGGCCGAGGGCAACCTGCATGTGCCCGGGGTGAACAAGGACAAGCCGGCGGAACAGTCGCCGCCGATGTAAGCCTGCACCGG
This sequence comes from Pseudomonas sp. BCRC 81390, assembly GCF_030341915.1. Classification (NCBI taxonomy): domain Bacteria; kingdom Pseudomonadati; phylum Pseudomonadota; class Gammaproteobacteria; order Pseudomonadales; family Pseudomonadaceae; genus Pseudomonas; species Pseudomonas sp. BCRC 81390. Next base: position 966,784 of record NZ_JATAAG010000066.1, on the reverse strand, counting down.
CCCCTTCGCGGCTAAACCCGCAAAGGGGCCGGAACAGGTCAAGACTTGGCCCGGCGAGCCTTGAAGAAGTCGCTGAGGATCTGCCCGCACTCTTCCGCCAGCACCCCGCCCTCCACCATCACCCGGTGGTTGAGAAAGCCCTGCCCAAAGAACTGCCCCTGGCTCTGCACGATCCCCGCCTTGGGTTCCAGCGCCCCATACACCACCCGCATGACCCGCGAATGCACGATCAGCCCCGCACACATGCTGCACGGTTCCAGGGTCACGTACAGGGTGCTGCCAGGCAGGCGGTAATTACTGGCTGACCTGGCCGCCGCCCGGATCGCCACCATCTCGGCATGCGCGCTGGGGTCACTGTCGATGATCGGCCGGTTGAAACCCTGGCCGATGACCTGGCCATGCTGCACCAGCACCGCGCCCACCGGCACTTCGCCCAGGGCCGCGCCCTCGGCGGCCAGGGCCAGGGCCAGGCGCATGAATTCCTGATCGCGGCTGCGGTCGATGATCTGCGGGCGCATCAGACCACCGCGATCGCGGCCATCAGGCCGGTTTCCATGTGGTCGATGACGTGGCAGTGGAACATCCAGGTGCCCGGGTTATCCGCCACCAGCGCCACCTGGGCGCGCTCGTTACGGCCCAGCAGGTAAGTGTCGGTGAACCACGGCTCCTTGATGTCGTGGCGGTTCGAGGCAATCACCTTGAAACTCATGCCATGCAGGTGGATCGGGTGCTGGTACTGGGTCATGTTCTTCAGCTCGAAGATGTAGCTCTTGCCCTTCTTCAACGTGGCGATCGGCCGGTCGGCGCAGGTCTTGTCGGTGATGTCCCAGGCCTGGCCGTTGATCTGCCACATGCTCGAGGGTTTGTCCTGGTCTGTGGTCACAGAAACCTTGGCCGCCCATTCGAAATTGAAGTTGAGCTTTTCGGCGTTCTCCAGGTCCGGTTCGGCAATCGGGTTGGGTGGCAGCGCCGGCGGCCAGTCGCTTGGTGCATCGCTGCTGGGCAGCGAACGCAGCGTGCCCAGGCGGACAAAGCCGTCCCGCAGGGAAATTTCCTCGCCCGCCTGGGGAATGCGGATAGCCAGGCAGATGCGCATGCCTGGGCCAAGCCAGTAATCGTCGTCCAGCGGCCGAGGCGTCACCGGGTTGCCGTCCAGGGCATAGATCATCGCCTCGCAATTGCCCTTGAGGTTGATGCGGTAGGTCCAGGTGTTGTCCAGGTTCAACAGCCGTACCCGCACCACTTGCCCGGCCGGCAGCTCGGTCACCGAATCGGCCTGGCCATTGATGGTGATCAGCCGCCCGGCGGTGCCGTTGCGCGCGGCCTCGCGGGGGATGCTGAACGGCAGCCAGGCGCCCTGCTCGTCCACGTGCCAGTTCTTCAGGCTCAGGGTACGTTCATGGCGGAAGCCGGTGGGTTCGCGCTCCTCGACGATCAGCGGGCCGACCAGGCCACGGCCCAGCTCCTCCGAGCTGCTGACATGCGGGTGGTACCAGTAGCTGCCGGCATCCGGCACGCGGAACTTGTAGTCGAAGTACTCGCCCGGCTTGACTGGCAGCTGCGACACATAAGGCACACCGTCCATTTCCAGCGGCAGGCGGATGCCGTGCCAATGGATGGTGGTCTCCACCGGCAGGTGGTTGATGAAGCGCACCCGCAGCCAGGTACCCTGGCGCACGCGCAGTTCGGTGCCCGGTGCCGAGGGGCCGAAGGCCCAGGCCTCGGTCTTGAACCCCGGTACCAGCTCGACATCCAGCGGCGCGGCGATCAGTTCATAATCATGCCCGGCATTGTCGTCCTCGACCCGGCCCAGCCAGTAACGCGCCGCGCCACCGGCGCCCAGGCCAACCACAACCAGGCCGGTCAGGCCCTTGAGCATTTGTCGACGGGTGAAGGACATCGGTGCGGGTACCTCGTGTTCTGCGCAATCAATCTGCCAGCACAGCTGGCTATGAAGGGCGAATACGATACACCTGCAAATGGGAAAGATTAAGTGAAGTCTCTGGCAACACCGCCCGCAGCCTTGCCATCGGCACTGCCGTCAGGGGCCAGGCAAAGCTCGTTGAACCACCGCTGGTCATCGCTGGACGGCGTGCGCAAGGCCGCCTGCAGCAATTGCGGGTCGAGCAGGATGTCCAGGTTCTGCAAGCGCGTGGCGGTGTCGGGGTGGGTATCGAACGGATGGGTAATGGCCAGCGCCAGCGCCTCTTCACCCAGCTGCAACGGGGTGCGTTGCAAGTGCAACGCCAACGCCTGCGGCAGGCCTTCGCCACCGCGAGCATGCAATAACCCATCGATCACCCGGCCCAGGGCAATCGCCCGCAACAGCGCCTGGATGAACAGCTTCGGCCCACCGACCTCGGCACCCGCCCGGTCGGCCAGCAACTCCTGCGCCCGCCCCCAGTGGTGCACCGCCACCTGGAAGTGATACAGGAACTGCCCGGCCATCCACAGGATCGGGCGCACCGCCCAAGGCGGGGCGCTGTCGGCGCCGAGCATGGCCTGATAGCGCGCGCACATCAGGCTGAAACGCGCGCAGATCTCGCTGCCTCGCTCGGTGTCACGGCGGCGGAAATGGCCCAGCTCATGGCCGATCAGCGCGGCCGCCTCCGCCTGGCTCATGGCCGCCATGCAAGGCAGCGGCAGATACAGGGTCCGCCCGCTGAGCTGGCTCCCGCTGGGCTGCAGCACGACAGGCACGCTGGTAACGAAAAAGCCTTGGTCAAGCCCGACCACGATATGGTCGGGCACAGGCGCATGCAGTTGCGCAGCCAGGCCCTCGACCCAGCGCCACAGCGCCGGCGCCGCCTGCCTGTGGAGTGGCCGGCCAAGAAAGCTCGCACTCGGCGCGCCCATGCCCGGCCACTGTTGGCGCAAGCGCCAGAGGGTGCGCATGCAGACGAAGAGCACAGACGTCAGCGGCAGCACCACGATCAGAACGGTCAGGCCGCCGTGCGCGGCATGGCTCAGCCCGAGGCTGGTCTCGTAGAGCAATGACAGGCTCAGCGAGCCCGCGAGCAGGACCAGGTAGGCACTCAGCCAACGGCCCAGCACCAGCCAGTTGGCGCTCATGCGGTCGTGCAGGTACTGCGCCGAGCGCAACGCTCGCCAGGCGTCGATCCTCAGCCTGAGCCAGGCGCCGACACCGGTAAGCAAAGCCCCCAGCGCCAACCAGCCGCCGAGTCTGGCCATGCCCTTGCGCAGGCCCAGCCAGTAACGGTCGGCGTCGAGCACGGCCAATTGCGCCTGCAGCGCCTCTCGCCTGTCGACCCGCCCGTTGAGCTGCTTGCGCGCGGCCCAAGGCAGGCTTTGCAGCAAGGCATCGCTGGGTGCAGCCAACCATTGGCGTATGACCCGCGCCTGCTCCTGCGCCGAATCGGCGCGCCAGTACTGCACATGACTCCAGCCGAACAACGCCAGTGGCAGCAACAGTAGGGCCAAGCCCCAACCCAGGCGCCTCATCGCCAGCAGACGCCGCTAGTCCTAACCCGGCTCATCTGGCCGTTTCGCCCAGGCGCGCCACACCCGGAAACAGCTGCGCCAAGCTACGCCTGGCCTGGGCCGCCTGCACATAGGCATAAAGCAGATCCACCAGTTGCTGCAGGCTCAGGCGGCGCCCGCCCACCACAGGCGTGCACAACCACAGCCTGACCCGCAAGCCGCCCGCGAAGGTCACCGCGTCAGGCGAGGCCAGTGTCATGAAACAGGCCGGCGCCAGGGCTGGCGCATGGCTGAATGCCGACACGGTAAAGATCAGCCGGGTGGTGAAATGACCCTGCTCGACCTCGAAGCCGTCAAAGTCATGCAGGGGTGTCGGAGCCTGCGCGTTGGCAAAGCACAGCGTATCGGGCGTCACGCTCAGCACCCGCTTGCCGTGCCGGCGGTAGAGCACGGCGGCGCAGGCCAGCGCCGCCACCCCGGCACCGACCAAGGCGAGGCCGATACCAGCCAGCAGCCAGATGACACCGCTGCTGGCATTGGCACTGAACTGCACCGCCAGGGCGATCAACCACGCCCCCAGTCCGCCGAGCAACAGACCAATCACGGCACAGGCCAGCGCCTTGCCGAGCGAGTGCTCCAGCAGTTCGAAGCTGTCGCTGGGGCCGTCGGCCTGCGCCTGCAGGTACGTCAGGTGAGCTTCGCGTTCGTCGTTATCCATCAGCCTGCAGCAGCTCCAGTTGCCGTTGTGCATGTGCCGCATCGCGATAGGCCGCCAGCACCGCAAGCACTTCCTCGTTGTCCAGCTTGCGCCCGTTGCTGGCCAGGCCTGCGGACATGATGCGGATCTGCGGTCGCGGTTTTTTCAGCACCATGGCCTGGTTGCCGAAGAACTGCAGTTTCACCACATGATGCTTCGGCAGGGCGGCTTCGCTGCTCATCTCCAAGGTCTGCACCGTGACCAGCCCTTCATCCTTGACCGAAACATCTTCCACTTCCGCCAGGTCTACCGGCGCATCCAGCGTATCGACGAACAACTGGCGGCGGGTCAGGCGCATGAATACCTGGGTGCCGGCATTGCGGTGTTGCCAGGTTACCGCCGCAGCAATCAAGGTGATGAAGACACCGGCTGCGACCGCCCCCAAGCGTTCCGGGTTGAAAGTGGCGGCCGTGATAATCAAAGAGCCCAGCAACAGTATCGGCCCCCACACCCGGTAACGCCGGGAGTTGGTGAACTCGCTCTGCTCGGGCACGCGCTCGATCACCTGCTTGAGCTCGGCGATTACCCGGTCGCGCTGGGCGGCACGGGTATGTTCGTAGTCCTGGCCGAGCGAACCGGACAGGTCAGACATCGGGTCGGTGAATTCGCCCATGGTCATTGCCCCTCCTGGTTCTGTGCCGCCAGGTAATCGGTAAGGAATGCCTGCGCATTACCCTGCTGCGACAGCTCTTGCGAATAGCCGACTTGCAGCGCTTGCGCCTCGCCCGGCAGGTAGAGTTCGCCACCCCAGCTGCCCTGGACGATCAGCACCACGAATTTCTTGCCATCCACGGTGGTGGAATAACGGGTATCCCGGCTGGTCTTCTCCACCTGCATTTTCTGAATGCGCATGTTCCAGTCGTGGTCGACGCCTTCAATCTGCACCAGCGCCTCGTTGGCGGCGCGTTCACCAATGCGCAGCGTCCATACCTTGGCCCCTTGCGTGCCCGAGTAAGCCACCACCTGGTCGGCCACTTGCGGCCGTTGTTCAGCGTGAGCCTGGCCCAGCCAAAGGGTGAGCGAAGCCACCAGCAGGGCTGCAAATTTGCGATAAGCGAGCATGTTTTTTCATCCTGAATTGGAACAAACGCACATTGAAATAAGCCTTGTCCGCGCTGCCAACCCCGCTGACCGGTTCGCACAACAGACAGCGCCTTGCGCACAATGGCTGTTGCTGAATATGTGCACGCGTTACCATTTGCGGCCATGCCGCCCTCAGCCAAGGATGCGAAGCGCACATGCGATCGATCAGCCCTTACCTCGACACCGCCTTTTCCTTCGACAGCCCCGGCTCACTTGCCGAGGCCGGGGTGCTGGATGCGCGCAGCGCGCGGGTGATGGGCAGCGCGACCGGCCATTACCAGGCGCAGACGGTGCACGGCGGGTTGCAGTACTTCGACTGCAACCTGCAGTTCCCCGAACCGCTGAGGATCGACAAGGTGCTGCCACAAAGCCTGTGTTTCGTGCAGGTATTCGACGGCGCCTGGCAGCACAAGATCGACGGCCAGCTCAACCGCTATGCCCCTGGCCGGTTGCACATGCTGGGCCTGGGTGAAAGCCTGGAAGCGCAGGACCAGTTACCCGCCAACAGCCACGCCCGCATGGCCGGGGTCCGTCTTGCCGGTGATTACCTGCTCGAACTGGTCCGCGACGATGTGCAGTTGAAGCCGCTGCTGGCGCTGTCCGCAGATGGCATGCGCTTCGACCAGTTGCCGCAGTGGCCAACGGTCAGCCGCCTGTTCCAGCAGCTGTATCTGTCGCCCTACACAGGCGGGCTCCGGCGCCTGCATTGCGAAAGCCTGAGCCTGGCCATCGTGCTGGAGCTGGCCAACCAGCTCATCGGCCACCGGTTCAGCGGAAAACCCCGGGACCGAGGGTGGCGCGACCTGGCCATCGAAGCGCGTCGTCAGCTCGATGCCAACCTGAGCGCCACGCCTACAGCTGCAACCCTGGCCCGCCAGCTGGGCGTGAGCGAGTCCACCTTGCGCCGCGCATTCAGCCAGGAATTTGGCTGCTCAATCCTGCAGTACGTGCGGCAACAGCGCCTGGAACTGGCCCGTGCCCTGCTGCTGGAACGTCGCTGGCAGGTGTCGCAAGTTGCCTATCACGTCGGCTATGCCAACCCGGCCAACTTCTGCCATGCCTACAAGGCGTATTTCGGGCATACGCCCGGGGCCGAGTAGGGTTTGCCCGGATAAAACAAAACGGGCCTGCAATGCAGGCCCGTTTCGTTCAACCGCGAGGCGGGATCATTCCCACTCGATGGTCGCTGGCGGCTTGCTCGACACGTCGTAGGTAACGCGCGAGATACCGTCGATTTCGTTGATGATACGGCCGCTGACGGTTTCCAGCAGCTCGTACGGCAGGTGCGCCCAGCGCGCGGTCATGAAGTCCACGGTTTCGACGGCACGCAGGGCCACGACCCAGGCGTAGCGACGGCCATCGCCGACGACACCTACCGACTTGACCGGCTGGAACACCACGAAGGCCTGGCTGGTCTTGTGGTACCAGTCCGCCTTGCGCAGCTCTTCGATGAAGATGTGGTCAGCGCGGCGCAGCAGGTCGGCGTATTCCTTCTTCACTTCACCAAGGATACGCACGCCCAGGCCCGGGCCCGGGAACGGGTGGCGGTAAACCATGTCGTACGGCAGGCCCAGCTCCAGGCCGATCTTGCGCACTTCGTCCTTGAACAGTTCACGCAGTGGCTCGACCAGCTTGAGGTTCATTTCCTCCGGCAGGCCACCCACGTTGTGGTGCGACTTGATCACGTGGGCCTTGCCGCTCTTGGCGCCAGCCGACTCGATCACGTCCGGGTAGATGGTGCCCTGGGCCAGGAACTGGATGTTTTCCAGCTTGCTGGCTTCGGCGTCGAACACGTCGATGAAGGTGCGACCGATGATCTTGCGCTTCTTCTCCGGGTCGGCTTCGCCGGCCAGGTTGTCGAGGAACTGCTTTTCAGCGTCGGCGCGGATCACCTTGACGCCCATGTTCTCCTTGAACATGGCCATTACCTGGTCACCTTCGTGCAGGCGCAGCAGACCGTTGTCGACGAATACGCAGGTCAGCTGGTCGCCGATGGCACGGTGCAGCAGTGCGGCAACCACCGAGCTGTCGACGCCGCCGGACAGGCCCAGCAGGACATTGGCCGAACCGACTTGCTCACGCACCTGGGCGATGGCGTCTTCGACGATGTTGGAAGGCGTCCACAGGGCTTCGCAGCCGCAGATGTCCTGCACGAAGCGGGACAGGATGCGACCGCCCTGCTTGGTGTGGGTCACTTCCGGGTGGAACTGCACGCCGTAGTAACCACGCGAATCGTCGAACATGCCGGCGATCGGGCAGCTCGGGGTGCTGGCCAGCACATGGAAGTTGCCCGGCATCTGGGTGACCTTGTCGCCGTGGCTCATCCACACGTCCAGGCCCAGCAGGCCGTCGGCGTCGATGTGGTCTTCGATGCCATCGAGCAGGCGGCTCTTGCCGACCACGTCCACACGGGCATAACCGAATTCACGCAGGTCGGAACCTTCGACCTTGCCGCCCATCTGTTCGGCCATGGTCTGCATGCCGTAGCAGATGCCCAGCACCGGGACGTTGAGGTCGAACACGGCCTGCGGGGCGCGTGGGCTGTTGGCTTCGTGGACCGACTCGGGGCCGCCGGCGAGGATGATGCCGCGCGGGTTGAATGCACGGATCGCTTCATCGTCCATGTCGAACGGGTGCAGTTCGCAGTACACGCCGATCTCGCGCACGCGGCGGGCGATCAGCTGGGTGTACTGGGAACCGAAATCGAGGATCAGGATGCGGTGAGCGTGAATGTCGAGGGCCATGACTCAATCTCGTCAGTGGAAATCGGAAACGACGCGGGGCTGTCGTGACAGCCCCGCTAACAGGTATTGCCGGAAGCCTCAGCCTACGCGGTAGTTAGGGGCTTCTTTGGTGATCTGCACGTCGTGCACGTGGGACTCGGCCATGCCGGCACCGGTGATACGCACGAACTCCGGCTTGGTGCGCATCTCTTCGATGGTCGCGCTGCCGGTGTAGCCCATGGACGAACGCAGGCCGCCCATCAGCTGGTGGATGATCGCGGCCAGGGCGCCCTTGTAGGGAACGCGGCCTTCGATGCCTTCCGGTACCAGCTTCTCGGCACCGGCCGAGGAGTCCTGGAAGTAGCGGTCGGACGAGCCTTGCGCCTGTGCCATGGCACCCAGCGAGCCCATGCCGCGATAGGCCTTGTAGGAACGGCCCTGGAACAGTTCGACTTCACCCGGGGCCTCTTCGGTACCGGCGAACATCGAACCCATCATCACGCAGGAAGCACCGGCGACGATGGCCTTGGACAGGTCACCGGAGAAACGGATGCCACCGTCGGCGATCAGCGGCACGCCAGTGCCTTCCAGTGCTGCGGCAACGTTGGCAATGGCGCTGATCTGCGGCACGCCGACACCGGCAACGATACGGGTGGTGCAGATCGAGCCTGGGCCGATACCGACCTTGACCGCGTCGGCGCCGGCTTCGGCCAGGGCCTTGGCTGCAGCGCCGGTGGCGATGTTGCCGCCGATCACCTGCACTTGCGGGTAGTTTTCCTTCACCCAGCGAACGCGGTCGATAACGCCTTTGGAGTGACCGTGGGCGGTGTCGACGACCACCACGTCAACGCCAGCGGCAACCAGGGCGGCAACGCGCTCGCCGGTATCCTTGCCGGTACCGACGGCGGCGCCGACGCGCAGGCGACCCTGGTCATCCTTGCTGGCCAGCGGGTAGGCCTTGGCCTTTTCGATGTCCTTGACGGTCATCATGCCCTTGAGGTTGAACTTGTCGTCGACGATCAGGACTTTTTCCAGGCGGTGCTTGTGCAGCAGCTCGCGGACTTCGTTCTTGTCGGCGCCTTCGCGGACAGTGACCAGACGCTCTTTCGGGGTCATCACGTCGCGGACCTTGGCGTCCAGGCGGCTTTCGAAGCGCACGTCACGGGAGGTGACGATACCGACCAGGTCGCCATTGGCCAGCACCGGAACACCAGAGATGTTGTTCAGGCGGGTCAGGTCGAACAGGTCGCGCACGGTGGCGTCGGCGTCGATGGTGATCGGGTCCTTGACCACGCCAGCCTCGAACTTCTTGACCTTGCGGACTTCGCTGGCCTGCTGTTCGATGGTCATGTTCTTGTGGATGATGCCGATACCGCCTTCCTGGGCCATGGCAATGGCCAGGCGCGCTTCGGTCACGGTATCCATGGCGGCGGAAACCAGCGGAATGTTCAGCTCGATGCCACGGGTCAAACGGGTCTTGAGACTGACTTCATTGGGCAGTACCTCGGAATAGCCAGGTACAAGGAGGATATCGTCGAAGGTCAGGGCTTCTTGGCTGATACGCAGCATCGCGGGGGCTCCCGGGCGGGAAAAATGGAAGCGCGCCATTATACTCATGCACGGCGCGCCGCTCAATGCAAAATAAGGGCCTTCGGTCAGCCTTGTGGCAGTTTTACCTGTACCACCGCCACCGGTTGGTCGAGCCAGTCGGCGAAGCTGTCGAGAAAGGCCGGGGTGAACCCGGCCTCGCCCCAGTTGTTGAAGATGAACCCCAGGTTGGAAAAGGCACACGGCTGCAGAAAAATGAAGCCGTTGATATCGTCTTCGAAGCCGCACAGCGGGCAGGTGAAGTTGTCGCTCACCGCCGGCATCCATTCCTCCAGGCTTTCGAACAGCGGCTCGCCCACCTCGCGCCGGCACTCCGGGCAACCGGCTTCTTCGAGGAAACCTTCGGTGGGCGTATAGATGCAGCGCTTGAGCATCACTTCGAGGCCGTTGACCGGCTCGCCGAAGGGCAGTCTTTCCGGGTGCAGGGCCATTTTGCGTGCACCTTCGGCCAAGGCATGGCCCATGCGGTTGCCGGTGCGACCACAGGTGGTCAGTTGCTCCTCGACGACCTTTTCGCGCACCAGCCAGCGCAGGATGGCGCGGGCCCGGGCTTCGTGCACCGGGACCGTGGACAGTTTGGGAACGATGATGCTCTGGGTGTTCATGAACGGGGCAAGCCTGAAAACTGCGGTTGTGCTGCAATTCTACCGCCTGCTCAGGTACTCAGGTAGCGACCGATCAGCGCCAGGCCGCTGGCCAGCACCAGCCAGGTGACCAGGCGCACGAAGGCTTCACGGGACAGGCGGTGGGTCAGCCTGCGCCCGGCCCAGAGCCCGGCGCCCATCACCGGCAGCAGGCAGGCCGCAAGCAGCAACAGACTCTGGTCGGCATACACGCCGGCGACCAGGAACAGCGTCAGGCGCACCACCGTACTGCAGCTGATCAGCGCGCTCTGGGTGGCACGGACCTGTTCCTTCGCTTCCAGCCGCGCACTCAGGTACAGCGCGTACAGGAAGCCGCCGCTGCCGAACAAGGCGCCGAACATTCCGCCCGCCGTGCCCATCGGCGCCGCCCACAATCCGGACAGGCTGGCCGGCCGCACCTTCACCGCCAGCCCGTACAGCGCATAGGCGGTCACGAACAGCCCCATCAGCAGCAGTAGCAGGTCGGACTTCAACTGCAACAGGAACACCACGCCCAGCGAGCAACCGATGGCCATGAATGGCAGCAACCGCAGCAGCTCGCCGCGCACCACATCGCGGCGCGAGGGCAGCAGGTTGCCAAAGGCGGCAACGAAGTCGAGCAGTACCAGCAACGGGATGATCCGCGACAACGGCATGAAGTGGATCAGAATCGGCCCGGCCACCAGCGCGGTGCCGAACCCGGCGATGCCGAATACGATGTAGGCGGCGCCCACGCCAAGCAGGATGGGTAGCCAGTCGAGGCCAGAAAACGACAGTTGCGCGAGCATGGCAGCAGTTCCACAGAAGACAGGCAAAGGTTAGCCAGCCATGAGCCATGCCGACTAATATGCCTTTATCGCCAAAGCCATCTCGAAAAGGCATGACATGACGTCGATTCGCCAGTTGCGTTACTTCGTGGAAATCGCCGAAAGCGGCAGCTTCAGTGCGGCGGCCGAACGGCTGTACATCGCCCAGTCGGCACTGAGCCGGCAAATCAAGGAACTGGAACAGCAATTGGGCACTCCGCTGTTCGAGCGCACGGCACGCCTGCCACGCCTGACATTGGCTGGCCAGGCGTTCCTGGAACGGGCGCGCCGGCTGCTGGCGGAATTGGCGCAAGCCGAGCGGGTCACCCGCGACATTGGCGAGGGGCGCCAAGGCAGCCTGCGCCTGAACCACTCCAGCACGGTGCCGCTGACCGGCCCGCTGCTAGTTCGCCTGGGCAGCTACCTGAGCGGCAATCCGGGCATTGCGCTGGAAATCGCCCAGCAATCGTCGGAGGCGCAGCTCGAGGATATCGCCGCCGGTCGGCTGGATATTGGCCTGCTGCGCTTGCCGGTACTGCGCCAGCATGAAGGGGTAGTGCTGCAGGAACTGTTCAGTGAGCCGCTGCTGCTGGCGGTCGCCGCCGGGCATCCCCTGGCCGGCGCAGCACAGGTGAAGCTGGAGCAGTTGCGCGAGGAACGTTTCATTTCCATCCCGCACCGGGACCGTGGCGGGCTGAGCTACCTGTCGGCCTCGTTGTGCATGGCGGCAGGTTTCTTTCCGCAGGCGGCGCAGGTGCTGTCGCGCAAGACCACACAATTACAGCTGATACAGGCGGGCTTCGGGGTAGCGCTGTTGCCGGAATGTATGCGTGAGATTGCGCCGGCGTCGGTCAGTTTTGTTGCCTTGGAGGGCGGCTGTGAGAGTACTGTGGCGCTGGCTTGCCGCCGAGATGCGGGGCAGATGGTCAGTCAGTTCGTGGCAGCGATGCGGGGTTGATGGCAAAGCCTACGTTGCTATTCGCGGTTGACTCGCTCCCGCAGGGATTGCGCAAATCCGACCACGGGGCCGGGACAGACAACCGGGGCCGATGTCCTTTATGATGCCCGGCATGATCAGAGACCCCTTCGAACGACTCGGCCTGGACCGCGAGGTCCTCACCGTCAGCCAACTCAACGGCCGCGCCCGCGTGCTGCTGGAAGACGTGTTCCGCAGCGTGTGGGTGGAAGGCGAGATTTCCAACCTCGCCCGCCCGGCGTCCGGCCACATGTACTTCACCCTCAAGGACAGCGGCGCCCAGGTGCGCTGCGCGCTGTTCCGGCAGAACGCCACACGGGTGCGCCAGGCCCTGCGCGACGGCCTGGCGGTGCGGGTACGTGGCAAGGTTTCGCTGTTCGAGGGGCGCGGCGACTACCAGCTGATCCTCGACACCGTCGAGCCGGCCGGTGACGGTGCCTTGCGCCTGGCCTTCGAGGCGCTGAAGGAAAAGCTCGGCGGCGAAGGGCTGTTCAGCGCCGAACGCAAGCAGCCGCTGCCCGCCCACCCGCAGCGCATCGGCATTATCACCTCGCCCACCGGCGCGGTGATCCGCGACATCATCAGCGTGTTCGGCCGCCGTGCCCCGCAAGTGGAACTGAACCTGATCCCCACCGCCGTGCAGGGTCGCGAAGCGATCGCCCAGATCGTGCGCGCCATCCGCCTGGCCGACAGCCTCGGTTTCGATGCGCTGATCCTGGCCCGGGGTGGCGGCTCGCTGGAAGACCTGTGGTGCTTCAACGAAGAGGCGGTGGCGCGAGCCGTAGCGGCGTGCGTTACGCCGATCGTCAGCGCCGTGGGCCATGAAACCGATGTCTCGATCAGCGACTTCGTCGCCGACGTGCGCGCGCCCACGCCGTCGGCCGCCGCCGAGTTGCTGGCGCCCGACAGCAGCGGCCTGCAGCAACGCCTGGATGGCCTGCAAAGGCGCCTGTTGCTGCGCATGCAGAACCGCCTGAGCCACGATCGCCTGCGCCTCGAATCGCTGACCCGGCGCTTGCGTCACCCGGGCGAGCGCCTGCGCCAGCAGGCGCAGCGCCTGGACGACCTGGACATGCGTTTGCGCCGGGCGTTCATGCTCAGCCTCAACAAGCGCCACGAACGCCTGGCACGGCTGGATACCCGCCTGGCTGCGCAGCACCCCGGGCGTACCCTGAAACTGCTGGGCCAGCGCCTGGACAGCCTGGCCGAACGCCTGCCTCGGGCCATGCGCGAGGTACTCAAGGACCGTCGTCAGCGCTTCCAGGCCCAACTGCAGACGCTGCAGGTGGTCAGCCCCTTGGCCACGCTTGCCCGCGGCTACAGCATTCTATTGGACGAACAGGGCCAGGCTATCCGCAGCGCCGCCCAAACCCGCAATGGCCAGCGCCTGACCGCGCGCCTGAACGAAGGCGAACTGTTGGTGCGGGTCGAAGACAACCATCTGACCCCGGTCACCCTCTCACTCCTGGACTGACACATGCCTCGCCTGCTCGCGCCCCTGCTTGCCCTCTCCCTCCTGCTGCTGGCCGGCGGCGCCCAGGCCAGCTATATCACCCGCACGCTGAACAAGCCGGTACCCGGCGGCGTTGCGGTGGTCGACCTGGGCCCTGCAGCCAGCGCGCCGAGCGCGCGTTTCGACGGCAAGCCGGTGCTGGTGGTGAAGGAGCAGGACAACTGGCTGGCCATCGTCGGCATTCCGCTGACCCAGAAGCCGGGTACTGCGCTGCTGAGCCAGGGCGGCCGCACCCTGCCGTTCACCGTCGCCAGCAAGAAGTACCCCGAACAGCACATCACCCTGAAGAACACCCGCCAGGTCAACCCGAACCCGGCCGACCTCAAACGCATCGACCGCGAACTGGCCGAGCAGATCGCGGCCTACCGCAGCTTCAGCCCGGCCCTGCCGAGCAACCTGATTCTCGACAAGCCGGTCAATGGCCCGCTATCGAGCAAGTTCGGCGTACGGCGCTTCTTCAATGGCGAAGAACGCAACCCGCATGCCGGGCTGGATTTCGCGGTGCCGGCCGGCACGCCGATCAAGACCCCGGCCAACGGCAAGGTGATCCTGGTGGGAGACTATTTCTTCAATGGCCGCACTGTGTTCGTCGACCATGGGCAGGGCTTCATCAGCATGTTCTGCCACATGTCCAAGATCGACGTGCAGGTGGGCCAGCCCCTGCGCCGGGGTGACGTGGTCGGCCGGGTGGGCTCGACCGGGCGGGCTACCGGGCCGCACATGCACTGGAATGTCAGCCTGAATGATGCGCGGGTGGATCCGGCGATTTTCATTGGGGCGTTCCAGCCCTGAGATCGGCGGCGCCTGCTTCGCGGGCATGCCCGCTCCCACAGGTATTGCGCTGCGTCTTGAGGCTGCATCGTACCTGTGGGAGCGGGCGCGCCCGCGAAGAGGCCAACACAGTCGACTTCAGTTCAACCGTGTTGCGCCATCGAAAAATACCACGCAAAAATAAATAAGCACCCAGCTCAATCAAGCTATAAAATCTCGCCTAACAGCTTTTTTTAAGCATTCCTCTCAATTTTTTCTGAACGCTTGCCATCCCCCACCCCACTGGTTAGGGTTGAAGGCATGAAAACCTTCAGCACCCTCATCCTGCTCCGACAACATTGCAGCCTCTGCCTGGTCAGCGCCCGACTACCAGGCTGAATCGCGTCGCCTCGCCCATTCATCTCGTTATCGCTCGGCAGGCCCGATCTCGGCCGCACACAAAAGGATTGCTTCCATGACCATGCTCAAAGACCCTTCGAAGAAATACCGTGCTTTCCCGACCATCGACCTGCCTGACCGCACCTGGCCGTCGAAGACCATCACCGCCGCGCCGATCTGGTGCAGCTCCGACCTGCGTGATGGCAACCAGTCGCTGATCGAGCCGATGGATTCGGAGAAGAAACTGCGCTTCTGGAAGACCCTGGTGCAGGTAGGCGTGAAGGAAATCGAAGCTTCGTTCCCGTCCGCCTCGCAAACCGATTTCGACTTCGTGCGCATGCTGATCGAAGACGGCCACATCCCGGACGACACCACCATCCAGGTGCTCACCCAGGCCCGTGAAGACCTGATCGCCCGCACCTTCGAGTCGCTGCGCGGCGCGAAGAAGGCCATCGTCCACCTGTACAACGCCACCAGCCCGTCGTTCCGCCGCATTGTCTTCAACCAGGACAAGCAAGGCGTCAAGGACATCGCGGTGAACGCAGCCAAGCTGTTCGTCAAATACGCCGCGCAACAGCCGGAAACCCAGTGGACCTTCCAGTACTCGCCAGAAACCTTCAGCGCCACCGAAATGGAGTTCGCCAAGGAAGTCTGCGACGCGGTCATCGAAGTGTGGAACCCCACGCCTGAGCACAAGATCATCCTCAACCTGCCGGCCACCGTGGAAGTCTCCACGCCGAACGTGTACGCCGACCAGATCGAGTGGTTCTGCCGCAATATCAGCCGTCGCGACAGCGTGATCATCAGCCTGCACTGCCACAACGACCGTGGTACCGGCATCGCCGCCACCGAACTGGGCCTGATGGCCGGTGCCGACCGCGCCGAAGGCTGCCTGTTCGGCAACGGCGAACGTACCGGCAACGTCGACCTGGTGACCCTGGCGTTGAACCTCTACACCCAGGGCATCGACCCGCTGCTGGACTTCTCCGACATCGACGGCGTGCGCAAGGTAGTCGAAGAGTGCAACCAGTTGCCGGTGCACCCGCGTCATCCGTATGTGGGCGACCTGGTCCACACCGCCTTCTCCGGCTCGCACCAGGATGCCATCCGCAAGGGCTTCGCCAAGCAACAGGAAGGCGAGCTGTGGGAAGTGCCGTACTTGCCGATCGACCCGGCCGATATCGGTCGCAGCTATGAAGCGGTGATTCGCGTCAACAGCCAGTCGGGCAAAGGCGGCATCACCTACCTGCTCGAGCAGGAATACGGTATCAGCCTGCCGCGTCGCATGCAGATCGAGTTCAGCCAGGTGGTACAGGGTGAAACCGACCGCCTGGGCCTGGAAATGACTGCCCAGCAGATCTACAGCCTGCTGCACAAGGAATACCTCCAGGCCAACGCCCCGTATGCGCTGGTCAGCCACCGCCTGCAGGAAGAAAACGGCAACAGTTCCGTGGAAGTGGAAGTGGCCGGCGAAGGCGAGACCACCCTGCACTGGCGCGGCAAGGGTAATGGCGCGCTGGAAGCCCTGGTGGCCGGCCTGCCGATTGCCGTCGAGATCATGGACTACAACGAACACGCGATTGGCGCGGGTACCAACGCCAAGGCGGCTGCCTACATCGAGCTGCGCGTGGCCGGTGGTCGGCCGGTGCACGGCGTGGGTATCGATGAAAACATCACCACCGCCAGCTTCAAGGCGCTGTTCAGCGCACTGAACCGCTCGCTGAGCCAGCAGGAAGCCAAGGCCGCCTGAGCCGTACCCCGATGAACAAGAAAGCCCGCATCGTTTGATGCGGGCTTTTTTTGTTGGCCTGTGCCGGCCCTTTCGCGGGCTCGCCCGCTCCCACAGGTACTGCACGGCACCTGAGAGCAGCGCGATACTTGTGGGAGCGGGCAAGCCCGCGAAAGGGCCGGTACAGACAGCAGAGGAATTCCAGGCAAAAAAAGGGGCGCTGACCAAGCGCCCCATAAGCCGTAAAGCACACAACAAATTCAGTTGGCGTCCAGCAGCGCAATCGCCTCCGCACTGCATGCCTCGATCCGCGCCCAATCGCCATTCTTGATCCAGCTGCTGTCGAGCATCCAGGTCCCGCCCACGCACATCACATTCGGCAGCGCCATGTAGTTGCGCACGTTAGCCGGGTTGACCCCGCCGGTCGGGCAGAAGCGAATGTCGCCGAACGGGCCGCCAAAGGCCTTGATCGCCGCAACGCCGCCGCAAATTTCCGCCGGAAACAGCTTGAAACGGCGATAACCGAGGGCATAGCCCATCATGATTTCGGATGGCGTGCTGATGCCCGGCAGCAACGGGATCTCGCTGTCTACACCCGCTTCGAGGATGTCCTGGGTAATGCCGGGGGTGACAACGAACTGCGCTCCGGCAGCTTCGACTGCCGCGAACATGCGGCGATCGAGCACGGTGCCGGCGCCGACACAAAGCTCCGGGCGCTGCTCGCGCAGTACCTGGATGGCTTTAAGGCCATGCTGGGAGCGCAAGGTCACTTCCAGGGTACGGATACCGCCGGCGGCCAGGGCATCAGCCAAGGGCAGGATGTCGTCCTCGCGGGCGATGGTGATCACCGGCAGGATGCGCGCCTTTTCGCAAATGGCATCGATCCGTGCGGCTTTATCGGCCATCGAGAGCTTGGGCTGTGGGCGTTCGAGGGTGGTCATGACTGTGGATCCTTGGCTCATGGGCACCAGTAGATGTCCAGGGGGGCGTGAAGAAAAGCGCGAATCGGCATTTCCGTAAGATCGGTGCCGGCCAGCGCGGCGCGCAGGGTAGCGAGTTTGCCCTGCCCTTGCACGGACAGCGCAGTGAAAGCGGCACTGGCCAGCAATGCGCGGGTCATCGACAGGCGCTGGCGCGGTACGCTCGGTGCCAGCAAAGGCAGGCAGCGGCGCGGGTTGGCCAGGTCGAGGCCGGCCTCCAGGTTGGGGCTGGCGGGGAACAGCGAGGCGGTATGGCCATCGTCACCCATGCCCAGCACCAGCACATCGATCGGCGGTAGCTCGGCCAGGGCCTGGTCGGCCTTGATGGCGGCGGCGTCGAGGTTTTCCGCCTGCTGGTACAAGCCAATGAAACGGGCCTTGACCGCTGTGCCCTTGAACAGATGACGGGCCAGCAGGCCGGCATTGCTGTCGGCGTGCTCCACCGGCACCCAACGCTCATCGGCCAGGCTAACGGTGACCCTGGCCCAGTCGAGGTCTTCGCTGGCCAGCTGTTCGAGGAACGGTACCGGGCTGCGACCACCTGACAGCACCACGCAAGCCTGGCCCTTGCTGGCGATCGCCTCACGCAGGCGTGCAGCCACGTCATGCGCCTGGCGCACGGCCAGGGCCTTGGCATTCGCCAGCTCGTGTACGTTCACCGAACCTGGCAGTTTCAGTTCAGATATCCCCATACCACGCCCTCCCGTCGCGTGTGATCAGAGCAATCGAGCTCATCGGCCCCCAGGAACCGGCCGCATAAGGTTTGGGCGCATCGCCCGCATTACGCCAGCCGGCGATCAACTGGTCGCACCACTTCCAGGCATATTCGATTTCGTCCTTGCGCACGAACAGGTTCTGGTTGCCGCGCATCACCTCGAGCAATAGCCGCTCGTAGGCATCCGGAATCCTCGCGCTGCGCCAGGTGTCGGAAAAATTCAGCTGCAACGGGCCACTGCGCAGTTGCATGCCTTTGTCCAGGCCCTGCTCCTTGGTCATTACCCGCAAGGAAATGCCTTCGTCCGGTTGCAGGCGGATGATCAGCTTGTTACCGATCTGCAAACGCTGTTCCGGGGCGAAGATGTAGTGCGGCGTTTCCTTGAAATGGATGACGATCTGCGACAGCTTCTGTGGCATGCGCTTGCCGGTACGCAGGTAGAACGGCACACCCGACCAGCGCCAGTTGCGGATATCGGCACGCAGGGCGACAAAGGTTTCGGTGTCACTCTGGGCGTTGGCGTTGTCTTCCTCGAGGTAGCCCGGCACCGGCTTGCCATCGCTGTAGCCGGCAATGTACTGGCCACGCACCACACGGGTGCTCAGGCCCTCACCGGTGATCGGT
Organism: Pseudomonas sp. BCRC 81390; assembly: GCF_030341915.1. Lineage (NCBI taxonomy): Bacteria > Pseudomonadati > Pseudomonadota > Gammaproteobacteria > Pseudomonadales > Pseudomonadaceae > Pseudomonas > Pseudomonas sp. BCRC 81390. Next base: position 948,057 of record NZ_JATAAG010000066.1, on the reverse strand, counting down.
GCCAGGGCCTTGAGCACCTTGACCTTCTCGTCACGGATGGCATCGGCAGACAGTTCGCTGGGCGGGTCCATGGCGATCAGGCACAGCAGCTGCAGCAGGTGGTTCTGGATCATGTCGCGCAGTTGCCCGGCCTTGTCGAAATAGCCCCAGCGGCCTTCGATACCGACCTTCTCGGCGACGGTAATCTCCACATGGGAAATGGAGTTCTGGTTCCACTGGGTTTCGAACAGGCTGTTGGCGAAGCGCAGGGCGATCAGGTTCTGCACCGTCTCCTTGCCCAGATAGTGGTCGATGCGGTAGACCCGGTTCTCGGGGAAGAACCGCGCCACGGCGTCATTGACCCGGCGCGACGACTCCAGGTCGTGGCCGATGGGCTTCTCCAGCACCACTCGGGTGCGCTCGGCCAGACCGGCCTTGTCGAGGTTCTCGCAGATCGCGCCGTACACCGCCGCCGCCGTGGCGAAATAGGCAATCAGCGGCTGCTCGCCCTGCACCTGTTCAGCCAGCGCCTGATAGCCCTCGGGCTGGAGGAAGTCCAGGTGCTGGTAGCTCAGCCGGGCAAGGAAGCGCCCCAGCGCCGCAGGCTCTATGTCAGCCTCGGGTACATGCCGGCGCAGGTGCGCTTCGATAGTGTCCAGGTGTTGCTGTGCCGTACCGGCCTCGCGGGCCAGGGCCAGCAGGCGGGTATCCGGGTGCAACAGGTTGGCCCGGTCGAGTTGGTAGAGCGCTGGAAACAGCTTGCGCAATGCCAGGTCGCCGAGGGCGCCAAACAGGGCAAAGGTGCAAGGTTCGACACTGATCGCAGCCATGATGTTGGTTCTTTCCTAAAGTTGGACTAGGAATACCGCTTTCACATACGGTTTTCAAGGGATAATGTAGTAAAAACCACAACATTCGACACAAGTGTTACAGACAAGTGGTACGCCAACCGCGCCGACAGTACGATAGACGACCGTGCAAAAAGCCTGCTGCTCCCACAGCCGGCTGTCTTCCCGACCCAAGGACACACCCATGGACCGCGTGCGAAACCTCCTGGAACAGATCCAGGGACGCCTCGACGAGCTGAACAAGGCCGAACGCAAAGTCGCCGAAGTCATCCTGCTCAACCCGCAACAAGCCACCCGTTTCAGCATCGCTGCGCTGGCCCAGGCGGCCAAGGTCAGCGAGCCGACCGTCAACCGCTTCTGCCGCTCGTTCGGCGTCAGCGGCTACCCCGAACTCAAGCTGCAACTGGCGCAGAGCCTGGCCAGCGGCGCCGCGTATGTCAGCCGCGCGGTAGAGGCCGACGATGATCCGGCAGCCTATACCCAGAAGATCTTCGCCAGCGCCATCGCCTCGCTCGACAGTGCCTGTCAGCAACTCGACCCGCAGCAGGTCAGCCGTGCCGTGGACATGATGATCCAGGCGCGGCAGATCCACTTCTTCGGCCTGGGCGCCTCTGCCCCGGTGGCGCTGGATGCCCAGCACAAGTTCTTCCGCTTCAACCTGGCGGTGTCGGCCCACGCCGACGTACTGATGCAGCGCATGCTGGCCTCGGTCGCCCACACCGGCGACCTGTTCGTGATCATTTCCTATACCGGACGTACCCGCGAACTGGTCGAAGTGGCGCGCCTGGCCCGGGAAAACGGCGCATCGGTGCTGGGCCTGACGGCCGCCGGTTCGCCATTGGCCAATGCCTGCAGCCTGAGCCTGCATATTCCGCTGCCGGAAGACACCGATATCTACATGCCAATGACCTCGCGGATCATCCAGCTGACCGTGCTCGATGTGCTGGCCACCGGCATGACCCTGCGCCGTGGCGTGGATTTCCAGCCGCACCTGCGCAAGATCAAGGAAAGCCTCAACGCCAGCCGCTACCCGATCGAGGACGACGAACTCAACTGAGCCGGTGCGCCTGCAAACGCAGGTGGGCACGCTGACCCGGCGCCAGGCTCAGGCCTTCGCCACTGCCGCTGGCGGCCTCGACGCAGACGAAGCGCTGGCATTCACGGCCGCTCACCCCCATCAGCGGGCGATTGCCCGGGTGCCAGACCACGGTGTCGTCACTGTCGCCGGTATCGATGCACAACTCACGCTGCCAGGCCGGGTCCTGCAGTTGCACCCGTGGCGTGCCAGGGTAGACCTTCTGGCAGCCGCCCTTAAGCTTCAGCGCGCCATCCTCGCGGCAGGCCTGGCGGTTGAGGCGGTCATAGCCTTCGATGTCCTCGAGCCCGGATAGCGCTATCTCGGACACGTCACTGATACACCAGTAGGCCAGCAGGGCATGGCTCAGCTGGCAGGGTTCGCTGTCCTGGTGCTCGGTGCTCAGGCTCAGCTCCATGCGGCTGCCCAGCCGGGCATGCAGGTCGACCTGCCAGTCGCACAGGTCCAGCCGCCATTTCAGGGTAACGCCCTCCTCGTCCTCGCGGCTGTCGACCAGCTTCCAGTCCAGCAGGCGCGCCCAGCCATGGGCTGGCCACAGGTCTTCGCTGGGGTGACGGCCATACCAGGGCCAGCACACCGGCACGCCACCGCGGATCGCCCCGACCTGTGGCCACTGCTCGGCACACCACAGCCAGGGCCGTTCGCCGGCTGGCTGAAAATGCAGCAGTTGCGCGCCCTGGCGGCTGAACACCGCCTGGCAGCGTGGGTGGTCGATGATCAGCACATCGCGCTGCTGGTAACGCTCCCACTCGAATGTCGGCCGGGGCCGCTGCGAGGCAAAGAAGCGATGAAGCGGATGTTCGGGCATGGTTCAGGGCTCTTGTTGTTTGAGATAGCGCTGTCTCGGCCTATCCCCGACAACCACTGCAGACCAGTGGGTGCCGGGAGCCAAAATTGGATTGGCGTAAATTTACAACAATTGCTCTTAGAATGACGACTGAATCTTCAAGCCTGCGACCAGCGCATTGTCCACCTCGTCGACCCCGCCGGGGCTCTTGATGTACTGCAGGTTGGGCCGCACGGTCAGCCAGTTGGTGACGTGGAAGCCGTAGTAGAGCTCGGCGTTGTACTCGGTGCGTTGCAGCGGCACGAAGCCGGGGTTGTCGTAGTCGTCGATACCGCTCTGGGCGTTGAGCAGCTCGGCGCGCTTCTTCACGTCGTCATTCACATGAATGCGTGCCACACCGAAGCCGATATCATCCTTGGGCCGCGCGTCGAAGGCGCCCTTGTAGACCAGGCCTACCTGCTGGTAGTTGTCGACCACGTTGGTGGCCTTGTCGTGCACGGTGAAGTTGGCGAACAGGCTCAGGCCACGGTTGATATCGCCAGCATGCGCGGTGACTTGCTGTTGCGCCACGACCCACCAGCCGTGCTTGCTGGAGTGCGACTTGAAGGCTTCGCCTGTCAGCGCCTGCGGGTTGCCGTTGACATCGTCGAATACATCATCGGCCTTGGCCGTGCTGTAGTAGTAGCCCAGGCGGTACTCGCCCGGCAGGCCATTGACCTTGGGTGACCACACCGCTTCCACCGGCAGTATCGCGCCCTTGGTGCCGCTGCCGCTGAGCTTGAAGCCGTTGCCGGTTTCCAGGTTGGAAGGGTTCTGCTCGAAGGCACCGACCTGGACGAAGAATTCCGGGGTGATGTTGTACTTGACCCGCAGTGCCCACTGGCTCACCGGCCAGTTGTACCAGATGCCACCGACCCAGTTGCCCACTTGCGAGCCGCAGAAGGCCAGGTTCTGGAAGTCGCAAGGGAAACTGTTGAAGTCCTCGCCTTCGCCGAAGCGGCCGAATTTCACGTCCAGCGCGCCGTCGAAGTACTTCTGCTTGACCCACATCTGGGTCAGGCGCCAGGTCTGGCCGCGGCCCCACACTTCCTGCACCGAGCTGAACTGCCCGGCGCGCGGGTCGCTGATGCGGTCGTTGGACAGGTTACGGCCACTGCGCTCGGTGATCGCCAGCTTGAACTCGGCATCGTGCCAGCCGAGGATCTTCTGCAGGTCGAGGTGTGCGCCAAGCGCGAACTGGTCGCTGTAGCGCGCGGTCTTGTCGTCGTTGTAGCCGCCGTGCAGGTTGCCGGCTACCTCGCCGACATAATCCAGGGTGAAGTCGTAACCTTTTTCCAGCAGTTCGGTGCGGGTGCCGCCCCAGTCGCCGGTCATCCACTTCGATTCGCTGGAAAAGGCCTCGGCAGCCTGCGCGCCGCTGCTACCAACGACGGCAAGCAAGGCCAAAGAGCCCAATGTCCTGATGCGTTTGCGCTGTTCCATCCCTTTGCGTCCTCTTTTTTCTTATTGGTGGTGTAGACGAATCAACGGCCCTTGAAGTGAGCCACGTTGTCCTTTACTGCTGCGGCGGAGCTGGCCAGGTGCAGGCGCTCGCCGCTGTCGGCGTCAAACAGCAGCACCCGGGCCGGGTCGAATTGCAGGTTCAGGTTGTCACCTACCTGGCACGTCACATCCGGCGCCAGGCGGCAGCAAACCTTGGTCTGGTTGAGGGTGACAAATACCAGCAGGTCCGGCCCGGTAGGCTCGGTCACCTGCACCTCGGCGCGGATGCCCGGCAAGCCATTGCCCTCGCCGGTGCCCAGCGCGATCTGCTCGGGACGGATGCCCAGAATGATCTCGCGCCCCTCAAGTTCGTCGGCAGCCAGCCCCAAAGGCAGCTCGCAGCGCGCCTGGCCGCTGTCCAGCAGCGCCAGCAGGCGGCCATCCTGTTTGGTCAGGCGTACCGGGATGAAGTTCATCGGCGGCGAACCGATGAAGCTGGCGACAAACTGGTTGGCCGGGTCGTTGTAGATCTGTTGCGGGGTGCCGAATTGCTGGATGATGCCGTCCTTCATCACCGCCACCTTGTCGCCCAGGGTCATGGCCTCGATCTGGTCATGGGTGACGTACACGGTGGTGGTCTTCAGGCGCTGGTGCATCAGTTTCATTTCAGTGCGCATCTCGACGCGCAGCTTGGCATCGAGGTTGGACAGCGGCTCATCGAACAGGTAGATCTTCGGCCGCCGCGCCAGTGCCCGGCCCATGGCCACGCGCTGTTGCTGGCCGCCGGACAGCTGCGCCGGTTTGCGCGCCAGCAGGTGCTCGATCTGCAGCAGCTTGGCCACCCGCGCCACCTCCTCGTCGATGGCAGCCTGGGGCAGCTTGCGGATCTTCAGGCCGAACTCGATGTTCTCGCGCACGCTCATGGTCGGGTACAGCGCGTAGGACTGGAACACCATGGCGATGTCACGATCCTTGGGGCTCATGCCACTGACATCCTGCTGGTCGATGAGAATCGCCCCGCCGGTGATCTGCTCCAGGCCGGCAATGCAGTTCATCAGGGTCGACTTGCCGCAGCCCGACGGGCCGACCAGGATCAGGAACTCGCCATCCTTGATCGACAGCTGGATGTCCTTGAGGGTATCCGGCAGGCCGCTGCCGTAGGTCTTGTTCACATTGCGAAGTTCGAGCGTTGCCATGACTTACCCCTTTACCGCGCCAGCCGTCAGGCCGCGGACGAAATATTTGCCTGCCACCACGTAGACCAGCAGGGTTGGCAGGCCGGCGATCATCGCCGCCGCCATGTCGACGTTGTATTCCTTGGCCCCGGTACTGGTGTTGACCAGGTTGTTCAAGGCCACGGTGATCGGTTGCGAGTCGCCGCTGGAGAACACCACGCCAAACAGGAAGTCGTTCCAGATCTGGGTGAACTGCCAGATCAGGCAGACCATGATGATCGGCGTGGACATCGGCAGGATGATGCGGCGGAAGATGGTGAAGAACCCGGCGCCATCCAGCCGCGCAGCCTTGACCAGCGCATCAGGGATGCTGACGTAGAAGTTGCGGAAGAACAGCGTGGTAAAGGCCAGGCCATAGACCACGTGCACCAGTACCAGGCCACTGGTGGTGCTGGCCAGGCCGAGCTTGCCGAGGGTGAACGAGGCCGGCAGCAGCACGGTCTGGAACGGCAGGAAGCAGCCGAACAGCAGCAGGCCGAAGAACAGCTGCGAGCCGCGGAAGCGCCACATCGACAGCACATAGCCGTTCAACGCACCGATGGCGGTGGAAATCAGTACCGCCGGCACGGTGATCATGATCGAGTTCCAGAAGTAACCGCTGACGGTGGCCCAGGCCTTGGCCCAACCGATACCGCTGAACACCACCGGCCAGCTCAGCAGGTTGCCGGTGCTGATATCGTCCGGGGTCTTGAAGCTGGTCAGCAGCATCACCACCAGCGGCACCAGGTACAGCAACACGGCCAGCAACAGTACCGCGTGGATGGCGATGCGGCCGAGGCTCAGCACCGGTTTGTCGACAGGGCTATGCATGGCGCTTGCTCCGCAGCTCCGAGTACAGGTAAGGCACGAGGATCGCCAGGATCGCCCCGAGCATGAGGATGGCGCTGGCCGAGCCCATGCCCATCTGCCCGCGGCTGAAGGTGAACGAATACATGAACATCGCTGGCAGGTCGGACGAATAGCCCGGGCCGCCGGCGGTCATCGCCGCCACCAGGTCGAAGCTCTTGATGGCAATGTGCGCGAGAATCATCAGCGAGCTGAAGAACACCGGGCGCAGGCTGGGCAGCACTACACGCCAGTAGATGCGCGGCAGGCTGGCGCCGTCGATCTGTGCGGCGCGGATGATCGACGGGTCGACACCGCGCAGGCCGGCGAGGAACATCGCCATGATGAAGCCCGATGCCTGCCAGACCGCAGCGATCACCAGGCAGTACACCACTCGGTCGGGGTCGATCAGCCAGTCCAGGCGGAAACCTTCCCAGCCCCAGTCACGCAGCAGCTTGTCCAGGCCCATACCCGGGTTGAGCAGCCACTTCCAGGCAGTGCCGGTGACGATCATCGACAGTGCCATGGGGTACAGGTAGATGGTGCGGATGAAGCCTTCGCGGCGGATACGCTGGTCCAGCAGGACTGCCAGCAGCACGCCGATGACCAGGCTGATGGCAATGAACAGGCCGCCGAACAGCAGCAGGTTCTTGCTCGCCACCCACCAGCGATCGTTGTCGAACAGCCGGGCGTACTGGGCCAGGCCGGCCCACTTGTAGGTCGGCAGGAAGGTCGACGTGGTGAAGGACAGGACAAAGGTCCAGAGGATGTAGCCGTAGAAGCCCACCAGGACGATGAACATGCTTGGCGCCAGCACCAGTTTGGGCAGCCAGCGCTGAAGCGCGTCCAGGGGTGAGGCCCGCAATTGGGCGGTAATTGTGCTCATGGTTCACCTCGAAGGCGCTGCACTCGCCGGTAGGGGCGGCCTTGTGTCACGACGGGCTGTGCAGCAGACCCAAAGGACTCAAGGCCAACACCTGACGGGAAGATCGAGTGCACAGGTATTGGGGCTGCTGCGCAGCCCGTCGCGACGCAAGGCCGCTCCTACAACGGCAACCGCGTCTGCTTTACTGGGCAGCCTTGATCGCCGCCGCCAGCTTCTTCGCCGCATCGGCCGGGTCGGCCTTCGGGTCGTTGATGTAGTTGGTCACCACATCGAAGAACGCCCCCTGCACGGCCAGCGTGGTGGCCATGTTGTGCGCCATGCTCGGCTGCAGCCCGCCGCTCTTGGCGTCGGCGAGGAAGTCCCTGGCGGAGGTTTGCGCGCAGGCATCGAAGCCATACTTGCCCATGTCGGCGAGCATGTCGTTGCGTACCGGGATGGAGCCCTTGTTGATGCTGAAAACTTTCTGGAAGTCCTGGCCCAGCACTTTGCGTGCAATGTCCTGCTGGCCGGCGGCGGTGCCATCGTCGTTCTGCTTGAACACCACCAGCGAGTCGATGTTGTACAGGAACGCCTTGTCCGTACCGGGGAACGGCACGCACTGGTAGTCCTTGCCCGCGGTTTTCTTCGCCAGGGTCCATTCGCTCTTGGCCCAGTCGCCCATGATCTGCATGCCGGCCTTGCCGTTGATAACCTTGGCCGCTTCGAGGTTCCAGTCCTGGCCCTTGCCATCCGGGTCCATGTAGGTGGCGACCTTCTTCAGCTCGGTCAGCGCCTTGATCATCTGCGGGCCGGTCAGTGCCGAATTGTCGAGGTCGACCAGGGCCTTCTTGTAGCCATCGACCCCCATCACCGCCAGCACCACGCTTTCGAATACGGTGCTGTCCTGCCATGGCTGGCCGCCGTGGGCGAGCGGGATGAAACCGGCAGCCTTGAGCTTGTCGGCGGCGGCGTAGAATTCGTCGAGGGTGGTCGGCGCCTGGTCGATGCCGGCCTTCTTGAAGACTTCGGGGTTGATCCACAGCCAGTTGATACGGTGGATGTTCACCGGTACGGCGACGTAGTCACCGTCATACTTCACGGTATCAGCGACCTTCTTGTCGAGCAGCGTGTCCCACTTCTCTTCCTTGGCCACATCCTTGAGCACATCGGCGTCGAGCAGGCCAGTGGCTGCCCAGTCCTGGATGTCCGGGCCCTTGATCTGCGCGACACCCGGCGGGTTGCCCGCCACGGCGCGGCTCTTGAGTACGGTCATGGCCGTGGCACCACCGCCGCCGGCGACAGCGCCGTCCTTCCAGGTGAAGCCATCTTTCTCGACCTGGGCCTTGAGCACATCGACCGCCGCTTTTTCACCACCGGATGTCCACCAGTGCACCACTTCGACACTGCCTTTGGAATCGGCAGCCAGGGTAGTCAGTGGAAACAGCGAAGCCCCGAGCGAGGCGATGGAAATTGCGGCAGCGAGACGAAACGTGGAGTTCATCGAAGCACCTTTCTTGTTGTTATGCCGTGCAAGTCGGTCGCTTGCGTTGCATTGAGTCTAAACAGCGTGCACGCCTCGTCAGGTAACGAAGCGATGCGTGAATGTCATCGTTTGGTTACATTGCCAGCCAGGCAGCTGGCCAGGCTCGGCGCCAATGGCAAGCCTGGCAACAGCAGCGCCTGGTAAGCGTGGTAGAGGTCGGGCTTGCCCGGCCACAGCGTCCCGGCCGGCTGGTTGTGCGCATCGAGTTCGTGGTGCCAGCTGCCCGCCACCAGGTCGATGAAATGGTTGTCAATGAAGTCCCAGTAGCGCCGATACCACTGCTCGTATTGCGCCTCGCCGGTGCGTTGCAGCAGGGCCGCCGCAGCGGCGCAGGCCTCGGCGTGCACCCAATGCAGGCGCGCGCGCACCACCGGGCGATCGGCCCAGTCCAGGGTGTAGATGAACCCCTCCGCGCCATCGACATTCCACGCCTGCAGGCAGGCCGCGTCGAACAGCGCGCGGGCGTCGTCGTGCAGCCAGCCGGGGGCATCCAGGCCGGCCCGATCGAGGCTGGCCTCCAGGTGCAGCAGCAGCCGCGCCCATTCCAGCGCATGCCCGGGCGTGCTGCCATAGGGCCGGAATTGGTCGGCAGGGCGCTCCTGGTTGTAGTGCGGAAGTGGCTGCCAGAGAGCGTCGAAATGCTCGATGACCCGGTAGCCGTTGGCAGCGGCATGGCTATGGATGATGCGCTCGGCGATGCGCAGGGCGCGGTGCAGCCAGAGGCTGTGGCCGGTGACGTCGGCCAGGGCCAGGAAGGCTTCCACCGCGTGCATGTTGCTGTTGGCGCCACGGTACGGCTCGGGCAGCTGCCAGGCACGGGAGAAGGATTCCCTGAGGGCACCCTCCTCTTCGCTCCAGAAATGCCCGTCAAGCATCTGCACCGCGTCTTCCAGCAGGGCGGAGGCATTGACAGCGTCGGCCAGCACGGCCGAGCTGGCGGCCAGGCCGACGAAGGCATGCAGATAGGCCGTCTTGCCGCTGTCGGTATCGCCCTCGGGGTGGGCGAACCAGCCGCCGTAGGTGGCATCCCGCATGGCGCCGCGCAGGGCGGACACGCCGTGTTCGACATAAGCCAGGTAACCGGGCAGGCCCTGCAGGTGGGCCAGGGCGAAGCAGTGGGTCATGCGCGCGGTGTTCAGGGTGTCGGCGCGCGCGCCGGGGGGAAGCTGCCCCCGGGCATCGAGACTGCCAAAGCCGTCGGGCAGCTTCGCAGCCTTGGCGAACGCCAGCAGGCGCTGCGCTTCGGCCAGGCGCCAGGCGCTGTGGGCCGGGGTGTCGAGCCAGTGGGTAGCAGGCAGGTTATGAGTATGCATGGGCCAGCTTGATCCTTGCCAGTCGTGGGCGAATTCTAGTCAGCGCGGTCGGGCGGGATGTCACGAAGGGCCGGCGGATTGTCACCATGTAGTGACATTTCACTTGTCGGCGCCGGTAATACAGACCCTCAGTCCATGCCCCGCGGCAGGTACAAGGTCACCCGCAACCCGCCCTCGCGCAGGTTGAGCAGGCTCACCTCACCGCCATGGCTATGGGCGATGTTGCGTGCGATCCCCAATCCCAGCCCGTAGCCCTGTTGCTGCCCCGCCAGGCGAAAGTGCGGCTCGAACACCTGCTCCAGCTGCTGCTCGGGCACCCCCGGCCCCTGGTCGTCGACCTGCAGCACGAAACCCTCGGCGCTGTCGATGATGCGTAACCGAGCCCGCTCGCCGTACTTGATGGCATTGTCGATCAGGTTGCCGATGCACCGTCGCAGCGCCAGCGGCTTGCCCGGGTACGCCGCCAGCGCCCGACCTTCGAGGGTGATGCGGCCATCGCCCAGGTATGGCTCGGCAAGGATCTCCAGTACCTGGTTGAGATCGACCGGCTCGATGTTTTCGTGAATGTCGGTGTCCTTCACGCACTGCAGGGCACCTTTGACCAGCAATTCCAGTTCATCCAGGTCCTGGCTGAACTTGGCCTGCAGGCGTTCATCCTCCAGCAGCTCGACGCGCAGGCGCAGGCGGGTGATCGGCGTGCGCAGGTCATGGGAAATGGCGCTGAACAGCTGGCTACGCTCGGTCAGGTAGCGGCTGATACGTTCGCGCATGCTGTTGAACGCCCGCCCCACTTCCACCACCTCACTGCCCCCGCCTTCAGCCACCGGCGCCACATCGGCACCCAGCGACATCTCCCGCGCGGCGCGTGCCAGGCGCTTGAGCGGCCAGCTCTGCCAGTGCACCAGCAGGCCGATGAACAACAGCAGCAGTACGGTGGTCAACACGATGAAGCCGATCTGCTGGCGCGGCAGGCGTTCGGCTTCCAGGCTGGTATAGGGCTCGGGCAGCAGCGAGGCAATGTACAGCCACTCGCCCTCGCCCAGGCGGATCTGGGTCACCAGCACCGGCGGGTTGAGCGGCTCCAGGGTCAACGAGTAGTGCGCCCAGGAGCGTGGCAGCTCGTCGAGCTTGAGGCCGCTGTTGAAGATGCGCAGGTCGTCGGGGCCGACGAAAGCCACGGAAATCTCCATCTGCGGACCCAGGCGCTCGTGCAGCACCTGCTGGAACACGTCGATCACCGCCTGCTTGCGCGGGGTGACAGGCAGCACTGGCATGTCCAGTGGCTTGGCGTTGAGCGACACGAAGAAGCGCGTGCCGCCCATGCTGCGCAGCTGGTCGAGCACCATGGGCCGGTAACCCACCGGCAACGACCGAAAGTAGCTGACGCTGGCGCTCATCGAGTGGGCCAGGCTGCTGGCGCTGGCGCGCAGGCCTTGCAGTTGGCTGGCGCGCAACTGGGCGACCCAGATGATGCTGGACAGCCCCTGGGCCAGCAGCACCACTAGCAAGGTCAGCAGCAGCATGCGCCCCAGCAACGAGCGCGGTAGCAGCCGCCAGCGCCGCTCAGGAGGCACTGCAGACATGGGCAGCCAGCAGGTAGCCACTGCCGCGCACGGTGCGGATCAGCCGGGGCGGTTTGTCGGTATCGCGCAGGCGCTGGCGCAGGCGACTCACCGCCATGTCGACGATGCGGTCCAGCGGCATCGGCTCGCGGCCGCGGGTGGCGTTGCCGATGGTGTCGCGGTCAAGGATCTGCTGGGGGTGGTCGAGGAACAGTTTGAGCAGGGCAAAGTCGGCGCCGGAGAGCATCACCTCTTCGCCGTCGCGATGAAACAGGCGATGGCTGACCGTGTCCAGGCGCCAGTCGTCGAAAGCCAGCACCGCGCTGCCCGGCGTTGCCTGGCCGAATTCGGCCCGGCGCAGCAGGGCCTTGATCCGCGCCTGCAATTCGCGCGGGCTGAACGGTTTTCCCAGGTAGTCGTCGGCGCCCAGTTCCAGGCCAATGACCCGGTCGGCTTCGTCCGAGCTGGCAGTGAGCATGATGATCGGTACCCGTGCCTGGCGCGGGTGCTGGCGTACCCAGCGGCACAGGCTGAAGCCGTCTTCATCGGGCAACATCACGTCGAGGATGACCAGATCAAAGGGGGTGGTTTCCAGGGCGCGGCGAAAGCCCCTGCCGTCGGCTTCGGCATGTACCTGGAAGCCGGAGCGGCTCAGGTAGGTCTGCAGAAGTTCGCGGATTTCCTGGTCGTCGTCGACCATCAGGATCGATTTACCGGCAGTGCTCAACGTGGTCCTTCCTTTTGTCTGGTTACAGGTCTTCGCTGCCTGCTATCCGGGCCGCTGCGCAGCCCATCGCGGCCCAAGGCCGCTCCTACAGCGACCGCGCCGAGCCGGAAATCCTAGGTCCCGGTGCAGCAGCGGCCTGGTCGCGATGGCCGCGCAGCGGCCCTCAACCACCTAGCCGTGATCCAGCGCCTGTTGCAAGGCCACTCCAGCCCCCAGCAACCCGGAAAACTCGGCCGTCACCAGCCATACCGGCACTCCGGCAAAGTAGCCGCTCATGCAGCCCTTGTCGGCAAAGCTGGTGGCGAACCCGCTACGCAGGAACAGCTCGGCAAACCGCGGGATCACACCGCCGACAATATAGACCCCACCGCGTGCACCCAGTGTCAGCACATTGTTACCCGCCACGCGGCCGAGGAATCGACAGAACTGCTCGATCACCGCCAGCGCCTGCGGTTCGCCGGCCAGCGCAGCATCGGTGATCTGCGCTGGGGTCTTGTGTCGGGGTATGTCGCCGTCCAGCGCACAGATGGCCTGGTACAGGCGCAGCAGGCCACCGCCACTGAGCACGGTTTCGGCACTGACGTGGCCGATCTGGGCGTGGATCTGTTGGTGGATCGCTGCTTCGCGGGCATTGCCCACCGGCAGGTCGACGTGCCCGCCCTCGCCTGGCAAGGCGCACCAACGCTCACCCACTCGCAACAAGGAGCCGACACCCAAACCGGTGCCTGGGCCGATGACCAATGCCGGGCGCGAAAGGTCGGCCTGACCCGGGCACACTTCGCAGAACTCGCCATCGCGCAGGCGGGTCATGCCCAGCGCCATGGCAGTGAAGTCATTGACCAGCAGTAGCTGCTCGATCTGCAGCCGCTGGCAGAACGCCTGGCGGCTCAGGCGCCAATGGTTGTTGGTGAAGCGGAACTCATCGCCATTGACCGGCCCGGCCACCGCCAGGCAGGCAGCAGCCACGCCGCCGCGAGCGATGCCCAGGCCTTCCAGGTAAGCCTCGATGGCCTGTTCCGGGCTGGTGTAGTCCTCGGTGGCAAACACCTTCACCGCCTGCAGCTGGTTGTCACGCCATAACGCGAAACGGGCATTGGTGCCGCCGATGTCGCCAACCAGCAGGTCCTTCATTTGAGGTTCTCCAGGGCCGAGGTGAAGGCGCTGGCGCCCTGCTCTGCCGGGCTGAACGCCATGCGCATGAAGCCGAACAGCTCGCGCCCGCAGCCCAGGTCGTTGCCCTGGGGCGCAGGCGGCAGGTCGCGGCTGGCCAGTTCTTCGGCCGACACCATCACCCGCAGCGTGCCTTCGACACCATCAACCCGCACGATATCACCGTCGCGCACCCGCGCCAGCGGGCCACCGTCATACGCCTCTGGGCAGACATGAATGGCCGCCGGGATCTTGCCGGAGGCGCCGGACATGCGCCCGTCGGTGACCAGCGCCACCTTGTAGCCGCGATCCTGCAACACACCGAGGAACGGCGTGAGCTTGTGCAGCTCAGGCATACCGTTGCAGCGCGGGCCCTGGAAGCGCACCACGGCAACGAAGTCGCGCTCCAGCTCGCCGGCCTTGAACGCATCGGCCAGCGACTGCTGGTCGTGAAACACCCGTGCCGGGGCTTCGACCACCTGGTGCTCCGGGGCGACTGCGGACACCTTCATCACGCCTCGACCAAGGTTGCCTTCCATCACCCGCAGGCCGCCTTCGGCCGAGAACGGTCGGGCCACCGGGCGCAGGATGCTTTCGTCCAGGCTATGCTGCGGCCCTTCGCGCCACACCAGCTTGCCGTCGTCGAGGAACGGTTCCTGGGTGTAGCGACGCAGGCCATGCCCGGCCACGGTGTTGACGTCCTCGTGCAGCAGCCCGGCATCGAGCAGTTCGCGGATCAGGAAAGCCATGCCGCCAGCGGCCTGGAAGTGGTTGATGTCGGCCTTGCCGTTGGGGTAGACGTGGGACAGGGTCGGCACCACTTCGGACAGGTCGGCCATGTCCTGCCAGGTCAGCTGGATCCCCGCCGCCTGGGCAATTGCCGGGATATGCAAGGTGTGGTTGGTCGAGCCGCCAGTGGCATGCAGGGCAACGATGGAGTTGACCAGCGCCTTTTCATCGACAATTTCGCCCAGCGGCATGAAGTTGCCGCTGGCCTTGGTCATACGCGTGACCTGCTGTGCGGCCTCGGCAGTGAGCGCGTCACGCAGCGGCGTGTACGGGTTGACGAAGGAGGCGCCGGGCAGGTGCAGGCCCATCACTTCCATCACCAGCTGGTTGGTGTTGGCCGTGCCGTAGAAGGTACAGGTGCCCGGGCTGTGGTAGGACTTCATCTCCGACTCCAGCAGCTCCTCGCGGCTGGCCTTGCCCTCGGCGTAGCGCTGGCGCACGTCGGCCTTCTGCTTGTTGGAAATACCGGACACCATCGGCCCACCCGGGACGAAAATGGTCGGCAGGTGGCCAAAGCGCAGTGCGCCCATCATCAGCCCGGGGACGATCTTGTCGCAGATACCCAGCATCAGCGCAGCATCGAACATGTTGTGCGACAGCGCCACGGCGGTGGACATGGCGATCACTTCACGGCTGGCAATGGCCAGCTCCATGCCCGGCTCGCCCTGGGTCACGCCGTCGCACATGGCCGGCACGCCACCGGCAAACTGGCCGACCGAACCGACTTCGCGCAAGGCCTGTTTGATCTGCTCGGGGAAGTGCAGGTACGGCTGGTGCGCCGAGAGCATGTCGTTGTAGGCCGAGACGATGGCCACGTTGGCCGCGTTCATCAGGCGCAGGGTCTGCTTGTCCTCGCTGCCGCAACCGGCCACGCCGTGGGCGAAGTTGGCGCATTGCAGGCTGGCACGCATGGGGCCTTCACTGGCCGCGCCGCGAATCAGCTGCAGGTAGCGTTCGCGGGTGGCACGGCTGCGCTCGACCAGCCGCTGGGTGACCTCAAGGATGCGCGGATGCATGTACTGGACTCCAGGCTAATTGTAAGGGCGGTTTACCAGGCATTTCCCCTCCAAACGATTGCGGCCTAGGCTCAAGGTAGAGGAGCCCGCTGCATCGGTGGAGGCACGCTGCCCAACCACTCGTTGTATGTTTAAACAAAATACTGCCATTAAAAAGGCTTGTTTTCTATCCGCCAGTGAATAATCTTGTAATTCCAACAACAAAACCGTTTCAGTGAAGCTCCTTTGTGCCACAGGTTTCACTCGGACTGCCAGAGGTACTGCCATGACTCTACGCATCGCCATCAATGGATTCGGCCGCATCGGGCGCAATGTCCTGCGCGCACTGTATACCCAAGGCTACCGCCAGGACCTGCAGGTCGTCGCCATCAACGACCTGGGTGACAGCGCCATGAACGCCCATCTGCTCAAGTACGACAGCGTGCACGGCACGTTCGACGCCAGCGTCGAGGCCGACCACGAAAGCCTGACGGTCAATGGCGACCGTATCGCCGTAAGCGCCATCCGCAATCCGGCCGAACTGCCCTGGAAGGCCGAGGCGATCGACGTGGTGTTCGAATGCACCGGGCTGTTCACCGAGCGCGCCAAGGCCGCAGCGCACCTGGCTGCAGGGGCCGGCAAAGTGATCGTCTCGGCACCCGCCAAGGGCGCCGATGCCACGGTGGTATATGGTGTCAACCATGATGTGCTGCGGGCCTCGCACCAGGTCATTTCCAACGCCTCGTGTACCACCAACTGCCTGGCGCCGATCGCCCAGGTGCTGCACCGCGAGTTCGGTATCGAGCAGGGCCTGATGACTACCATCCATGCCTATACCAACGACCAGGTGCTGACCGACGTGTACCATGGCGACCCGTATCGCGCACGCTCGGCAACCCAATCGATGATCCCCAGCAAGACCGGGGCCGCCGAGGCGGTGGGCCTGGTGCTGCCGGAACTGGCCGGCAAGCTGACCGGCATGGCGGTGCGCGTGCCAGTGATCAACGTGTCGCTGGTGGACCTCACCGTCAACCTCCGGCGCGAGGCCACGGCCGAGCAGGTCAACCAGCTCTTCCTCGAAGCCAGCAAGCATTCGCGAGTGCTGGGCTACAACGCCTTGCCGCTGGTTTCCTGCGATTTC
The DNA here is from genome assembly GCF_030341915.1 of Pseudomonas sp. BCRC 81390. Classification (NCBI taxonomy): domain Bacteria; kingdom Pseudomonadati; phylum Pseudomonadota; class Gammaproteobacteria; order Pseudomonadales; family Pseudomonadaceae; genus Pseudomonas; species Pseudomonas sp. BCRC 81390. Next base: position 931,721 of record NZ_JATAAG010000066.1, on the reverse strand, counting down.
AACCACAACCCGCTGTCGTCGATCTTCGATGCCAACCATACCCGGGCCAACGGGCGCATGCTCAAGGTGCTGGCCTGGTATGACAACGAGTGGGGCTTCTCCAACCGTATGCTGGATAACTGCCTGGCGCTGTGCCGCGCCGGTTGAGCGTCGGATAGGAACGGCCTTGCGCCCCATCGCGACGCAAGGCCGCTCCTGTACAGGGATCGCGCAAGGCGCGGTACTCACAATCTTTACCTTTTCCTAACATTTCCAAGCTTGACCTCCGACAAGGATGATAAGCATTATCATTACCTTTTGTCGGCCAGGTCATCTCGTGAGTCAGTCCCGGTTCAATTCCGTCTTCCTCGTCCAGCGCCTGAGCCTGCTGCGCACCCTGCAGCGTATGGTTGGCAACCCGAACACGGCCGAGGATCTGTTGCAGGAAACCTACCTGCGGGTGTCGCGCGCCCTCGCTGAGCGGCCGGTCGAACACATCGAACCGTTCGTCTTCCAGACCGCGCGCAACCTGGCCCTCGACCACCTGCGTGCACGCCGGGTGCAGTCGCGCATGCTGGTCGACGACGTGTCCGACGAGGTCCTGCACAGCGTGGCTGCGCCAGCCAGCAGCAGCGAAGACGCCGCCCATGCCGAACAATTGCTCAGGCAACTGAGTGTCAGCCTTGGCCAACTGAGCCAACGCCAGCAGCGTATCTTCATCCTCAGCCGCCTGCATGGCGTCACCTACCTGGAAATTGCCGAACAGCTGAAGGTTTCGCCCAGCACGGTGCAGAAGGAACTGAAATTGATCATGGCGATCTGCATGGGTGTGGCCGACCGACTCAAGTAAGGCATGTCCAAGCCCTTGCCACTGCCCGCCGCAGCCTTGATCATTCGCAAAAAGACCATTCAGGGATTCACCGTGACCGATAGCCCCGCCCCCCGCCCGTCACCCGCCGGGCCCAGCGCCCGTGCTCGTGCCATGGACGAGGCGCTGGACTGGCTGGTGCGCCTGCAATGCGCAGATGCCGAGGATACCCAGGCCTTTGCAGCCTGGCTCAGCGCGGCGCCGGAAAACGCCGAAGCCTATGTGGCGGCAGAAGCCCTGTGGAATGGCGCACCGCTGCACCAGCTGGCCACGCAGATGCATCAGCAACAGCGCCGCTCGTGGCGCGGACGCCTGCGCAGTCACTGGAAGCCACTGGCTACGGCGGCGCTGTTGCTGGCAGGGCTGTGCACGCTCGGCAACCTGCCCATGCGCCTGCAGGCGGACCACCTGACAGTGGTCGGCGAACGCCAGCGCCTGCAACTGGACGACGGGGCGAACGTGCTGCTCAACACCGATACGGCATTGGCCAGTGAGCAGCACGACGGTCGCCAGGTCGCTCGTCTGCTGCAAGGCGAGGCTTATTTCCAGGTGGCCGGGGGGGCACGGCGCCCGCTGGAAGTGCAGGCCGGCCCGTTGCGCGCGCAGGGGCGCGACAGCGACTTTGCCGTGCGTTATCTCGACGGTGAGGCACTAGTGCGAGTGCAGCGCGGCGATATCGACCTGCAGGGCGAGCGCGACCAACGCATCAGCCTGGGTGCTGGCGAGAGTATCAGTGTCGGCCCCCATGGCTTCGGCCAGCGCCAACGCCCCGACCTGCACAAGGACCTGGCCTGGGTCGATGGCCGCCTGGTATTCGAAAACTGCCCGCTCAGCCAGGTGCTGGCCGAACTGCGGCGCTATTACCCAGGCTGGATCATCAACCGCAACAGGCAGCTGGAAAACGTGACGGTGACCGGCAACTACCGCCTCGATCAGCCCCTGGAAACCCTGCGTGCGCTGGCCCACATCACCTCGGCACGGCTGCACGAATACCCGGCGCTGGTCATCCTGAACTGATCCTTTGCCTGGCCGGCCCGATCGCCGGCGAGCCCGCTCCCACCACGCCGTCAAATATCACCCAGCAAGCGGCTTTAAACGCGATCACCGGCACAGCCGGTGCCAGCCACCGCGTCGCCTGGTTCGCGGATAAATCCGCTCTTACAAGTAATGCGCTGGCTTCTTGTATTTATTTTTACGCGGTCGCGCCGCCTCGCTCGTCTCGTTATAGCCAATGCGACTGATTCTTGTTCAAAGACAAGAACAGCCAACACCTATAACAGTCCGCGCGTCAGGGAGCGCTTTCGATGTCCACAGGTCCTACCCGCCCCTCCACCCTTACCCGCCGTACAGGGCCACTGTCCCTGCTTGCACTGGCCCTGCTCGCCAGCGGTACCTGCAGCCTGCCGGCGCTGGCCGCCGAGCCGTCCCAGGCCAGCAGCCCACGCATGGGCGAATACCGCTTCAACATCGGCCAGCAGCCGCTGGTGACGGCCATCAATGCGTTCAGCCAGGCCACCGGCTGGCAAGTCGGCTTCAACGCCGAGCTGGCCGACGGCGTAGTCTCGCCAGGGGTGCAGGGTTCGCTACTGCCGGAAGCCGCACTCAAGCGCCTGCTGCAAGGCACCGGCCTGGGCGTACGCAAGATCGGCAACGGCAATGTGGTGCTCGAACGCCAGGCTGGCAGCAGCGTGGTCGCCCTGCAGCAGGTCACCGTCAGCGCCACCCGCAGCGCCCAGGACGTCAGCCAGGTGCCGAGTACCGTCAGCGTGCAGACCCGCGAGCAACTGGACCGGCAGAACGTCAACACTATTCAAGACCTGGTGCGCTACGAGCCCGGCGTGTCAGTGGCCGGCACCGGCCAGCGCAGCGGCCTGAACGGCTACAACATCCGTGGTATCGACGGCGAACGAATCCTCACCCAGGTCGACGGCGTGTCGATCCCCGACAGTTTCTTCTACGGGCCCTACGCCCAGACCCAGCGCAACTACGTCGACCCGGAAATCGTCAAACGCGTGGAAATCCTCCGCGGCCCGGCCTCGGTGCTGTACGGCAGCAATGCCATCGGCGGCGCGGTCAGCTATTTCACCCTCGACCCGGACGACATCATCAAGCCCGGCCAGGACGCTGGTGCCCGCCTGAAGAGCGGCTACAGTTCGGCCGACGAAAGCTGGCTGACCTCCGCCACCGTCGCCGCTCGCCAGGGTGACTTCGACGGCCTGCTGCACCTGAGCCAGCGCAACGGCCACGAAACCGAGACCCACGGCGGCCACGGCGGCGAAGGGCTGTCGCGTAGCGAAGCCAACCCGCTGGACGCGCGCACCACCAACGTGCTGGCCAAGCTGGGCTGGGACTACGCCGACGATGCTCGCCTCGGTTTCACCTACGAGCGCTACAAGGATGACCGCGACCAGAACATCCTCAGCGCAGTGGGCGGGCCGTTCACCGGCGGCGCCAATGGCATGGGCTTCTACAAGGCACGTACCGGCAACGACACCATCACCCGTGAGCGCTTCGGCATCAGTCATGAGTTTGGCCTGGCATCGCCGCTTGCCGACCACATGAAGTGGAGCCTCAACTACCAGATCGCCAAGACCGACCAGCACACCGAGGAAATCTATGCGCCCTTCACCCGCCAGGTACTGCGCACCCGCGATACCCTCTACAAGGACCGCCAGTGGGTGTTCGACGCGCAACTGGACAAGGCTTTCAGCCTGGCTGCCACCGACCATCTGCTGACCTACGGCACCACTCTCAGGCATGAGAAGGTCACCGGCTCGCGCAGCGGCACCGGTACCTGCCTGGCCGTGGGCGCAGGCTGCCCTGCCGCCGGTGCTGACCGCCCGGCCGATGGCCAGGCCCTGGTCAGCGACTTCCCGGACCCGACCGTGAACACCTACAGCCTGTTCGTGCAAGATGAAATCCGCTGGAACGACTGGACCTTCCTGCCCGGCGCACGCTACGACTACACGCGCATGGAGCCAAGGTTCACCGAGGAATACCTGCGCGGCCTGGAATCAACCGGTGCGGCGCCCACCTCCTTGGACGACGCCACCAGGAAGTGGCACCGTGTCTCGCCCAAGTTCGGCCTCACCTACGCCTTCAATGATAACTACACCTGGTACGGCCAGTACGCGGAAGGCTTCCGCACGCCGACCGCCAAAGCCATGTTCGGCAAATTCCAGAACCTCGACCAGGGCTACCGCGTGGAAGGCAACCCAGACCTGGAGCCGGAGAAGAGCAAGAGCTATGAAACCGGCCTGCGCGGCAGCTTCGACGCCGGCAGCTTCGATGTGGCGGTGTTCTACAACAAGTACCGCGACTTCATCGATGAAGACGCCGTGCAGAGCGCCAACCTGGAGCAGACCTTCCGCGCCAGCAACATCAAGCACGCCACCATCAAGGGCGCCGAGTTCAAGGGCCGCCTGAACCTCGACCGCTTCGGCGCGCCGCAGGGCCTGTATGGCCAGGGCTCGCTAGCCTACGCCTACGGCCGCAACGACGACAGCGGCGCGCCGCTGAACAGCGTCAACCCGCTCAAGGGTGTGTTCGGCCTCGGTTACGAGCAACAGCAATACGGTGGCCTGTTGAGCTGGACACTGGTCAAGCGCAAGACCCGCATCGACGACAGCACCTTCCATTCGCCCGACGGCTCCAGCAGCAAGTTCCGCACCCCGGGCTACGGCGTGCTGGACCTGACCGGCTACTACCGGGTCAGCGACGACATCACCATCAATGCTGGCCTGTACAACCTCACCGACAAGAAGTACTGGCAGTGGGATTCGGTGCGCAGCTACGACGGCCAGGGTGAAGCGGCCGTGACCCAGCCGGCCAACATCGACCGCCTGAGCATGCCGGGGCGCAACTTCGGCATCAATGTGGTCTGGGATATCTGATCTGGACTGGCACTGACAGGTTGTTTCTTCAGTGCCGGCCTCGCCGCGGGCTCACCCGTGAAGAGGCCGGCACTGCAGGCACAGATCGCAGATTTTTTTACCGTCGCCCCCGCACTGTTTCGTCTTGTCTCTAGAGCCCTCTACTCCAAGGATTCCCCATGACCGACCGCCCAGCCCTGCGCTCCCAACGCCTGAACCAGATCACCCATGCCCCGCACGCCGAACTGGATGCTCTGGTCAAATCTCACGCACCCTTCGACAGCCGCGAGAGCTTTGCCCGTTTCGTGGTCGCCCAGTACCTGTTCCAGGCCGAATTGCAGCCCCTTTACAACGACCCGCAACTGATCGCCATCGTCCCCGACCTGGCCGAGCGCTGCCGTGCCGAACAGGCCCGCCTGGACCTCGCCGACCTGGCCACCGAAGTGCCACCCGCGCTACCCGGTGCGCTGCGCAATCCAGGCCTGGGCGAGGCAATGGGCTGGATCTTCGTCTCCGAAGGCTCCAAACTGGGCGCGGCGTTTCTGATCAAGCGTGCCATGGCCCTAGGGCTGTCCGACAGTTTCGGTGCTCGCCACCTGGGCGAGCCGGCCGGTGGCCGGGCCGAAGGCTGGAAACACTTCACCCGTATTCTTGATGGCCTGGCACTGTCGGCCGACGACGAGGCTGCGGCAGAACGCGGCGCGGTGGCTGCCTTCGAACGCTTCACCGAGCTGCTCAGGCACGCCTATGCTACGGATGCCGCGCTGGCTTGATACGCCATACCCGGCCACCCTGTCGGTGGCCGAACCGCTTTTTACGCAGTGAGACCATGACCCGACCCGCCCGCTCGAAACTCGCCCGCGTGCTGTATGCGATCCTGGCTTATGTCAGCCTGGGCGTGGGCCTGGTCGCGATTGTGATTCCCGGCCTGCCAACCACCGAATTCATCCTGCTGGCCGCCTGGGCGGCTACCCGCAGTTCGCCACGCCTGTCGGCCTGGCTGGAAAACCACCGCCTGTTCGGGCCGATCCTGTACAACTGGCGCAATGGCAAGGTAATCCAGCGGCGGGCGAAAGTGAGCGCGACACTCAGCATGCTGCTGTGCGCAGGGCTGATGCTGACGCTTCTGCAACACCACTGGCCGGTGTACCTGGCCATTGCCGGCATGACCCTGGGCAACCTGTGGATCTGGTCACGCCCGGAACACCCTTGCCCTGCCCCATCACAGGCTCAGCAGCCCTGAGTACAGGGCGTAGGCGGCCAATGCGGCGCCTGCCAGCACGGCGGCAAATATCAGCTTTTCCCCATGGCTGAACAAGGTCTGGCCCTGTTCACGCTTGGCCCTGGCAAACAAAATCACCCCCGGGGCGTAGAGCAACGCCGACAGCAGCAGGTATTTGAGGCCGCCGGCGTAGAGCAGCCAGATGGCATACAGCAAGGCAACCAGCGCCACCAGCAGGTCCTTGCGGCGCAGCGCCGGCTGCCCGGCGTAGGTTTCTCCACGTATCGCCAGCAGCACGGCGTAGGCCGCCGACCACAGGTAGGGCACCAGGATCATCGACGAGGCCAGGTAGATCAGGCTGGTGTAGGTACCGGCAGAGAACAGCGTGATCAGCAGAAACCCCTGGATCATGCAGTTGGTCAGCCACAGGGCGTTGGCCGGCACATGGTTGGCGTTTTCCTTGGCCAGGAAACGCGGCATGGTCTTGTCGCGCGCCGTGGCATAGAGGATCTCGGCACACAGCAGCGCCCACGACAACAGCGCGCCGAGCAGCGAAACCGCCAGGCCGAGGCTGATCAGCAGGGCGCCCCAGGGCCCGACGATATGCTCCAGCACCGAGGCCAGCGACGGGTTCTGCAACCCGGCCAGCTCCGGCTGGGTCATCACCCCCAGCGACAGCACGTTGACCAGTACCAGCAGCGCCAGCACCCCGAGAAAGCCGATCACCGTGGCCTTGCCCACATCCGAACGGCGCTGGGCACGCCCGGAATACACGCTGGCGCCTTCGATGCCGATGAACACGAACACGGTCACCAGCATCATGTTGCGCACCTGCTCCAGCACGCTGCCGAACTGCGGGTTGCCCAGGCCCCAGATATCCCGGGTGAAGATATCGGCACGGAAGGCGAACACCGCAATCACCACGAAAATCAGCAACGGCACGACCTTGGCCACGGTGGTCACCTGGTTGATGAACGCCGCTTCCTTGATGCCGCGCAGCACCAGAAAATGCACCGCCCACAGCAGCAGCGAGGCACAGCCGATGGCAATCGGCGTGTTGCCTTCGCCAAACACGGGGAAGTAGAACCCCAGGGTGCTGAACAGCAGCACGAAGTAGCCGACGTTGCCCAGCCAGGCGCTGATCCAGTAGCCCCAGGCCGAGGAAAAGCCCATGTAGTCGCCAAAGCCGGCCTTGGCGTAAGCGTACACCCCTGAGTCGAGCGCCGGCTTGCGGTTGGCCAGGGTCTGGAACACGAACGCCAGCGCCAGCATGCCGACCGCAGTAATGGCCCAGCCGATCAGCACCGCTCCCACTTCGGCACGCGCCGCCATGTTCTGCGGCAGCGAGAAGATCCCGCCACCGATCATCGAGCCGACCACCAGCGCGATCAGCGCGCCGAGGCGCAGCTTCTGTCCCGGTTCGCTCATGTGCCTCCCTGTTTTTTTGCCCGCTGTCACAGGTTTGAAACAGCCATGGGGGCCATATAATACTGTTACTTATAAGATTTGTGATCTATGAAGCTATAGCACTCATAACTACTTTGTCTATAACCCAGCTACGGAAAATTAGCACCTGCCGGGGAACTAGGAAAGCGCCTGATAAAACTTGAAATTCTTGTCAAAAATTTGCGAAAGCGGCAAAAGCGGCTAGCTTCAAGAGTCGCAGGCGGAACAGAGCGTTTGCTCTAGAAGGACATGGAGGTGCCAGCGCGCAAGGCCTGCAGCAGAAGCTGTCGGCACTCTCCAGGAGTATCGTGAAGGATTTTTCCCACTTCACGTCGCCATGAACTGACCCAAGTCAGCGTATGGCAACGGCGTCGGATTTACTCTGTCGTCAACTTTCTCCTGGCAGGAGTTGTTAAATGTCTGATTCATCCGGAAAACTAAAGCTCGGCGCGTTAGTTGCACTTGTCGTCGGTTCGATGATTGGTGGTGGGATCTTCTCGCTGCCGCAAAACATGGCGGCCAGCGCGGGGGTCGGCGCGGTGCTGATCGGCTGGGCCATCACCGCGGTCGGCATGCTGACCCTGGCGTTCGTGTTCCAGACCCTGGCCAACCGCAAGCCTGACCTGGATGGCGGGGTGTATGCCTACGCCAAGGCCGGTTTCGGTGACTACATGGGTTTCTCCTCGGCCTGGGGCTACTGGATCAGTGCCTGGCTGGGCAACGTCGGCTATTTCGTGCTGTTGTTCAGCACCTTGGGCTACTTCTTCCCGATCTTCGGCGAAGGCAACACGCCGGCCGCCATCATTGGCGCCTCGGTGCTGCTGTGGGCGGTGCACTTCCTGGTACTGCGCGGCATCAAGGAAGCGGCATTCATCAACCTGGTCACCACCGTAGCCAAGGTCGTACCGCTGGGGCTGTTTGCCCTGATCTGCCTGTTCGCCTTCAAGCTCGACATCTTCACCGCCGACATCTGGGGCCTGGGCACGCCCGAGCTGGGCAGCGTGATGAACCAGGTACGCAACATGATGCTGGTCACCGTGTGGGTGTTCATCGGCATCGAGGGCGCGAGCATCTTCTCGTCGCGGGCGGAAAAGCGCTCCGACGTGGGCAAGGCCACGGTCATCGGCTTCGTCACCGTGCTGCTGTTCCTGGTACTGGTCAACGTACTGTCGCTGGGCATCATGACCCAACCGGAACTGGCCAAGCTGCAGAACCCGTCGATGGCCGCCGTGCTCGAACACGTGGTTGGCCACTGGGGCGCGGTGCTGATCAGCGTCGGCCTGATCATCTCGCTGCTCGGGGCCCTGCTGTCGTGGGTGCTGCTGTGCGCCGAGATCATGTTCGCCGCGGCCAAGGACCACACCATGCCGGAGTTCCTGCGCCGTGAGAACGCCAACCAGGTGCCGGCCAACGCCCTGTGGCTGACCAACGCCATGGTGCAGATCTTCCTGGTGATCACGCTGTTCTCCAACAGCACCTACCTGTCGCTGATCTACCTGGCCACGTCCATGATCCTGGTCCCCTACCTGTGGTCGGCAGCCTATGCCGTGCTGTTGGCCGTGCGCCGCGAAACCTACGAACAGGCCCTGGCCGAACGGCGCAAGGACCTGATCATCGGTGCCATCGCCCTGGTGTACGCCATCTGGCTGCTGTACGCCGGCGGCGTGAAATACCTGCTGCTCTCGGCCCTGCTCTACGCACCTGGCGCGATCCTGTTCGCCAAGGCCAAGCGTGAGGTTGGCCAGCCTGTCTTCACCAACGTGGAAAAACTGATCTTCGCAGCCGTGGTCATCGGTGCCCTGGTGGCAGCCTTCGGCCTGTACGACGGCTTCCTGACCCTTTGACCCACGTCTTCGTTCAATTGGAGGAATGAAACCATGTCCGCTGAAAAACAGAAGTACGGTGTCCACTCCGAAGCCGGCAAACTGCGCAAAGTGATGGTTTGCTCGCCGGGCCTGGCGCACAAGCGCCTGACGCCGAGCAACTGTGACGAGCTGCTGTTCGACGATGTGATCTGGGTCGACCAGGCCAAGCGTGACCATTTCGACTTCGTCACCAAGATGCGCGAACGGGGCGTGGATGTGCTGGAGATGCACAACCTGCTGACCGACATCGTCCAGCAACCCGAAGCGTTGAAGTGGATTCTCGATCGCAAGATCACCCCCGACACGGTCGGTGTCGGCCTGACCAACGAAGTGCGCAGCTGGCTCGAAGGCCTCGAACCGCGCCACCTGGCCGAGTTCCTGATCGGCGGCGTCGCCGGACAGGACCTGCCGCAAAGCGAAGGTGCCGATGTGGTCAAGATGTACAACGACTACCTGGGCCACTCCAGCTTCATCCTGCCACCGCTGCCGAACACCCAGTTCACCCGTGACACCACCTGCTGGATCTACGGCGGCGTGACACTGAACCCGATGTACTGGCCGGCGCGACGCCAGGAGACCCTGCTGACCACTGCCATCTACAAGTTCCACCCGCAATTCACCAACGCCGACTTCCAGGTCTGGTACGGCGACCCGGACAAGGAACACGGCCAGTCCACCCTCGAAGGCGGCGATGTCATGCCGATCGGCAAGGGTATCGTGCTGATCGGCATGGGTGAGCGCACCTCGCGCCAGGCCATCGGCCAGCTGGCACAGAACCTGTTCGCCAAGGGTGCGGTGGAAAAGGTCATTGTTGCCGGTCTGCCCAAATCGCGTGCCGCCATGCACCTGGATACCGTGTTCAGCTTCTGCGACCGCGACCTGGTCACGGTCTTCCCGGAAGTGGTCAGGGAGATCGTGCCGTTCATCATCCGCCCGGACGAGAGCAAGCCATACGGCATGGACGTGCGCCGCGAACACAAGTCCTTCATCGAAGTGGTGGGCGAGCAACTGGGCGTCAAGCTGCGCGTGGTCGAAACCGGCGGCAACAGCTTCGCCGCCGAGCGTGAGCAATGGGACGACGGCAACAACGTGGTGGCCATCGAGCCGGGAGTGGTCATTGGCTACGACCGCAACACCTACACCAATACCCTGCTGCGCAAGGCCGGGGTGGAAGTCATCACCATCAGTGCCGGTGAGCTGGGCCGTGGCCGTGGCGGCGGCCACTGCATGACCTGCCCGATCGTGCGCGACCCAATCGATTACTAACGACCATTACCCCCGGCCGCCCTCACGAAGCGGCGGCCGGTGCGTTCACCAAACTCAAGGAGCAAAGTCATGGCGTTCAACATTCACAACCGCAACCTGCTCAGCCTGGAACACCACACCACCCGTGAGCTGCGCTACCTGCTGGACCTGTCCCGCGACCTCAAGCGCGCCAAGTACACCGGCACCGAGCAACAGCACCTGAAGGGCAACAACATCGCCCTGATCTTCGAAAAAACCTCCACGCGTACCCGCTGCGCCTTTGAAGTGGCCGCCTATGACCAGGGCGCCAACGTCACTTATATCGACCCCAACTCGTCGCAGATCGGCCACAAGGAAAGCATGAAGGACACCGCCCGCGTGCTCGGGCGCATGTACGACGCCATCGAGTACCGTGGCTTCAAGCAGGAAATCGTCGAAGAGCTGGCCAAGTACGCTGGCGTGCCGGTGTTCAACGGCCTGACCGACGAATACCACCCGACCCAGATGATTGCCGACGTGCTGACCATGCGCGAGCACAGCGACAAGCCGCTGCACGACATCAGCTACGCCTACCTGGGCGACGCCCGCAACAACATGGGCAACTCGCTGCTGCTGATCGGTGCCAAGCTCGGCATGGACGTGCGCATCGCCGCGCCCAAGGCACTGTGGCCACATGACGACCTGGTCGAGCGTTGCCGCAAGTACGCCGAGGAAAGCGGCGCGCGCATCACCCTTACCGAAGACCCGCTTGCCGCAGTCAAGGGTGTGGACTTCGTGCACACCGACGTCTGGGTATCGATGGGCGAGCCGATCGAAGCCTGGGGCGAGCGCATCAAGCTGCTCAAGCCGTACCAGGTCAACAGCCAGCTGATGAAGTCCACCGGCAACCCGCGGACCAAGTTCATGCACTGCCTGCCAGCGTTCCACAACTCCGAAACCAAAGTGGGCAAGCAGATCGCCGAACAGTACCCGGACCTGGCCAATGGTATCGAAGTGACCGACGACGTGTTCGAGTCGCCGGCCTGCATCGCCTTCGAGCAGGCGGAAAACCGCATGCACACGATCAAGGCGATCCTGGTGTCGACCCTGGCTGACCTGTAAGGGCTGACTCGATAGGTCGGGCAAGCCAGCCCCTGTGGGAGCGGGTTCACCCGCGAATGCGTCGGTAGCATCAGCCGCGTTGTCTGGGCTGACGCCTTCGCGGGTGAACCCGCTCCCACAAGGGGCGCACTATCCGGCCGAGAACAGCGCTCCCTTCTTTCGTTAAAGGACATTCCCCATGCGTATCGTTGTTGCATTGGGCGGCAACGCCCTGCTGCGTCGCGGCGAGCCCATGACCGCTGACAACCAGCGCGCCAATATCCGCACCGCCACCGAGCAGATCGCCAAGATCCACCCTGGCAACGAGCTGGTCATTGCCCACGGCAACGGCCCGCAGGTCGGCCTGTTGTCGCTGCAGGGCCTCTCCTACAAGCCCGACGAGGCGTACCCGCTGGACGTGCTGGGTGCCGAAACCGAGGGCATGATCGGTTACATGATCGAGCAGGAACTGGGCAACCTGCTGGCCTTCGAAGTGCCTTTCGCCACCCTGCTGACCCAGGTGGAGGTGGACGCCAACGACCCCGCCTTCAAGGACCCGACCAAGTTCATCGGCCCGGTCTATGGCAAGGAAGAGGCCGAGCGCCTGGCCAAGGAAAAAGGCTGGGTGGTCAAGGCCGACGGCGACAAGTACCGCCGTGTGGTGGCCAGCCCGAAACCCAAGCGCATCTTCGAGATTCGCCCGATCAAGTGGCTGCTGGAAAAGAACAGCATCGTGATCTGCGCCGGCGGTGGCGGCATCCCGACCATGTACGACGAAAACCGCAAGCTCAAGGGTATCGAGGCGGTGATCGACAAGGACCTGTGCTCGGCCCTGCTGGCCGAGCAGCTGGATGCCGACCTGCTGATCATCGCCACCGACGTCGATGCCGCCTACATCGACTGGGGCAAACCCACGCAGAAAGCCATCGCCCAGGCCCACCCCGACGAACTCGAACGCCTTGGCTTCGCCGCCGGTTCCATGGGCCCGAAGGTGCAGGCAGCCTGCGATTTCGCCCGGCACACGGGCAAGGTGGCGGTGATCAGCTCGCTGGAAAACATCGAAGACATCGTCAAAGGCACTGCCGGTACACGGGTTTCCACCGCGAAGCCAGGTATCAGCTACCGTTGAAAGCAGTGGGCGGGCGCTTGATGCCCGCCATTTTCGACCTTCCAGAGGAGCTTGCCATGGCCCAGTACCACCCCGGTCATGTACACATCGAGCGCACCGCGCTGAACAAGAACGACCACAGCTATGACCTGAACATCGAATACGAGGCAGTGTCGGACCCCAAGGAAGGCCGAGGCATCCAGTTCAAGATGCATGGCAGCATCGAAGGCAAGACAGTCGATGAAAAATTCTTCCTGACCAAGGATCAGGTACTACCCAGCTTTCTCATGGTGCTGAGCCGCAAGGCCCAGTCGTACCTGGCGCCGCCCAAGAAATTCGAGAGCCTGGGTTCGCCGCACAAGCTCTATGACCACATGTTCGCGGACATTCGCGAAAAACTCGATGTGAAGTCGGGCGACCCGATCAAGCCCGAACACCTGGAGTGATGCCACCATTTCGGGGCTGCAAAGCGGCCCCGACGATGTTAAGGCATACTACTCCCCTCCCCAGCCACCACCGCAGCTCCTCATGCGCATCCACGTCAGCTTCATCGACCGCGTCGGCATCACCCAGGAAGTACTTGCCCTGCTCGGGGCCCGCAACCTTAACCTGGACGCAGTGGAGATGGTCCCGCCGAACGTCTACATCGACGCCCCCACCCTCAGCCCCGCCGTGCTCGAAGAACTGCACGACGCACTGTTCGAGGTCCAGGGCGTGCAGTCGGTGGATGTGGTCGACATTCTCCCCGGGCAACGCCGCCACCTGCAGCTCGACGCCCTGCTGGCGGCGATGAGCGACCCGGTACTGGCCGTGGACAGTGCCGGCAAGGTGCTGCTGGCCAATCCGGCGCTGATCGAACTGTGCGGCCGCGAATCCGCGGGGCGCTCGGTGGGTGAGCTGTTCGGCGACCCGGCACTGCTGCAGGCGCTGCAGGACAACAATTTCCACCTGCCCATGCGCGAGATGCAGCTCAACGGCCAGAGCCTGCTGCTGGACGCCACGCCGATCACCAACGCCGGTGGCCTGCTGACGCTGTACCCGCCCACGCGCATGGGTGAACGCCTGTCGGCCCTGCACCACGACCATGCCGAGGGCTTCGATGCGTTGCTCGGCGAATCGTCGGCGATCCGCACCCTCAAGGCCCGAGCCTTGCGCGTGGCGACGCTCGATGCGCCGCTGTTGGTGCACGGCGAAACTGGCACCGGCAAAGAGCTGGTGGCCCGCGCCTGCCACGCCATCAGCAGCCGCCACGCGGCGCCTTTCCTGGCGCTGAACTGTGCTGCGCTGCCCGAAAGCCTGGCCGAGAGCGAACTGTTCGGCTACGCCCCGGGCGCCTTCACCGGCGCGCAACGAGGGGGCAAGCCCGGGCTGATGGAACTGGCCAACCAGGGTACGGTGTTTCTCGATGAAATCGGCGAGATGTCGCCGTACCTGCAGGCCAAGCTGCTGCGTTTTCTCAGCGATGGCAGTTTCCGCCGGGTGGGCGGCGACCGTGAAGTGAAGGTGGATGTACGCATCATCAGCGCCACCCACCGTGACCTGGAACGCATGGTCGCCGACGGCAGCTTCCGTGAAGACCTGTTCTACCGCCTCAACGTGCTCAACCTGCAGGTGCCACCGTTGCGCGACCGAGGCCAGGACATCCTGATGCTGGCGCATTTCTTCATGCAGCAGGCCTGCACGCAGATCCAGCGCCCGCCCTGCCGGCTGACCCCGGCCACCCATTCCGCTCTGCTGGCCAACCCTTGGCCAGGCAACGTGCGCCAGTTGCAGAACGTGATCTTCCGCGCTGCTGCCATCTGCGAGGGCAACCTGGTGGATATCGGCGACCTGGACATCGCCGGCACCTCGGTCGCGCGTGGACAGGATGGCGAAGTGGCGAGCCTGGAACAGGCCGTGGCCGATTTCGAGCGCGAGTTGTTGCAACGCCTGTACGCCAGCTACCCCTCGACGCGGCAACTGGCCGGGCGCTTGCAAACCTCACATACCGCCATTGCCCAGCGCCTGCGCAAATATGGAATACCGGGCAAGGCTTGAGTGAATGAACATCGGCCCTACTGGAGCGCGGTCGTGCTTGCCAGGCGCCGCGCATGAGTCGGCGCCGGGGCTGCTCTGGAGTCACGCGCCCTGGCTGTTTCACGGCGCAGCACCGGAAGGATCTCGCTACCGAAAAGCTCGAGCATGTCCAGCACCTCGGGCAATGGGATACCGGCATGGTCGAACAGGAACAGCTGCCGTTGGTAATCGCCGAACTGCTCGCGGAAAGTGAGGGTCTTGTCGATGATTTCCTGAGGGCTGCCGACCGATAACGGCGTCTGTTCAATGAACTCTTCCAGCGATGGACCGTGGCCATACACCGGTGCGTTGTCGAAGAACGGACGAAAACGCTCACGTGCGATCTGGGACTGGCGGTTGACGAAGATATGCCCCCCAAGGCCGACGATAGCGTCCTGCTCCGTGCCATGGCCGTAGTAGGCGTAGCGCGAGCGGTAGAACGCGACCAGCCGTTGGAAATGGCCTTTTGGCCAGAGGATATGGCTGGCAAAGAAGCCGTCCCCGTAGCGCGCCGCCTGTTCAGCGATTTCCGGTGTGCGAATCGAGCCATGCCAGACGAACGGCGGCAGCCCATCCAGTGGGCGGGGAATGGACGTGAATCGACGAAGCGGTGCGCGAAAACGCCCTTCCCAGTCGATCTCTTCCTCTCGCCAGAGCCGGTGCAGCAGGTCGTAGTTCTCCAGCGCCAGCGGCAGCGCCTGCATGATGTCCTTGTCGAACCAGGGGTAGACCTGCGCCGTGTTGCCGCGCCCCAGCATCAGGTCCATGCGTCCGCCCGAGAGATGCTGCAGCACGGCATATTCCTCGGCCAGGCGCACCGGGTCGTTGGTGGTGATCAGCGTGGTCGAGGTGGAAAGGATCAGCCGTGAAGTCTGCGCGGCAATGAAGGCCAGAAGCGTCGTGGGCGACGAGGTCACGAATGGCGGGTTATGGTGCTCTCCTGTGGCGAACACGTCGAGGCCGACTTCCTCGGCCTTGAGGGCGATGCGGACCATGGCCTGCAGCCTTTCGGCCTCGCTCGGGGTACGGCCGGTGCTGGGGTCGCGGGTCACATCGCCAACACTGTAGATTCCGAATTGCATCCTTGCCTCCAGGGCTAACGTTTTTCTTGATTGTACGCCTGTACGCGAACTGTTCAACTCCTTTTCCCGAGCGTATGATCATCCCGTCGCTGCCACCTCGCCGCGGCACTCATGGATAGCCGGACAAAGGAGATACGTCATGCCAGAGGTCATTGTTTACGCAACTGCGGGCCGTTCCGAACAGCAAAAGAAGAAACTGCTGCGCTCGGTGACCGAGGCTGTTGCGAGCAGTTTCGAGATAGCCCGCGAACACGTGGTGGTGCAGATCGTGGAAGCAAAACCTGGCGACAAGGCCAAGGGCGGGATCCCTTTCGACGAGCGTTGAAGCCTGCCGCAGGCACGGTGCATGGCACCGTGCCCTTTCTATGCAAAGCCTTACATATATTCGGCAATGCCCTGCGCGAACCGACGGTTCATGGTGTTCTGCGCCTCGATTGCACAAGTGTCATTCGAAAAACGCCGTTTACAGAAGGACTGTACGAAAGACTTGCAACAGTACGACTGTATGCGTACATTGGCCTTGTTCGATGTCGATACGGACCCAAGGTTTCATCCCTAACAGCAAGGAGCTGAACATGAAGACATTGATGCAGTGGCGTGACCTGCCTGCCGAGGCAGAAGAATGGATGGCGCGTATCGAAGCGGTACGGCCGCTGATTCTGCGGCACCGGGATTACGCCGAAGCGCAAGGTGAAACCCACCCCGAGGTCATGGCCGAGCTGTTCAAGCTGGGCTTTTCCCGTCTGTGCGTGAGCAAGGCGTTTGGTGGCCAGCAGTTGGACATCCGCGTCATCTCGCAGATTATCCAGCGTCTTGCTGCACTTGACGCCTCGGTCTCGTGGCAGGTCATGGTGCAGGTCGCCATGGGGCGGCTCGCTGATTACCTGCCAGAGCAGGCGGCTCGTGAAATCTACAGTTCCTGCAATGGCTTCGTCGTCGGTGCGATCCATTCGGGTGGCGAGGCGATCGCGGTCGACGGTGGTTACCGGGTCAGTGGCAAGTGGGGCTTCGCCAGCGGTTCGGCACATGCTGACTGGCTAGTGTGCACGGCAACACTCCACCAGGAAGTTGCCGATGGCACGGCCCCCCAGGTGCGCATGTTCTTCGTACCACGCACCGACTGCCGCATCATCAAGACCTGGGACGTACTGGGCATGCGCGGAACCGGCAGCAATCATTTCGAATGCAGCAATGTCTGGGTCCCGGCCCACTACTGCGTCAACACCGAAGCACTGAAGAAGGCGCCTGCGCCTCGTGATTCCCTGGCCTACAAGGTGGGTTACTACGACTTCGGCACGATCGCCGCGATGGGCACCGTGCTCGGCGTGGCCAAGGCCGCCCTGGCGTACTTCCGTGACGAACGCACCCTGCCGGGCGATGAAGGCGTGGCGGCACTGACCAGCGAGAAGACCGGTATCGTGCTGGCGCAGCTGCACACCGCGCAACTGCTGCTCGAGGATGCCATCACGCAGGCCCAGCAGGCTGATGGCGATGGCCTCAACGTCCGCGTCGCACTGGCCGCCTCGCTCCTCAACGAGTACGCCGTCAATGCGGTGAACCAACTGCATGGGCTGACCGGCTCCAAGGCGGTCTACAAAGCATGCGAACTGGAACGCTGCCTTCGCGATATCCATGTGGGTTCCAAGCATTTTGTCCTCTCGCCGTTGAACCTCTTCGGCCTGGGCAAGCTGTATCTGGGCAAGGCACAGACCAGCAAGATCTATTGATCGCGACCGTGGTCGCGCATTACTGACAGTCAGTCGAGCAGCTCCCGGCCAGGCCGGCCGGGCCGGGACTGATGCAGGTTGGAGTTTCTTGAATGTTGAATTTCCAGGTGGTCGCCGTCCCAGGCGACAGGGGGTAAGTCATGCGTGCGAAACACTATCTCGGAAAGGTAACGGCATCGGTGCTGACACTTGCCGTACTGGGAGGCTTCACGCTGCGCTACATGGCTCATGGAGAAGAGCCGGCGCCTGCCCCCGTACTGGTACCGGCGGCACTGGCGCAGGTCAAGCAGGTGCCATACACCTATTATCAGGTCGCCATCGGCCAGATCGAAGCGAGCCAGCAGGTGCTGCTGACGGCGGAAGTCAGTGGCCAGGTGGTCGCACTGGCCTTTGATTCGGGTGACAAGGTCAAGGCCGGCAATGTGGTGGTCAAACTCAATACATCGCCCGAAGAGGGTGAACTGACCCGTTTGCGCGGCGAATTCGATGCCGCCAGAACCCACTACACCCGCCTGCAGACATTGGCGCGAAATGGGGCCGAGAGCCAGCGGGCACTGGACAGCGCCCGTGCACAGTTCGATGCCGCCAAAGGCAACCTCGAGAACATGCAGGCCCAGATCGCGCAGAAGACCATCCGTGCACCGTTTTCCGGGGAGCTGGGCATCCGCCAGGTTCACCTGGGCGATTATGTGCAGGCGGGCCGGCCGCTGGCCACGCTGACCGATCTTGACCGGCTACGGGTCAACTTCACCGTCTCCGAGCGTGACAGCGCCAGTATCGTCAAGGGCCAGCATGTGGAAGTGACAGTCGATGCATGGGGCGATGAGAAGTTCGAAGGGGTGATCGGCGCCATCGATCCGCAGGTCAACAATTCCCATGTCATACGGGTCCAGGCCTTGCTCGACAAGCATCAGGACAAACTGCGCCCCGGCATGTACGCCAAGGTGAAAGTGCAGCTGCCAGGCAAGGACGAGCTGGTCATTCCCGAGACCGCGATTACCTACAACGCCTATGGCGAAAGCGTGTTCGTCACCTACACGGAAGACGGCCTGAAGAAGGTGCGGCGCAAGAACATCAGCATCGGCGAGCGCCGCGACGGCCTGGCGGTGGTGCTCAAGGGGCTGCAGGAAGGTGACGAGGTGGTGACCTCCGGGCAAATCAAACTGCAGGACGGTGTCGCCATCGAACCGGTAGCCGACACCGTGCGCCTGAACGTCCAGCGCTGAGGAACGACCATGCATTTCACTGATGTTTTCCTGCGCCGGCCGGTCCTGGCGCTGGTGGTCAGCACGCTGATCCTGCTGTTCGGGATCATGGCCTTCAACAAGCTTCCGGTGCGTCAGTACCCGATGCTGGAAACTTCCACCATCACCATCACTACCCAGTATCCAGGCGCCTCGTCGGAACTGATGCAGGGTTTCGTGACACAGCCGATCAGCCAGGCCGTGGCCTCGGTCGAGGGTATCGACTACCTGTCGTCCACTTCGACCCAGGGCAAGAGCCTGGTGACCGTGCGCATGCAGCTCAACAGTAACTCGATCAACGCCTTGACCGAGGTGATGGCCAAGGTCAACCAGATCCGCTACAAGCTGCCCGAAGAAGCCTATGACCCTGTGATCGAGCGTACCTCGGGCGGTTTCACCAGCGTCGCCTACGTGGCGTTTTCCAGCGAACAGCTGTCCATGCCCGAGGTGGCCGACTACATTTCGCGGGTGGTCGAGCCGATGTTCTCGGGTATCGATGGCGTGGCCAAGATCAATGTCCTGGGTGGGCAAACCCTGTCCATGCGCCTGTGGCTCGACCCCGATCTGCTGGCGGGCTATGGCATCACCGGCCAGGACGTGGCTGACGCGATCAGGGAGAACAACTTCCAGGCCGCTCCTGGTCAGGTCAAGGGCCTGTACGTGGTCAGCAACCTGCGGGTCAACACCGACCTGACCAGCGTCGACGACTTCAAGAACATGGTCCTGCGCAACGACAATGGCAACATCATTCGTGTGCGTGACGTCGGCACCGTCGAGCTCAACGCAGCCTCGTTCGACACCAGCGGCGCCATGAGCGCGGTCCCGGCCATGTTCCTGGGCCTCGATGCGGCGCCCACTGGCAACCCGCTGACCATCGTCAATGCGGTCAAGGCTCTGATCCCCGAGATCGAGAAGACCCTGCCGCCAGGCGTCAAGGTGCAGATCCCGTTCGAGGTGGCTCACTTCATCCAGTCGTCCATCGACGAGGTTACCCATACCCTGATCGAAGCGCTGGTCATCGTGGTCCTGGTCATCTACCTGTGCCTGGGCACTTTCCGCACGGTGCTGATTCCCCTGGTCACCATTCCGTTGTCGATGCTCGGTGCCGCCGTGCTGATGCAGATGTTCGGCTTCAGCCTGAACCTGCTGACGCTGCTGGCAATGGTGCTGGCCATCGGTCTGGTGGTGGATGACGCCATCGTCGTGGTGGAGAACGTCCACCGCCATATCGAGGAGGGCAAGACACCCTTCGAGGCGGCTTTGCTTGGTGCCCGCGAGGTGGCCGGCCCGGTGGTGGCGATGACATTCACCCTAGCTGCGGTATATGCCCCGATCGGCCTCATGGGCGGCCTGACCGGAACACTGTTCAAGGAGTTCGCGCTGACCCTGGCCGGCTCGGTGGTGGTGTCCGGTATCGTAGCGCTCACGCTGTCTCCGATCATGAGTACCCGCCTGCTCGATGCCAAGTCGAGCGAAGGCTACATGGCGCACAAGGCAGAAACGTTCTTCAACTGGCTGGCAGACCGCTACGGCAAGTTGCTGGGGATGTCGCTATCCCGGCGCTGGATCAGCCTGGCCATCGCCTTGATGATCTTTTTCAGCCTGCCGGTGCTGTACAAGTCGGCGCAGAGCGAACTGGCACCGATGGAAGACCAGAATATCCTGCTGACCGCCATCAAGGCGCCGCAGCATGCCAACATCAACTACGTCGAAGCGTTCTCCCGCAAGCTCCACGAGGTGTTCCAGGAATTCCCCGAAGGCTACAGCGATTGGGTGGCCAACGGCACCGATGGTATCTCCAACAGCGTTGGCGGCATCAACCTTGTGGACTGGCAGCAGCGCGAACGCAGCGCCAACCAGATCCAGCCATTGCTCCAGCAGCGGGTGAGCCAGATCGAGGGCACCAGCATCTTCGTCTTCCAGATGCCACCGCTGCCGGGTTCCACGGGCGGCCTTCCGGTGCAGATGGTCGTGCGCAGTGATCAGGACTACCAGTCGTTGTTCGAGGTGATGGACAAGCTCAAGGGCAGCGCCCGCAGCAGCGGCCTGTTCGCGGTGGTCGACAGCGACCTGGACTTCAACAACCCGGTGGTCGAAGTGCAGGTCGACAGGGCGAAGGCCAACGCCATGGGTATCCGCATGAGCGATATCGGCAAGACCCTCAACAGCCTGATTGGCGAGAAGTACATCAACCGTTTTGCCTACCATGGCCGCTCCTATGATGTGATTCCGCAAGCGCTGCCGCAGGACCGCCTGACCCCCGAGGCGCTCAACCGCTACTACGTCAAGGATCAACACGGCAACCTGGTACCACTGTCCACCCTGGCCACGATCAAGGTGAAGGTCGAGCCCAACCTGCGCCCGCAGTTCAACCAGCAGAACGCCGCGACGCTGCAGGCAATTCCGATGCCTGGGGTGACGCTGGGCGACGCCGTGGCCTTCCTCAGCGAGCAGGCCAAAGGGTTCCCGGCTGGCTACACCTATGACTGGCAGTCCGACACCCGGCAATACGTGCAGGAAGGCAACACCTTGATGCTGACCTTCGCCTTCGCCCTGGTGATCATCTACCTGGTGCTGGCAGTCCAGTATGAGAGCTTCATCGATCCGTTCATCATTCTGATCAGCGTACCGTTGTCGATCTGTGGGGCACTGTTGCCGCTGGCGCTGGGCTACACCTCGCTGAACATCTATACCCAGATCGGCCTGATCACGCTGATCGGCCTGATCAGCAAACACGGCATCCTCATGGTGGCGTTCGCCAACGAACTGCAGATGCACCACGGCATGGACAAACTGGAAGCCATCCGCCATGCGGCCGAAGTGCGCCTGCGACCGATCCTGATGACCACCGCCGCCATGGTAGTGGGGCTCGCACCGCTGATCTTCGCGACTGGCGCGGGAGCCAACAGCCGCTTCGGCCTGGGCCTGGTCATTGTCGTGGGCATGTTGATCGGCACATTGTTCACCCTGTTCATCCTGCCAACGGTCTACAGCTTGCTCAGTTCCACCAGGCAGCCCAAGGCGCTGCCCGTCACGGATGACGACAGCCAGGCCATCGACGCCGCGGCGCGAGGATAATCCCATGTTGAAAAAGACACGCTATGTACGGCTGCTGCCGCTGCTGGCCGCAATGGTCGCGAGTGGTTGCGTGAATTACGCCGGCATCGACCATCGTCAGCACTTGCTGACTCCCGAGGGGGCACCTTCGGCGTCCCTCGCCGACGCGCGGCTGCCGGCCGCGCCGTGGCCGGCTGACAACTGGTGGCAGCGTTACGGTGATGCCCAGCTGGACGGCCTGGTAGCCAAGGCCTGGAACCACAACCCGGGGCTTCAGGAAGTGCAGGCCAGGGCTGACAAGGCCAATGCCTTGCAGGCGTATTACGACGCGGACCAAGCCCCGCAGCTCGACGCCTCGGGTGGCGTCTCGCGCTCGCGGCTGTCGCGCAGCGAAGATTTCGACGGCCAGGGGAATCGCTACATCACAGTGCGCAGCCTGGGCGTGACGTTCGACTACGACCTCGATCTGTGGGGGGGCAAGCGCAGCGCGTGGGAGGCCTCGGTCAGCCAGGCCAAGGCTGCGGAAGTCGAACTGCAATCAGCGCGTTTGCTGTTGGCAGCCAATGTCGTCAAAGCCTACAACCAGCTGGCTTATGCCTGGGATGTGGTGGACCTGAGCGAACGTGATCTCAAGCGCCTGCGACGCCTGCAGGGACTGACCAGTGATCGCTTCAACAATGGCCTGGACAACAAATCCCAGCTGCAGCGTGTGGATGGTCTGGTAGCGCGCGCCGAAGCAAGCCTGCTGGGTGCTCGCAGCAACATGGAAATCGCCCGCCTGCAGCTTTCGGCCTTGCTCGGCTCAGGGGTCGACGCTGCTCGTGATATCGTGCGGCCCAAGCCGTTGAAAAGCGATGACGCGGCACTGCCTGAAAACCTGCCAGCGGAACTGCTGGGGCGGCGCCCGGATATCGTTGCGGCCCGCTGGCGTGTCGAAGCCCAGACCCGCACGGTGGCCTCGGTCAAGACCCGCTTCTACCCCAACATCAACCTGCGTGCCGCGGGTGGTGTGCATGCCCTGTCCGGCGACAGTTTCAACGACACGGTCAGCCGCTTCTGGAACATCGCGCCGACCGTGACAGTACCGCTGTTCGACGCCGGCCGCCTACGGGCCAGCCTCAAGCAGAGCAATGCCGACCTGGATATGGCAATTGCCAACTACAACGCCACCCTGAACACGGCGTTGCACCAGGTCGCCACGTCGGTGACCGAACTGCAGGCCGTCAACCGGCAGATCGGCCTGCAGCGCACCGCTCGCGATACAGCCCAATCGTCCTTCGACCTGGCCGTGGAACGGTTTGAAATCGGCGAAAACAACTTTCTCGATTCGCTCAACATCGAAGAACAGCTGATCGAGGATGAACTGCGCCTGGCGTTGCTGAGCAGCAAGCAGATCGACTCGGCGGTAGGGCTGGTAACGGCCCTTGGCGGTGGTTATCAACCGGTCGCTTCGAACGTTCAATGAACGCACCTTCCGGCACCTGGGTCAGTCCTGGTGCCGGCTTCACACTTTGAAATAATTGCCCTCACCCGCCCCGCGTGGACGCCAACCTGTTGTTTTAAAAGGTCCTCTGCCTTGAGCATTTATCATTTTCATAGCACGTTCATTCCATCCGGCTCACGAAACCCGCCAAATTGGTATATAGTTCCACACTGCTCGTACTAACAAACTATCCATGTCCCGGCTGCGAGCAGCTATCGACTGATGGCCCAGGGTAATGGGGAGATTGTCATCCTCCTGGGTACTGCCAGGCTCGGATTCTGATTTCCAAGAGCGCGAGATGGAAGCGCGCCTGATCGCTACAGGGGAGTTGCTGGACCGGATGGCAATCGTGCCGCAGGCCAAGGTGGTCCCTGTAAATCAATTGAGGTAATCGCATGTACACTGCCAACCATCCCAGCATTGAACAGATTCGCTTGGAAAACGTCCTGACAGCACTTGGCAATCCGTTGCGCCTGACGGTACTGAAGGTTCTTTCCGATGGTGAAGAGCACCCTTGTGGGCAAATTCTCAAGGGTGCGTCCAAGTCGACCATGACCCACCACTGGCGCGTCTTGCGCGACAGCGGTGTGATCTGGCAACGCCCCTATGGCCGGGAGAACTTGCTGTCGATTCGCCGGGATGACCTGGAAACGCGTTTCCCGGGCCTGCTGACTTCGCTGCTCGAAGCCGTGGCCAATGATCCATATACCGCGCAAGTCATTCGTGACAACGAAATGCGCCTGGAAGAAGCCTGATTCGCATCCCGCTCAACGCCGCAAGGCGCGCGCCCGGTTCAGATAGCCAATTTGAACGGCGCGCTGTCTTGTTGCACAAGTTCCCAGAACTGCGGAACGAAGCATTCTGCAATCAGCAGCGGCTTGCCATTGCGCATGAAGCGTGACCTGCGAGCCAGCAGGCCACGGCTGGGCTGGCCAAGCTGCCGGGCCAGGCGCGACAACGGCGACTCGGCTTGTGGCCGTTGGCACTCGAAAGCTTCCCGATGGATGTCTGGCGAGCTGTACAGCATGCTTCCCAGTGGCTGATCCCCCAGGCCGGCCAGCTCCGGCCAGGCCGGCTGACTGGCCTGCAGAGGGGTGAGGCTGCGTGCGCATACCATGACCTCGCCATCGACGCGCAACGCCACTTCGCGGAGCCATACCGCCTGCCCCTGGGCAATGCCCAAGGCACATGCTTCACCTGGTTCTGCACTAGCTACCGATTGCCCGACCAGGTCCAGGCTGAACTGCCCCAGCGCTTTCAGGCGCAAGGTCAGGGAGCCCGGTGCCGATAGCCAGTGCCGTTGGTCTTCGGAAAGGCCGGGTAGCGGCCTCGAAGTCCAGAGGTCGTCCATAACGCGTACTCCCGATCAACTCAAGCGGTGGGCTGGGCCACGGCAACCCGGTGATAAGCGCGATCAAAATAGATCAGGCCTTCCGGATGCTGGGCACTGGCGATATCCAGGACCTCGCAGTAGAAGATGCTGTGGCTACCGACACTGTGAATTTCGCTGATCCGGCAATCGAAACACACCAGCGCCTCGTCCATCCGCGGTGCGCCGCTAGCGCCGGTAGTCCAGCGAGTGGCGAGAAACCGCTGCTGCATGTCGAGGTTGCGGTCGGCGAACACACTCGACAGGCTTTGCTGATCGCCACGCAGAACGTTTACGCACAGCACACCGTTCTCTTCGAAACTGCTGCGCTGGCGAGACTGCTTGTTCATGCATACCAGAAGCATGGGCGGGGTATCGGTGACACTGCAGACTGCCGAGGCGGTGAAACCGTGTCGGCCACCAGGGCCGTCCGTGCTGATGATCGATACGGCGCCGCCGAGTCGCGCCATGGCATTTCTGTAAGTGGCAACATCCATTGTTGATACGCTCCAGTGTTTGGGGGTAGCTATCCGTGCGAAAAAACCTTTGGCAATCATGAATGTGCGCCATTTCCGACTGTTTGTAAGCCAGGGTTGACGAACCCTGGAGGCTGGCGCGTATCATTGATTGTACGGATGTATTAGTACAATTCAAGTCTTTTTGTGTTGCAGTTCGGTTAATGCCTGGCCAGCCCGCGCGCTACAAGGTTTGCCGGCTCCAGGTTTACTTGAATGGACATGACGGAACACGGCGCGCAACCGCTCGGGTTACGGCCCCATCCGCTGTGAGAATGGAGAGGTAGATATGAGTGGTCGAGGAAGACCTCGGGAGTTTGATCGTCATCAGGCGCTGGTCCAGGCCATGTTGTTGTTCTGGGACAAAGGATACGACGGGACATCGCTGAACGAGCTGATGACCGCCATGAAGATCAAGTCTCCCAGTCTCTACGCCGCCTTCGGCTCCAAGGAGGACCTGTTTCTCGAAGCCCTGGAGCTCTACTGGTCGACGGTTGGCGAGGAAATCTGGAGCGAGCTGTACAAGCATGAACGGGCGCAAGATTCGATCCAGGCCGTGTTGCTGGCAACGGCGAGAATCCTGACCCGGGAAGATCGCCCCCACGGTTGCTTCGTTACCCAGACCGACCTGAAGTCGCCGTTGCCCAATCTTCGGGTGGGGCTGAAAGTGCTGCGCTGCAAGCCGTTCGAAATGCTCAAGAATCGCCTGCGCCTTGGCCAGGCCAGTCGCGAGATCGGCCCACATGTCGATTGCGAGAGCCTGGCCCATTACTACGGCATCGTCCAGCGCGGCATGGCAATGGTGGCACGCGACGGTTCGCCACGCGACACACTGGAAAAAGTGGCAAGTCATGCGATGGACACCTGGGACAAGATCGTCCCCTATCCGACCGCGTACTGACGCCTGCTAGGCCAGCACTTGGCCATCATTTCCCGTATATTTTCTTTGATACCGGCCACCCCCTGTGGCCGGTCTCATTCTGGCGCGCCTGCGCCTACCCATACTGGTTGTCCTACAAATCCTGCATTTTTTAACGATTTTGAAACCTTTTTAGTGCGCATTTCTGGCCGGCAATTTTTTTAACAGGCAACACAGAAAACGTATTGCTTAGCCAATATGTCTGTACTAGGATGTGCGAACAGTACGAAATGACTAGTACATTAATTCTGTTCGGCGGCCGCTTGCTCCCCCGCGCATTCAGGATGGCCGCTGACAGGAAGCAGCAATAGGACACAGACGTACGCTCTCGCTCAGGTAATGGCGGGTGCAGAAGCTGTACACGCAAGGAGTGTGTGATGCAGACGACATGGCTTGTCGAAACAGGGACGCTTGTCTCACCCGATAGCAGCATTGGCGATGCAACCTGGGTCCGCGCCGGCAACCGGCTGCAAACCGTGGTACTCGGGCAAGGCTGCTTCATCGGCTTCAACTGCCAGCTAGAACACCTGGACGTGGCTGATCGCGGCATGCTGGCCACAGGGGTCATTGCACGGGGTAGCTACGAACACCCGATCCATATCGGCCAAGGTGCCTGGATCGGCGCTCGGGCAACGCTTGCACCAGGCGTTCGCATTGGCGCCGGTGCTGTGGTAGCCGCAGGGGCGCTGGTCACCGGGCACGTCGAGCAGGACTGCATCGTCGTTGGCCGGCCCGCCCGGGTCATCGCCCGCCGCCAGTTAAATGAAGATGGCTGGCCAGACCCCGCTCCCGTCCTGCAGAAAGTACTGAAGCGCCAGCGTGACGGGTTGCCCTCCTTTCTCGATCCCGAATCCTGCACGCTGAACCGTATCCACCAGCTCAATCCGCAACTTGATGGCTGGCATTTCGGCGAGCGCTCACTCATCGACGCCGAGCTCTCCGGTGGCCCTGCGGTACAGGTTGGCATGGACTGCATATTGATCGGCCGCAGCAGCCGCCATGGAGGCATTCACGAGTTCGGTGGCATCACGCTTGGCCAGCGGACAGTGCTCGGGCGCGGGGTGGTCATCGAAGGTGCCGGCGGTGTCAGCATTGGCGACGAAAGCCGGCTCGGCGATCAGGTCACCGTGGTGTCCTCATCCCATGATCATCGGTTTCGGTCACTGCCCTGGCAGGCCGCGCCGATCCGTATCGGCAAGCGTTGCGACATCGGCACCGGCGCTCTGATCGTCGGTCCCGTTTCCCTCGGCGATGGCGTGAGGGTGGAACCCTACGCCGTCGTTATCCGCGATGTACCCGCAAATTCTGTCGTTAAAGGCGTCATTCAACTCAAAGAGGAAGTCGCATGATCCTGTTCGCCCCCGCCCCTACCGGTTCTGGTCATAACATGCGCGTGCTGTCGATTGGACGGGCCCTGCGCAATTACAACCCGGACCTCGAAATGAAGGTCGCCCTGGCCTCGTTGCAGGATGTGTTCACCCCGATGTTCGAAAGCTCCGGCATTGACGTAATCGATGTTGCCGGACAACTGATGGACTATTCGAAAAAGAGCAATCTGTCGCGTCAGCTCGACTGGGGTAGCTACATCGCCGGTTACATTTCCAACACCTTCCTGTCCAGTGAACGCATGCTGGCATACCTGGCGATCATCGAAGAACACAAGCCTCGGGTCGTCATCTCCGACTTCAACATGGCGGCCTGCCTGGCAGCCATCTTCAGTCGCACGCCCTTTGTGTTCGTCACTGAGCGGTACGACTTCACCCTGTGCCAACTGACCGACCAAGACCTCAGCGAAGGCGGTTTCGAACTCAATGCCGAAGATCTCAAGCGTGCACGCACCGCCTTGCACAAGCAGTTCTCATGGATGATCGAGCAGAGCCAGCTGGTGCTCACCGACAAACCGTACATTCCTGAAATGGATAACGGCACACCGGTGGCCAGCGCGCTGATGGATGGCAAGGCGCACTTTGTCGGCCCGATGATTCGTGATTTCACCCAGACCAACGCTTCCACTGTGCGGGCCGACCTCGGCCTGGGTGACGGGCCGTTCATCGTCGCGTCCATCAGCGGCACCACCATGTTCGCCGAGAGCAAGCAGAACTTGCTCAACGCCTACCTGGAAGCATTCGAACAGCTGCGCACCGTGCGCCCCGAGCTGAAGATGGTGCTGTTGGGCCGCCAGGACATCGCCCCGCGGGAGGGCCTCGTCAGCGTGCCTTACTACCCCGACTGGATGGGTTTGCTGCGTGAGGCCAGCCTGCTGGTATCGGCGCCAGGCTGGATCACGGTCACCGAAATCGCTGCACTGCACATTCCGACCCTGTTCGTGCTGCCGTCGAAATCCGAGTACCACGAGGCCGAAGCCCTCGACCGCCTGGCACGCCTCGGCTTCCCGACCTATCTCGGTTGCGAGGCCACAGCCATTGCCGGGCTGATCGATGCCGAACTGGACAAGGACACTGATGCCCCGAGCTATTTCGGCGCTCACCAGCGCGTTGCCGCCCCTGACGGGCTTGGCGCGCAGCGGGCCGCCAGCCGCATCCTCAGCCTGACGCACTAAGCGGAAACATCCACAGCATTTTCAAAGGAGGGTGCCCATGCACAGCACCTCATCTGCCTTCTTGGCTGAAGCCTTGATGGATAAGGAAGCAGGTGGCTTTCTCGCCATCACAGATGCGACCGGCGCATTGCGTATCAGCAGTGATAAACGCCTGGAGGACCAGGTGGCTGCCACCCTGTTCTTCGCTCAGCACGGCGATACCTGGCAGGCCGAGTTCGCGCTGGCCGGGTTGCTCGAACTGCACGATGCCGAGCACCAGGGGTTTACCGAGCTCAGCGACCGGCAATGGAACGCCCACGGCTCCGGGCGGTGCAGGACCCTGGCCTTGCAGTTCGACGCCTTGCGGGCACTGCTGGAGTTCCGCCGCCAGCGACATGACAGCGCACAGCTGCAGCAGGTCAGCGAAGGCATTCTGCAGCGCTTGCAGCAGGTGTACGACGGCCATCTGCTCGGTGGTGTCCTGGCCAGCGACTGGGGGACAGTGATCGATAGCCACATGCCGATCGAGCTGGACATTGCCGCAGTGAACCTGTTGTGCAGCCTGTGCATCTGCAAAACCGAAGACCCTCTGCCTGCACACTTGCAGCAGCATGTCTGGAAGCTTGAAGACGAAGTGCGTGCCGAGCTCAAGGGCCTGGGGGCAGGCACCCTGCGCCAGACGGCCAGCCGCGCCCGAGCTGCCTCGGCACTGGCACGCTGGGCACGGGGCAACAGCCACCAGGAAATGCTGCAACTGGCCTGCATGCTGCTCGATGACACCTTCGAGCGTCTGCACGACGACACCTATGGCGGTTACTGGGACCGTATCCGCTACGACCAGCGCGTCGGTGCTGACTGGCTGACTTCATTCAAGCGCAACGAGTCACCGTTCCCGATCAAGACCAGCCTGGATGTGGCGTTGCTGCTCGAGGCCCTGGAACTGGCGAAGCCGCGTGAAAGCCAGCAACGGCGCGAGCAATTGCTGAAGGCGATGACAGATTTCCATGACAGCCGCCACGGTGGTTTCTTCCTCGGAAAAGGCTATTTCTGGTCGACGCCGGTCGATCCGACCGTACCGTTCATTCGTCAGTTCTGGGCACCACCCCGTCAGCTGGGTGTGTTCCACATCGGCAACCTGTCGTATCTGCCGCTGCATATCAAGAGCCTGGAGGGGCAACTGGCCTGCCTTGGCGCATTGCACAAGCAGGTTGCGAATCTGCCGCCGGCAGCCGCACCGCAGGAAGTGGACCTCGGCACCCTGCGCAGGGTGAACAACCGCAGCCGACTGGAGCAGCCGCATCTTGGCCCATTGCCGGAGCTGAAGGTGAACTTGCCGGCTTACTTCCAATGGCTGCGCCAAGCGCGAGCGTCACTGGCGGTACCGTACGGGCTGACCGCAGAAATGGCGCCGCAGGGCTTCCGCGCTGACCGTTGCTGGCAGGTCTTCTCCGCCTTGCACGTGATTTCCGACTTGTACGCACTGAAAGCGGACATCGACGACAAGGCCAGCCTGATCGCTTGCATCCAGGCATCGCAGAACGCAGACGGTGGTTTCGCCGAACAGCCCGGGCAGCTCAGTGATGTGTTCGCCACCTATTGCGCGGTGATTTCCCTGCGCCTGTTGGGCAGCGAGCCGCTGTCGAAGCCAGCCTGCGTGGCCTACCTGCAGCGCTGCCAGCAGGACGATGGCGGCTTCGGCAATGTACCGGGCTACCAGTCGGATATCTGGCACAGCAACCTGGCTGCACTGTCGTTGCATGTCCTGGGCGCGGAAGCGACCAGGCCGCAAGCGCTGCTGGGCTTCATTCTCGCTTGCCGCCACAGCGACGGTGGTTTCGCCAACCGACCCGGCAACCCGCCGGACACATTCTCCACCTACCGCGCCCTGTCCTTGCTGCACGCCCTGGATCACGAACTGGTCGACGCCACCAGCACCGTGGCCTGGCTGCAAGGGCTGCAACAACCGCATGGGGCCTTCCTCTACCGCCCAGGCAAGGCTGTCAGCCTGGTCGGCAGCTACATGGCGATTGCCGCCTTGTACCTGCTCGATGCGCGCCCAAGGGACCTGCAGGGCATCGAGACCTGGATCTCACGGCATCAGAAGGAAGATGGCGGATTCGGGCCGCTGAACACGACTTCGGCCACCACCGATGAGAGCTTCACCTGCATCCAGTCGCTGCTGATTCTCCAGGGGGCGCTCAGCAAGTACTGGGTTGCGCTGGTCAACTGAGCCTGCGAACGGATTCGTAACAATCATTACAGGAGTGCTTGCGTGAACATCTTGATTACTGGCGGCGCGGGCTTCATCGGCTCCGCCGTGGTTCGTCACCTGATCGAACATACCGATTGCCATGTGGCCAACGTCGATGCGCTGACCTATGCCGGCAACCTCGAGTCGTTGGCCAGCATTGCCAGCTCCGAGCGCTATCGTTTCTACCAGGCCGACATCTGCGACAAAGCCCAGCTGCAGCGGATTTTCAATGATTTCCAGCCCCAGGCTGTGATGCACCTGGCAGCAGAATCGCATGTCGACCGCTCCATCGAGGGGCCCGAGGCATTCGTGCGGACCAACGTGCTCGGAACAGCAACATTGCTGGAAGTCACGCGTGCCTACTGGAACGGCCTGCAGCCCGACGCCCGCCTGGCGTTCCGCTTCCACCACATTTCCACCGACGAGGTGTTCGGTGACCTGGAAGGCACCGACGACTACTTCACCGAGGACACCCCCTACGCGCCCAGCTCGCCCTACTCGGCGAGCAAGGCTGGCAGCGACCACCTGGTCCGCGCCTGGGGACGCACTTACGGTTTGCCGGTGCTGGTGACCAATTGCTCGAACAACTACGGCCCCTGCCATTTTCCCGAGAAGCTGATCCCTCACATCATCCTCAACGCCCTGCACGGCAAACCGCTTCCGGTATATGGCAACGGCGCGCAGGTCCGCGACTGGTTGCACGTCGAGGACCACGCCCGTGCCTTGTATACCGTCCTGACCCGGGGCGTGGTGGGCCAGACCTACAACATCGGCGGCCATAACGAGCGACGCAACCTGGATGTGGTACTGGGCATCTGCGCCCTGCTGGAAGAGCTGCACCCCGACAAGCCGGAGGGCGTAAAAGCCTACAGCGACCTGATCGAGTTTGTCCGCGACCGCCCGGGGCACGACCAGCGCTATGCAATCGACGCCGGCAAGATCGCCGACGAGCTGGGCTGGGTGCCACAGGAAACCTTCGAGACCGGTCTGCGCAAAACCGTCCAGTGGTACCTGGAAAACCGCGGCTGGTGGCAACGGGTGCTCAATGGCGCCTACCGCCTGGAGCGCCTCGGAAGCGCTGCCTGATTCTTCACATCTCACTCATGTTTCAAGGGAGCTGTTTCATGAACCAGACCAAGTACAAAGGCATCCTGCTGGCCGGTGGATCGGGCACACGCTTGCATCCGATAACCCTGGGAGTGTCCAAGCAATCCTTGCCGATCTACGACAAGCCGATGATCTACTACCCACTGTCCGTACTGATGCTCGCCGGCATCAACGAGATACTGGTGATCTCCACACCCAACGACTTGCCGGGCTTCCAGCGCATGCTGGGCGACGGTAGCCAGTTCGGCGTCAAGATCAGTTATGCCGAGCAACCTACACCAGACGGGCTGGCCCAGGCGTTCATCATCGGCAAGGAGTTCGTCGGCGACGACAATGTGTGCCTGGTGCTGGGCGACAACATATTCTATGGCAGCCAGTTCGGTAGCACCTTGCGCCAGGCGGCCAGCCGCGAGCATGGCGCGACCGTGTTCGGTTATTACGTGGCCGAGCCGCAACACTTCGGTGTCGTCGAGTTCGACAAGAACGGCAAGGCCATCAGCATCGAGGAGAAGCCCCGGGTACCGAAGTCCAACTACGCGGTGACCGGCCTGTACTTCTACGACAACAAGGTCCTGGAGATCGCAGCACAGGTCAAACCGTCGGCTCGTGGCGAACTTGAAATCACCGACATCAACAATGCCTACCTGGAACAGGGCACACTGAACGTCAACGTACTTGGCCGTGGCTTCGCATGGCTCGACACGGGTACCCATGAGTCGTTGCTCGAGGCCGGCAACTTCGTCCAGGCCATCGAAAGCCGCCAGGGGCTCAAAGTGGCATGCCTGGAGGAAATTGCGTTCCAGAACGGCTGGATCAACCAGGCTCAACTGCTGGCACGCGCTGCGGCACTGAAAAAGACCAGCTATGGGCAATACCTGGCATCCATCGCCGTTGCTGCCGACCCAGGCGTGCTGACAGCGTTGACCGCGTGATCTTTCACGCCGGATAGTAGCATTTTGACTACACCTGCATTAGCCTCTGGCCACGGTTGCATACGGCACCGTTGGCCGGAGTGCCAGCTTTTGCGAAAGGGATTTTCTTCTGTGTCTGCCTCTGTTGTTACTGACCCACGCGCAAGCGTGGGCGCTGATTCCTGGCTGTCTACCTGGACGGCCCCGGCTCAACCTGCCTGGGGGGCCGAATTACCGTTTCCAACCCAGCTCCCGGAACTGGCCGGCCACTGTACCGTACGCCAGCCCATGCGCATCAGTCGGGGTGGCAAAGCCGTACGTCTGGTGTTCTCCAATGAGTATGGCGACAGCCCGCTGGTGCTCGGGCGCTGCCGGTTGTCGCTGCAGGCACACGGGCGTCCCGGTGCCTGGGGCGACATCACATTTTCCGGGCAATCATCGACAACCCTGGCCGCTGGCCAGCGCCTGCACAGTGACCCGCTCGAGCTGGCGATCCCCGACCTTGCCGACCTGATGGTCACGGTCCATCTGCCAGCAGCCACCTCTCTCAGGACATTTCACTGGGACCCCCGTCAAACGGGCAGCATCGAACCTGGCGATCGTACCGGCAATGACTTCGCCCTGCCCGATGCCCAGCCCTTGAATGTGCGAATACTGGTCCATGCCGTCGAGGTCCAGAGTGAAGGCATGGCGTTGGCAGTGATCGGTGATTCGCTGGTAAATGGCCATGGCCTGGAAAAGAACACGCATGGGTGCTGGAGCGATCTGTTGGCCAGACACCTGGCCCCGCATGGGGTGGCCTTGATCAATGCCGGGCAATCCGGGGGACGGCTTCTGCGCGACCGGCTCGGCATCAGTGTACTGGGCCGTTTCGAGCGCGATGTGCTGCGCCAGCCCGGGGTTGCACTGGCGGTCGTTCAGGTGGGTTTGAATGACCTGGGCTGGGCAGACTCGGTGGTGGACCCAGGATCTTGCCTGCCAAGCTACGAAGCCCAGATCGACGCCTACACCTGGCTGATCGAGGCGGCCCATGCACGGGGAATCCGCCTGCTCGGCATGACCCTGAGCCCGTTCGAAGGCGCGTTCGCCGGCACGCCATTCGCTGCGTTCCATCAACCAGAGAAGGAATGCCTGCGCCAGCGTCTGAATCGCTGGATCCGCGAAGAAAGCGGGTTTGACGCCGTGCTCGATATCGATGCGCTTGTACGTGATCCGCAGCACCCAGGGCGGCTGCTCGGCAGCTACGACTCGGGCGACCATCTGCATCCGGGTGCAGAAGGAAGCAAGGCCATTGTGCAGTGGCTGCTGGAGCAGCCAGCACTGAAGGGCCTGGTCACACACATTCAATGACGTATTGATTTCATTACAGCGTACGCATATCGATACACCTGTAATCGAGGTGCGGCTGTGCAAGGGTTTGATCCTCAAACCCTTTTACTTCCAACACCTGCTGTAGCGTTTTCATTCCACGCAACTGGCGCACCGTTTCCAGCTATTTAATAACTCATTGATTAATAAGCCATTTTCAAGATTGGCCGCATTATTGCTATGGGAATCGCAACCCAAGAGCGCGGAGCCACCGCGCCCAACGCCCCTGCTTCCCGAGGATTCCCCATGAGCGAGTTGCGTTTCACTGAAGACCACGAATGGCTGCGCGTCGAAGCCGATGGCAGCGTTACCGTGGGCATCACCGCCTACGCCCAGAACGCCCTTGGCGACGTGGTTTTCGTGCAACTGCCAGAGTTGCAGCAGTATGAGAAAGGCAGCGAAGCGTCCACCGTCGAGTCGGTCAAGGCCGCCAGCGGCGTGTACATGCCGCTGACCGGCGAGGTGGTGCAGGTCAACGACCAGCTCGAAGACAGCCCGGAACTGGTCAACGAAGACCCGCTGGGTGAAGGCTGGTTCTTCCGCTTCGTCCCTGCCGATGCCAGCGCCGTCTCCGCCCTGCTCGACCAGGACGCCTACGACCGCCTGATCAAAGCCAACGACGACGCCTGAGGAACCCCGCCATGACCATCAACCTCGGCACCGCCAACGAATTCATCGCCCGCCACATCGGCCCGCGCACCGCTGACGAGCAGGCCATGCTGGCCGCCCTCGGCTTCGACTCGCTGGAAGCCATGACCGCCGCGGTCATTCCCGACAGCATCAAGGGCACCAGCGTGCTGGGCGCGCACGACGGCCAGAGCGAAGCCGACGCGCTTGCCGCGCTCAAGGCCATCGCCGGCAAGAACCAGCTGTTCAAGAGCTACATCGGCCAGGGCTACTACAACACCCACACGCCGGCGCCGATCCTGCGCAACCTGCTGGAAAACCCGGCCTGGTACACCGCCTACACCCCCTACCAGCCAGAAATCTCCCAGGGCCGCCTGGAAGCGCTGCTGAACTTCCAGACCCTGATCAGCGACCTCACCGGCCTGCCGATCGCCAACGCCTCGCTGCTCGACGAAGCCACCGCCGCGGCCGAAGCCATGACCTTCTGCAAGCGCCTGTCGAAGAACAAGGCCAGCCACGCCTTCTTCGCCTCGGTGCACTGCCACCCGCAAACCCTCGACGTGCTGCGCACCCGTGCCGAGCCGCTGGGTATCGAGATCGTGGTCGGCGACGAGCGCGAGCTGGGTGATGTCAGCGCGTTCTTCGGCGCCCTGCTGCAATACCCGGCCAGCAATGGTGAAGTGTTCGACTACCGCGAGGTGGTGCAGCGCTTCCACGCGGCCAACGCCCTGGTCGCCGTGGCCGCCGACCTGCTGGCCCTGACCCTGCTGACCCCGCCGGGCGAGTTCGACGCCGACGTGGCCATCGGCAGCGCCCAGCGCTTCGGCGTGCCACTGGGCTTCGGCGGCCCGCATGCGGCCTACTTCGCCACCCGCGATGCGTTCAAGCGCGACATGCCGGGCCGCCTGGTCGGCGTGTCGATCGACCGCTTCGGCAAGACCGCCCTGCGCCTGGCCATGCAGACCCGCGAGCAGCATATCCGCCGCGAAAAGGCCACCAGCAACATCTGCACCGCCCAGGTGCTGCTGGCCAACATCGCCAGCATGTTCGCCGTGTACCACGGCCCGGCCGGCCTCAAGCGCATTGCCGAACGCACCCATGCGCTGACCGCAATTCTCGCCGCCGGCCTGAAGGCACTGGGCCTTCAGGTAGTCGGCAGCAGCGCCTTCGATACCCTGACCCTGGCCACCGGCAACGCCACCGCCCGCCTGCATGAACAGGCCCGCGCCCAAGGCATCAACCTGCGCCAGATCGACGCCGAGCACCTCGGCCTGTCGCTTGACGAAACCAGCAGCCAGGCCGATGTCGAAGCCCTGTGGCAGCTGCTCGGTGGCGACCAGGCGCAGCCAGACTTCAACGCCCTGGCCAGCAGCACCGGCTCGCTGCTGCCTGCAGCGCTGCTGCGCCAGTCAGCCATCCTCCAGCACCCGGTGTTCAACCGCTACCACAGCGAAACCGAGCTAATGCGCTACCTGCGCCGCCTGGCCGACAAGGACCTGGCGCTGGACCGCAGCATGATCCCGCTGGGCTCGTGCACCATGAAACTCAACGCCGCCAGCGAAATGATCCCGGTCACCTGGGCCGAGTTCGGCAACCTGCACCCGTTCGCCCCGGCCGAGCAGAGCCAGGGCTACCTGCAGATGATCAGCGAACTGGAGGCCATGCTGTGCGCCGCCACCGGCTATGACGCCGTGTCGCTGCAGCCCAACGCCGGCTCCCAGGGCGAGTATGCAGGCCTGCTGGCCATCCGCGCCTACCACCGCAGCCGTGGCGAAGGCCACCGCGACATCTGCCTGATTCCGTCGTCGGCCCACGGCACCAACCCGGCCACTGCGCACATGGCCGGTATGCGCGTTGTGGTCACCGCCTGTGACGCCCGCGGCAACGTCGACGTCGAGGACCTGCGCGCCAAGGCCATCGAGCACCGCGAGCGCCTGGCCGCGATCATGATCACCTACCCATCGACCCACGGCGTGTTCGAGGAGGCGATCGGCGAAATTTGCGCGATCATTCACGACAATGGCGGCCAGGTGTACATCGACGGTGCCAACATGAACGCCATGGTCGGCCTGTGCGCCCCGGGCAAGTTCGGCGGCGACGTGTCCCACCTGAACCTGCACAAGACCTTCTGCATTCCGCACGGTGGCGGTGGCCCGGGCGTCGGCCCGATCGGCGTCAAGTCGCACCTGGCACCGTTCCTGCCCGGCCACGCGCAGCTGGAAAACACCGAGGGCGCAGTGTGTGCCGCACCGTTCGGCAGCGCCAGCATCCTGCCGATCACCTGGATGTACATTCGCATGATGGGCGGTGCCGGCCTCAAGCGTGCCTCGCAGATGGCGATCCTCAATGCCAACTACATCGCTCGCCGCCTGGAAGAGCACTATCCTGTTCTGTACACCGGCGGCAATGGCCTGGTGGCCCACGAGTGCATCCTCGACCTGCGCCCGCTGAAGGACACCAGCGGCATCAGCGTCGACGATGTGGCCAAGCGCCTGATCGACTTCGGCTTCCACGCCCCGACCATGTCCTTCCCGGTGGCCGGCACGTTGATGATCGAACCGACCGAAAGCGAGTCCAAGGAAGAACTGGACCGCTTCTGCGACGCGATGATCCAGATCCGCGAAGAAATCCGCGCGGTCGAGAACGGCAGCCTGGACAAGGACGACAACCCGCTGAAGAACGCGCCGCACACGGCGGCCGAGCTGGTTGGCGAATGGGCCCACGGCTACAGCCGCGAGCAGGCGGTGTACCCGCTGCCGAGCCTGGTGGAAGGCAAGTACTGGCCGCCGGTCGGTCGGGTCGACAACGTGTTCGGCGACCGCAACCTGGTTTGCGCCTGCCCGTCGATCGAGAGCTATCAGGACGCCTGAGGCGGCTGGTAGCAAAGCTGGGGCCGCTTTGCGGCCCCAGCATCTTCAGGAGGACCCAGCATGTCACTCAGCGTCTTCGACCTGTTCAAGATCGGCATCGGCCCCTCCAGCTCCCACACGGTCGGCCCGATGCGCGCCGCTGCGCGGTTCGCCGAGGGGCTGCGGCGTGATGGCCTGCTTGCCCGTACCGCCAGCGTCAAGGCCGAGCTGTATGGCTCGCTCGGCGCCACCGGCAAGGGCCATGGCAGCGACAAGGCCGTGCTGCTGGGCCTTGAAGGCGAACACCCCGACAGTGTCGATACCGACACCATTCCCGCCCGCCTGCAGACGATCCGCGACAGCGGCCGCATCAGCCTGCTCGGCGAGCACAGCATCGCGTTCATCGAAAAGCAGCACCTGGCGATGATCCGCAAACCACTGGACTACCACCCAAACGGCATGATTTTCCGCGCCTTCGACGAGGCCGGGCTGCAGATCCGCAGCCGTGAGTATTACTCGGTGGGGGGTGGTTTCGTGGTCGACGAGGATGCTGCCGGCCACGACCGCATCGTCGAAGACAGCACGCCATTGCCCTACCCGTTCAAGACCGCCAGGGAACTGCTCGGCCATTGCACTGCGCAAAACCTGTCGATAAGCCAGGTGATGCTGGCCAACGAGGCTGCCTGGCGTCCGGAGGCGGAAACCCGTGCCGGCCTGCTGCGCATCTGGCAGGTGATGCAGGGTTGCGTTGACGCCGGCTGCCGGCATGAAGGCATCCTGCCGGGCGGGCTGAAGGTCAAGCGCCGGGCACCGGCGCTGTACCGCCAGCTGAGCGGCCATCCGGAAGCCAGCCTGCGCGATGCCCTGTCGGTACTCGACTGGGTCAACCTCTACGCCTTGGCCGTGAACGAGGAAAACGCCAACGGCGGGCGCGTAGTCACCGCGCCGACCAATGGCGCGGCAGGCATCGTGCCGGCGGTGTTGCACTACTACATGCGCTTTGTGCCTGGCGCCAGCGAAGACGGGGTGGTGCGCTTCCTGCTCACCGCCGCGGCCATCGGCATCCTGTACAAGGAAAACGCCTCCATCTCCGGCGCCGAAGTGGGCTGCCAGGGCGAGGTCGGCGTGGCCTGCTCGATGGCCGCCGGGGCGCTGTGCGAGGTGATGGGTGGCAGCGTGCAACAAGTGGAAAACGCCGCCGAAATCGGCATGGAACACAACCTGGGCCTGACCTGCGACCCGATCGGCGGGCTGGTCCAGGTGCCTTGTATCGAGCGCAACGCCATGGGCTCGGTGAAGGCGATCAATGCGGTGCGCATGGCCCTGCGCGGCGACGGGCAGCACTACGTGTCGCTCGACAAGGTGATCCGCACCATGCGCCAGACCGGCGCCGACATGAAAAGCAAATACAAAGAGACCGCCCGCGGCGGCCTGGCCGTCAACATCATCGAATGTTGACCCGACAACTACAGCAAGGAGTCACCGATGTCCGAAACACTGCTCAAGACCCCGCTGCACGCCCTGCACCTGGAACTGGGTGCGCGCATGGTGCCGTTCGCCGGCTACGACATGCCGGTGCAGTACCCGCTGGGCGTGCTCAAGGAACACCTGCACACCCGCGAGCAGGCCGGCCTGTTCGATGTCTCGCACATGGGCCAGATCACCCTGCGCGGCAGCGACGCTGCAAAGGCCCTGGAAAGCCTGGTGCCGGTGGACATCATCGACCTGCCGGTGGGCATGCAGCGCTATGCCATGTTCACCAATGAGCAGGGCGGCATCCTCGACGACCTGATGGTCGCCAACCTGGGCAACGACACGTTGTTCCTGGTCGTCAACGCGGCCTGCAAGGACCAGGACCTGGCCCACCTGCAAGCGCATATCGGTGGCCGCTGCGAGGTGCAAGCGCTGTTCGAGGAGCGCGCCCTGCTGGCCCTGCAAGGCCCGGCCGCAGTCGAGGTGCTGGCGCGCCTGGCCCCGGAAGTAGCCAGCATGACCTTCATGCAGTTCCGCGCAGTAAAGTTGCTGGGTGAAGACTGCTACGTCAGCCGCTCGGGTTACACCGGCGAAGACGGCTACGAGATTTCGGTACCGGCACACGCCGCCGAAGCCTTGGCCCGCCACCTGCTGGCCGAGCCGCAAGTGCAGCCGATCGGCCTGGGCGCGCGCGACTCGTTGCGCCTGGAAGCTGGCCTGTGCCTGTACGGCCACGACATGAACAGCGAAACCACTCCGGTCGAAGCCAGCCTGCTGTGGGCCATTTCCAAGGTACGCCGTGCCGATGGCGCGCGTGCCGGCGGCTTCCCTGGCGCCGAGGCCATCTTCGCCCAGCAGCGCGACGGCGTAGTGCGCAAACGCGTAGGCCTGTTGCCGCAGGAGCGTACGCCGGTACGCGAGGGCGCCGATATTGTCGATGCAAACGACAAACCGGTCGGTAAAGTCTGCAGTGGTGGCTTTGGCCCGTCGCTCAACGCACCTGTGGCGATGGGTTATATCGACAGTGAACAGGCAGCAATCGACACAGCGCTGTTTGCCATGGTGCGTGGCAAGAAGGTGGCCCTTAAAGTCAGCAAAATGCCTTTTGTGACGCAACGTTACTATCGGGGCTGAAACCGTTTTGTGAAGCGTGCGGGCAGGTTCGACTTATTCGATTTCGAACCTCCTCAATAACTTTTGAACATGGCGCCAGGCCAGGCGCCATGCCGTTTCCGACAAAACGGTCGGTTATCGGCAGACGGCCGATTTTCCATACGACCAAGGGCTTGTTTTTCGCTCGGGAGTTGGCGTAGAGTCACTGCACTGTGTTTGCATGGGTCGCAACAGTTCGTGACCTGGGCCAGTAGCCGCAATCTGCTACAACCCGTTTGACGTCTCTTACTTTCCTGCAACCCAGCCCAGTAATCTTTTGCTGCCAATTTATTGCAAAAGAAACTGTCATCAAAATTCAAGCTTCATAGGAAATAAGACAATGGCTGAGCGTCAGAACGGTACCGTCAAGTGGTTCAATGACGAAAAAGGTTACGGCTTCATCACCCCAGAAAGCGGTCCGGATCTGTTCGTGCACTTCCGCGCTATCGAAGGCAACGGCTTCAAGAGCCTGAAAGAAGGCCAGAAGGTTTCCTTCGAAGCCGTTCAAGGCCAGAAAGGCATGCAAGCCGACAAGGTTCAGGTCATCGCCTAAGCGACTACCGGACACGCGAAAGCCCCTGCCCTGTGCAGGGGCTTTTTTTTGCCCGTAGAATAGCCGCTTCGTTTTCTGGAGCCGCCCTGAATGTCCAAGCCTCTGCTCGTACCCCAAGGGGATTTCCCGCCTGTCGGCCTGGGCCGGCGCCTGGCGGCGATGTTCTACGACTTTCTCTTGTGCACGGCGCTGCTGATCGTGACCGCGGGTGCCTACAAGATGATCCAGATGGCGATCATCGGCGAAGCACGCATGCGCGAGCTGACCGAGGCCGGTGCACTGGATGGCGACCCGCTGCTGTCGACGGTACTGCTGTTCGCCCTGTTCGGCTTTTTCGCCAAGTTCTGGACCCACGGCGGGCAGACCCTGGGCATGCAGGTGTGGGGGGTGCGAGTGCAGAATGCCGACGGCACGGCCATCAGCCTGTGGCAGGCGCTGTTGCGCTTCGTGGTGTCGATCGCTTCGTGGCTGTGCCTGGGGCTGGGTTTTTTCTGGGCGCTGATCGACAAGCGCAAGCGCGGCTGGCATGACATCTATTCGGAAAGCCAGCTGGTGCGGGTGCCGAAGCAGAAGCAGGTCCGCTAAACGCCCATCAAAAAGCCGACCCTGAGGTCGGCTTTCTGGTGCAGCTCAGGCCATCAACCGGCCCGGCGCAACAACCACATCCCTGCCAACGCACAGATGCCGGCCGGAATCACCACCGCCAACAGCGGCGGGAAGCCGAACACCTGGCTCGATGGCCCCAGCAGGTCCTGGGCGATGCGGAACACGAAGCCCACCAGCACACCGGTGAACACCCTCTGGCCAAGGGTTACCGAACGCAGCGGGCCGAAGATGAAAGAGATCGCCATCAGCACCAGCGCCGCGGTCACCATCGGTTGCAGCACCTTGGTCCAGAACGCCAGCCAGTACCGGGCGTTGTTCAGGCCCTGGTCGGACAAGTAGTGGATGTAATCCCACAGGCCGGTAATCGACAGCGACTCAGGGGCCAGGATCACGGTATTGAGCAACTGCGGGGTGAGCGAAACGTCCCAGCGCTCCTGTGGCGTATTCACCACTTCGGTGTGGTCGCCACGGAAGAACGTGGTGCGCACGTCGGCGAGCAGCCAGTGGTCATCCTGGTACTGGGCACGGCGAGCGAAACTCGAGGTGACGATCTTGCGTTCGCTGTCGAAGCGGTAGCGGGTCACGCCCAGCAGCAGACCGTTGGGTTGCACCGCGTTGATGTGCACGAACTCGTCACCCTGGCGGTGCCACATGCCGCGCTTGGAGCTTTGCGCCTCACCGCCACCCTGGGCCAGCGAACGGTCGGCCTGGGCCTTGTTCTCGGTTACCGGTGCCACGTATTCACCGATCAGCAGGCCGACCAGCATCAGCACCAGCATCGGCTTCATCACTGCCCAGACGATGCGGCCGATCGATACCCCTGCCGCACGCATGATGGTCAGTTCGCTGCTGCTGGCCAGGCTGCCCAAGCCGATCAGGCAACCGATCAGGGCCGCCATCGGCAACATTTCGTACAGACGCCGTGGCGCGGTCAGCAGGACGAAATTGCCCGCCTCCATCACCGTGTAGGTATCGCTCAAGTCGCTCATCTCATCGATGAAGGCGAACAACGAGGCCAGGCCAAGAATGATCCCGAGCACGGCGAGGATCGCCAGCAGCACGCTCTGGCCGATGTAGCGGTCGAGCTTAACCATGGGCCAACCCCGCACGGCGTGCGGCGCGCTTGAGGCGCAGCGGTTCCCAGTACATCAGGCCCAGGCCGATCAGCAGGAACAGGCCGTGGACCCACCACATGCCCAGGGCGATTGGCAGTTTGCCCTTCTCGAGGGCGCCGCGTACGGAAATCAGCATTGTCAGATAGGCCATGTACAGAAGAATTGCCGGCAGCAGCTTGAGGAAGCGGCCCTGGCGCGGGTTGACCCGGGACAGCGGTACCGCCAGCAGGGTGACGACGAACACCAGGATGGGCAGCGACAACCGCCATTGCAGCTCGGCACGCTCACGCAGGCCCTTCTTGCCGATCAGTTCGGAGGTAGGAATGGCTTCGCGCTCGGTCACTTCCTCGCTGACTTCCGGCTTGGGCAGCAGCACGCCGTAGGTATCGTACTTGATGGCGCGGTAGTCGGCCTGGCCCGGGTTGCCGTCGTAACGGTAGCCGTTTTCCAGCACCAGGTAACGGTTGCCGTCGGCCTGGATTTC
Source organism: Pseudomonas sp. BCRC 81390 (assembly GCF_030341915.1). Lineage (NCBI taxonomy): Bacteria > Pseudomonadati > Pseudomonadota > Gammaproteobacteria > Pseudomonadales > Pseudomonadaceae > Pseudomonas > Pseudomonas sp. BCRC 81390. The sequence goes on along the minus strand of NZ_JATAAG010000066.1, from coordinate 888,550 downwards.
CTGGTGACCGCGTTCGGCGACCAGCACCGACGGCGCGCGGTCCTTGGTCTTGTCCTGGTTGAAGCGCTTCTCGGAGATGAACACCCCGGCCAGGTTGATACGGTCGTCAGACAGCTGTTCGGTGTAGGTCACCCGCGAGCCGTCGCGCAGTGTCTGGAAGCGGCCCGGCACCAGGGTATCGAATTCGGTCAGGGCATCTTGCTGGCTGATGATCTGCTGCACCTGGGCGACGCCCAGTGGCGCCAGGCTCAGGCTCAGCCAGGCCACCAGCAGGGCGACCAGGGCGGCCGGTGCCATGGTCAGGCCGAGCAGGCGCTGCTGGCTCATGCCGGTGGCCGAGAGCACGGTCATCTCGCTTTCCAGGTACAGGCGCCCGTACGCCAGGAGAATGCCGAGGAACAGGCCCAGTGGCAGAATCAGCTGGAGGAACCCCGGCAGACGGAAGCCCATGATCAGGAACAGCACGCTCGGGTCGAGCACGCCCTGGGCAGCCTGGGCCAGGTACTTGATGAAGCGCCCGCTCATGATGATCACCAGCAGCACGGCGCTGACGGCGCTCAAGGTCACCAGGACCTCGCGGGACAGATAACGAAAGACGATCAAACCAGACACTCCTGGGTTGTCAGGGCGGACTGCCAAGCAATGGCGCCAGACAATGACTTAGTACATCCAAGACCAATGCCGGTTCGCCAAAGGCGAACCTCCATGTAAAGTGCGCGCATTATCCTGTGATTGAACGCCCCTGTCACTTCGCCGCGCATGAAGGCATACAACGGGGTTGTCAGCACACTCGCCGCAGGCTCAAACTGGACGCTTTTCCGCTGGCGCGCGATGACGCAGCCCGGCCCGTCCAGAGCGCTGGAACACACAGCGCCAAGCGTATCGATCATTCGGGGATCCTGACATGGAACTGGTTGTAAAAAGCGTAGCTGCTGCATCCGTAAAAACCGCCACCCTGGTCATTCCGGTGGGTGAAAACCGCAAGCTCGGCGCCGTGGCCAAGGCCGTCGACCAGGCCAGCGAAGGCGCCATCAGTGCCGTGCTCAAGCGTGGCGACCTGGCCGGCAAGCCGGGCCAGACCCTGCTGCTGCAGAGCATCCCCGGCCTGAAGGCCGAACGTGTGCTGCTGGTCGGCAGCGGCAAGGACGAAGCCCTGGGCGACCGCGCCTGGCGCAAGCTGGTCAGCAGCGTCGCCGCTGTACTCAAGGGCCTGAACGGCAGCGATGCGGTGCTGGCCCTGGATGACATTGCGGTCAGCAACCGCGATGCCCACTACGGCAAGTACCGCCTGCTGGCTGAAACCCTGCTCGACGGCGAGTACACGTTCGACCGTTTCAAGAGCCAGAAGGCCGAGCCGCGCGCCCTGAAAAAGGTCACCCTGTTGGCCGACAAGGCCGGCCAGGCCGACGTCGAACGCGCAGTCAGGCACGCCAGCGCCATCGCCACCGGCATGGCCTTCACCCGCGACCTCGGCAACCTGCCGCCCAACCTGTGCCACCCAAGCTTCCTCGCCGAACAGGCCAAGGACCTGGGCAAGGCGCACAAGGGGCTGAAGGTCGAGGTACTGGACGAGAAGAAGATCAAGGACCTGGGCATGGGCGCGTTCTACGCCGTCGGCCAGGGCAGCGAGCAGCCACCACGCCTGATCGTGCTCAACTACCAGGGCGGCAAGAAAGCCGACAAGCCGTTCGTGCTGGTGGGCAAGGGCATCACCTTCGACACTGGCGGCATCAGCCTCAAGCCCGGTGCCGGGATGGACGAGATGAAGTACGACATGTGCGGCGCCGCCAGCGTGCTAGGCACCCTGCGTGCGGTGCTCGAACTGCAGCTGCCGATCAACCTGGTGTGCCTGCTGGCCTGCGCCGAAAACATGCCGAGCGGCGGCGCCACCCGCCCGGGTGACATCGTCACCACGATGAGCGGTCAGACCGTGGAAATCCTCAACACCGACGCCGAAGGCCGCCTGGTGCTGTGCGACACCCTGACCTACGCCGAACGCTTCAAGCCGCAGGCGGTGATCGACATCGCCACCCTCACCGGCGCCTGCATCGTCGCCCTGGGCAGCCACACCTCCGGCCTGATGGGCAACAATGACGACCTGGTCGGCCAGTTGCTCGACGCCGGCAAGCGTGCCGACGACCGCGCCTGGCAGTTGCCGCTGTTCGATGAGTATCAGGAGCAGTTGGACAGCCCGTTCGCCGACATGGGCAACATCGGCGGGCCGAAAGCCGGCACCATCACCGCCGGTTGCTTCCTGTCGCGCTTCGCCAAGGCCTACGACTGGGCGCACCTGGACATCGCCGGCACGGCCTGGGTCAGCGGTGGCAAGGACAAGGGCGCCACCGGTCGCCCGGTACCGCTGCTGACCCAGTACCTGCTGGACCGCGCTGGCGCCTGACGCCGGGCAGCCGGTGGCGCCTTGCGCGCCATCGGCCGGCGATACCACCATGAGCAAAGTCGACTTCTACATTCTGCCCACCGATTCGCTGCCGGCGCGCCTGGAGTTCGCCTGCAAGCTGTGTGAAAAGGCCTGGCGCCTTGGCCACCGGGTCTACCTGCATTGCCAGGATGCCGATCAGCGTGACCAGCTGGACCAACGTCTGTGGCGCTTCAAGGGCGAGGCCTTCGTGCCCCACGACCTGGCAGAGCTGCACGCCGACGCGCGCGTGGCCCTGGGCCTGGCCGACGATGCCGGCGACCATCGCGACCTGCTGATCAACCTGAGCACCGGTGTGCCGGGTTTCGTGGGCCAGTTCGAGCGGGTGGCCGAGATCGTCGTCGAGGAACCTGGCATCCGCCAATCGGCACGTGAGCGATTCCGTTTCTACCGTGAACAGGGCTATGCTCTGCAAGACCACCGCTTACAGCGACTTTGACGACGATGGACAAACCCTCCCCGCTACCCGATTCCGCTCATCTGCTCGATGACCTCGAGTCGATCCGCCAGTTGCTTGGCGATGCCGACCTGCAACCGCCGCTGCTGACCGAGACAGTCGAGCAGATCCCCCTGCTGCTGGAAGCAGCGCCCGACACCACCGCACCCGCTGCCGAAGCGGTCGAACCCGAGGCCGTGGACGACCCGCAGACGCGGCGCCAGGACACCCTGCTGCACCTCGAAAGCGAGCTGCGTGCGGCGGCGCAGATGATCATGCAGGATGTGATCAACGACTTTACCCCACATATCGAGAACGAGATCAAACGCCGCCTGGATGCGCGGATCGAGCGGTTGAT
>NZ_JATAAG010000066.1:755719-885163 GCF_030341915.1 Pseudomonas sp. BCRC 81390 | reverse complement strand
GCTCCCACAGGTACGGTGCAAGCTTCGAGACATGCACCGTACCTGTGGGAGCGGGCGTGCCCGCGAAGCAGGCGCCACGGTTCCGTCAGTTGTCAGCAGCTTGTCGCCTGCGGCCCCCAGCTTGGTTATACTTCCCGGCTTTCCCGAATAAATGCACAGGGTCCCGCCGCGCATGGATAAGACCTACCAGCCGCACGCCATCGAAACTTCCTGGTACAACACCTGGGAGTCCGAGAACTATTTCGCCCCACAAGGTGCAGGCGAGTCCTACACCATCATGATCCCGCCGCCGAACGTGACCGGCAGCCTGCACATGGGCCACGGCTTCAACAACGCGATCATGGATGCCCTGATCCGTTTCCGCCGCATGCAAGGCCGCGACACCCTGTGGCAGCCCGGCACCGACCATGCCGGTATCGCCACCCAGATGCTGGTCGAGCGCCAGCTCGAGGCCAAGGGCCAGAACCGGCATGACCTGGGCCGCGAAAAGTTCCTGGAAAAGGTCTGGGAATGGAAGGACCAGTCGGGCGGCAACATCAGCCGACAGATCCGCCGCCTGGGCTCGTCGGTGGACTGGAGCCGCGAGCGCTTCACCATGGACGAGGGCCTGTCCGAAGCGGTCAAGGAAGCCTTCGTGCGCCTGCACGAGGACGGCCTGATCTACCGCGGCAAGCGCCTGGTCAACTGGGACACCAAGCTGCACACGGCCATCTCCGACCTCGAAGTGGAAAACCACGACGAGAAGGGCCACCTGTGGAACCTGCGCTACCCGCTGGCCGACGGCGCCAAGACCGCCGAAGGCAAGGATTACCTGGTTGTCGCCACCACCCGTCCGGAAACCCTGCTGGGTGACGCCGCCGTGGCGGTCAACCCGAACGACGAGCGCTACCAGGCGCTGATCGGCAAGTTCGTCGAACTGCCGCTGGTCGGCCGTCGCATTCCGATCATCGCCGACGATTACTGCGACCCCGAGTTCGGTACCGGTTGCGTGAAGATCACCCCGGCCCACGATTTCAACGACTACGAAGTCGGCAAGCGCCACAACCTGCCGCTGCTGAACATCTTTGACAAGAACGCCTTCGTGCTGGCCAGCGCTCAGGCCTTCAACCTCGACGGCAGCGTCAACGAGCAGGTCGACACCCGCCTGCCGGCCCAGTACGCCAACCTCGACCGCTTCGTCGCGCGTAAACAGATCGTCGCCGACCTGGACGCCCAGGGCCTGCTGGTGAGCATCGATGACCACGCCCTGAAGGTGCCGAAAGGCGACCGTTCGGGCACCGTCATCGAGCCGTGGCTGACCGACCAGTGGTACGTTTCCACCAAGCCGCTGGCAGAACCTGCCATCGCCGCCGTGGAAGATGGCCGCATCCAGTTCGTGCCCAAGCAATACGAGAACATGTACTTCTCCTGGATGCGCGACATCCAGGACTGGTGCATCAGCCGTCAGCTGTGGTGGGGCCATCGCATCCCGGCGTGGTACGACGAGGCCGGCCAGGTCTATGTCGGCCGCAACGAGGAAGAAGTGCGCGCCAAGCACAACCTGGGCGCCGACGTTGCCCTGCGCCAGGACGACGACGTGCTCGACACCTGGTTCAGTTCGGGCTTGTGGACCTTCTCCACCCTGGGCTGGCCGGAGCAGACCGAGTTCCTCAAGAAGTTCCACTCCACCGATGTGCTGGTGACCGGCTTCGACATCATCTTCTTCTGGGTTGCGCGCATGATCATGCTGACCATGCACCTGATCAAGAACGAGGACGGCACCCCGCAGGTACCGTTCAAGACCGTGTACGTGCACGGCCTGGTGCGTGACGGCCAGGGCCAGAAGATGTCCAAGTCCAAGGGCAACGTGCTGGACCCGCTGGATATCGTCGACGGCATCACCCTCGACGCGCTGCTGGAAAAACGCACCAGCGGCATGATGCAGCCAAAGCTGGCCGAGAAGATCGCCAAGCAGACCAAGGCCGAGTTCCCGGAAGGTATTGCCAGCTACGGCACCGATGCCCTGCGCTTCACCTTCTGCTCGCTGGCCTCCACCGGCCGCGACATCAAGTTCGACATGGGCCGCGTCGAAGGCTACCGCAACTTCTGCAACAAGATCTGGAACGCCGCCCGCTACGTGCTGGACAAGGGCGAGGACTGCGGCCAGAACGGCGAAGCCGTCGAGCTGTCGCTGGCCGACCGCTGGATCATCTCGCAGCTGCAGCGCACCGAAGCCGAAGTGACCCGCCAGCTGGAGCAGTTCCGCTTCGACCTGGCCAGCCAGGCACTGTATGAATTCATCTGGAACCAGTACTGCGACTGGTACCTGGAATTGTCCAAGCCGGTATTGTGGGACGAGAACGCACCGGTCGAGCGCGCCCGTGGCACCCGCCGCACCTTGGTCCGTGTGCTGGAAGTAGCACTGCGCCTGGCGCATCCGTTCATGCCGTTCATCACCGAAGAAATCTGGCAGCGCATCGCGCCGCTGGCGGGCATCAGCGGCAAGACCATCATGCTGCAGCCATGGCCAGTGGCCAATGAAAGCCGCATCGACCCGGCCGCCGAAGGCGACATCGAATGGCTCAAGGAGCTGATGGTGGGCCTGCGCAACATCCGCGCCGAGATGAACATCGGCCCGGGCAAGCCGCTGCCGCTGTTCCTGAAGAACGCCAACGCCGATGACCAGCGTCGCCTGCAGGAAAACGAAGCCCTGCTGAAGAAGCTGGCCAAGGTCGAGTCGTTCACCGTACTGGGCGATGCTGACGAAGCTCCACTGTCGGCCACAGCCCTGGTCGGTGACCTGCAGGTGCTGGTGCCGATGGCCGGGCTGATCGACAAGGATGCCGAGCTGGCGCGCCTGAACAAGGAGATCCAGCGCCTGCAAGGTGAAGTGGCACGCGTGGGCGGCAAGCTGTCCAACGCAGCCTTCGTCGACAAGGCTCCGCCTGCGGTGATCGAGAAGGAACGCGCCAAGCTGGCCGAGTCCGAACAGGCCCTGGCCAACTTCACCGAACAGCACGCGCGGATTGCTGCGCTGTAATCAAGAGTGAAGCCATAAGCGGGCTGCTTCGCAGCCCTTCGCCGGCAAGCCGGCTCCCTCAGACAGCACTACAGCTGTGGGAGCCGGCTTGCCGGCGATGCTTTTCAGGACCCAACGATGACCCAGAAACCCACCCTGCACCCACGCAACCGCCACCAGGGCCGCTACGACTTTCCCAGCCTGATCAAAGCCCTCCCCGACCTGGCGCGCTTCACCATCACCAACCCTTATGGCAAACCCAGCATCGACTTTGCCAACCCCGAAGCCGTGCGGGTTTTCAACCGGGCCCTGCTCAAGGCCCAATACGGCATCCAGCACTGGGACATCCCGGCCGACTACCTGTGCCCGCCGATCCCCGGCCGCGCCGACTACCTCCATGTCGCCGCCGACCTGTTGGCCGACGACAATGCCGGCGAGATCCCCAAGGGCGCGCAGGTTCGCGTACTGGACATCGGCGTCGGTGCCAACTGCATCTACCCGCTGCTCGGCCACAGCGACTACCGCTGGCGCTTTCTCGGTTCGGACATCGACCCGGTGGCCCTGGCCTCGGCCAAGGCCATCGTTCAGGCCAACCGCCTGGACAAGGCCATCACCCTGCGCCACCAGGCCAACCGTGCCCACATCCTCAGCGGCCTGCTGCAGGAGGACGAGCGCTTTGACCTGACCCTGTGCAACCCACCCTTCCACGCCTCGCGTGACGAAGCCACCCGCGGCAGCCAGCGCAAGTGGAAGAACCTCGGCAAGCAGGACCCCAAGCGCAAATTGCCGGTGCTGAACTTCGGTGGCCAGAACAATGAACTGTGGTGCGAAGGTGGCGAGATCCGCTTTGTCACTCAACTGGTTGGCGAAAGCGTCCAGTACGCAGAACGCGTGCTGTGGTTCACCAGCCTGGTGTCCAAGGCCAGCAACCTGCCAGGGATCGAGGCCGCGCTGAAAAAGGCCGGCGCCAAGGCCGTGCGCGTTACCGAAATGGGCCAGGGGCAGAAACAGAGCCGCATGGTTGCCTGGAGCTTCCTCGACGAGGCGGGGCGCCAGGCCTGGCACGCCGGGCGTAAACAACAGGCATGAAAAAACCGCGCCCGGGCAAGCCGGGCGCGGTTTCGTCAAAGCTTCAACAATTACTTGTTGATGGCGTCGGTCAGCACTTTGGCCGGAACGAACTTGACGACTTTCTTGGCAGCGATTTCGATGGCAGCGCCAGTCGAAGGGTTGCGGCCGGTACGGGCAGGACGCTCGGTGACTTTCAGCTTGCCGATGCCTGGCAGAGTGATTTCAGCGCCGTTTTCCAGCTGGTCGGCAACGATCTGGCCCAGTTGCTCCAGAGCGTTCTTGGCGGTGGCTTTTGGCGCGGCGATCGATTCGGCGATGTCGGCAATCAGTTGGTCTTTGGTCAATGCCATGGTGGTGTTCCTTCCCTATCAAATTCGATGGTTATGCAGCGGGCTAACGACGTTATCGGGCCAGCCCCTGAAAGTGGAGGGCCGCGCCAATCGCGTATGTAGATACGTAAATCGGCGTTTGGTTCGACACGTCGGCAGCACGTTGCCAGCAATGCGCCACATGCAGGGCGCAAGACCGCGCAAAGCTACCACAGGAACGGATAAATATCCGCTGCGCACTTCGTTTTAATGCAGGTTTTTCGGGGGTTTTCGCCTTAAACGCACAAATCTGGACAAAAAACGAACAACCGGCATTTCTGCCAACATCCGGCCACTGCATCACCTGGTGTCTGGGGTAAACTTGGCACCTTTTGCAGCCCGCCGAGAATTCCATGCCAATCCGTCATTGCATCGTTCACCTGATCGACAAAAAGCCTGATGGCAGCCCCGCCGTACTGCATGCCCGCGATTCCGAGCTGGCCGCCTCCGATGCCATCGAAAACCTGCTGGCCGACCTCAATGACAGCTACAACGCCAAGCAAGGCAAGGCCTGGGGTTTCTTTCACGGTGAGTCAGGCGCCTACCCGCTTAGCGGCTGGCTGAAGCAGTACCTGGACGAAGAAAAGGATTTCACCGCCTTCAGCCGCGTAGCCGTTGAGCACCTGCAGAAGCTGATGGAAGAGTCCAACCTGTCCACCGGCGGCCACATCCTGTTTGCCCATTACCAGCAAGGCATGACCGAGTACCTGGCGATCGCCCTGCTGCACCATAGCGAAGGCGTGGCGGTGAACGCCGAACTCGATGTGACGCCTTCGCGTCACCTTGACCTCGGGCAGTTGCACCTGGCGGCGCGCATCAACCTGTCGGAATGGCAGAACAACCAGAACTCCAGGCAGTACATCTCGTTCATCAAGGGCAAGAACGGCAAGAAAGTTTCCGACTACTTCCGCGATTTCATCGGTTGCCAGGAAGGTGTCGACGGCCCGGGCGAAACCCGCACCCTGCTCAAGGCCTTCAGTGACTTCGTCGAGAGCGAAGACCTGCCGGAGGAGGCCGCCCGCGAGAAGACCCAGACCCTGGTGGACTACGCCACCACCCAGACCAAGCTGGGCGAGCCAGTGACCCTGGAAGAGCTGTCCAGCCTGATCGACGAGGACCGGCCGAAGGCGTTCTACGACCACATCCGCAACAAGGATTACGGCCTGTCACCGGAAATTCCTGCGGACAAACGCACCCTCAACCAGTTCCGTCGCTTCACCGGACGTGCCGAAGGGCTGTCGATCAGCTTCGAAGCGCACCTGCTGGGGGACAGGGTGGAGTATGACGAAGCGGCCGGAACCTTGATCATCAAGGGACTGCCGACCGCCCTGGTGGACCAGCTGAAGCGGCGCAAGGACTGAAGGCGCTGCTAGGGCTGCCTCTTGCGAGGCGAAAGTCGAGATACAAGGAGCGGCCTTGTGTCGCCATGGCCCGCGAAGCGGCCCTAGGACGCAGAAGCGCTGCCATAGGCGGCGACCAACGCCTCCTTCGCCGACTTGCGCAGGCGCTTCACCAGCCGCTCCTGGCGCAACGCCTCGCCTTTGTCCGGCCATTGCTCAACATACACCAGCGCCTGGGCCGGGCTGGTCTTGAAATAACGTGCCCCCTGCCCTTTCTGGTGTGCCAGAAAGCGCCGTTGCGGATCATCGCTGATGCCGCAATACAGCGAACCATTGGCAGCCCTGACCAGATACACATACCAGGGTTTGCCAGCGCTGGTTTCGACGACGTCACTCACCTTTGGCCTGCTGGAACCCGCGCAAGCCCTTGAATGCCTGCAGGCGCACCTTGTTCTGCAACAACGGCGACCATCCCAGCAACACCCCGGGGATACCCAGTGCCTGCCGCGACCAGCGCCACAGATCAAACGTGTCGTCATGCTGGCAGATCAGCCCATCGCGGATCAGGAAACGCGCCTGGATATCGTTGACCACGGTGCGGCCGGTCTGGCTGAACAGGTAGGTGGCGACCCAGTGCGCGCCACCACTGCGCTCATCGGCGCGCACGCCGTCGAACGTCAGGGTGAAATCCTTGGCCCGGGTGGTGAGCATCCGCCACATGTCACCCGCGTCCTTGCCGCGCAAGGTACCGAATACCGGGTCGCTGAAGACGATATCGTCGCTGTAGCAGGCCACCATGGCCTCGGCGTCAAGGCGCTGGAAGGCCTGGTAGAAGCGGGTGATGAGTTCGCGGTTGGCGTCGCTCATGAGGGCTGGTCCGTCCTGGGGTCGAAAGCAGCACGATAATCTGCCCCACAGGCTTATACCAGTACCCGCGATGAGGCTGGTACTGGCAAGGTCCACCTTCAAACCTTCTCGCTGGCCACCTGCACATGCAAAGCCCGCCCAGCGCCCAGCCCGAACACGATGGCGCCAACCCCCAGCACGGCAAAGATCCAGCCCACGGCGGCCCAGCCCCCGCTCAGGTCATGCACCAACCCCACCGCAAACGGCCCCATCGACGCCAGGGTATAACCCACCCCTTGGGCCATGCTCGACAGGTTGGCCGCCACATGGGCGTCTTTCGAACGCAGGACGATCAAGGTCAATGCCAGGGCGAAGGTACCGCCCTGCCCCAGGCCCAGCAGTACCGCCCAGCCCCACAGCCCGGAAATCGGTGCATACAGGCAACCGAACAGGCCGGCCAGGGTAATCAGCATGACCAGCACGATCGCCAGCCGCTGGTCCTTGCCGCGCGTGGCCAACCACGGCGCACTGAGCGAACTGACCAACTGCACGATCACCGAACCCGACAGCACCAACCCCGCCTCGGTCGGGCTCAGACCCCGGCCAATCAGAATCGACGGCAACCAGCCGAACACGATGTAGGCCAGCGACGACTGCAACCCCATGTACAACGTAACCTGCCAGGCCAAGGGATCACGCCACAGACCGCGCACACGGTAGGCCACCTTGTGCAAGCCATGCCCCTGGCGTGCCTGGGGCAACCAGACCAGCATGGCCAGTAACGCCGGTACCGCCCAGAAGCCCAGCCCCAGCGGCCAACTGCCGTCGAAGTGCTGCGTCAGAGGAACGGTAGCCCCCGCTGCCATGGCTGCACCCAGGCATAGCGCCATGGTGTATACGCCGGTCAGCGTGCCGGCATGCTGCGGGAAGTCACGCTTGACGATACCCGGCAACAGCACGCCGATGATGCCGATGCTGGCCCCGGCCATCAGGCTGCCGAGGAACACGCCGATAGCACCGAAGCTACTGCGTACCACGATGCCCAGCGCCAAGCTGGCGAGGATGCCGAGGATCACCCGCTCACTGCCGAAGCGACGCGCCAGCACTGGCGCCAACGGGGCGAACAGGCCCAGGCACAGCACTGGCAAGGTGGTCAGCAAACCAGCCAGCGAGGCGTTCAGCCCCAGGCCTGCGGACACCTGGCCAAGCACCGGCGCCATGCTCGACAACGCCGGGCGCAGGTTCAGCGCCACCAGCACCAGGCCGAGCAACAGCAGCCACGGCCGCCGCAGCGGCACGGACTGTTGTTGGACCTGCTCGTCGTCAGCCTCGGCATCGATCAGCAGCTCATCGAGATCTCGCTCAGGTGGCGGGGTATTACGGGTGATGGATTCAGCCATGGCGTTCTCAGGTCAGGATTCGATGAGGGTACGGCTCAGGCGCTTGGCCCGCTCCGCGTCGCGTTGCTCGATGGCCTCGAGAATCTGCCCGTGCAGGTCGAACGTGGCCTGGCAGCGCGGAACGGTAGTCATGTTGTGCTGCAGCGCAGCAGCCACCACCCCGGAAAAGTAGCGATACAACTCGCTGAGTGCCGGGTTGTGGGCGGCATCGACCAGCCGTTGGTGGAACACCAGGTCGCAGGCCACGTAGGCCGTAACATCCCCATGAAAGTGCCCGGCACTGAGCGTCAGCGCATCACGCAAGGCCTGCAGGTCGGCATCGGTACGCCGCAGCGCGGCCAGGCCGATAGCCTCTGCTTCCAGAATGTGGCGGGTTTCACGGGCATGTTCAGGTGAGCAGCGTGCCATCGCCTGCACGGCCTGCAGCGGGTCGTGGGCCGTGCGCAAGTAACTGCCATCACCTTGGCGAATTTCCACCAGGCCGCTGAAAGCCAACACCCGCATGGCCTCACGCACGGTGTTGCGACTGATGCCCAGCTCTACAGCCAGCACCGGTTCGGTGGGCAAACGTTGGCCGATTTGCCAGTCACCCTGGAGGATGCGTTCGCGCATACGCTCGACGGCAAGTTCGACCAATGAACGCTTGGCCAATTCGCTGTTCATTTGAGTCAACCAATCATCCGATGAATTTTTGGAGATTAAAGGAAAGCCCTGCGCATGGCAATTCATCCGGCTTTTCCAACAACCTGCGCGAAAGCGGCCTGAATGATCAGCAGGTCGCTGCGCAATCCCTGGGCTAGGCAATACCCCGGCCAACCCGAGGCAGTGGAGCGATCGCAGGGCATGCCACAGGCCCCCGACTACGTGCCCGAGCTCGATGACACACCGGTCGCGGTGCGCACACGGCCAGCCAGCGCGCGAATGGATATCGATTAAATCAGGTACTGAACGGGCCGTCCCGCAGGAGCGGATGTCTCCACTCCTGCAGAACCCCGGCTCAGTTCAACGCATCGAGCAACGCCTGGTTCATTTCCGGCGTGCCAATGGTGATACGCAGGAACTGGGCAATGCGCGCTTGCTTGAAGTGGCGCACGATCACACCTTGCTCACGCAGGCGCGCAGCCAGTTGCGCCGCATCGTGTTGCGGGTGGCGGGCAAAGATGAAGTTGGCCGCCGATGGCAACACCTCGAAGCCCTTGCCAACCAGCTGCTCCACCAAGGCTTCACGGCTGTCGATTACCTTGCGGCAGGTTGCCTGGAAATAGGCCTTGTCCTCGAAAGCAGCCGCAGCACCCACGATCGCCATGCGGTCAAGCGGGTAGGAGTTGAAGCTGTTCTTGATCCGCTCCAGTGCCTCTATCAGGTCCGGGTGGCCGACTGCCAGGCCCACACGCAAACCGGCGAGCGAACGTGACTTCGACAGGGTCTGGGTCACCAGCAGGTTGTCGTAGCGGTCCACCAGGCTGATGGCCGTCTCACCGCCGAAGTCGATGTAGGCTTCGTCCACCACCACCACCGAATCGCGGTTGGCTTGCAGCAACTGCTCGATCGCCTGCAGCGGCAGCAGGCAGCCGGTCGGTGCGTTAGGGTTGGGGAAGATGATCCCGGCGTTGGGCTTGTTGTAGTCAGCAATGCGAATCTGGAACTGCTCATCCAGCGCCACCTGCTCGAACGGGATGCCATACAGGCCGCAATACACCGGGTAGAAGCTGTAGCTGACATCGGGGAACAACAACGGACCGCGAGCGTGCTGGAACAGGCCGTGGAAGATGTGCGCCAGCACCTCGTCCGAGCCGTTGCCGACGAATACCTGCGCCGGGGTCACGCCGTAGTACTCGGCCACCGCCTGCTTCAGGCGGTCACTGTTCGGGTCCGGGTACAGGCGCAGGTTGTCGTTCAGCTCGCCACGCATGGCTTCCAGCGCCTTGGGCGACGGACCATAGGGGTTCTCGTTGGTGTTCAGCTTGACCAGACGCGCCAGCTTGGGTTGCTCGCCCGGTACGTAAGGCACCAGGTCCTTGACGAAGGGGCTCCAGAATCGACTCATGCTCAGTTCCCCTTCTGTTGGGTCAGGATACGGTATTCAGCGCTGCGGGCGTGGGCGGTCAGCGACTCGCCACGGGCCAGGACCGAAGCGGTGTGACCCAGTTCGGACGCGCCCTGCTCGGAGCAGAAGATGATCGACGAACGCTTCTGGAAGTCATATACCCCCAATGGCGACGAGAACCGCGCGGTACCGGAAGTAGGCAGTACGTGGTTGGGGCCGGCGCAGTAGTCGCCGAGCGCTTCGCTGGTGTGGCGGCCCATGAAGATCGCACCCGCGTGGCGGATGTGCGGCAACCAGGCCTGCGGGTCGGCTACCGACAGCTCCAGGTGCTCTGGTGCGATGCGGTTGGCCACTTCGATGGCCTGCTGCATGTCGCGCACCTGGATCAGCGCACCACGGCCATTGATCGATTTTTCGATGATCGCGGCACGCTCCATGGTCGGCAGCAACTTGTCGATGCTGGCGGCAACACGGTCGAGGAACGCGGCATCCGGGCTGACCAGGATCGCCTGGGCGTCTTCGTCGTGCTCGGCCTGGGAGAACAGGTCCATGGCGATCCAGTCCGGGTCGGTCTGCCCGTCACATACCACGAGGATTTCCGATGGGCCGGCGATCATGTCGATGCCCACCTGGCCGAATACGTGGCGCTTGGCGGTGGCGACGTAGATGTTGCCAGGGCCGACGATCTTGTCCACCTGCGGCACGCTCTCGGTACCGTAGGCCAGCGCGGCGACGGCCTGGGCGCCACCAACGGTGAATACCCGGTCGACACCGGCGATGCAGGCTGCCGCCAGCACCAGCTCGTTGACCTCGCCACGCGGGGTCGGCACCACCATGACCACTTCGGCCACGCCGGCAACCTTGGCCGGGATGGCATTCATCAGCACCGACGACGGGTACGACGCCTTGCCGCCCGGCACGTACAGGCCGGCGCGGTCCAGCGGGGTGACCTTCTGACCGAGCACGGTGCCGTCGGCTTCGGTGTACTGCCAGGAGTCCTGCTTCTGCCGCTCGTGGTACAGGCGCACACGGTTGGCGGCCTTTTCCAGGGCTTCGCGCTGGGCCGGGGTAATACGGGTCAGGGCCAGTTCCAGGCGGTCGCGCTTGAGGATCAGGTCGTCGATCGACTTGGCATCCACACCATCGAAACGCTGGGTGAACTCCACCAGCGCCGCATCGCCGCGCTCGCGCACAGCCTTGATGATGTCGAGCACGCGTTGGTTGACCGCGTCATCGGACACACTTTCCCAGCTCAGCAGATGATCCAGATGTCGGGCGAAATCCGGATCAGCGGCGTTGAGACGGGCAATTGCAGTGGACACGGTCATGGCGAGGGCCTCGATTATTGGCGAATGCTCAGGCGCCCTAGGCTACCAGTCCATCCGCGCGGGCACCTGAGAAAAATGGCTATGACGCGGATAGACGGGCGCGACAACGAAGGCCGCGCGCAGGAGGTAGTGAGTCAACCGCGGTGTCGCGATTCGACCGCTCCGCGCAGCGTGTCGATCAGGCTCTGGATACGGGCGTGCTGCATTTTCATGGAGGCCTTGTTGACCACCAGGCGCGAGCTGATCGTGGCGATCAGTTCCTGCGGTTCCAGGCCGTTGGCACGCAGGGTGTTGCCGGTGTCGACCACGTCGATGATCTTGTCGGCGAGGTTGATCAGCGGCGCCAGCTCCATCGAGCCATACAGCTTGATGATGTCGACCTGACGACCCTGTTCGGCGTAGTAGCGCTTGGCTACGTTGACGAACTTGGTAGCCACGCGCAGACGGCCCTTGGGCTCGGGTGCGCCGACTACGCCAGCGGTCATCAGCTTGCAACGGGCAATCTGCAGGTCCAGGGGCTCGTACAGGCCCTGGCCGCCGTACTCCATCAGCACGTCCTTGCCGGCCACACCCATGTCGGCGGCACCATGCTCGACATAGGTCGGCACGTCGGTGGCACGCACGATCAGCAGGCGCACATCGTCCTGCGTGGTGGGGATGATCAGTTTGCGGCTCTTGTCCGGGTTCTCGGTCGGCACGATACCGGCTTCCGCCAGCAGCGGCAGGGTATCGTCGAGAATACGGCCTTTGGAAAGCGCGATGGTCAACATTGGAACGTCGGTCCTCAAGCGGCTACTGCCGGTCGGGCCACAAGCCCGACCGCATTCAATTCATCAGGCCCAGGCATGGAGCGGGTTGGCCGCTACCCTGCCTGGGCAGGCAGACGACTAGCCCGGTACGCGACGGATCTTCGCGCCCAGCATCTGCAGTTTTTCCTCGATGCACTCGTAACCACGGTCGATGTGGTAGATGCGGTCGATCAGCGTATCGCCTTCGGCAACCAGGGCCGACAGCACCAGGCTGGCGGAAGCGCGCAGGTCGGTGGCCATGACCGGGGCGCCCTTGAGCGCTTTCACGCCGGTCACGATCGCGGTGTTGCCTTCGACCTGGATCTGCGCGCCCATGCGGTGCATTTCGTAGACGTGCATGAAACGGTTTTCGAAGATCGTCTCGATCACGGCGCCGGTGCCTTCGGCAATGGCGTTGAGCGAGATGAACTGCGCCTGCATGTCGGTCGGGAATGCCGGGTACGGGGCGGTACGCAGGTTGACGGCTTTCGGCCGCTTGCCATGCATGTCCAGCTCGATCCAGTCTTCGCCGGTATTGATGTCGGCGCCGGCTTCCTTGAGCTTTTCCAGGACCGCTTCGAGGATGGTCGGGTCGGTGTCCTTGACCTTGACGCGGCCACCGGTCACGGCAGCGGCAACCAGGTAGGTACCGGTCTCGATACGGTCCGGCATCACCCGATAGCTGGCCGAAGCCAGGCGCTCGACGCCATCGATGACGATGGTGTCGGTACCGGCGCCCTGGATCTTGCCGCCCATGGCGTTGATGAAGTTGGCCAGGTCGACCACTTCCGGCTCGCGCGCGGCGTTCTGCAGCACGCTGCGGCCCTTGGCCAGGGCCGCGGCCATCATGATGTTCTCGGTACCAGTCACGCTGACGGTGTCGAAGAAGAAGTGCGCACCGCGCAGGCCACCTTCAGGCGCCTTGGCCTTGATGTAGCCGCCTTCCACTTCGATCTTCGCGCCCATGGCTTCGAGGCCACGGATGTGCAGGTCGACCGGCCGCGAGCCGATGGCGCAACCGCCCGGCAGGGCCACCTCGGCCTCGCCGAAGCGGGCGACCATCGGGCCCAGCACCAGGATCGAGGCGCGCATGGTTTTGACCAGTTCGTACGGTGCGACCAGGGTCTTGATGGTGCGCGGGTCGATCTCGACCGCCAGCTTTTCGTCGATCACAGGCTCGATGCCCATGCGCCCGAACAGCTCGATCATGGTAGTGATGTCGTGCAGGTGTGGCAGGTTGCCTACGGTGACCGGGCCGTCAGCCAGCAGGGTCGCCGCCAGGATCGGCAGGGCTGCGTTCTTCGCGCCCGAAATGCGGATCTCGCCATCAAGGCGAGCGCCGCCAGTAATAATCAGTTTGTCCATTGGAATCTCGCCGCCACGTTGGCTCAGGTGCGCTCAGCCCAGGCTGCGCTGCTGAAAAATTTCATGGTTACCGCATGGATGCTGCCATTGGCGATCCACGGATTCAGGTGAGCATAGATCGCCTGCTGGCGTTTGACCGGGCTCAGGCCAGCCAACTCGTCGCTGATCACGTTCAACTGGAAGTTGCAGCCTTCGCCTTCAACTTCGACCCGGGAACCCGGCAATTTCTCTTCAAGGAAGCTTTTAACTTCTACGGCCTGCATGCTCAACCTCAATCGGCGCCCGATGCGCACGGGTCGGCCATCATACAAAAAAGCCCCTCGCCTGCGAAGCCCAACGAGGGCTTCGCTGACCGAGGGGCCATCATTCCTGTCGCAGCATCAGGTTGCCAGCACTTCGTCGAGGTCATAGACCTCGGCAATTTCGCGCATGTCGTCAGGCATGTTGCGCACCTGGCAGCCCTTGCCAGCGGCCTGGGCATCACGCACGAAGGCCAGCAGCAAGGACAGGCCGACACTGGTGGAACGCTGCACCGCCGAGCAATCGAGCACCAGCTGTGCCTCGCGGCAGGCGCCGATCAGCGCCTTGCCCTGCTTGCGCAGGGCCGGCCCGCTGCGGTAGTCCAGCACACCGGCCAGGTGCAGTACGCCCGGCTCGGCCATGCTAACAGCGGCCTCACTCATTTCACGGTCTTCTCTGGCGAATTGTCGGCGGCCTGCTTGGCCTTGGCCACTTCACCGGCCCAGCCGTCGATGGTCTTGTCCAGGTCGCCGCCGTTGCGCTGCATGGCGTCGGCAAACTGGTCGCGGAACAGCTTGCCGATGTTGATGCCATTGACGATCACGTTACGCACCTTCCATTCGCCGCCGATGTTTTCCAGGGTGTACTGCACCGGGTAAACAGCACCATTGTTGCCGGTGACCTTCATGCCTACGGAGGCGCGCTTGCCATCATCGGCCTTGGCCGGGTCCACGACGATACCCTGGTTGTTGTACTCCAGCAGCGCGTTACCGTAGAACTGGAACAGGCTGCGTTTGAAGTTTTCCTGGAAGCGCTGCATCTGCTCGGGGGTGGCCTTGCGCGAGTACTTGACGGTCATGATGCTTTTGGAAATACCGTCGGCATCGACCACGGGCGCGAGGATCCGGTCGAGGGTGTCGTAGAAAGCTTGCGGGTTGGTCTTGTACTGCTCCTTGTTGGCCTTGAGCTCACCCAGCAGCTCGTTGGTGGTGCTCTGCACCACGTCGTGCGGCGACTGCGCGGCCATTGCCATCAGGGGGAAGGCCGCCAGCAGGACCAGCAGGCCACGTCGCAGGATCGAAATCATGGAAACTCCTTAATTAGCCGGTTGCGCTTCTTTCGGTTCCTTGCCAACGGAGTTGAGCAGGAACTTGCCAATCAGATCTTCCAGCACCAGGGCCGACTGGGTGTCATGGATGGTTGCGCCATCCTTCAGCACCTGTTCTTCACCCCCCACGCTGATGCCGATGTACTTCTCGCCCAGCAGCCCGGCAGTCAGGATCGAGGCAGTGGAGTCGACCGGCAGGTTGTCCACCGACTTGTCCAGCTGCAACGTCACCCGACCGGTGTAGGAATCACGATCCAGGTCGATGGCGGTCACCTTGCCGATGGTCACACCGGCCATGGTCACTTTAGCTCTGACCGTCAAACCGGCGATATTGTCGAAGTACGCATAAACTTTATAGGTATCGCTGCTCGGGCTGGCCGACAGGCCGCTGACACGCAGGGCCAGCAGCAGCAGCGCCAGGATCCCGGCCAGGAGGAACAGGCCGACACCGATTTCCAGGGTGCGGTTTTGCATCAGAAATCTCCAAACATCAAGGCGGTCAGAATAAAGTCCAGACCCAGCACTGCCAACGAGGCATAGACCACGGTCTTGGTGGTGGCACGGCTGATCCCTTCTGAGGTGGGCTCACAGTCGTACCCCTGGAATACGGCGATCCAGGTCGTGACGAAGGCAAATACCAGGCTCTTGACCAGCCCGTTGAGCACGTCGTCGGTGAACGAAACACTGTTCTGCATGTTGGCCCAGAACGAGCCCTCGTAGACGCCCAGCCAGTCCACGGCGACCCACGAGCCACCCCAGATGCCGACCACGCTGAAGATCAGCGCCAGCAACGGCAGCGAGATGAAACCGGCCCACAGGCGCGGTGCGACGATGTACTTGAGCGGGTCGACGCCGATCATTTCCAGGCTCGACAGCTGCTCGGTCGATTTCATGTTGCCGATTTCAGCGGTCAGCGCGGAACCGGCACGGCCGGCGAACAGCAAGGCGGTCACTACCGGGCCGAGCTCACGCAGCAGGGTCAGGGCAACCATCTGCCCCACCGCCTGTTCCGAGCCGTACTTGGTCAGGATGCTGTAGCCCTGCAGCGCCAGCACCATGCCGATGAACACGCCGGACACGACAATGATCGCCAGCGACAACACGCCTACCGAGTACAACTGCCGGGTCAGCAGCTGGAGGCCGCCACCGATGCCGCCACGGCCGACCAGGGCATGGAACAGGAACAGGCAGGAACGCCCCAGCACCGCCAGCACGTCGATTGCCGAACGCCCAAGCAGGCGCACACGTTCGAGTAAGGATTTTCTGCGCATCAACGCGCCCCCAGCAGGTCGGCGCGGTAGTCAGGCGCGGGAAAGTGGAAAGGAACCGGGCCGTCCGGGTCGCCCTTCATGAACTGGCGAATGCGCGGGTTATCCGACCCCATCAGCTCGTCAGGAGTACCCTGGCCCAGCACCTGGCCGTCACCCACCACATAGATGTAGTCGGCGATGCTGGCGGTTTCCGCCAGGTCGTGGGAGACCACGATGCTGGTGATGCCCAGCGCATCGTTGAGCAGGCGGATCAGGCGCACCAGTACGCCCATGGCGATCGGGTCCTGACCGACGAACGGTTCGTCGTACATGAGAATCTGCGGGTCCAGGGCAATCGCCCGGGCCAGCGCTACCCGGCGCTTCATGCCACCGGACAGCTCGTCCGGCATCAGGTCGATGGCACCGCGCAGGCCCACGGCCTGCAGCTTCATCAGCACGATGTCGCGGATCATTTCGTCCGGCAACCGGGTGTGCACGCGCAACGGGAACGCGACGTTCTCGAACACATCCAGGTCGGTGAACAGCGCGCCGCTCTGGAACAGCACCCCCATCTGCTTGCGGGCGTCGAACAGATCGCTGCGCGACAGGGTCGGCAGGTTCTGCCCGGCCACCCAGACCTCACCGCTGGAAGGGCGCAACTGCGCGCCCATCAGGCGCAGCAACGTGGTTTTGCCGCACCCCGATGGCCCCATGATACCGGTGACCTTGCCGCGCGGGATGCGAATGTCGACGTTGCTGAAAATGCTGCGCGAACCGCGTTTGAAGGTAACCCCCTTCAACTCGACCGCGTAGGCGCTATCCACACTCATCTAGACTCCTTGCTGATGCAGCCTCGTCCTAATGGACGCCGGCCTCCATCTGGAAGGCACACGCGCCCCTTGGCGGGCCGAATAGCGGCGAACTATAGCACCGCTGACAGCGTCGCCCCAAGGTCGGCAAACGACTCGTTCAGGCCCGTGACAGGCAGGCGGGAGATTCACCACGGCAATCGAAAGCGTGAGGGTTTCTTTCATTGCAGCTATAATCGCCGCCTTTTCATCAGGCATTGCTTTTTCGACATGAGCCAATCCAGCGAGCTGATCCAATCCGCCCAACGCACCCTGCGCCTGGAACTCGAGGCCGTAGAGGCCCTGCTGGCGCGCATCGACGACAACTTCGTCAAGGCCTGCGAACTGATCCTGGCCAGCAAGGGCCGGGTCGTCGTGGTCGGCATGGGCAAGTCCGGGCACATCGGCAACAAGATCGCCGCCACCCTGGCCAGCACCGGTACGCCGGCGTTTTTCGTGCACCCGGCCGAAGCCAGCCATGGCGACATGGGCATGATTACCCGCGATGATGTGATCCTCGCCCTGTCGAACTCTGGCAGCACCGCCGAAATCGTTACCCTGCTGCCGCTGATCAAGCGCCTGGGTATCAAGCTGATCAGCCTGACCGGCAACCCGGACTCGCCCCTGGCCCAGGCTGCCGAGGTCAACCTCGACGCGCGCGTCGAGCAAGAGGCCTGCCCGCTGAACCTGGCCCCCACCTCTTCCACCACCGCATCGCTGGTGCTCGGTGACGCCCTGGCCATCGCCCTGCTCGAGGCCCGCGGCTTCACCGCCGAGGACTTTGCCTTCTCGCACCCGGGTGGTGCGCTGGGCCGCCGCCTGCTGCTGAAGGTCGAGAACGTGATGCACGCCGGCGACGAACTGCCTCAGGTCCCGCGCGGCACCCTGCTCAAGGACGCCCTCGTGGAAATGTCCCGCAAAGGCCTGGGCATGACGGTGATCGTCGAAGCCGACGGCAAGCTCGCCGGGATCTTCACCGACGGCGACCTGCGCCGCAGCCTGGACCGCAACATTGACGTCCACACCACCCTGATCGACCAGGTCATGACCGTGCACGGCAAGACGGCCCGCGCCGAAATGCTCGCGGCCGAGGCCCTGAAGATCATGGAAGACCACAAGATCGGCGCCTTGGTTGTGGTAGACCGCGAGGACCGCCCGACCGGCGCCCTGAACATGCACGACCTGCTGCGCGCCGGCGTAATGTAAAGGAGCGATGGAATGAACCAGGACCTCATGCAACGCGGCAAGCACATCAAACTGGCAGTGTTCGACGTGGACGGCGTGCTCACCGACGGGCGCCTGTACTTCCTCGAGGACGGCAGCGAATTCAAGACCTTCAACACCCTCGACGGCCAGGGCATCAAGATGCTCATGGCCTCGGGCGTGACCACCGCGATCATCAGCGGGCGCAAGACCCCGGTGGTCGAGCGCCGGGCGAAGAACCTCGGTATCCCGCACCTTTATCAGGGCCGCGAGGACAAACTGGTGGTGCTTGACGGCCTGCTCGCCGAGCTGGGCCTGAGCTATGCTCAAGTGGCCTACCTCGGCGACGACCTGCCCGACCTGCCGGTGATTCGCCGGGTCGCCCTGGGCATGGCGGTGGCCAGCGCCGCTCCATTCGTTCGCCAGCACGCCCACGGCGTGACCCAGGCACGCGGCGGCGAAGGCGCAGCCCGTGAATTCTGCGAACTGATCATGCAGGCCCAGGGCACCCTGGACGCTGCCAACGCCAATTACCTGTAAGGCTGCCCATGTTCAGCAAGAAAGCCCGCAACATTGCGCTGCTCGCGGTGATCGCCGCCCTGCTGGTGGCGATCGGCTACTGGAATGTCAGCCCGGAAAGCTTCCTCGACAAGCCGGTGGCCCAGACCGACGAAAGTGCCATCGACTACTATGCGGTGAACGCCCACAGCGTACAGTTCCTGCCCGACGGCAAGCTGCAGTACGAAATGACCGCCGACAAGGTCGAACATCTCAAGGCCAGCGAAATCACCCTGCTGACCACGCCGGACCTGCACCTGTACCGCGGCACCGCGTTCCCGTGGCATGTGCAGAGCACCCGCGCCGAGGTCAACCCGGACGGCAGCGAAGTCGAACTGATCGACAACGTGCGGGTGGCCCGTACCGACGAAAAGCAGCGTGAAACCATCATTACCAGCTCACGCATGACCGTGTTCCCGCAGAAGCAATATGCGCAGACCGAGCAAGCCGTTAGAATCGACGGCGCCGGTGGCACGACTACGGGTAAAGGAATGAAAGCGTATTTGAAAGAAGGCAAGATGGACTTGCTCTCTAACGTAAGAGGACAGTATGAGGCTCGTTAAAACCCTCCCCCTTTTGCTCAGCCTGAGCGCAGCACTGGGAAGCGCGAGCGCCCTCGCCCTGCCGAATGATCGTGACCAGCCTATCCGCATCCAGGCCGACAATGCCCACCTGGACGACAAGCAGGGCGTGGCCACCTACACCGGCGACGTGATCATCACCCAGGGTTCGATGATGATCAAAGGCAACACCGTGACCATCACCCGCTCCGCCTCCGGCGACATCGACGTGGTGACCTCGGTGGGCAACCTGGCCTACTTCGAGCAGCAGCAGAGCGCAGCCAAGCCGGACAAGATGAAAGGCTGGGCGGTCACCATCCAGTACCAGGCGCAAAAGGACATGGTGGTCCTCACCGATCGCGCCAAGGTCGAGAACGAAGGCAACACCACCGAAGGCGAGAAGATCGTCTACAACACCAAGACCCAGGTGGCGACCGCCGGTCGTGGTGGCAATGTGACTTCGCCGCGTCAGCGTATCGACATGGTGATCCAGCCCAAGAAGAAGGCCGAGTAAATGGCAACCCTCAAAGCCCAGCACCTGGCCAAGAGCTACAAGGGGCGGCAAGTCGTACGTGACGTCAGCCTGTCGATCGACAGCGGCCAGATCGTCGGCCTGCTCGGCCCCAATGGCGCCGGCAAGACCACCTGCTTCTACATGATCGTCGGCCTGGTCCAGGCCGAGCAGGGCCGCGTGCTGATCGACAACCTCGATGTCAGCCACCAGCCCATGCACGGTCGCGCCCGCGCCGGTATCGGCTACCTGCCGCAGGAAGCCTCGATCTTCCGTAAACTGTCGGTGGCCGACAACATCATGGCGATCCTCGAGACCCGCAAGGACCTCGACCGCGAAGGCCGGCGCAAGGAACTGGAAAGCCTGCTGCAGGAGTTCCACATCAGCCACATTCGCGACAACCTCGGCATGAGCCTGTCCGGTGGCGAACGCCGCCGCGTCGAGATTGCCCGTGCACTGGCGACCGCACCCAAGTTCATCCTGCTGGACGAACCGTTTGCCGGTGTCGACCCGATCTCCGTCGGCGACATCAAGCAGATCATCCACCACCTCAAGGCCAAGGGCATCGGTGTGCTGATCACCGACCACAACGTCCGCGAAACCCTGGATATCTGCGAAACCGCCTATATCGTCAATGATGGCCGCCTCATCGCCGAAGGCGATGCCGAGACCATCCTGGCCAACGACCTGGTCAAAGAGGTTTACCTGGGCCACGAGTTCCGGCTCTGACCCTGGCACGCGCCTGGAGCACTGGCAATTCGCCCTGGATTGGGGGGTAAAGTTGTTACGGTGCTCTAGGCAAACGCTACAATTTAAGGCATAAAACTTGCTTGATCTGGCGCTCCGGCGCCCCCGTGTAGTGGATGGCGCATGCGCGCCGGCGAACAAGGTATTAAGCCCCAGCCATGAAACCATCGCTCGTCCTAAAAATGGGCCAGCAACTGACGATGACGCCGCAGTTGCAACAGGCCATCCGCCTGCTCCAGCTCTCCACCCTGGACCTCCAACAGGAAATCCAGGAAGCGCTGGAGTCGAACCCGATGCTCGAACGTCAGGAAGACGGCGACGACTTCGACAACAGCGATCCGATGGCGGACAACGCCGAGAACAAACCGGCCGCCGAAGTCCAGGACAACAGCTTCCAGGAAAGCACCACCAGCGCCGACAACCTTGAAGACGGTGAGTGGAGCGAGCGCATTCCCAACGAACTGCCGGTAGACACCGCCTGGGAAGACATCTACCAGACCAGCGCCAGTAGCCTGCCGAGCAGCGACGATGACGAATGGGACTTCACCACGCGGACATCGGCCGGCGAAAGCCTGCAAAGCCACCTGCTGTGGCAGCTGAACCTGGCACCGATGTCGGATACCGACCGCCTGATCGCCGTTACCTTGATCGACAGCATCAATGGCCAAGGCTACCTGGAAGACACCCTCGAGGAAATCTGCGCCGGTTTCGACCCTGAGCTGGATATCGAGCTGGACGAAGTCGAAGCGGTGCTGCACCGCATCCAGCAGTTCGAGCCGGCCGGCGTCGGCGCTCGCAACCTCGGCGAATGCCTGCTGCTGCAACTGCGCCAGCTGCCAGCCAACACCCCGTGGATGAACGAAGCCAAGCGCCTGGTCACCGATTTCATCGACCTGCTCGGTAGCCGCGACTACAGCCAGTTGATGCGGCGCATGAAAATCAAGGAGGACGAGCTGCGCCAGGTCATCGAGCTGGTGCAGAGCCTCAACCCGCGCCCCGGGTCGCAGATCGAGTCCAGCGAGCCTGAATACGTGGTGCCCGACGTTATCGTGCGCAAGGACAATGACCGCTGGCTGGTGGAGCTGAACCAGGAGGCCATCCCGCGCCTGCGCGTCAACCCGCAGTACGCCGGTTTCGTGCGCCGGGCCGATACCAGTGCCGACAACACCTTCATGCGCAACCAGCTGCAGGAAGCGCGCTGGTTCATCAAGAGCCTGCAAAGCCGCAACGAGACCCTGATGAAGGTGGCCACGCAGATCGTCGAGCACCAGCGCGGCTTCCTCGACCACGGCGATGAAGCGATGAAACCCCTGGTACTGCATGACATCGCCGAGGCCGTGGGCATGCACGAGTCGACCATTTCGCGGGTTACCACGCAGAAATACATGCACACGCCGCGTGGCATCTACGAACTGAAATACTTTTTCTCCAGCCACGTCAGTACCTCCGAAGGCGGCGAATGCTCGTCCACGGCGATCCGCGCGATCATCAAGAAACTGGTTGCGGCGGAAAATCAGAAAAAGCCATTGAGTGACAGCAAGATCGCTGGTTTACTGGAGGCACAAGGCATCCAGGTAGCCCGTCGCACCGTCGCCAAGTACCGCGAGTCTCTCGGCATCGCACCGTCGAGCGAACGCAAGCGACTGATGTAGCCCCTGAGATGCGCCACAGCGTTTGTGGGGCAGGTGCAAGACCTGCCTCTTTATGCACGGGCAACAAAGGAGAAGCTGTATGCAAGTCAATATCAGTGGACAGCATGTAGAAGTCACCCAGCCACTGCGCGATTACGTGCTTGAAAAGCTCGCTCGCGTGGAAAGTCACTTCGACAAGATCACCAACGTGCAGGTCATCATGAAGGTCGAGAAGCTGCAGCAGAAGGTCGAGGCGACCCTGCAGATTCCCGGCGGCGAAGTGGTCGCCAACGCCGAACACGAAGACATGTATGCAGCGATCGATGCCTTGGCCGACAAGCTCGACCGCCAACTGAAAAAACACAAGGAAAAACAGCAGAGCCTGCTGCAAGGTGCAGCTGCCCGCTGATCCCCCTCATCCATGATCCGACTTGAAACCATCCTGACCCCCGGCCGTTCCCTGGTGAACGTGCCGGGAGGCAGCAAGAAGCGCGCCCTGGAAAAGGTCGCCACCATCATCTCCGCAGAAGTGCCGGAACTGGAGATGCAGGACGTCTTCGAAAAACTGGTTGCCCGGGAAAAACTCGGCTCGACCGGTTTCGGCAATGGCATTGCCATTCCCCACTGCCGGCTTCACGGGTGCTCAGCTCCGGTCAGCGCCCTGCTGCACCTGGAATCCCCGATCGACTACGACGCCATCGATGGTGCTCCGGTGGACCTGCTGTTCGTCCTGCTGGTGCCAGAAGCCGCCACCGATGCTCATCTGGAACTGCTGCGCCAGATTGCCAGCATGCTTGATCGCAAGGAGGTGCGTGATCGCCTGCGTGCGGCCACCAGCAGCGAGGCCCTGTTCCAGGTTGTCCTGGACGTACAGAACGAGCACTGAACATGCGCCTGATCATCGTCAGCGGCCGCTCCGGCTCCGGCAAGAGCACCGCCCTCGACGTCCTGGAAGACCATGGCTTCTACTGCATTGACAACCTGCCCGCCGGGCTGCTGCCGCAGCTGGCGGAAAATGCCCTGATCAATACCGAGCTGCTGCAACCCAAGGTCGCCGTGTCGATCGACGCACGCAACCTGCCCAGCCACCTGTCCCGTTTCCCCGAGCTGCTCGAGGAAGCCCGCGCCCGGCATATCAAGTGCGACGTACTGTTCCTGGATGCGGACGAAGACACCCTGCTCAAGCGCTTTTCGGAAACCCGCCGACGCCACCCGCTGACCAATGCCGACCGTTCGCTGGCAGAGGCAATACGCGTGGAGAGCGAACTGCTTGGGCCGATTTCCGACCTGGCTGACCTGAAAATCGACACCACCAGCCTGAACCTCTACCAGTTGCGAGATTCGATCAAGCTGCGCTTGCTCAACCAGCCCGAGCCTGGCACGGCATTCCTGGTCGAGTCGTTCGGTTTCAAGCGCGGCATGCCGGTCGATGCCGACCTGGTTTTCGACGTGCGCTGCCTGCCCAACCCCTACTGGAAGCCCGAGTTGCGTGAGCATTCCGGCCTCGAGCAACCGGTGATCGACTACCTGGCCGCCCAGCCGGACGTCGAAGAAATGTTCAACGACATTTCCAGCTACCTGCTCAAGTGGCTGCCCCGCTTCGCTGCCAGCAACCGCGCCTATGTAACCATTGCCATTGGCTGCACTGGCGGCCACCACCGTTCGGTATACCTCACCGAACGCCTCGGCCAGTTGCTGCAGCAATCCCTGAAAAACGTCCAGGTCCGCCACCGCGACCTCTAGCCCAAGGATCCGCCCCACGATGCCCGCCCGTGAAATCACCATCATCAACAAGCTGGGGCTGCACGCCCGGGCGGCAGCCAAGTTTGTCGGCGTGGCCGGCCGCTTCCCCTGCCAGGTCAGGGTCGGCCGCGCGCCAGACAAGCTGGTGGATGGCAAGAGCATCATGGCGGTAATGATGCTGGCGGCAGGCAAAGGCACCCAGGTGTACCTGCATACCGAAGGGGATCAGGACGACGAAGCCATGCAAGCGCTGGTGGAGTTGATCAACAACTACTTCGACGAAGGCGAGTAAACCCGCCCAGGGCAGCGGCTCGACGCCTGGCAACCCTGGGCAGCGATGCAGGGTCAGAGACCGCCAGCGGTGAGCTTCTCCGGGTCCAGCAGCGTTTCCAGTTGCTCACGCGACAGATCGGTATGCTCCAACGCCACATCGATGATCGGGCGCCCCTGCTGGTAGGCAGTCTTGGCGATTTCGGCGGCCTTCAGGTAACCAATGATCGGGTTCAGCGCCGTGACCAGGATCGGGTTGCGCGCCAGGGCCTCCTTGAGTTTGCTGTCGTTGACCTTGAAGCTGGCGATAGCCTTGTCGGCCAGCAGGCGGCTGGCATTGGCCATCAGCTCGATGCTTTCCAGCAGGTTCCGGGCAATGACCGGCAGCATCACATTCAGCTCGAAGTTGCCGGATTGACCAGCAATGGCGATGGTGGCGTCATTGCCAATCACCTGGGCGGCGACCATGGCGGTGGCCTCCGGAATCACCGGGTTGACCTTGCCTGGCATGATCGATGAGCCCGGCTGCAGGCCTTGCAGCTCGATCTCACCCAGGCCGGCCAGGGGCCCGGAGTTCATCCAGCGCAGGTCGTTGGCGATCTTCATCAACGCCACCGCAGCCGTCTTGAGCTGGCCGGACAGGGCTACGGCGGTGTCCTGCGAGCCAATGAGGGCAAACAGATTCTGCCCAGGGGAAAACTCGATCCGGGTCAGGCTGCTGAGCTGACGGGCGAAGCTGGCAGCGAATTGCGGGTGCGCGTTGATGCCGGTACCCACTGCGGTCCCACCCTGGGCCAACGCCTGCAAGCTCGGCAGGGTGGCTTCGATATGTGCCTTGGCGCCGTTGAGCTGTGCAGCCCAGCCCTCCAGCACCTGGCTCATGCGCACTGGCATCGCATCCATCAGGTGCGTGCGGCCAGTCTTGACGTACTGATGCACTTGCTTCGACTTGACCTCGATCACCTGCACCAGATGCGCCAAGGCGGGCAGTAGCTGCTCGTGCAGGGCCAGGGCAGCGCTGACATGGATGGTAGTGGGGATGATGTCATTGCTGCTCTGGCCACAGTTGACATGGTCATTGGCGCTGACAATGTCACCCAGGGTTCGGCTGGCCAAGGTGGCGATCACCTCGTTGGCGTTCATGTTCGAGCTGGTGCCGGAACCGGTCTGGAACACATCCACCGGGAAGTGCTGGACGAAATCACCCGCCAGCAGTTGTTCGACGGCGCTGACGATAGCCTCACCCTGCGCCGAGGACAGCTGTTGCAGCTCGACGTTGGCCTTGGCCGCCGCAGCCTTGGCCAACAGCAGCGCACGAATGAACTGGGCAGGCATGCGCTGGCCGCTGATCGGGAAGTTGTCGACCGCGCGCTGGGTCTGGGCACCGTACAGGGCCTGGGCCGGTACCTGCAGTTCGCCCATGCTGTCACGCTCGATACGGGTATCACTCATCTTCAGAATCCTTGCATCAGTTCATCGGGGGAAATCGACGGCAGCAGGCGGCAATTGGCCAGCTGCAAGGCGTAAGGTTGCCACCGCTGGTTGTTGGCCTGGCGGTCTAGGTTGCGCAGGTCCAGCAGCGGGCGCCAGGCCTGGTCCAGGCACTGGCAGCGCCAATGCCACGGCAGCATGCGGTCGCAGGCGGTGTCCAGCAGCAGGCGGAAGGCGCTCAGGGCCACTGTCCACGGCGAGGTTTCGGTGCAGCAGGCCAGATAGCGGCCCTCAGCCAGGTAGTGCTCGATCAGGCGCGGCTCGTCGGGCTCGAGCGCGCAGCGGATGCGCAGGCTGAGCCAACGCCAGTTGTCCAGGTAGGGCAATTCGCGGGAGACGGGTTTCATGAACATCATCGCCGAGTTACTGGATAATGATATTCATTATTAATTGAGAGGCTGTATCATTTCAAGGGAAAGGTGCGGAAACAAAAATCCCGGCTCTAGACCGGGATTGGATTTACTTCTGCTGATCAGCTACCCGCCACCGTCATCCGCTCGATCAGCACCGAGCCGGTGTGGATATTGCTGCGGGTCTCAAGATCGCTGCCAATCGCTACAATCTGCTGGAACATGTCCTTCATGTTGCCGGCAATGGTCACTTCCTGCACCGCATGCTGGATCTCGCCATTCTCGACCCAGAAGCCCGCCGCACCACGCGAATAATCGCCCGTCACCATGTTCAGGCCATGCCCCATCAGCTCGGTCACCAGTAACCCGCGGCCCATGCGCCGGATCAGCGCCGCCTGGTCTTCGACACCATGGCTGACGAACAGGTTGTGCACGCCGCCGGCATTGGCCGTACTTGGCAGGCCCAGCTTGCGCCCGGAATAGGTACCCAGCAGGTAGGACACCAGCTCACCCTTGTCCACGAAGGGCTTGGCATAGGTCGCCAGGCCGTCGCCATCGAACGCTGCGCTGCCCAATGCGCGCGGAAGATGAGGGCGCTCGTCGAGAGTCAACCAGGTAGGGAACAGGCGTTGACCGAGGGTGCCCTCAAGGAACGACGACTTGCGGTACAGGTTGCCACCGGAAATGGCCGACAGGAAGCTGCCGAACAGGCCGCCGGCCAGCTCGGCGGAAAACAGCACCGGCACTTCGCAGGTCGGCACTGGCCGCGCCCCCAGACGGCTGGCGGCACGCTGGGCAGCGCGCGCACCAATGCTACGCGGGTCGGCCAGCAAACTGCCCTGGCGGTTCACGTCGTACCAGTAGTCGCGCTGCATCTGCCCGTCGCCTTCAGCGATCATCACGCAGCTCAGGCTGTGCCGGGTCGAGGCGTAGCCACCGATGAAGCCATGGCTGTTGCCATACACGCGGCACCCCTGGTGGGTATTGAGGGTGGTGCCGTCAGCGTTGAGGATGCGTGGGTCGGCGTCGAATGCCGCCGCCTCACAGGCCAGCGCCATCTCGATGGCCTTCTCGGGCTCCAGATCCCAGTCATGGTACAGGTCAAGGTCCGGGATCTCGCGCGCCATCAGGGCCGCATCGGCCAGGCCAGCACAGGTATCCTCGGAAGTATGTCTGGCAATCGCCAGGGCAGCGGCAACGGTTTCGCGGATTGCCTCCGGGCCACTGGCCGAGGTGCTGGCCGAGCCTTTGCGCTGGCCGACATACAGGGTGATGCCAAAGCCTTGGTCGCGATTGAACTCGACCGTTTCGACCTCGCGCTGGCGTACCGTGGTGGACAGGCCCTGCTCCAGCGACACCGCCACTTCGCAGGCACTTGCCCCCTGGCGGCGCGCCTCGGCGATGATCGCCTCGACCTGCTCCTGCAATGCTGGCAGGTCATTGGGACCTACGCTCTGGACTGCACTCATGGTTCTCTCCACTCAAATTCTGCGTTCGGCAAGGATCATTCTACGACCGGGCCGGACAAGCGGCCCCCGACTGGTTATCATGGCGGCGATTTCTAGCGGACTGCCACCATGGTTGATTCAAACGACGACGCCTTCGACGGCGAAAAAAGCAAAACCCAGATCAAGCGTGAACTGCATGCGCTGGTCGAACTCGGCGAGCGCCTCACCACGCTCAAGGCCGATACCCTGGCGCGCCTGCCGTTGACCGACGAGTTGCGCAAGGCCCTGGCCGAAGCCAGCAAGCACACCGCCCACGGCGCCCGCAAACGGCACATGTCGTTCGTCGGCAAGCTGATGCGTGTGCAGGACCTGGACGCGATCCACGCCTTGCTCGAACAGATGGACAGCTCCACGCGCCAGTACAACGAGCGTTTCCACAGCCTGGAGCGCTGGCGCGACCGGCTGATCGACGGTAACGACGAAGACCTCGAACGCTTCGTCAACGAGTACCCCGATACCGACCGCCAACAGTTGCGCTCGCTGGTGCGCCACGCCCAGCACGAAAAGGCGCGGAACAAGCCGCCTGCCGCTGCGCGCAAGGTGTTCAAGTACATCCGCGACCTCGACGAATTGCAGCGCGGCTTGCGCTGACAGGCTGGGACCCCGTGGAAGCGGGCATGCCCGCGAACACCGGCGAAGCCGGTGCCATGCACCGCGTCGCCTGCTTCGCGGGCTCGCCCGCTCCCACATCGGCCCCCGAGGCCATCACGCCCCCGTACCACCCACGGTAATCGCATCCAGCTTCAAGGTTGGCTGCCCGACCCCGACCGGCACCGATTGCCCGTCCTTGCCGCACGTCCCGACTCCGCTGTCCAACGCCAGGTCGTTACCAACCATCGATACCCGGCTCATCGCCTCCGGACCATTACCGATCAGGGTCGCCCCTTTTACTGGCGCGGTGATCTTGCCGTCTTCGATCAGGTAGGCCTCACTGGTCGAGAACACGAACTTGCCGCTGGTGATATCCACCTGACCGCCGCCCAGGTTGGCGCAGTAGATGCCTTTTTTCACCGAGGCGATGATTTCCTGCGGGTCGCTTTCGCCAGCACGCATGTAGGTGTTGGTCATGCGTGGCATCGGCAGGTGGGCGTAGGACTCCCGGCGCCCGTTGCCGGTCACCGCCATGCCCATCAGGCGGGCGTTCAGCTTGTCCTGCATGTAGCCTTTGAGCACGCCATTCTCGATCAGCGTGGTGCACTCAGTCGGTGTGCCTTCATCATCCACGCTCAGCGAACCGCGGCGGCCCTCCAGGGTGCCATCGTCAACGATGGTGCACAGGCTCGACGCCACTTTCTCGCCGATGCGGCCACTGAACGCCGAACTGCCCTTGCGGTTGAAGTCGCCCTCCAGGCCATGGCCGACAGCCTCGTGCAGCAGCACGCCCGACCAGCCCGACCCCAGCACCACCGGCAAGGTACCGGCCGGCGCCGGGATCGCCTCCAGGTTCACCAAGGCCTGGCGCAGCGCTTCGCGGGCATAGCCCATGACGCGTTCTTCAGTGAAGAAGCGGTAATCGGTACGCCCGCCACCGCCCTGCCCGCCCCGCTCGCGGCGGCCATTCTGTTCGACGATGACGCTGACGTTGAAGCGCACCAGCGGGCGCACATCGGCGGCCAGGCTGCCATCGGCCGCTGCGACCAGGATGCGCTCCCAGACCCCGGCCATGCTCACGCTGACCTGTTGGATGCGCGGGTCAAGGGCGCGGGTAGCGGCATCGACCCGCTTCAGCAGCTCCACCTTCTCGGCACGGCTGAGCACATCCAGCGGGTTGTCCGCGGGGTACAGGGCGGCTACATCCTGGCTGCGGAAGGCCTGCACCTTGCCGTCCTGCCCGGCGCGCGAAATCGAACGGGCGGCGCGGGCCGCCGAGGTCAACGCCTCGAGGTTGATCGCGTTGCTGTAGGCAAAACCGGTCTTTTCGCCGGACTGGGCACGCACGCCCACGCCCTGGTCCAGGTTGAAGCTGCCCTCTTTGACGATGCCGTCTTCCAGTGCCCAGGTTTCCGAGATCTGGCCCTGGAAATACAGGTCGGCGGCGTCGATGCCGGGGCCGGCCAACTCACCCAGCACGCTCTGCAGGCTGTCCAGGGTCAAGCCGCCTGGGGCCAGGAGCTGTTCGCTGACGGTGGATAACATCTGGCTCATAGTCACTCCGAGGTGTGCGCAGGCCGCAATGCGTCCTGCGAAAAGAAGCGCCGGTGCGACAGCACCGGCATGCGCGCCCGGATGGACGCTTGTTCGTCGATGTCGCGCTCGGCCAGCAGTACCGCTTCGCCGTACGCCTGTTCCGCGACGATGCGCCCCCAAGGGTCGATGATCGCCGCATGGCCATGGGTTTCCCGTGGCCCCGGGTGGGTACCGCCCTGCGCTGCCGCCAGCAGGTAGCACTGGGTTTCGATGGCGCGGGCGCGCACCAGCACCTCCCAGTGAGCCGCGCCGGTTACCGCGGTGAAGGCGGCCGGCGCCGTGATCAGCTCCGCACCCGCAGCACGCAATGCGCTGTAGAGTTCGGGGAAACGCAGGTCGTAGCACACGCTCAACCCCAGCCGCCCCACCGGGGTATCCGCTACCACCACCTGGGCGCCATGGGCATAGTCATCGGACTCCCGATAGCGGCCACGGTTGTCGGCGACGTCCACATCGAACAGGTGCAGCTTGTCATAGCGTGCCGCCACCTCGCCGTACTCGTCGATCAGCAACGAACAGGCATGGGCCTTGGCCTCGGGCTGACCGACCGGTGGCAACGGCAAGGTACCGGCGACAATCCATAACCTGAGGTCGCGAGCGGTGCGTTTCAACCATGGCAGGATAGGCCCTTCGCCCAGCGCTTCGGCGCGGCCGATGGCGGCGGCATCCTTGCGCCCCATGGCGGCGAAGTTTTCCGGCAGCACGGCCAGGCGCGTACCGCCGGACGCTGCCTGCTCCAGCAGGGCACCGGCACGTTGCAGGTTGGCCAGCACATCGTCCTGGCTGACCATCTGGATGACCGCTACCTTCATGGAGACTCCTGACGGGATTTCTCGAATGGTTTCACAAATGTGATTCTAGGCTCTTTCCACGGCCCCTCGACACGGTAGTGCACGCTGGCAAAACGCGACACCCGGTCACCAATCAGCCGGTCGACCAGGAACAGCGCCCCGCCAACCGCTGGCGCGCCGACAATCAGCGCTGCCAGCGGCAGGTTGTTGGTCACCGGCAGGCTCACTTGCAGGTTGGCGTCGACCCGATCATTGACCATGTCCAGCGTACCATCCAGTTCGAAATTGCTAGAGGGGCCGGTCACCGCGATCGGCTCGCGGGTCACGTAGACACCATCACTGGCCACCAGCAGGCCTTTGACCCGGTCGTAGGCCAGGCCCTTGTCGAACAGGTCGGAGAAGTCCAGGCGCAGGCGTCGCCCGATCGAGTTGAAATTGAGCAGGCCGAATACCCGCAGCGCCTGGGCACTGCCTTCGACCTCGACGAACTGGCCGGTGCGCAGCGCCGCGTCCATGCTGCCGGAGAAGCGCTTGAGGCCGACGGCTGCCGGCGAACCTGGCCAGCGGCCATCCACATCCAGGCGGAAGTCGCGGCTGGTCACGGTAGGGGCAAAGCCCCAGGCCTTGAGCACGTCGGCCAGGTTCTTGCCGTCCAGACGCCCCTTGTACCAGCTGCCGGTGCTGCCCGGTTCGCCTTCCCAGCCGCCACCACCGTTGATATGCAAGCCTTTGAAGGCCAGGTCGATGTCACTGGCGGTCACGCCACGCGCGGTCGGCCGCAACTTGAGCGATGCGCTGCCGAACAGGTCGTCACCGCGGTACAGCTTGTCGACGCTCAGGTCCAGCGCCGGGACCTTGCGCGGGTCGAACGCGGCCAACGGGTCCGGCCCTTCTTCCGCCTGCTGTTCGGCAGCGCTGGCAGCCGGCAGGCGCAAGGTCTGCATGCGCACCACCAGTGGCGCACCCTTGGCATCCGGCAACCGGGCATTACCGATGACTTCCTTGCTGTCCAGCCGCAGGTCCCACGCCGGGCCGCTGCGGGCCAAGCGTACCACGGCCTGGTTCAGGTCCATGCCGAACGCCTTCAACTGGCCGATGCTCAGGTCGACCCCCTGCAGATTCTGCCGCGCGCTGCCACCCGGGTCGCCGCCAGCCAGGCGCGCGGACTGTTCCTGCCAGGGCGCCAGGTCCAGCGTCTCCAGGCGGCCGCGCACACGCAGGCCTTGGCCAGCCGGCAGCTGCGCATCGCCGGTGCCCAGCAGAAGCTCGCCACGGCCCTGGGCCAGCTTGTCGGCCGGCGCAGCGTAGGCAAAGCGGGCAAGGTCGACGTATGCGGCATCGAAGCGCCGTTCCGGCCCCTGCAACGTCATGCTGAACCGGCTGTCACGGGTTTCGGCTGCAGCTTTGCCGAACGGTGCTGGCAAGTCGATGGCCACGCCCTTGAGGCTGGAGTTGACGTTCAGGCGGTTGTCCCGGCTACCCAGGCTCAGCTGCAACTGGTACGGCAGTTCGCCTGAGGCCGGCAAGGCCTGCTTGAACTGCAACCAGTCGGTCAGCGCCTTGAGCGACACCTGGCCATTGGCGTTGATGCGGGTCTGCATCTGCCCGGGCTGGCCTTCGGCGCTGATCTGCGCCGTCACCGGTTTGCCGAAAGCCTGCAGGCTGATGCCCTTGCCGCTCAGGCCCTTGTCGAAATCGAAGCTGAAGTCGCCCTTCAGGTTGCTCAGCTCCAGGGTTGGTGGCGCCACTTTCAGCTGTGCATTGTGAGTGGCAAAGTCCACCTGCACTTTTGGCCGCTGCCCATGAGCCAGCGGGATGTCGAGCCTGACCTTGCCCTGGAGTGGCCCCTCGCCCTCCCAGCCGGCGAAC
Organism: Pseudomonas sp. BCRC 81390; assembly: GCF_030341915.1. NCBI lineage: Bacteria > Pseudomonadati > Pseudomonadota > Gammaproteobacteria > Pseudomonadales > Pseudomonadaceae > Pseudomonas > Pseudomonas sp. BCRC 81390. Next base: position 852,747 of record NZ_JATAAG010000066.1, on the reverse strand, counting down.
ATTTCGCCGGTGCCGATAGGCGCTTCCTTGAGAATCTTCAGGCCATCGCCGAGGCTGCCATCGAAGGTGCCATCGAGGTACAGGTGGCTGGGCTGGCCCGCCTCGGCATGCGGGATATCGACGCTCACATCACTGACGTTGGTATCGAGCAGTACCCCACGCTGGGCCTTGATACGTACCCCGCTGTCCTCGATCAGCACATCGCCATCCACGTGCTGCACCTGCGGCCAGCCGGGCTGGAAGTCCAGCGCCGCATCACGCACCTTGAAGAACAGGCTGATGCTGCGCGCTTCCGCCGCCGCGCCATGGTTCAGCGAACCCTGGTACTGGAAGTAGCCTTCGTCCACCGTGCCCTTGACGATTGCACTGCGCAACCATTCGTCGAGTGCCGGGCTGAGTACCTCGGGCAGGTACTTGGCGGTGTAGCGGCCATCGCCTTCGGTCAGGCCGACACGCAGGTCCATGTAGTCCTCGCGCCCTTCCTCGAACAACAGGCGGATCAGGAAGTCACCGGCGATCTTGCCTTCCTCGCCCAGCACCTTGAGGTAAGGCGCGACCAGGGTGAAACCTTGCTGGTCGAGGGTCCAGGTCAGGCGCGCATTGGCCTTCTGGTAGTGCCAGGGTTTGGCGAATATCGGGTACAGATGCAGCATGAACGCATCGGTATCCAGGCGCAGCTCACCGTGACCCAGGTCACCGCTGATGCTGCCGCTGACATTACCGGCAGCCGGGGCATTGTGATAGGCGTCGAAGCCGACCTTGTCCAGGTTGGCTTCGAACTGCAGACGCTGGTCTCCCTCGGCCTTGGGCCGGGCCTCCAGACGCACATTGCGCAGCGCGCCGGTCACCTTCAGGCCATCGACCACCGCCATGACCTTGTCCGGCAGTGGCGCCAGGGCATCGATCAACGGGGTCAGCGGCGTGAGGTCGAGGCGGTCGGCCTGCAACCGCCAGCTTTCCTCGGCAGGATTGTCGCCAGGGCGTTGCTGCAATTGCAGGTGCGATTCCCAACGGGTCTTGCCAATATCCATGGCCAGCGAATCGAGCACCACGTCGAAGCCTTGCTCACGGCGCTGGAACCAGGCCCCCACGGCCAGGTTGTTCAGCTTGGCCGCCTGGCGCCCGGCATAAGCGCCCTGCAGCGCCGGAGCATTGAGGCGCACCACGGCCTGTTGCAACTGCCCGGCTTGCCAGTCCACCCAGAACTCGCCCCCCGCCCGCAAGGCGTCGGCATGCCATTGGCCCAGCAGCTGTGGCGGCAGCCAACGCGCCCAGTCGCTCTGCGGCAAGCTGAGGTAGGCTTCGATCTGGCCGTCGCGCCAGGCACTGGCCGAGGCCCGGCTGCGCAGGTTCAGCGCCAAGGGCTGGCCATCGGGCAAGGTCGCGCGCAGGTCCAGGGCCTGGCGCGAAGCACCGGCCTGCAGGCCGGCACTGACATAGGTGAGGGTCAGAGGGTCGCGCTGCCACGGGTGCAGGGTGACCTGGCTGTCCAACACATCGATGCGGCCGAGCTGGCGCAGGCGCTGCAACAGCTCGGCGGGGTCGAGCGGTGCATCGTCCTTCTTCGGCAGGCCTTCAAGCGCCCATTGGCCTTGCTCGTTCTCGCGCAGGATCAATTGCAGGCCGCCCAGCTGTATGCGTGCCAGGCGCACCTCGCGTGCGCTCAGGCTGGCCCAGATGTCAGGGACTACCTTGACATCGTCCAGACGCAGGGCCGTGCCGCCTTCGCCCAGTTGCAGGTCGCGCACCTGCAACACTGGCGCCAGCCCGCTCCAGCGGCCTTCCAGGCCACCTACGTGCACCGGCAGGCCCAGGGCCTGCTCAGCCTTGCTTTCCACATCGGCACGGTACTCGGCCACCAATGGCACCAGCTCGCGGCCAAGGCTGACATACAGCGCCACCAATACTGCCAGCAGGGCGCAGATGCCCAGCCCCCAGCGGGTCAGGGCGACCAGAACGCGGTTCAGACGTCCCATGGCCAGGGCCCTCCAGGTCGTTTGGCGATGATTGCCGGTAGTACCGGTTGGGCCACGCAGGCCCACCCGCGGCGCATTTCAGAAGGACTCAGAGCAGCACCACATCGTATTGTTCCTGCGAATACATCGACTCGACCTGGAAGCGAATGGTTCGGCCGATGAAGGCCTCCAGCTCGGCCACGTTGCCGGACTCTTCATCCAGCAGCCGGTCGACCACCTTCTGGTTGGCCAGCACGCGGTAGCCTTCGGCCTGGTAGGCCCGGGCCTCGCGCAGGATCTCGCGGAATATCTCGTAGCAGATGGTTTCCGGGGTTTTCAGCTTGCCGCGGCCCTGGCAAGCCAGGCAGGGCTCGCACAGCACCTGCTCGAGGCTTTCGCGGGTGCGCTTGCGTGTCATCTGCACCAGCCCCAGCTCGGTGATGCCGATGATGTTGGTCTTGGCGTGATCACGCTCCAGCTGTTTTTCCAGGGTGCGCAGCACCTGGCGCTGATGCTCCTCGTCTTCCATGTCGATGAAGTCGATGATGATGATGCCGCCGATGTTGCGCAGGCGCAGCTGGCGGGCGATGGCGGTAGCGGCCTCGAGGTTGGTCTTGAAGATGGTCTCCTCAAGGTTGCGATGGCCAACGAAGGCACCGGTGTTGACGTCAATGGTCGTCATCGCTTCGGCCGGATCGACCACCAGGTAGCCACCCGACTTGAGTGGCACCTTGCGTTCCAGGGCGCGCTGGATTTCGTCCTCGACGCCGTACAGGTCGAAGATCGGGCGTTCACCCGGGTAGTGTTCGAGGCGATCGGCGATCTCCGGCATCAGCTCGCCAACGAACTGCGTGGTCTTCTGGAACGTTTCCCGCGAGTCGATGCGGATCTTCTCGATCTTCGGGTTGACCAGGTCGCGCAGGGTACGCAGGGCCAGGCCCAGGTCTTCGTAGATGACCGTGGGCGCGCCGCAGGTCTTGATCTGCGTGCCGATCTGCTCCCACAGGCGGCGCAGGTAGCGGATGTCCTGCAGGATTTCTTCAGCGCGCGCACCTTCGGCAGCGGTGCGCAGGATGAAGCCACCGGCGTCCTTGATGTTCTCGCTGTCCATGCAGTCGCTGACCACCTGCTTGAGGCGCTCGCGCTCGGTTTCGTCTTCGATCTTCAGGGAAATGCCGACATGGCTGCTGCGCGGCATGTATACCAGGTAGCGCGACGGGATCGACAGCTGGGTGGTAAGCCGTGCGCCCTTGGTACCGATCGGGTCCTTGGTCACCTGTACCACGAGGGCCTGGCCTTCGTGCACCAGGGCGGTGATGTTCTCCACCGCCGAACCTTCGCGCTGGGAGATTTCCGAGGCGTGGATGAACGCCGCACGCTCCAGGCCAATGTCGACGAACGCCGCCTGCATGCCTGGCAGTACGCGCACCACCTTGCCTTTGTAGATATTGCCGACGATGCCCCGGCGCTGGGTACGCTCGACGTGTACTTCCTGCAGCACCCCGTTTTCCACCACCGCCACGCGTGACTCCATCGGGGTGATGTTGATCAGGATCTCTTCACTCATGGCAGGCTCTCGTCAAAGGTCTTTGGTAATGATGGACGGCGTATGCAGTGCTGGCTACCGCGGGTTTGTTACCTCTGGCGAATGCGCGATGGATTGCCAGCAGGCGATGCCGAATTGGCCGAGCAGGTCGGCCGTTTCACTGAGGGGCAAGCCGACCACCGCCGAATAGCTGCCGGAAAGGCCGGTGACGAATACCGCGCCCAGGCCCTGGATGGCATAGCCGCCGGCCTTGTCCACCGGTTCGCCGCTGGCCCAGTAGCGTTGCGCTTCATCGGCGCTGATCGCGCGGAAACGCACCGTGCTGGCCACGTACAGGCTGTGCATGCGCTGGCAATCGCCTAGGGCGACAGCGGTCAGCACCTGATGCTCGCGGCCCGACAGGCTGGCCAGCATGGCCAATGCCTCTTCGCGGCTTTCTGGCTTGCCGAGGATGCGGCCATCGAGCACTACGGCGGTATCTGCCCCGAGCACCACCGCCGGGCCCGCGATGCTGGCCAGGCCGGCCGTAGCTTTGGCCCGCGCCAGGCGCTCGACATAGGCCGGGGCGCTTTCGCCGGCAAGCGGGGTTTCATCGATAGGGGCACTGACGACGCTGAACGGCACGCCGATCTGGGTCAGCAGTTCGCGACGACGGGGCGAGCCGGAAGCCAGGAATAGCGGGATCATGCAGACAACTCCCTGTCGGTTGCGGCGGCGCCGTCAGTTGATATGCAAGCGTCGGCGCAGGTCGCGAAGGGCAAAGCTGATCCATGGCCAGAGCAAGGCACTGATCACCGCCGACCAGACCAGCGCCAGGGTGGGCAGGCGATTGCCGGTCAACGCGCTGAGCCACAGCTGGATCAGCTGGGCGATGCCGAAGATCACCAGGATCACCAGGCTCTGTTGCCACATGGGGAACATGCGCAGGCGCTGTTGCAAAGACAGCACCAGGAAGGTGATGAGGGTGAGGATCAGCGCATTCTGCCCGAGCAGGGTGCCATACAGCACGTCCTCGGCCAGGCCCAGTAAGAACGCCGTGGTCATGCCGACCTTGCCCGGTACGGCGAGGGTCCAGAACGACACCAGCAAGGCCAGCCACATGGGCCGGAACACTTCCATGAACTGAGGCATGGGCGAGACGCTGAGCAGCAGGCCAAGGGCAAATGTCAGCCAGATGACCCAGCCGTGGTTGCGGCGCGATACAGCCATCATTGCCTCCGAGTGTGAGCTGGTGCGGCAGCCGGTGTGACGGGTGCGGCTGCCGGGGCGGCTGGCGGCGCTGTCGGAGTTGCCGGGGCCGCTGATGTCGCCGGTGTGCCAGCGGCTGGTACCCCTTGCCCGTTTGCCGGTGCCGGCTGGCCAGGTGCCGAGGCGCCCTTGCGGTCAGCTTCTTCCTGGGCGATGGCAGCATCGGTGGCACGCTGCTCCGGGCTGCGCCGGTCACTGAACACCAGCAGCATGTAGCGGCTGCGGTTGAGCGCGGCAGTCGGGATGGCACGCACGATGGCGAACGGCTGGCCAGAATCGTGGATCACTTCGTTGACCGTGGCGACCGGATAGCCGGCGGGGAACCGTTGGCCCATGCCGGAACTGACCAGCAGGTCGCCTTCCTTGATGTCGGCGGTATCGGCCACGTGGCGCAGTTCCAGGCGCTCCGGGTTACCGGTACCACTGGCGATCGCGCGCAGGCCGTTGCGGTTGACCTGCACCGGGATACTGTGGGTGGTATCGGTCAGCAACAGCACCCGCGAGGTATAGGGCATCAACTCGACCACCTGGCCCATCAGGCCGCGAGCATCGAGCACCGGCTGGCCAAGGAACACGCCATCACGCTCGCCCTTGTTGATCAGGATGCGGTGGGTGAAGGGGTTGGGGTCGACCCCGATCAGCTCGGCCACTTCGACCTTTTCGTTGACCAGCGCCGACGAGTTGAGCAGCTCGCGCAGGCGCACGTTCTGCTCGGTCAGGGCCGCCAGTTTCTGCAGGCGCCCTTGCAGCAGCAGGGCTTCGGTCTTGAGCTTTTCGTTTTCCGCGATCAGTTCGGTGCGGCTGCCGAACTGGCCGGCCACACCTTGCCAGGCACGCTGCGGCAGGTCGGTGATCCAGTACGATTCCATGAGCACCAGGCCCATCTGGCTGCGCACCGGCTTGAGCACGTCGAAGCGCGCGTCGACCACCATCAACGCGACCGACAGCACCACCAGAACGAGCAGGCGAACGCCCAGCGAAGGGCCCTTGGAGAAAAGCGGTTTAATGGGCCGTTCCTCGTGGACGACTCAGGAGGTCATTGGACATGGGACAACGCACCAGCCTGGTTGCGGGTTGATGGATACGGCGCCCGACAAGGGCGCCAGCCCAGCACATACAGGTAGCACTGTGCGTGCTACCTGTAAACCGGGCGCTCATGAACAGCGAGCGGAATCACTCGCTGGAGAGCAGGTCCATCGCGTGCTTGTCCATCATTTCCAGGGCGCGACCGCCGCCACGGGCAACGCAGGTCAGCGGGTCCTCGGCGACGATGACCGGCAGGCCGGTTTCCTGGGCCAGCAGTTTGTCCAGGTCACGCAGCAGCGCGCCGCCACCGGTCAGCACCAGGCCCCGCTCGGCGATATCCGAGGCCAACTCCGGCGGCGATTGCTCCAGGGCGCTCTTGACTGCCTGGACGATGGTCGCCAGGGATTCCTGCAGTGCTTCGAGCACTTCGTTGGAATTCAGGGTGAAGGCACGCGGGACGCCTTCGGCCAGGTTGCGGCCACGGACATCGACTTCGCGCACTTCGCCGCCCGGGTAGGCGGTACCGATTTCCTGCTTGATGCGCTCGGCGGTGGATTCGCCGATCAGGCTGCCGTAGTTGCGGCGCACGTAGGTGACGATGGCTTCGTCGAAGCGGTCGCCGCCAACGCGGACGGACTCGGCATAGACCACGCCGTTCAGCGAGATCAGGGCGATTTCGGTGGTGCCGCCACCGATGTCGACGACCATCGAACCGCGGGCCTCTTCAACCGGCAGCCCGGCACCGATGGCGGCGGCCATCGGCTCTTCGATCAGGAACACTTCACGGGCACCGGCACCCAGGGCCGACTCGCGAATGGCGCGGCGCTCCACCTGGGTCGACTTGCACGGCACGCAGATCAGCACGCGCGGGCTCGGCTGCAGGAAGCTGTTCTCGTGAACCTTGTTGATGAAATACTGCAACATTTTTTCGCAAACGCTGAAGTCGGCGATGACGCCGTCCTTCATCGGACGAATGGCAGCGATGTTGCCAGGCGTACGGCCCAGCATGCGCTTGGCTTCGGTACCGACGGCGACGACGCTTTTCTGGTTGCCATGGGTACGGATGGCAACAACCGAGGGCTCATTCAGGACGATACCGCGCTCACGCACGTAAATAAGGGTGTTGGCAGTACCCAGGTCGATGGACAGATCGCTGGAAAACATGCCACGCAGTTTCTTGAACATGGGAAAGTGACCCTGGGGAAAGCGTGGGTAAAAAAGTGCGGCAAACTCTAACAATGGCAGGGATTTTGGGCAAGGAGCCAATATGTTAAATTGGCTGTTTTTCCGAGCAAGCCAGCAGATGATCGCGGCCGATAGACCGCCAGAAAGCTGACATGTTCCTCACTGCGGACCCAAATTCCGTTCTTTGTTTCCCCTGGAGATCCCCATGGCGCTTGAACGCTGCGACGTGGAAAAGATCGCCCATCTGGCCCGTCTGGGGCTGAATGATGGCGAACTGCCACGAATTACCGACGCCCTCAACAGCATTCTCGGGCTGGTCGACCAGATGCAAGCGGTCGATACCACAGGTATCGAGCCCCTCGCCCACCCCCTGGAGGCCAGTCAGCGCCTGCGCCCCGACCAGGTCACCGAGAGCAACCAGCGCGACGCCTACCAGGCCATCGCGCCATCGACCGAAAGCGGTCTGTACCTGGTACCCAAAGTCATCGAGTAAGGGATAGAGCCTGCCATGCATCAACTGACCCTGGCCGAGATCGCCCGCGGACTCGCCGACAAGTCGTTTTCCTCCGAAGAGCTGACCGGCGCCCTGCTGGCGCGCATCAAGCAGCTCGACCCGCAGATCAACAGCTTCATCAGCGTCACCGAAGACCTGGCCCTGGGCCAGGCGCGTGCTGCCGACGCCCGTCGCGCCGCCGGCGAAAGCGGTGCGCTGCTGGGTGCCCCGATCGCCCACAAGGACCTGTTCTGCACCAACGGCGTACGCACCAGCTGCGGCTCGAAGATGCTCGACAACTTCAAGGCGCCGTATGACGCCACCGTGGTCGCCAAGCTGGCCGAAGCCGGCATGGTCACCCTGGGCAAGACCAACATGGACGAGTTCGCCATGGGCTCGGCCAACGAGTCCAGCCACTACGGCGCGGTGAAGAACCCGTGGAACCTCGAGCACGTCCCCGGCGGCTCGTCGGGCGGTTCGGCCGCAGCCGTGGCCGCGCGCCTGCTGCCGGCCACCACCGGCACCGACACCGGCGGTTCGATCCGCCAGCCGGCAGCGCTGACCAACCTCACCGGCCTCAAGCCGACCTACGGTCGCGTATCGCGCTGGGGCATGATCGCCTACGCCTCCAGCCTCGACCAGGGCGGCCCGCTGGCACGCACCGCCGAAGACTGCGCCCTGTTGCTGCAAGGCATGGCCGGCTTCGACGCCAAGGATTCCACCAGCATCGAGGAGCCGGTGCCGGACTACAGCGCCAGCCTCAACGCCTCGCTGCAGGGCCTGCGTATCGGTCTGCCGAAGGAATACTTCGGTGCCGGCCTCGACCCGCGCATCGCCGACCTGGTCCAGGCCAGCGTCAAGGAGCTGGAAAAGCTCGGCGCGGTGGTCAGGGAAATCAGCCTGCCGAACATGCAGCACGCCATTCCGGCCTACTACGTGATCGCCCCGGCTGAAGCCTCGTCCAACCTGTCGCGTTTCGACGGCGTGCGCTTTGGCTACCGCTGCGAAAACCCGAAAGACCTGACCGACCTGTACAAGCGTTCCCGTGGCGAAGGCTTCGGCATCGAAGTGCAGCGCCGCATCATGGTCGGTACCTATGCTTTGTCGGCTGGCTACTACGATGCCTATTACGTGAAGGCGCAGCAGGTCCGCCGCCTGATCAAGAACGACTTCATGGCCGCGTTCAACGACGTCGACCTGATCCTCGGCCCGACCACGCCAAACCCGGCCTGGAAGCTCGGCGCCAAGAGCAGCGACCCGGTCGCCGCCTATCTGGAAGACGTCTACACCATCACCGCCAACCTGGCAGGCCTGCCGGGCCTGTCGATGCCAGCCGGCTTCGTCGACGGCCTGCCGGTCGGCGTGCAACTGCTGGCGCCGTACTTCCAGGAAGGCCGCCTGCTCAATGTCGCGCACCGCTACCAGCAAGTGACCGACTGGCACACCCGCGCCCCCAACGGCTTCTGAGGAATTCACACATGCAATGGGAAGTTGTGATCGGGCTGGAAATCCACACTCAGCTCGCCACCCAGTCGAAGATCTTCTCCGGCAGCGCCACCACCTTCGGTTCCGAACCGAACACCCAGGCCAGCCTGGTTGACTTGGGCATGCCCGGCGTACTGCCGGTGCTGAACCAGGAAGCCGTGCGCATGGCGTGCATGTTCGGCCTGGCCATCGATGCCGAAATCGGCAAGCGCAACGTGTTCGCGCGCAAGAACTACTTCTACCCCGACCTGCCCAAGGGCTACCAGATCAGCCAGATGGACCTGCCGATCGTCGGCAAGGGCCACCTCGACATCGCCCTGGAAGACGGCACCATCAAGCGCATCGGGGTAACCCGTGCGCACCTGGAAGAAGACGCCGGCAAGAGCCTGCACGAAGACTTCAGCGGCTCCACCGGCATCGACCTCAACCGTGCCGGCACCCCGCTGCTGGAGATCGTTTCCGAGCCGGACATGCGCAGCGCCAAGGAAGCCGTGGCCTACGTCAAGGCAATCCACGCGCTGGTGCGGTACCTGGGCATCTGCGACGGCAACATGGCCGAAGGCTCGCTGCGTTGCGACTGCAACGTGTCGATCCGGCCGAAAGGCCAGGCCGAATTCGGCACCCGCTGCGAGATCAAGAACGTCAACTCGTTCCGCTTCATCGAGCGCGCGATCAACAGCGAGATCCAGCGCCAGATCGACCTGATCGAGGACGGCGGCAAGGTGGTTCAGGAAACCCGCCTGTACGACCCGAACAAGGACGAGACACGCTCCATGCGCAGCAAGGAGGAAGCCAACGACTACCGTTACTTCCCCGACCCGGACCTGCTACCGGTGGTGATCGAGGACAGCTTCCTGGAAACTGTCCGCGCCGGCCTGCCAGAGCTGCCGACGCAAAAGGTCGAGCGCTTCCAGAAGCAGTACGGCCTGTCGGCCTACGACGCCAATGTGCTGGCATCCAGCCGCGAACAGGCAGACTACTTCGAAGAAGTGGTGAAGATTGGTGGCGACGCCAAGTTGGCTGCAAACTGGGTCATGGTCGAGCTGGGCAGCCTGCTGAACAAGCTGGGCATCGAGATCGACCAGGCACCGGTCAGCGCCGCGCAACTGGGTGGCATGCTGTTGCGTATCCGCGACAATACCATCAGCGGCAAGATCGCCAAGACCGTGTTCGAGGCCATGGCCGCCGGTGAAGGAGATGCTGACAGCATCATCGACAGCAAAGGCCTTAAGCAGGTCACCGATACCGGTGCGATCGACAAGATGCTCGACGAAGTGCTGGCGGCCAACGCCGAGCAGGTCGAACAGTACCGCGCCGCCGACGAGGCCAAGCGTGGCAAGATGTTCGGCTTCTTCGTCGGCCAGGCGATGAAAGCTTCCAAAGGCAAGGCCAACCCCGGGCAGGTGAACCAATTGCTCAAGGCCAAGCTCGAAGGGTGATTGTTTTACCTCTGTAGTCCTGCGAGGGCTTTGCCCTCGTTCGCGGCTAAAGCCGCTCCCACAGGTACAGCGCCGCTCGCCAGTGCAGCGCCGTACCTGTGGGAGCGGCTTTAGCCGCGAATGGCCGCACCGGAGCATTCGAATTGCTAAAGCGATCCCTGAGCACCCTCGCCCTCTTCTCCCTGCTGGCCGGCTGCGCCAGCCATGACATTGACCCGCGCGGCTACGACCAGACGGGCACCGCCTCCTACTACGGCTCGCGCCACCACGGCAAACGCACCGCCAGCGGCGAACCGTTCAACCAGAACGGCCTCACTGCCGCCCACCGCAGCCTGCCCTTCGGCACTCGCGTGCTGGTTACCAACACCGCCAACCAGCGCAGCGTGGTAGTGCGTATCAACGACCGTGGGCCGCATACCCGTGGCCGCCTCATCGACCTGTCACGTGCTGCGGCGGAAAAAATCGGCATGATCCGTAGCGGAACCGCGCGGGTGCGAGTACAAGGGCTTAGCGACTGACGCGACAGGAGTCCGACCATTTTCGACTTGGCCACCCTTGCTACCTTCAGCCTTCTGCAACTGGGCATTGCCCTGCTGTTGCTGGTGGCTGGCGCCGAACTGCTGGTACGCGCAGCCTTGCGCCTGGCCCAGCGCCTGCACGTACGCCCACTGATCATCGGCCTGAGCCTGGTCGCCTTCGGCAGTACCGCGCCGCAACTGACGGTGAGCCTGCAGGCCGCCTACCAGGGGGCGCCGGATGTGGCCGTGGGCAGCGTGATCGGCAGCAACATCTTCAACGTGCTGGTCATTCTCGGCCTGGCTGCGCTGATCATTCCGCTGCGGGTGTCGCGGCAGCTGGTACGCCTGGACATTCCACTGATGATCGCAGCCAGCGGGCTGGTCTACGGGCTGTCCGCCAACGGCCACCTGGGCCGGACCGAAGGGGCATTGTTGCTGGTGGGCCTGGCCGGCTACCTGGCGACGCTTTGGCATCAGTCCCGCCACTACGCGCGCACCTACCCTGCCCCGGCCACCATGGTCGCCAGCGCCGGGCGCTTCTGGTCAGGCACGCTGCTGCAGGTGCTGGCAGGCCTGGGCCTGCTGAGCCTGGCCGGCCACCTGCTGCTGGAAGCCGCCGTGGAAGTGGCCACCGACCTCGGCCTGTCCGAGCGCATCATCGGCCTGACCGTGGTCGCCATCTGCACCTCGTTGCCGGAACTGGCCGCCGCGCTGATCGCCGCCCTGCGCGGGGAACGGGAAATCGCCGTGGGTACGGTGATCGGCAGCAACCTGTTCAACCTGCTGGCCGTACTGGGCCTTACCGCACTGGTTACTCCCGAACCGCTGTCGATTTCACCCAACGCCCTGGCCTTCGACCTGCCGGTGATGCTCGGCGTTGCCGCGCTGAGCCTGCCGGTGTTCTATTCCGGTTACCGCATCACCCGCGCCGAGGGCCTGGTATTCCTCTGCCTGTACCTGGCCTATGGCCTGCATGTGGCGGCGTTTACCATGGGCCTGCCGCTGGCCGGCCGCCTGGAGCGGCTGATGTTCTACGTACTGCCGGTGCTCGCCGTGGTATTGCTGTACACCACCGTGCGTGCCTGGCGCCGCCAACACTAAGGAAAACAACATGGCTGATAGCGACAAGATCGGCGAGCAGATTCGCCGCCAGGTAATGGGCGATGCGTTCGTCGACCGCGCCCTGGGCAATGCCACTGACTTTACCCGGCCGCTGCAGGAGTTCGTCAACGAACACGCGTGGGGCAGCGTGTGGGCGCGCGACGGCTTGCCGTTGAAGACTCGCAGCCTGATCACCCTGGCCACGCTCACGGCACTCAAATGCCCGCAGGAACTCAAGGGGCACGTACGCGGGGCGTTGAACAACGGTTGTACCGTGGAGGAGATTCGCGAAGCGCTGCTGCATTGCGCAGTGTATGCGGGGGTACCGGCAGCCATCGATGCGTTCCGGGCCGCGCAGGAAGTGATCGACAGCTATCAAGGCTGATTCAGCCTTTTTCAGGCCCCGCCTCTTCGCGGGCAAGCCCGCTCCCAAAGGTATTGCACAGGTTTCGGAGCCTGTGGGGTCCCTGTGGGAGCGGCATGCCCGCGAAGAGGCCAGGCCTGCCTTGCCTATTTGGCCTGGCGAGCCTTCTTCAGCTTGAAAGCCACCCACAGCGCGGCGATCCACGCCGGGATCAGCATCACCGAAATGCGAATCGGCGGGGTCAGGTACATCACCACCAGGATCAGCACAATGAACGCCAGGCACAGGTAGTTGGTCAACGGGTGCCCCCAGCTCTTGTAGAACGGGGTGATCCCGGCCGCCAGCTTGGCCTTGCGGAACTTCAGGTGAGTAATGCTGATGCTCGCCCAGTTGATCACCAGCGCCGATACCGCCAGCGCCATCAGCAGGCCGAAGGCTTCGCCCGGCATCAGGTAGTTGATCAGCACACACAGCCCGGTCGCCAGCGCCGACACGCCCAGCGCGGTCAGCGGCACGCCGCTGCGGCTGACCTGCAGCAACTGCCGTGGCGCGTCGCCCTGGCTGGCCAGGCCGAACAGCATGCGGCTGTTGGCGTATACACAGCTGTTGTACACCGACAGCGCGGCCGTCAGCACCACGATATTGAGGATGGTCGCCACCAGGTCACTGTCCAGTTCGTGGAAGATCATCACGAACGGGCTACCGCCCTGCACCACCTTCTGCCACGGGTACAGCGACAGCAGCACCGCCAGGGCGCCGATGTAGAAGATAAGGATACGGTACACCACCTGGTTGGTGGCCTTGGGGATGCTCTGGCGCGGATTGTCGGCCTCGGCAGCGGTGATGCCCACCAGTTCCAGGCCACCGAACGAGAACATGATCACCGCCAGCGCCATCACCAGGCCAGTGACGCCATTGGGGAAGAAGCCGCCGTACTGCCACAGGTTGGCCACGCTGGCATCCGGGCCGCCATGGCCGCTGGTCAGCAACCAGGCGCCGAAACCGATCATGCTGACGATGGCCACCACCTTGACCAGGGCGAACCAGAACTCCATCTCGCCGTAGACCTTCACCTGGGTCAGGTTGATCAGGTTGATCACCACGAAGAAGATCGCTGCCGTCGCCCAGGTGGGGAAGCCCGGCCACCAATACTGCACATAGATGCCCACCGCAGTGAGCTCGGCCATGCCGACCAGCACGTACACCACCCAGTAGTTCCAGCCCGAGACGAAACCGGCGAACTCGCTCCAGTACTGGTGCGCGAAGTGGCTGAAGCTGCCGGCCACCGGCTCTTCCACCACCATTTCGCCCAGCTGGCGCATGATCAGGAAGGCCATCAGGCCGGCAATGGCATAGCCCAGCAGCACGGAGGGACCGGCCAGCTGGATGGTTTGGGCGATGCCCAGGAACAACCCGGTGCCGATAGCCCCGCCCAGCGCAATCAGCTGGATATGGCGATTCTTCAGCCCGCGCTGCAAGCGCTCGGGCGTGCTCTGGTCTTGCATGAAGTGTCCTTTAGCTCAGTGAGGCAGTGTTGTTGTGTTATTTGCAGTGAAGGATCTAGATCCATCCGCCCCACTGCAAGATGAAAATGCCAATGTTGGTGGTGATCGCCGCCATCAGCGTGGTAACGACGATGATCGATGCGGCGAGCTCATGGTTGCCGTTGGCTGCCCGCGCCATGACGTAGCTGGCTGCTGCGGTCGGGCTCCCGATGTACAGGAACAGGATGCCCAGTTCGGCACCACGGAAGCCGCAGAGCCAGGCGCCCAAGGTGCCGACCAGCGGCAGCCAGACCATTTTCACCAGGCTGGCGTCGATGGCCAGCCTGCCGCTGTCGCGCAGCGCCGCCAGCGACAGGGTGCCACCGATGCAGATCAGCGCCAGCGGCAAGGTCATCTGCGCCAGATAGTCGCCCGAAGTAAGCAGCCAGTTGGGCAGCGGCACCTGGCCGTAGGCCATCGGCGTGGCCACCAGTACGCTGATGATCAATGGGTTGCTGAAGATGCTCTTGCAGATGCTCCAAGGGTCGGACTTCAGGTCCGGGCTGTACACCGCCAGCACCACCGCCGACAGCGAGTTGTACAGCAGGATCACCAGGCCGGCGAGCACCGCCCCCAGGGAAATACCGTAGTCGCCGTACAGGCTGGCGGCCAGGGCCAGGCCGATCACACCGTTGTTGCCACGGAAGGCGCCCTGGGTGTAGATGCCCCGGTCCGACTCGGGGCAGCGCCAGATGGCCAGGCCCCAGGCGATGGCGAAACCGACCAGAGTGGCAGCGATGAAATACAGCAGAACCCCGGGTTTGACCGCAGCGCCCAGGTCAGCGTGGTAGATGCCGAGGAACAACAGCGCCGGCATGCACACGTTGAACACCAGCTGCGAAGCGACGCGGTTGAAGTTGTCATCGATCAGGCGGATGCGTTTGAGCAGCACACCCATGAACAGCATGGCGAAGACCGGTGCCGTGATGTTCAGCGTCTGGATAAGAAGGGCGAGCATGCGCAAGCGATCCTGGAGGAGTTGCCGTTAGGCGGCTAATGATACGCCAACGCGTCAGGAAATGCGGAGATCAGGGGGGCTTGTAAAGAAGTTTATGTCAGGAGCGGCCCTGTCACCGGCAAGCCAGCCCTCACTGGGTACCCACAAGTTGCGAAACCTGTGCCGTACCTGTGGCAGCTGGCTTGCCGGCGCTCAGGGGCGCTACTGGCAAAGCCAATCAGCGCCGGACCGGGCGCTTCTGCAGCTTGCGCTGCAAGGTCCGGCGGTGCATGCCCAGCGCCCGCGCGGTGGCCGAGATATTGCCTTCGTGCTCGTTCAGCACACGCTGGATGTGCTCCCACTGCAGGCGGTCGACCGACATCGGGTTTTCCGGCACCAGGGTATCCAGGTCGGTGTGTTCCGACAGTAGCGCCGCCAACACATCATCGGCGTCGGCCGGTTTGCACAGGTAGTTGCAGGCGCCACGCTTGACCGCTTCCACGGCAGTGGCAATGCTCGAGTAGCCGGTCAGGATCACCACGCGCATTTCCGGGTCCAGTTCCAGCAGCTTGGGCAGCAGCACCAGGCCGGAGTCGCCGTCCATCTTGAGGTCCAGCGTGGCGTAGTCCGGCAAGTCCTGCTGGGCCAGCAGCAAGCCCTCCTCGGCCGAACTGGCGGTGCTCACGCGGAACCCACGGCGGCTCATGGCACGGGCCATGACCCGGGTGAAGGTGGCATCGTCGTCCACCAGCAGCAGGTGCGGAAGCTCTTCGCTTTCGACCTGGTTTTCTTCGCTCATCATTCATCTCCTCGCTTGCCATGGGGCAGGCGCAGTTCGGTCAGGGTGCCACCCTGTTCATGACTATAGAGTTTCACCGAACCGCCCGCACGGGTCACGCTGGCCTTGCTCAAGAACAGGCCAAGGCCGAAGCCTTTGCCCTTGGTGGTAATGAAGGGTTTGCCGATGGCTTCGGCAATGGCCGGCGGCACGCCAGGGCCATGGTCGCGGATGCTGATGACGATGTCGTGGGCGTCCCAGTCCAGGCGCACTTCGAGATCATCGGGGCAGGCATCTGCGGCATTGTTCAGCAGGTTCAGCAGCGCCTGGGTCAGGTCGGGTGGCGGGGTCAGGCGCGGTACCTGGCCGTCGCGCAGGCGCTGGAAGCGGTAGCTGGCCTCCGGACGCATCAGGTGCCAGCGGTTGAGCGCTTCGTCGAGCCAGGCAGTCACGTCCTGCTCCACCACCGCCAGGCGCCGATTGGCCTCGGCGGCACGCACCAGCTGTTGCAGGGTTTCCTTGCACAGCTTCACCTGGTCCTGGAGGATCTGCAGGTCTTCCTGCAGCAGCGGGTCGGCGTGGTCCTGGCGCATTTCGTTGAGCAACACGCTCATGGTCGCCAGCGGCGTGCCCAGCTCATGGGCCGCGCCGGCGGCCTGGGTGGCCACGGCCAGCAGCTGTTCATCGCGCAGGCTTTCCTCGCGCCGCTCGGAGCGCAGCTGCTCCTGCCGGCGCAACTCTTCGGCCATGCGTGCGGCAAAGAAGGTGATCACTGCGGCGGCCAGGGCGATGCTCAGCCACATGCCATAGACCTGCATCTTGTCCCGCGCCATCGGCAAGCCTTCAAGCGGGTAGAACTGCACCAGCAGCAGGCTGTAGGCGGTCAGCGCAATGCCGGAAAGAATCAGCGAATACAGCCACGGCAAGGTCACCGCAGCGATCGCCAGCGGCACCAGGTAATACGAGACGAACGGGTTGGTCGAACCACCGGAGTAGTACAACAAGGCACTGTGGATCAGCAGGTCACAGGCCAGCTGCAGGGCATACTCCAGCTCGGTGACCGGCAGTGACAGGCGCAGGCGCAGGGCCGTGAACGCACACAGCAGCGAGGACAGGGCCAAGGTGCCGGCCAGCGACAGCCAGGGCAGCGGCAGCAGTTCGGTCCAGTAGGCGACACCCACGGAGCCGGCCTGGGCAGCCAGGACCAGGACCCGAATGACGGTCAGGCGCCAGAGGTTCTGGCGAGTAGCGGACAGCGGTTGTACGGCGGCGAGCATGAGCTCTCCCGATGAGTGCTCCAGAAAAATCGGCTGGAGTATACCGAAGCCTGGCACCTCGCTGCAGCGATGCGGCAACGCGCCACACTTTGTCACAAGTCCATGATGGCACTTTTGAACCCACTACACTGTTGCCGGTCTGAAGGCCCATGCGTGGAATGGATGGCCAGAGCCCACGCCTTTTATTGCCAAGGAGTATCCCATGCAAAACCCTCGTCGCGGCGCCGCGCTGATCCTGTCCTGCGGCCTGCTCGCCAGCCTGCCGGCATTGGCTGCCGATGAACCGCGCTACAACCAGGTATCGCTGCGTGCCGAAGTCAGCAAGGAAGTGGCGCGCGACCTGATGGTCGTGACCTTGTACAGCGAAGCGCAGAACAGCGACCCCGGCAAGCTGGCCCAGCAAATCACCGAGACCATGAACAAGGCGGTGCAGCAGTCGCGTCAGGTCAAGGACGTGAAGATCAGCCAGGGCAGCCGCAACAGCTACCCGGTGTATGACAGCAAGGGCCAGAAGATCACCGGCTGGCGCGAGCGTGCCGAGCTGCGCCTGGAAAGCGCCAACTTCCCGGCCTTGTCGCAACTGACTGCCGACCTGCTGCAAGCGTTGAAGATGGGCGGCATGGACTTCTCCATCGCCCCGGCCACGCGCAAGGCCAGCGAGGATGCACTGCTCAAGGATGCAGTGGATGCCTTCAAGGCACGTGCACAACTGGCGACCGAGGCGCTGGGCGGCAAAGGCTACAAGGTGGTCAGCCTGAACCTCAACAGCAGCGGTTACCCGCGTCCATACCTGCGCAGTGCGCCAATGGCGATGAAGGCAATGGGTGCTGATGAGGCGGCACCGGCGCCGGATATCGAAGCCGGTACCAGTGAAGTCAGCATGAATGCCGATGGCCTGATCGAAGTGCAAATGCCTTGACCCGTTCGAGGGAGCGGCAAGCCCGCTCCCTCGAAGACCCCGTCAATTTCAACCTTTTCAGAATATTCCTACGCACCATAAAGGTGCTTCCTACAGCTTCTCCCGCCCCGAAATATCTCGCAAAAAGCCATCATTTTGCCCTCGCAAACGTTCAACTTCGTGAAAAGTTATACCAATGCGACATCCATGTACGGCCGTTCCACTTTTCTGGCGCCAATGAACCCCTGCCATATTGCATTGGGTATACCCCCTGCATAAGTATCCGCAGGTCGGCTCACGAGGCCACCTCAAATCGAAAAATGACAACAATGAGGCCACCATGCTCAAACACGCAGTCATTCCGTTCCTGCTAGGCGCAGGCTTGCTCTCCGGCGCACCGTCGGCCCTCGCCGCGTCCAACCTGGTGTTCTGCTCCGAAGGCAGCCCGGCCGGCTTCGACCCGGGGCAATACACCACAGGGACCGACTTCGACGCCTCTGCCGAGACCGTGTTCAACCGCCTGACCCAGTTCGAACGCGGCGGCACCGCCGTGATCCCGGGCCTGGCGACCAAGTGGGAAGTGTCCGACGACGGCAAGACCTATACCTTCCACCTGCGCGACGGGGTCAAGTTCCACAGCACCGACTACTTCAAGCCCACCCGCGCATTCAACGCCGACGACGTGCTGTTCACCTTCAACCGCATGCTCGACAAGGACCACCCGTTCCGCAAGGCCTACCCCACCGAGTTCCCGTACTTCACCGACATGGGCATGGACAAGAACATCGCCAAAGTGGAGAAGCTCGACGAACACACGGTGAGGTTCACCCTCAACGAGGTCGACGCCGCCTTCATCCAGAACCTGGCCATGAGCTTCGCCTCGATCCAGTCCGCCGAATACGCCGACCAGTTGCTCAAGGACGGCAAGGCTGCCGATATCAACCAGAAACCAATCGGCACCGGCCCGTTCGTGTTCAGCAAGTACCAGAAGGACGCGCAGATCCGCTTCAAGGGCAACAAGGACTACTGGCAACCTGACGACGTGAAGATCGACAACCTGATCTTCGCCATTACTACCGACGCCTCGGTGCGCATGCAGAAGCTGAAGAAGAACGAATGCCAGGTCACCCTGTTCCCGCGCCCGGCCGACATCCAGCCGCTGAAGCAGGACCCCAAGCTGCAGATGCCGGACCAGGCCGGTTTCAACCTCGGCTATATCGCCTATAACGTGATGGACAAGGTCAAAGGCAGCAACGAAGCCAACCCGCTGGCCCAACTGAAAGTCCGTCAGGCGCTGGACATGGCCGTGGACAAGAAGAAGATCATCGAGTCGGTGTACCAGGGCGCCGGCCAGCTGGCAGTCAACGGCATGCCGCCAACCCAGTGGTCCTATGACGACAGCATCAAGGACGCCCCGTACGACCCGGAAAAGGCCAGGCAGCTGCTCAAGGAAGCCGGCATCAAGGAAGGTACCGAGATCTCCCTGTGGGCCATGCCGGTACAGCGCCCGTACAACCCCAATGCCAAGCTGATGGCTGAAATGCTGCAATCGGACTGGGCCAAGGTGGGTATCAAGGCGAAGATCGTCAGCTATGAATGGGGTGAATACATCAAACGCTCCAAGGGTGGCGAACAGGGCGCCATGCTGATCGGCTGGAGCGGCGACAACGGTGACCCGGACAACTGGCTGGGCACCCTGTACGGCTGCGATGCCATGAACGGCAACAACTTCTCCAAGTGGTGCTACAAGCCCTACGATGACCTGATCAAGCAGGCCAAGGCCACTCCCGACCAGGCCAAGCGCACCGAGCTGTACAAGCAGGCACAGCACATCCTCAAGGAGCAGGTGCCGATCACCCCGATCGCCCACTCCACCGTGTACCAGCCCATGAGCGCCAAGGTGAAGGACTTCAAGATCAGCCCGTTCGGCCTGAACTCCTTCTACGGCGTCAGCGTGGACGAATAGGCTAGCCACGGCACCCGCTGAGCGGCGGGTGCCCCGCCGATCCACCACCCCTTCATGTCGTCCCGCCGCTACCCGTGGCGGGGTCGGCGAACTGTTGCCGCCATTCGTACCGAGAGGCGGCGCCAACAGACGTAAAAGGACTTGCCATGCGCCCTGTCACTCGTCTTTCCGCCCTGCTTGCCCTGGGCCTGATCAGCCAGGCCCCGGCCGCGCTGGCCAACAACCTGGTGTTCTGCTCCGAAGGCAGCCCCGCCGGCTTCGACACCGCGCAATACACCAGCGCCACCGACAACGACGCCGCCGAACCCATTTACAACCGCCTGGTCGAGTTCGAGCGCGGAGGTACCGCCGTGCAACCCGCCCTGGCGACGCGCTGGGAGGTGTCCGACGATGGCCTGCGTTACACCTTCCACCTGCGCGAGGGGGTGAAATTCCACAGCAACAAGGCCTTTACGCCCAGCCGCGACTTCAACGCCGACGACGTGCTGTTCACCTTCAACCGCATGCTCGACAAGGGCCACCCGTTCCGCCAGGCCTACCCCACCGAGTTTCCCTATTTCGTCAGCATGGGCCTGGACAAGAACATCGCCCGCGTCGAGAAGACCGGCCCCATGAGCGTGGTCTTCACCTTGAACAAGGTCGATGCTGCCTTCATCCAGAACCTGGCCATGAGCTTTGCCTCGATTCTCTCCGCCGAATACGCCGAGCAGTTGCTGGCCGGCGGGCGCGCCAGCGACATCAACCAGCAACCGATCGGCACCGGGCCGTTCGCGTTCCAGCGCTACCAGAAGGACTCGCAGATTCGCTACAAGGGCAACCGGGCCTACTGGGCGCCCGATGAGGTGAAGATCGACAACCTGGTGTTTTCGATCAACACCGACCCTTCGGTGCGCATCCAGAAGCTGCGCCGCAACGAATGCCAGGTCACCCTGCACCCGCGCCCGGCCGACCTGCCGGCGCTGAAGGCCGACAGCAAGCTGCAGGTACTGCAGCAACCGGGCTTCAACCTCGGCTATATCGCCTACAACACCCAACACCCGCCGTTCGACCGCCTGGAAGTGCGCCAGGCGATGGACATGGCGGTGAACAAACAGGCGATCCTCCAGGCGGTGTACCAGGATTCCGGCCAACTGGCCGTCAACGCCATGCCCCCGACCCAGTGGTCCTATGACAGCAGCATCAAGGATGCGCCGTACGACCCGGACAAAGCCCGGCAGCTGCTGCAGCAGGCCGGCGTGAAGCCCGGCAGCGAAATCACCCTGTGGGCCATGCCGGTGCAGCGCCCGTACAACCCCAACGCCAAGCTGATGGCGGAAATGCTCCAGGCCGACTGGAGCAAGCTCGGCTTCAAGGTGCGCATCGTCAGCTACGAATGGGGCGAGTACCTCAAGCGCATGAAAAGCGGCGAGCACGATATCGCCCTGATCGGCTGGACCGGTGACAACGGTGACCCGGACAACTGGCTGGGTACCCTTTACAACTGCGATGCCATTGGCAGCAACAACTATTCGCTGTGGTGCGATCCGCAGTACGACAGCCTGGTCAAGCAGGCCAAGCAGGTCACCGACCGCACCCAGCGCACCGCCCTGTACCAACAGGCCCAGCAGCGGCTCAAGCAACAAGTGCCGATTACCCCGGTAGCGCATTCCACAGTGAACCAGCCGCTCAGCGTCAAGGTGTCCGAGTTCAAGGTCAGCCCGTTCGGGCGCAATGATTTTTCCGGTGTGAGTGTTGACTGATATCTAGCCTGCAGCCACCGCTTCGGGCTTATCCGCTTCCACAAGGCATCCGCAAGCCAGGGGCTGCACAGCCGCTGTGGGAGCGGGTTTACCCGCGAAGAGGCCGACACAGGCAACACAGCGCCCCGATTCAGCCCGCAAACCCCGGGCAACCCTGGCAACACCGCAGCAAGAGCCCCGGCCCACAAGGCCAGGGAATAACTAGAAGAACAGAAAGGGAGCTTTTACCTTGAGAC
Source organism: Pseudomonas sp. BCRC 81390 (assembly GCF_030341915.1). Lineage (NCBI taxonomy): Bacteria > Pseudomonadati > Pseudomonadota > Gammaproteobacteria > Pseudomonadales > Pseudomonadaceae > Pseudomonas > Pseudomonas sp. BCRC 81390. Next base: position 831,012 of record NZ_JATAAG010000066.1, on the reverse strand, counting down.
TATTCACCTTGACCGCACTGGCTTTATCCATCAGTGCCTTATCCACCGTGACCCAGGCCGACCCGCAGAGCCAGGACTATGTGCCCGTCACCCTCAAAGGCAGCAGCGAGCAGGAACAGGCGAGCGGCTTCATCGATGGCCAGAGCCTGTCCGGCAGCACCCGCAACTGGTACGCGCGCGAACGCGCCACGCGCGCGCCGCTATGGAAGTACTACAAGAGCGACGGCACCCGCCACGATACCCACAGCCGGGACAACTGGGTGCAGGGCACCATCCTCAACTACAGCTCCGGCTTCACCCAGGGCACCGTCGGCTTCGCCGTCGAGGCCGCCGGCTACAACGCCATTGCCCTGGAACAGGGCCGTGCCGCGATCGCCGGGCCGAACAACCGCACCCTGACCCACAGCGACGGCGACCCGGTCGGCCAGTGGAGCAAGATGGGCCTGGCCAACGTCAAGGCACGCGTGTCCAACACCACCCTGACCGTCGGCCGCCAATCGGTGGATACACCGATGATCGCCTACATCGGCAACCGCGCCCTGCCCTCTAGCTTCCAGGGGGCATTCCTGCACAGCGCCGAATTCGACAACCTGAGCTTCGACCTGGGCACCTTCGACCGCGTCTCGCCACGCACCGAACAAAGCCTCAGCAAGTTCCGCAGCGAGTACAGCGCCACTGGCGTGGAAACCGACCGCGCGAGCACCGCCGGCATCAACTACCAGCCGTTCAAGAGCCTGACCACCAGCCTGTACGCGACCAAGGTCGACGACTTCTGGAACCAGTACTACTTCGGCGCCAACCACGTGCTCGGCGACAGCGCAGTGCTCAGCCTGAGCACCGGCCTGAACTACTACAAGACCGTCGACGCCGGTAGCCAGAAGATGGGCGAGATCGACAACGACACCTACAGCCTGTCGTTCGGCCTGACCCACCAGGCCCACACCGTCAGCGCCTCGTGGCAGCAAGTCAACGGCAACGAGTACTTCGACTACCTGCACGAAACCAACGGCATCTACCTGGCCAACTCGCTGCTGTCGGACTTCAACGGCCCCAACGAGAAATCGCTGCAGCTTTCCTACGTGCTGAACATGGCGCCCTATGGCGTGCCGGGGCTGAAATTCAACCTGTACAACGCCCGTGGTTGGGGCATCGATGGCACCCATTACCGTGGTACCGCCTATGACGTGAACGGCCTGGATGGCGAAACCCACTACGAGTGGGGCATCGGCACCAGCTACGCGGTGCAGAGCGGGCCGCTGAAGGACACGAGCATTCGCGCCACCTACACCGCGCACCGCGCCAGCAAGGCCCAGGGCGATGGCAGCCTGGACGAGTTCCGGGTAGTCACCACCATTCCGTTCAACATTCTCTGACCGTCGACGCCCCGGCCCGTTTCGCTGCGGGCCGGGGCGGCTACGCTGGAACCAATGCAAGCAGGGAGTTTTCACCCATGCAGAGTGCTTTCATGAAATCGCGGCCACTGCGCCTGGCCCTGGCCGCGCTACTACTGGGCGGCGCCACGCAACTGGCGGCCAAACCGCTGGTGGTCTGCACCGAAGCCAGCCCGGAAGGGTTCGACATCGTCCAGTACACCACTGCGGTCACCGCCGATGCCTCGGCCGAGACAGTGTTCAACCGCCTGGTCGATTTCAAGCCCGGCACCACCGAGATCCAGCCGGCCCTGGCGGAGCGCTGGGACATTTCAGCCGACGGCCTGACCTACACCTTCCATCTGCGCCAAGGGGTGAAGTTCCACACCACCGACTACTTCAAGCCGACCCGCGAATTCAACGCCGATGACGTGCTGTGGAGCCTCAATCGCCAGCTCGATCCGAACCACCCCTGGCATGACAAGACCAGCGTTGGCTACCCGTACTTCGAGAGCATGGGGTTCAAGGAGCTGCTCAAGTCGGTCAGCAAGGCTGACGAGCACACCGTGGTGATTACCCTCAACCGACCGGAAGCGCCGTTCCTGCGCGACATGGCCATGGGCTTTACCTCGATCTACTCCGCCGAGTACGGCGACCAGTTGCTCAAGGCGGGCAAGACCGCCGAGCTGAACAGCAAGCCGATCGGCACCGGCCCGTTCATCTTCCAGCGTTACAACAAGGACGCCCAGGTTCGCTTCAAGCCCAACCCGGACTATTTCCGTGGCAAGCCGCCGGCCGATGCGCTGGTGTTCGCCATCGCCACCGACAGCAACGTGCGCCTGCAGAAACTGCGCGCCAACGAGTGCCAGGTGGCGCTCTACCCCAAGCCCGATGACGTGCCGTCGATCAAGCAGGACCCGAAACTCAAGGTCGAGGAAATCGAGGCCCTGGTCACCGGCTATATCTCGATGAACACCGAACACAAGTACCTGAGCGACGTGCGCGTGCGCAAAGCCATCAACATGGCCTTCGACCGCCAGACCCACGTCGACCAGCTGTTCGGCAAGGGCAATGCGCTGGTCGGCGTGAACCCTTACCCGCCGACCATGATTGGCTACAACAACGAGAACAAGAACCCGCCCCGCGACCTGGCCAAGGCGCGCGCACTGCTCAGCGAAGCTGGCGTACCACCCGGCACGGTGCTCACGCTGTTCACCCGCAACGGCGGTGGCCCGACCAACCCCAACCCACGCCTGTCGGCCGAGATGCTGCAGGCCGACCTCAAGCAGATCGGCCTCAAGCTGGATATACGCGTGATGGAGTGGGCCGAAATGCTGCGCCGGGCGAAGAAGGGCGAAGCCGACCTGGTCTCCACCGGCTGGGCCGGCGACAACGGCGATCCGGACAACTTCCTCAGCCCACTGCTCAGCTGCGATGCCGTGAAAAGCGGCGAGAACTATGCACGCTGGTGCAACCCCAAGTTCCAGGAGTTGATCAGCCGCGCCCGCGAAGTGATCGACAACGACGAGCGTGCAAGGCTCTATAACGAGGCATTGAAAGTGTACGATGACGAACAACCCTGGATCAGCATGGCGCATCCGAAGATGTTCACCGCCATGCGTGACAACGTGGAGGGCTACGTGATCAACCCTCTGACCAACAACAACTTCGCCACCACCAAGGTGAAGTAGAACAACAACGACCGCCGGCCGCCCACACGGGGCCCGGCGGCCCCGCCGTAACGGGCTGCCCGCCCCACGGCCTGATGAGGTAACCCCGACAATGTTGAGTTTTATTGCCCGGCGCCTTGGCCTGTTGATACCGACGTTCTTCGGCATCACCTTGCTGACCTTCGCGCTCATACGCCTGATCCCCGGTGACCCGGTGGAAGTGATGATGGGCGAGCGCAGGGTCGACCCCGAAATGCATGCCCAGGCCATGGAGCGCCTGGGGCTGAACAAGCCGCTGCCGGTCCAGTACCTGGATTACGTTGGCAAGCTGGCCCAGGGCGACCTGGGTGAGTCGCTGCGTACCCGCGAAAGCGTCTGGCACGAGTTCCTCACCCTGTTCCCGGCTACCCTCGAGCTGGCCTTCGCCGCCCTGCTGTTCGCCGGCATCGTCGGCCTGCTGGCCGGGGTGATCGCCGCGCTCAAGCGCGGTTCGCTGTTCGACCACGGCGTGATGGGGATTTCCCTGGCGGGCTACTCCATGCCGATCTTCTGGTGGGGCCTGATCCTCATCATGTTCTTCTCGGTAAGCCTGGGCTGGACCCCGGTGTCCGGGCGCATCGACCTGCTCTACGACATCGAGCCGAAGACCGGCTTCATGCTCATCGACACCCTGCTCAGCGACGAAGAAGGCGCGTTCAAGGACGCGCTGATGCACCTGATCCTGCCCGCCATCGTGCTCGGCACCATCCCGTTGGCGGTGATCGCCCGCATGACCCGCTCGTCGATGCTCGAAGTGCTGCGCGAGGACTACATCCGCACCGCCCGCGCCAAAGGCCTGTCGCCGGCCCGCGTGGTATTCGTGCACGGCCTGCGCAATGCCTTGATCCCGGTGCTGACCGTGTTCGGCCTGCAGGTCGGCACGCTGCTGGCCGGTGCGGTGCTGACCGAAACCATCTTTTCCTGGCCGGGCATCGGCAAATGGCTGATCGAAGCCATCGGTGCCCGTGACTACCCCGTGGTCCAGAACGGCATCCTGTTGATCGCCTGCCTGGTGATCCTGGTCAACTTCGTCGTGGACATCCTCTACGGCCTGGCCAACCCACGCATCCGTCATCAGCGCTGAGGCCTTCGCCATGACTAGCCCGATTCCGAAATCCGTCACACCGGCCAGCCCGGTGGACCAGAGCCTGCTCTACCCTTCGCCGTACAAAGAATTCTGGCAAGCCTTCGCGCGCAACAAAGGCGCGGTGATGGGCCTGGCCTTCATGTGCCTGGTGGTGTTCTGCGCGCTGTTCGCGCCGTGGGTCGCCCCGCACGACCCGAGCGAGCAGTACCGCGACTTCCTGCTGACCCCGCCGGTGTGGCTGGAAGGCGGCAACTGGCAGTTCATCCTCGGCACCGACGAACTGGGCCGCGACCTGCTTTCGCGGCTGATCCAAGGCGCGCGGCTGTCGCTGCTGATCGGCCTGTCATCGGTGGTGATGTCGCTGATCCCGGGCATCCTGCTGGGCCTGCTGGCCGGTTTCTTCCCGCAACTGCTCGGCCCGTCGATCATGCGCCTGATGGACGTGATGCTGGCGCTGCCCTCGCTGCTGCTGGCAGTGGCCATTGTCGCCATTCTCGGCCCAGGCCTGATCAACACGGTGATCGCCATCGCCATCGTTTCATTGCCCTCCTATGTGCGCCTGACCCGCGCCGCCGTGATGGGCGAACTTAACCGCGACTATGTTACCGCTGCGCGCCTGGCCGGTGCCGGCCTGCCACGGCTGATGTTCGTCACCGTGCTGCCCAACTGCATGGCGCCCTTGATCGTGCAGGCCACCCTGAGTTTCTCTTCGGCCATTCTCGATGCCGCCGCCCTGGGCTTCCTCGGCCTTGGCGTACAACCACCGACTCCCGAATGGGGCACCATGCTGGCGTCGGCCCGTGACTACATCGAGCGCGCCTGGTGGGTGGTGAGCCTGCCCGGCCTGACCATTCTGCTCAGTGTGCTGGCAATCAACCTGATGGGCGACGGCCTGCGCGATGCGCTGGACCCGAAACTCAAGAACGCCGCCTGAGGAGAACGCCATGTCACTGTTGCAGATCAACAACCTGAACGTGCGCTTCGGCGACGCCAATGCCGTACCGGTGGTCGACGGCCTGGACCTGACGGTGGAAGCCGGTGAAATCCTGGCCATCGTCGGTGAGTCCGGCTCGGGCAAGTCGGTCACGATGATGGCCCTGATGGGCCTGATCGACGCACCCGGGCGCATCACCGCCGACGCGCTGACCTTCGATGGCACCGACATGCTCAAGCTCAGCGGGCGCCAGCGACGCAAGGTGGTGGGCAAGGACATCGCCATGGTCTTCCAGGACCCGATGACCGCGCTCAACCCCAGCTACACCGTGGGCTACCAGATCGAGGAAGTGCTGCGCCAGCACCTGGGCCTGAAGGGCAAGGCCGCGCGCCAGCGTGCTTTGGAGCTATTGAAGAAGGTCGAGATCCCGGCAGCGGAAAGCCGCCTGGATGCCTACCCGCATCAATTGTCCGGCGGCATGAGCCAGCGCGTGGCGATCGCCATGGCGATTGCCGGTGAACCCAAGCTGCTGATTGCCGATGAACCGACCACGGCGCTGGATGTGACCATCCAGGCGCAGATCATGGAGCTGCTGGTCAACCTGCAGAAAGAGCGCAACATGGCGCTCATCCTGATCACCCATGACCTCGCCGTGGTGGCCGAGACCGCCAGGCGGGTGTGCGTGATGTACGCCGGCCAGGCCGTGGAAGTCGGCCAGGTACCAGAGCTGTTCGACGTGCCCGCCCATCCCTACAGCGAAGCGCTGCTGGCGGCGATCCCCGAGCACAGCATCGGTGCCGAGCGCCTGGCTACCCTGCCCGGCATCGTCCCCGGTCGCTATGACCGCCCGGCAGGTTGCCTGCTGTCGCCGCGCTGCCCGTATGTGCAGGACAACTGCCGGCACCAGCGCCCGCCCCTCGATCCCCAGGCCAATAGCCTGGCACGTTGCTTCTACCCGCTGAACCAGGAGGTGGCGTAATGGCCGTCGTTCTCTGCGCCCGGGAGCTTACCCGGCATTACGAAGTCTCCCGCGGGCTGTTCAAGGGCCATGCCCTGGTGCGTGCACTGAATGGCGTGTCGTTCGAGCTGGAGGCTGGCAAGACCCTGGCCGTGGTCGGCGAGTCCGGCTGTGGCAAGTCGACCCTGGCCCGCGCCCTGACCCTGATCGAAGAGCCGTCGTCCGGCTCGCTGCAGATCGCCGGCACCGAGGTAAAAGGCGCCAGCAAGACCGAACGCAAGCAACTGCGCCGCGACGTGCAGATGGTGTTCCAGAGCCCGTACGCCTCGCTCAATCCACGGCAGAAGATCGGCGACCAGCTGGCCGAGCCGCTGCTGATCAACACTTCGCTGAGCAAGGCCGAGCGGCGTGAAAAGGTGCAGAAGATGATGGAACAGGTTGGCCTGCGCCCTGAGCACTACCAGCGCTACCCGCACATGTTCTCGGGTGGCCAGCGTCAGCGTATCGCCCTGGCCCGGGCGATGATGCTGCAACCCAAGGTATTGGTCGCGGACGAACCGACTTCGGCACTGGACGTTTCGATCCAGGCTCAGGTGCTGAACCTGTTCATGGACTTGCAGAAGGAGTTCAACACCGCCTACGTGTTCATCTCGCACAACCTGGCGGTGGTGCGGCATGTGGCAGATCAGGTACTGGTGATGTACTTGGGCCGACCGGCGGAAATGGGCCCGAAGGAGGACATCTACGAAAAGCCGCTGCATCCGTATACCCAAGCGCTGCTGTCGGCGACGCCGGCGATCCATCCTGATCCCCTGAAACCGAAGATCCGCATTGCCGGCGAGCTGCCCAACCCGCTCAATCCGCCGGATGGATGCGCGTTCCACAAGCGCTGCCCGTATGCGACCGAGCGCTGTGCCAAGGAGGTGCCGGCGTTCAGGCAGGTGGGTACACGGCAGGTGGCTTGTCACTATGCAGAGCAATTTCTCTAGGTCGGCATGAATCCATCGCGGATGAATCCGCCCCTACATCGCAACCGTCGTAGGAGCGGATTCATCCGCGATGGGTGTAGGTGCGGATTTACCCGCGATGGGCCGCGAAGCGGCCCCATAAACCTCAATGCATGAAAAACCAGATCAGTATGATCACCGGAATCGGAACCCCGATCATCCACAACAATATCGAGCGCATGGCTTTTCTCCTTGTTCGATGGTGAACAAACCGCTGCACCCGCCATGCCATCGGCCACAAAAAGCCAAGCTGATAGGAATCAACGCCTTATCGCCGTAGCCGCTTGCCCAAACCATGCAATATGCCGGATCCACACCCTTGCGCCTGGGTGTTCTGCAATGCACTATCGGCCTCATGACCGCCCCCACCCTCCCCGACGGCCCCGAGCAGACTCCGCTCACTGCCGACACCGTGCTGCGCTACCACCTGTGCTGGAAGCACCGTGACCTGGACGGCGTCATCGCGCTCTACCACCCCGACATCCAGTACCACGATTTCTTTCAGAACCGCGTGCTCCGCTACCAGGAACTGCGCGACTACGTGCGCGCCTGCCTGCCCCATGAAGCCGGCGAAGACATCGTCCACAGCGACCGCATCCGCGTCGACGGCTGTACCGCATTCATCCAGTACCAGGTCACGGTCCAGGGCGGTGACGGCCTGGTAGCGTTCCAGTCCAGCGAGGCGATTACCGTCAAGGACAGCCTGATCTGGCGGGTCAATGAGTACGCCACCCTGGTCCGCCAGAACGGCACAGGCCACGCCCGCTCCGGCCCGCGCCCGGCCACCAGCCGCCTGGGGTTGTCGCCAAGGCAGCTGTCGACCATGGCCCAGGACCTGGAGCATTACTTCCAGCGCCAGCGCCCCTACCTCGACCCGGAACTTGACCTGCAACAGGTGGCGGACGCGAGTGGCTACAGCCGCAACCAGATTTCCTACCTGCTCAACCAGGTGCTCGGGCAAAGCTTCTACCGCTACGTCAACCAGGCCCGCCTGCACCACCTGATGGCCAGCCTGAGCGAGGACAGTGTCGAGGCGACGATCGACGACCTGGCGTTCAACGCCGGTTTCAACTCGCTGTCGGCGTTCTACAAGTGCTTCCGCGAACACACCGGGCTTACGCCGAAGGCCTACCTGAAGCAAAATTCCCTGCGTGCACGCACGTAAGACAGCCATCGCCCGCCCCCACTAGGATCGCCCCCAGACCTTGATGGATGTGGAGCCGAACCCGATGCAAGCCCTGCGCACGCTCAGCCTGTGGATGGACCAGCTCGACGAGCCGCTGTGCGCCCGCCCGGCCCTGCGCGAAGACCTGGCAGCGGATGTGTGCATCATCGGCGCTGGCTACACCGGCCTGTGGACGGCCTATTACCTCAAGCGCCAGGCACCGCAGCTGAACATCGCGGTGATCGACGCCAATATCGCCGGCTTCGGTGCCTCGGGGCGCAATGGCGGCTGGTTGATGGGCAACCTGCTCGGTGACGACCGCCTGCTGGCCACCCTGTCACCGCAACAGCGCCAGGCCAGCATCGACCTGCTGCACGGCATCCCCGATGAAGTGCACCGCGTGTTGCAACGTGAAGGCATCGACTGCGACTACCGCAAGGGCGGTGTGCTGTACTGCGCCGCGCGTTACCCGGAACAGGAGCGCAGCCTGCGCGCCCACCTCGACGACCTGTACCGCCAGGGCATGACCGAGGATGACTATCGCTGGCTACGCCCTGAACAGCTCGATACCCAGCTGCGGGTCAGCAATGCCTATGGCGCGATCTATAGCCCGCACACCGCGACCATCCAGCCGGCCAGGCTGGTGCGTGGCCTGGCTCGGGCGGTAGAAGCGCTGGGCGTGCCGATCTACGAAAACACCCCGGCCATCGACTGGCAAGCCGGCGAGGTGCGTACCCCGCTGGCACGTATTCGCTGCCAATGGACCGTGCCCGCCGTGGAAGGCTACGCGGCAAGCCTGCCGCCGCTGGGCAGACACCAGCTGCCGGTGCAAAGCCTGCTGGTGGCCACCGAGCCATTACCGGACGCCACCTGGGCACAGATCGGCCTGAGCCAGGGCCAGGCCTTCAGCGAGAACAGCCGTCAGGTCACCTACGGCCAACGCACCGCCGACAACCGGCTGGTGTTCGGTGCCCGTGGCGGTTACCGCTTCGGTGGCCGCCTGCGTGAAGACTTCAACCTGGACGAACACGAAGTCGAACTGCGCCGCTACCTGTTCAGCGAACTGTTCCCGCAACTGCAGCACGTACGCATTACCCACACCTGGGGCGGCAACCTGGGCATGGCGCGGCGCTTTCGCCCGCACATGCTCTGCGACCGCCAGCGTGGCATCGCCCTGGCCGGTGGCTACGGTGGCGAAGGCGTCGGCGCCAGCAATCTCGGCGGGCGCACCCTGGCAGCACTGATCCTCAATCAGCACAACGAACTGACCGGGCAGCCTTGGGTGCTCGACAACCGCCCGCTGTCGAGCCTGGCCAGTTGGCCCCCAGAGCCCTGCCGCTGGCTGGGCTACAACGCGATCATCCAGAGCTTCGTTTACGAGGACCGCACCCTCGCCAACCCCGCCAGCGCCCCCTGGCGGCGGCGTCTGGTCGGCGCGCTGGCGGACTTCATGGAAGGCTTCATGCACTGATTTCCCATCAACCGACACAGGATCAACCGGCCATGAGCATCACCCAGTTCAAGAACACCGACACCGCCGTGCTCGACAATTCCAGCCCGGTCTCGGTCCCCCTCGGCGCCCCCGTGGCTGTGACCTCGGTCACCTGTGTGACCCGCAGCGACGGCGTCGAGATCGGCATCTGGGAGTGCTCCCCCGGGCGCTGGCGTCGGCAAATCGTGCAGCAGGAGTTCTGCCATTTCATCAAGGGCCGCTGCACCTTCACCCCCGACGACGGCGAGCCACTGCATATAGAAGCCGGAGACGCGCTGATGCTACCGGCCAACAGCACCGGCACCTGGGACATCCAGGAGACGGTGCGCAAGACCTACGTCCTCATCTTCTGATCCGCTGATCGCCTGCCTTCGATAACAACAGACAAAGCAAGGTAAACCCGACATGCGCACGTACCTTCTCGCCCCTCTGATGCTGGCTGCCAGCGTGGCCAGCGCCGCCGAAACGGTGAAGATCTACAACTGGTCCAGCTATGTCGCCCCCGACACGCTGAAAAATTTCCAGCAGGCCAGTGGCATCGTGCCCACCTATGACGTGTACGACAGCAACGAAACCCTCGATGGCAAGCTGATGACCGGCAACTCCGGCTACGACGTGGTGTTCCCTTCCAACCACTTCATGGCCCGGCAGATCCAGGGCAAGGCCCTCAAGCGCCTGGACAAGTCGCAACTGCCCGGCTGGCACAACCTCAATCCCGTGCTGCTGAGGGCACTGGAGGTCAACGACCCGGGCAACCAGTACGGCTTCCCCTACCTGTGGGGCAGTACCGGCATCGGCTACAACATCGACAAGGTCAAGGCGGTGCTTGGCGACAACGCGCCGGTGGACTCGTGGGACCTGATCTTCAAGCCCGAATATATGAGCAAGCTGAAAAGCTGCGGCGTCGCGGTGCTGGACAACGGCCCCGAACTGCTGCCGATCGCCCTGCACTACCTCGGCCTGCCGCACCACAGCCAGAACCCGGCCGATTACGACAAGGCCAAGGCGCTGCTGATGCAGGTGCGCCCGTACATCAGCTACTTCCACTCATCGAAATACACCGGTGACCTGGCCAACGGCGACATCTGCGTGGTGGTGGGCTTCTCGGGGGATGTGCTGCAGGCGAAGAACCGTGCCGAAGAGGCGAACAACGGGGTGAAGGTGGGGTATTCGATCCCCAGGGAAGGCGCGCCGATGTGGTTCGACATGGTGGCCATGCCGGCCGATGCACCGGATGAAAAGGCCGGATACGCCTACTTGAACTACCTGCTGCAGCCGGAGGTGATGGCCAACATCAGCAATCACGTGCAGTACGCCAACGGCAACCTCGAGGCGGATGCGCTGGTGAACCCGGCACTGAAGAGCAACACGATGATTTACCCGAGCGACGACGTGATGGGCAAGCTGTTTGCGCTGGAGGCGATGCCGGCGAAAATCGACCGAATTCGCACCCGGATCTGGACCAGTATCAAGGCCGGGAACTGAATTGGGGCTGCTTTGCAGCCCTTCGCGGGCGCGCCCGCGAAGGGCTGCAAAGCAGCCCCAGTCTCAATACTTAATGGTGCTCGCGGGTAGCGCGGAACTTGATGTCCGGCCAGCGCTCTTCCATCAGCGACAGGTTGACCCGGGTCGGCGCCAGGTAGGTCAGGTGCCCACCGCCATCGATGGCGAGGTTTTCCATGGCCTTGTTCTGGAATTCCTCAAGCTTCTTCTTGTCATCGCAGGTGATCCAGCGGGCCGACCAGACGGTGATCGGCTCGTAGGCACACTCGACCTTGTACTCTTCCTTCAGGCGGCTGGCGACCACGTCGAACTGCAGCACACCGACCGCACCGAGAATGATGTCGTTGCTGCGCTCGGGGAAGAACACCTGGGTCGCCCCCTCTTCGGCCAGCTGCTGCAGGCCCTGGCGCAGCTGCTTGGATTTCAGCGGGTCCTTCAGGCGCACACGGCGGAACAGTTCCGGGGCGAAGTGCGGGATACCGGTGAAGCCCAGCGCCTCGCCTTCGGTGAAGGTGTCACCGATCTGGATGGTGCCGTGGTTGTGCAGGCCGATGATGTCGCCAGCGTAGGCCTCTTCCAGCTGCTCACGCTCGGAAGAGAAGAAGGTCAGCGCATCGCCGATGCGCAGGTCCTTGTTGATACGCACGTGGCGCATCTTCATGCCCTTCTCGTACTTGCCGGAGCAGATGCGCATGAAGGCGATGCGGTCGCGGTGTTTCGGGTCCATGTTCGCCTGGATCTTGAACACGAAACCGCTGAACTTCTCTTCCACAGGCTCCACGGTGCGCTCGTGGGCGACCCGGCTCAGCGGGCGCGGTGCCCAGTCGACCACCGCGTCGAGCACATGGTCGACACCGAAGTTGCCCAGCGCGGTACCGAAGAACACTGGGGTCAGCTGGCCATTGATGAACTCGTCCTGGTTGAACTCGTGGCAGGCGCCCTGCACCAGCTCCAACTGCTCGACGAACGCGTCGTACTGGTCGCCGAGGTGAGCGCGGGCTTCGTCAGAGTCCAGCTTCTGGATGATCTTGGCCTCGGTGCGCTCATGGCCGTGGCCTGGGGTGTAGACGACGATATAGTCGCCGGTCAGGTGGTACACGCCCTTGAAGTCACGGTAGCAACCGATCGGCCAGGTGATCGGCGCGGCCTTGATCTTCAGTACCGCTTCGATCTCGTCGAGCAGTTCGATCGGGTCACGGATGTCACGGTCGAGCTTGTTGATGAAGCTGACGATTGGCGTGTCGCGCAGGCGGCACACATCCATCAGGGCGATGGTACGTGGCTCTACGCCTTTACCGCCATCGAGCACCATCAGCGCCGAGTCCACCGCGGTCAGGGTACGGTAGGTGTCTTCCGAGAAGTCTTCGTGGCCGGGGGTGTCGAGCAAGTTGATCATGTGCTCGCGGTACGGGAACTGCATCACCGAGGTGGTGATGGAGATGCCGCGCTGCTTCTCCATCTCCATCCAGTCGGAAGTGGCGTGGCGGTCGGACTTGCGCGACTTCACGGTACCGGCAACAGCAATGGCCTTGCCCATCAGCAGCAGCTTCTCGGTGATGGTGGTCTTACCGGCGTCGGGGTGGGAAATGATTGCGAAAGTGCGGCGCTTCGCGACTTCGGCGGCCTGGTTGGTCATGGGAAATCGCCTGACTGGGGGATTAAAAAGGGGCGATATCATACCTGATGTTGGGCCAGTACCAAAACCTGCTGAACCGGCGGTGCCTTGCTCCGGCCTCTTCGCGGGTAAACCCGCGCCCACAGGTATCACACCGTCTTTGGAACCTGTACAGGACCTGTGGAAGTGGGTCTACCCGCGAAAGGGCCCTTCCACACGCCACAAGTTCGCCAGGCAATCGCTTTATCCCGACAAATAGCCCAAGAGCAGTTGTTTCAACGCCTACAGCGCACTAACCCGCTGCTTTTTCTCGTCAAATTTCCAAGCAGGCAGTGATTAACGCTGGCCAAATGCCGCTTCAGATGGGAACCTTTACGCCCACGGAGACGTCCATTCCCCTGCAACCCGCTTCGCTTGGGGGGTTGTTTCATCAGCATTTCGAGCCCGACGGGGTTCGGCTCATGGCCTGATCGCTGCCTTCGGCATGCGTCACGCTGCTACTCGCGAACACACCACCCGCCGCCAGGACTGGCCGGCAACAAGAAGTATGTTCGCCGACGACACAAGGAGTCCGCCTGTGGCTGAACGCTACGGAAAAGGGCTGTTGGGATGGGCCACCGTGCTCGTCATCCTGGCCCTGCTGGTCCACTGGATCGGCATCGACACGATCGCCCGTTATCGCGACGATCTCGGGTTCTACCTGCAAGCGCACCTGGTACTGGTGCTGGCTTCGATGGCGGCGGCGCTGGCCGTGGGCATCCCCGCCGGCATTGCCTTGAGTCGACCGCAACGGGTCGACAAAGCCGAACGCTTCATGCAGTTGTTCAACGTTGGCAACACCATCCCTCCCCTGGCCGTTCTGGCCATCGCCCTGAGTATCCTGGGCATCGGCGCCGGGCCTGCGATCTTCGCCCTGTTCCTCGCCTCGCTCCTGCCCATCGTGCGCAACACCTACGAGGGCCTGAAAAACGTCCCCGCCGCACTCAAGGAAGCCGCCACCGGCATCGGCATGACCCCGCGCCAGCAACTCTGGCAGGTGGAACTGCCGAATGCCGTGCCGATTATCGTCGGCGGTGTGCGCGTGGCCCTGGCGTTGAACGTGGGCACCGCACCGCTGGCCTTCCTGATCGGCGCCAACAGCCTGGGCAGCCTGATCTTCCCCGGCATCGCCCTGAACAACCAGCCACAGCTGCTGCTGGGTGCCGCCTGCACCGCGCTGCTGGCACTGGCGCTGGATGCCGCGGTGAGCTTCGCCAGCAAGCGCTGGCTGGAACGTGGCCTGGCCGGATAACGAGAGGGAACCGATGAACAAGAAAATCGCCTTGCTGCTGGGCGCGGCCCTGCTGTTCGCAGGATTTGCCCAAGCGGCAGAAAAACCACTGATCCGCATCGGCGCGCGGGTGTTCACCGAACAGACCGTACTGGCCGAAATCACTGCGCAATACCTGCGCGCCAATGGCTTTGACGTGCGTGTCACCGGCGGCCTGGGCAGCAATATCGCGCGCCAGGCCCAGGAAGCCGGCCAGCTCGACCTGATGTGGGAATACACCGGCGTGTCACTGGTGTCGTACAACCACGTCGAGCAACGCATGCCCAGTGCTGCCGCCACCTATGCCAAGGTCAAGCAACTGGATGCGCAAAAGGGGCTGATCTGGCTGACCCCGTCGAAGTTCAGCAACACCTACGCGCTTGGCCTGCCCAGCCAGGTCGCCGAGGCCTACCCGCAGATCAATTCGATCAGCGACCTCAACCAGGTGCTGCGCAGCGAACGTAGCAGCCAGCACCTGGTGGCCCTGGACACCGAGTTCGCCAACCGCCCGGATGGCCTGGTCGGCCTGAAGGCGATGTACGACCTGCAAGTGGATCGCGCCAACATTCGCCAGATGGACGCTGGCCTGGTCTACACCGCCATGCACAACAACCAGGTGTTCGCCGGCCTGGTGTACACCACCGACGGCCGCCTGAACGCGTTCAAGCTCAAGCTGCTGGAAGACGACAAGCATTACTTCCCCGACTACACCGCCGCGCCCGTGGTGCGCAAGGCCGTGCTCGATGCCAACCCGCAACTGGCCAGCCTGCTCAAGCCACTGGCCGAGCAACTGGACGATGAAACCATGCGCCAGCTCAACGCCAAGGTCGATGTCGAGCACCAGAACCCGACCGCCGTAGCGGCAGCCTTTCTGCGCGAGCACCCACTGAACAGCGAGGGCCAGCCATGAACCTGATCAATACCTTCAGCCACCTGGACTGGGCCCAGGTGCTGCAGCTGACCTGCCAGCACATCATGCTGGTGGGCATCGCAGTCGGCCTGGCCATCCTCGTCGGCGTGCCGCTGGGCATCCTGATGACGCGCTTCCCCGCCGTCGCCGGCCCGCTGCAGGCCAGCGCCACGGTGCTGCTGACCATCCCCTCGATCGCCCTGTTCGGCCTGCTGCTGCCGTTCTACTCGAAGTTCGGCCAGGGCCTGGGGCCGCTGCCGGCGATCACCGCCGTGTTCCTCTATTCGCTGCTGCCCATCCTGCGCAACACCTACCTCGCCCTGACCAACGTCGAACCCGGCATTCGCGAGGCCGCGCGCGGTATCGGCATGACCTTCGGCCAGCGCCTGCGCATGGTCGAGCTGCCCATCGCGGTGCCAGTGATCCTCGCCGGCGTGCGCACCGCCGTGGTGATGAACATCGGCGTCATGACCATTGCCGCCACCATCGGCGCTGGCGGCCTGGGCGTGCTCATCCTCACCTCCATCAGCCGCAGCGACATGTCGATGCTGCTGGTCGGTGCGGTATTGGTCAGCCTACTGGCGATCGTCGCCGACCTGCTCCTGCAAACCCTGCAACGTGCCCTGACTCCAGAAGGACTGCGCCCATGATCGAACTGAAGAACCTCAGCAAGACCTTCAACGTCAACGGCAAGGACGTCAAAGCCGTCGACTCGGTAAGCCTCACCGTCAACGAAGGCGAGATCTGCGTGTTCCTCGGCCCCTCGGGCTGCGGCAAAAGCACCACGCTGAAAATGATCAACCGCCTGATCACGCCCACCTCTGGCCAGGTGTTGATCAATGGCGAAGACACCACCGGGCTGGACGAAGTGACCCTGCGTCGGCACATCGGCTACGTGATCCAGCAGATCGGCCTGTTCCCGAACATGACCATTGAGGAGAACATCACCGTGGTCCCGCGCCTGCTCGGCTGGAGCAAGCACAAGTGCCACGAACGCGCCCGCGAGCTGATGCACATGATCAAGCTGGAGCCCAAGCAGTACCTGCAGCGCTACCCGCGCGAGCTGTCCGGCGGCCAGCAGCAGCGTATCGGCGTGATCCGTGCCCTGGCTGCCGAAGCGCCGGTGCTGTTGATGGACGAGCCGTTCGGGGCGGTCGACCCGATCAACCGCGAGATGATCCAGAACGAATTCTTCGAGATGCAGCGGGCCCTGAACAAGACCGTGATCATGGTCAGCCACGATATCGACGAAGCGATCAAGCTGGGTGACAAGATCGCCATCTTCCGCGCCGGCAAGCTGCTGCAGCTGGACCACCCGGACACTTTGCTGGCACACCCGGCGGATGAGTTCGTGAGCAACTTCGTCGGCCAGGACAGCACGCTCAAGCGTCTGCTGCTGGTGCGTGCAGAGGATGCGGCGGACAACGCGCCATCGCTGAGCCCGGAAACCCCGGTGGGCGAGGCGCTGGAACTGCTCGATGAGCATGACCGCCGCTATGTGGTGGTGACCGACGGGCAGAACAAGGCGCTGGGCTATGTGCGCCGGCGCGACATGCATCGCCAACAGGGCAGCTGTGGCGACTTCCTGCGGCCCTTCAATGCCACGGCGTCATATGACGAGCACCTGCGTATCCTGTTGTCGCGGATGTACGAATACAACCGGGCATGGTTGCCGGTGCTGGATGCCGAGCAGGTGTTCCTGGGCGAGGTGACCCAGGAGTCGATTGCGGCGTACCTGAGCTCGGGGCGCTCGCGGGGAGCCAAGACCAGCATCGTTTCGCCGGCTGAGGCGGTGGCCTCCTAGATTGCTGGGGGCGCTTTGCGCCCCATCGCGACACAAGGCCGCTCCTACAGGAAATCGCGTTCCCCTGTAGGAGCGGCCTTGTGTCGCGATGGGCCGCAAAGCGGCCCCGGCGATCTCGGCTCAGAACCCTACACTGGCCTGCACGTAGAAGGTCCGCGGCTCACCCACATAGAGGCCGGCATTGTTGTCGCTGGAGCGGGTGAAGTACTGCTTGTCGAACAGGTTCTTCACCCCCGCCGCCAGCTTCAGGTTGGACAGCTGCGGCCCGAACGCGTAGCCGCCACGGGCATGCCAGGTCACATAACCCGGAATGTCGCCATACTGCCCGTCGGCACTCGGCTCGGTAATGTAGTCACCATTGAAGCTGCCATCGGCATTGATCCCGGTCCCCGGCGCGCGCTGCCTGGATTGTGCATAGGCATCCAGGTTCCAGGTCCAGCGGTTGATGGCATAGCGCACCCCAGCCGTGGCCACCTGGCGTGAATAGAACGGCAGGTCACGGCCTTCGAACCCGGGAATGTCCCCTTCATAAGTCGCGCGGGTATAGGTGTAGCCACCGCTCACCGACAGCCCGTCCAGGCGCGGGTCCAGCCCGGCCAGGTCATAGCGCACGGAGGCCTCGATACCCTGGTGCTTGGTCGCACCCAGGTTGGTCCAGCCCACGTCGTTGCTGATGTACTGCAGCTCATCATCGAAGTCGATGTAGAACGCCGTCAGCTCACCGGCAAAACCGCCATTGTCATAGCGCGTACCGATTTCGTAGGTCTTGGCCTTTTCCGGCTCCAGGCCATTGGCCGTGCTGTTGCCGGTACCGCCCTGGCCCAGCTGGAAGTACTGCAGGCTGCCGAACGAGGTCTCGTAGTTGGCGAACAGCTTCCATGCATCGGAGAGGTGATACATCACGCTCAGCGCCGGCAGCGGTTCGTTGCTGGTGATGCTGCGGTTTTTCTCCGGTACCGGCTTGCCGTTGGCACCGAGCACCGGACGGTCGCGCCAGTCGGTATTGATGTGCTCGAAGCGCAGGCCGGGGGTGATGGTCCAGTTACCCACGTCGATCTTGTCGTCGATGTAGTAGGCGCTGGCCTCGGTCCCGCCGCTGCGGTCCTGGAACACATGGCCGTCGGAGCCCGGCACAGGGGTCGGCACGTTGTCGACCAGGCCCAGGCGGGTCGACTGTTCGCGCATCGCTTCCTTCAGGTAACGGTAACCCACGCTGACTTCCTGGGTAGTGGGCCCGGCGAAGAAGATGCGCGAAAGCCGCGGTTCGATGGCGAAGGTGTGGTAGTTGCGCGGGTACGACGACAGGGTCTTCATGTCACGCGCGGCAATGGCACTGCCGCGGAAGCTGTCGGTGTAGTAGGTCAGCACTTCGAACTGGGTGGCATCGTCGAGCTGACGTTGCCACTTGAACGACACGTCCTTGCGCCGGCCGGCGAAGTAGTCATAGTCGCGCAGCGACTGGTACGGGTTGCTGTCGTACTGCGCCTGGGTCAGGCCGCCGGGCATGTCGGCACGGCCATCGTAGTAATGGAAGTTGAGCCAGAACTCGTCCACTTCGGTGGGCGCCCAGTGCGTCTTGAGGATGACATCATCGATGTCATTGCCATTGTTGCTTTCGCGGTAGCCGTTGCCATTCACCCCGGTGTACAGCAGCGCCACCCCCATGCCGTTGTCCGCCGTGCCGCCGACAAAGGCCGATTCGGTGTGCTTCCAGCCGCCATGCTGGGAAGTTTCCAGGGTGGTGGACAGCTCTGCCGAGGCTTTTTCCGGAATTGCCCGGGTCACGAAGTTGATCACCCCGCCGACGTTCTGCGGGCCATAGCGCACGGAGCCGGCACCACGCACCACATCGATACTGTCGAGGTTGCCCGAGGAAATCGGCGCCATCGACAGCTGCGGCTGGCCATAGGGTGCAAAAGCAGCCGGGATGCCATCGATCAGTACCGTGGAGCGCGGCGACAGGCGCGAAGTCAGGCCACGCACCCCGACGTTCAGCGACAGGTCGCTGCCGCCGGTGCCATTGGAGTCCTGCACCTGTACCCCCGGGATGCCGCGCAGCACATCGCGCACGTTCATCGCGCCCTTCTCCACCATCGCTTCGCGGCGCACCACGGTACGCGCGCCAGGGTGGTTCTGTACCACGCTCTGCTGGGCATCGCCCAGCCAGTCACCGACCACCTTGATGTCGGTGGGCGCCAGCTCCAGGCTGCCGGTGGTGAGAGTGCCATCGGCCTGGGCCGGCTTGACCACCACGGTGCCCTGGGACATTTCGTAGGTGAGGCCGCTGCCCTGCAGCAACTGCTGCAGCGCCTGCTCCGGCGCCAGCTGACCGGACACCGCCGGCGCCTGCTTGCCGGCCACCAGCTCGGGGCTGAAGAACAGTTGCAGGTTGGTCTGCTGACCCAACTGGTTCAGTGCCGAAGCCAACGGTTGTGCCTGGATCTGGATGGTGCTGCCAGTTTCTGCGGCCTGGCTGCCGACGGCCATGGCAGAGACCGCCAGGGTCAGTGCCAGGGCGCGCAAGCGTGGGAAGGGCTTGTTATTGTTCACGTCGTCGAAACTTCCTGGAATACGGATAAACGCCAACCGCATGCAAATGGAAATGCTTGGCAGTTGCAGCTGGCGGGGAAGACGAACGAGCGGAAAAAAACCTGAATCTATTTCGCGATTATTTCGCTGGAGCCATCGGCATTGGCCTTGATGGCCACCGGCAGGATGCTCGGCAAGGCGCGCAGCAAGGCGTCGGTGTCGTCGGTGCGGAATGTGCTGGACAGGCGCAGTTGGGCAAGCTTGCCGGGGGCGACCCGCAGTGGCTGGCTGCGGTAGCGCGAAGCTTCCGCCACCACCTCGGCCAGGGTGGCGTTGTCGAACACCAGCTTGCCCTGGCGCCAGGCAGTCAGCGCGGCGACATTCACCGCATAGGGCGCGGCGACCTGGCCTAGTGCATCGATGTGCGAGCCCTGGCCAGCGGTAAGCTGTGCCAGCGAAGCGCCCTTGCCCTGCACGCGCACCGAACCCTGCTCCACCGCCACGCGGGTACTGCCCGCGTCCAGGCGGACGTCGAAGCGGGTACCGGTGACGGTCACGCTGCCTTGGGCAGTGTCGACCACGAACGGCCTGCCGCTGTCGTGGGCGACGCTGAACATCACCTCGCCCGCCATCAGTTGCACATGACGCTGGCCCGCACTGAATGCGACCCGCACCTGCGTGCTGCCGTTGAGCTCAAGGTGCGAACCATCCGGCAACTCGACCTGGCGACGTTCGTTGAAGGCAGTCTGCAGGTCGCCGTGGTGATTCAGCCGCTGGTACTGCCAGCCGCCCCAGCCCAGCCCCACCGCCATTGCGCCCAGCGTGGCGGCCAAAGCCACGCGCACCAGGCGCCGCCGTGGCAGCTGGGCTACCGGGGCCGGCCGGGCCAGCGCTTCCAGGCGCTGGCGGGGGATGAAATCGGCAGCCTGCCACAGCCGGGCGAGTTGCTCGTACTCTTCCCGGTGCCGCCTGTCACCCTCCAGCCATGCCTGCAACTGCGCCTGCAGCCCGGCATCCCGAGGCGCATCCTGCACGCGGGCGAACCATGCCGCCGCCTGCTCGCGGACGGTTTCGCTACCGTGCTGTTCCATCGAAAAGGTCTCCTGACTCATCATGCCGACACATCCAGGTGCTCACGCAGATGCCGGAGCGTGCGAATCATATACTTTTCGACCATGTTCTTGCTCAACCCCATGCGCTCGGCGATCTCCGCCTGGGTGCGGCCCTCCAGCTTCTGCCAGATGAACACCTGGCGGCAGTTCAGCGGTAGCTCGGCCAACGCCCGCTCGACGCTGTCGGCCAGTTCCAGGGCATGCACGTAGGCTTCGGGGTCGCCACTGCCGGCCGGGCCTTCGTCGAAGGCTTGCAGCTCCAGGGCCTGGCGCCGGTCCTCGCGCCGGAAACCATCCACGGCAATGTTGCGTGCGGTCTGGTGCAGGTAGGCGCGTGGCTGCTCGACCTGTTGGCCTGGGCTTTCCAGGACCCGGACGAAGGCATCGTGGGCGAGGTCCTCGGCTTGCTGACGACTGCGCAGCTTGCGCGTCCAGGTGCCGATCAGCTCATGGTAATGGTCGAGAAAGCCTTTGGGTCCGGACACGGTCGATGGTCATCAGGGAGGCGGACAAGGGTGCGAATAGTAATGTTTCTCATCAAAACCGGCAAATCCGTCAGTCGGTAACAAAAAATTTATCGGCTTTTTCAGGCACGTGCGTGCCAGGCATCTGTGGCCATAAATATGAACACCTGACGCCCCTGCCGGGCATGCTCGCTGCCGCAGGAATCGCGCGATGCCTGTGCCAGCGGGCATGCCCGCGCACAGGCCAACGCGGCCTATTCCACTATTTTTTACGCTTGAAACACGCTGGGGAACATCAGCCGGTCACACGAGTCGGTTATTCAAATGGCTGGTCGTCGATCCGCGTCGATCACGCCCGGATTGCCTGTTGATTCTGCATTCTTCACGCCCTAAAGTGCGCGCCGAACGTCCATGCTGGAAACGATCCATCCGGCTCAAGTACTGAGTAGGCGAACCAAAGTGGGGATACGGAGGACGTTCAGTTTGCAGCCACTTAATCTTTCAGTTTGCCCATGGAGTCCCTGAGCATGTCGATCCAGGTCGAAGACTATTTCGCGCGTGACACTTTCCAGAAAATGAAGGCGTTCGCCGACAAGCAGGAAACCCCGTTCGTACTCATCGATACCCAGATGATCAGCCAGGCCTATGACGACCTGCGCGCCGGCTTCGAGTTCGCCAAGGTGTACTACGCAGTCAAGGCCAACCCGGCCGTCGAGATCATCGACCTGCTAAAGGATAAAGGTTCGAGCTTCGACATCGCCTCGATCTACGAGCTGGACAAGGTCATGGGCCGCGGTGTCAGCGCCGACCGCATCAGCTACGGCAACACCATCAAGAAGTCCAAGGACATCCGCTACTTCTACGAGAAGGGCGTGCGTCTGTATGCCACCGACTCGGAAGCCGACCTGCGCAACATCGCCAAGGCCGCACCGGGTTCGAAAGTGTACGTGCGTATCCTGACCGAAGGTTCGACCACTGCCGACTGGCCGCTGTCGCGCAAGTTCGGCTGCCAGACCGACATGGCCATGGACCTGCTGATCCTCGCCCGCGACCTGGGCCTGGTGCCGTATGGCATTTCCTTCCACGTGGGCTCGCAGCAGCGCGACATCAGCGTGTGGGACGCCGCCATCGCCAAGGTCAAGGTGATCTTCGAGCGCCTGAAGGAAGAAGACGGCATCGAGCTGAAGCTGATCAACATGGGTGGCGGCTTCCCGGCCAACTACATCACCCGTACCAACAGCCTGGAAACCTACGCCGAAGAAATCATCCGCTTCCTCAAGGAAGACTTCGGTGACGACCTGCCGGAAATCATCCTCGAGCCGGGCCGTTCGCTGATCGCCAACGCCGGTATCCTGGTCAGCGAAGTGGTGTTGGTGGCACGCAAGTCGCGCACCGCTGTCGAGCGCTGGATCTATACCGACGTGGGCAAGTTCTCCGGCCTGATCGAAACCATGGACGAGTCCATCAAGTTCCCGATCTGGACCGAGAAGAAAGGCGAAACCGAAGAAGTGGTCATCGCCGGCCCGACTTGCGACAGCGCCGACATCATGTACGAGCACTACAAGTACGGCCTGCCGCTGAACCTGGCAATCGGTGACCGCCTGTACTGGCTGTCGACCGGCGCCTATACCACCAGCTACAGCGCAGTGGAATTCAACGGCTTCCCGCCGCTGAAGGCTTACTACCTGTAATACGCTACCAGGGACGATCTCCCTGGCCTTGAAGTGGAAAAATGCTCCGTATCGTTCGCTACGGAGCATGCTTCTCGAAGGGCATACTGCCTGGTTTCACCCCGCCTGCCCCTTCTTCCTTGTCGGTCAACGGCGACGGAACATCGCATAACGGTCGAAGCTCGGCACATTCACCTCACTGACACGCATCAGCATGATCAATTTGATCGGTGCGCCGGCGCGGACATAGCAATCCTCCCAGGATTTGCGATTACGCACGCCGATTTCTGCACTGCCCATGGCAGCAATCGTCACCCCTGAATAGTCGGCGACCTCCGGCTTGGCCAGCGCCTGGCCATTGACCCGGATGCGCCACAACAATGGGTTGGCGACTTTCGGGTAGTAGCCCACACAATATCCGCTGCCCAGATCCCAGGTATCCTTATGGGACGCCCCTGCTTCCGATTCCACGGTGACAATGCTGTAACCAGGCTGCCTGCCTTCGTAGTAGCCAAACCAGAAGCGTTGTTGCGAGCCAACTGACAATGCTGAAGATACCGTGAGCCAGTTATTACAGCGCGAAGCGGGGATAGTCCTGGACTCGACAGAGTCGAGAATGCCCTCGCAGCCAGGTGTAGTGGAAGTCAATGTGGCAATAAAAGAACGTGCTTGGATGAACGACATTGTCAGCCCCTTGGAAAATGGGCTTTCAGCATCGATGAAAAACAGGCCGAGCGTACTCTGGAACAGTTACCGCCCCCTGTCACCCGGGCAGGTGACTCAGGCACCACGCCGTTCGATTTCTTCGGCATAGCGCGCCGCAAAGGCCATCAACTCCGGCCCGGCCCCCTGCAGGGTCGCCAGCGCACTGCGCAGGAAATTCAGGTTCCCCTCGACCCGCGCCTGCTCCAGCCAATGCCCGGCTTCGGCCATCTGCCCACGCTCGGCCAGCACCAGCCCCAGGCTGAACATGCCGCGAAAATCGCCTGCTTCGGCCGAGCGCCGGTACCAGCGCACCGCCCGTACCGGCCTGGGCGCAGTGGCAATGCCCTGTTCAAGATAGCGCCCGTACAGGTTCATCGACTTGGCATGCCCAAGCTGCGCCGCCTTTTCGTAACACATCAGCGCCTGCGCCTGGTTGGCCGCTACGCCACGGCCAGTGGCCAGTAGGTTGCCCAGGTTGTAGAGCCCCCAGTCCAACCCCGCATCGGCTGCCCGGGCATAGTGGATGGCAGCCTGCGCGAGGTCTACGCTGCCGCCCCAGCCATGCTCCAGGCACCGCCCCAGCATGTTGTGCGCCATGGCGCTGCCGGCTTTGGCGGCAATACCGAACCAGCGCCGAGCCACGCCGGCATCGGCCTCGATGCCACGCCCATCGAGCAGGATCTGGCCCAACAGTAACTGGGCTTCGACCACACCCTGCCCTGCCGCGGCCAGGATCGCCTGTGCAGCCTTGCCGGGGCTTGCTTCGAGCATGGCCTGCAAGCCAGCCACATCCACCACTTCCTCACGTCGCAACGGGTAGGACACGTTTCAGACCTCCGCCCAGCGGCGCAGCAGGTTGTGGTAGGTGCCGGTCAGTTGCAGCAAAGCAGGATGGTCCGGCACGTCGGCAGTCAGTTGCCGGATGGCATTGTCCATCTCGAACAGCAAGGCGCGCTGGCTGTCCTCGCGGACCAGGCTCTGGGTCCAGAAGAACGCGGCAAAGCGCTGGCCACGGGTCACCGGGTTGACCTTGTGCAGGCTGGTGCCCGGGTACAGCACCAGGTCACCGGCGGCCAGCTTGACCTGCTGCTCGCCATAGGTGTCCTGGATCACCAGTTCACCACCGTCGTAGCTGCCCGGGTCGCTGAGGAACAGTGTCGAGGACAGGTCGGTACGCACCCGCTCCGGGCTGCCCTTGGGCTGGCGCAGGGCATTGTCGATATGGAAGCCGAAGTTGCCGCCTTCGCGGTAGCAGTTGATCAACGGCGGGAACACCTTGTGCGGCAAGGCCGCCGACATGAAACGCGGGTTTTTCCACAGGCGCTCGATCAGCGCAGTGCCGATCTCCTTGGCCAGCGGGTGGCCTTCCGGCAGTTGCAGGTTGTGCTTGGCCTTGGCCGACTGGTAGCCAGCGGTGATCTTGCCGTCAGCCCAGTCGGCCTGCTCCAGCGCCTCGCGGATACGGGCCAGTTCATCGGCATCGAACAGGCCAGGGATATGAAGCAGCATGGCGGCAGCACCGTTGGGAAAAGAACAGGCAACAATGATATTGATTCCCTTTTGCGCTTCACAAGCCCCATGCGATACCGGAGACGCTTCATCCGGATGAAACCGTAAAGGTAAATTGTAAAGTTTGTAAATTATTCGCGAATGGTAACCGCTCTCAATTGAGAGTCCAAATTGCTTACATTAAGATCCGCGGCCTTGATACCTTGGGGAAAGGTCCTAAGCAATGCGCCAGTCCGTACCATCTGCAGTCAGTTCACCACGTCTGATCGCTTCCGCCATCGGCGTTGCCCTCAGCGCCTCGACGGCCTACGCTGCCGACCCGGCCGCCAGCAACGCCATCACCCTGGACGCGACCAGCGTCAATGGCAAGGCCGAACAGGCCAGCACCGACTACAAGGTCGAGAAGGCCTCCTCGCAGAAGTACACCGCGCCGTTGGTGGACACCCCACGCTCGGTCACCGTGATCCCACAGCAAGTGATCAAGGACACCAGCGCCCTGACCCTGCAGGATGCCCTGCGCACCGTGCCGGGCATCACCTTCGGCGCCGGCGAAGGCGGCAACCCGCAAGGTGACCGCCCGTTCATCCGCGGTTTCGATGCCCAGGGCGACACCTACCTGGACGGCGTGCGCGATACCGGCGCGCAAACCCGCGAGATTTTCGCCATCGAATCGGTGGAAGTGGCCAAGGGCCCGAACTCGGCCATCGGTGGCCGCGGTGCCGCGGGTGGCACCATCAACCTGGTGAGCAAGCGCGCGCACCTGGGCAACTCGCTGGACGGCGCCTGGACCTGGGGCAGCGACCAGACCCAGCGCTACACCTTCGATGGCAATTACCAGTTCAGCGACAGCGTTGCCGGGCGCCTGAACCTGATGACCCACGAGAGCAACGTCGCTGGCCGCGACAAGGTCAACTATGACCGCTGGGGTATCGCCCCGTCGCTGGCCTTCGGCCTGGGCACGCCGACCCGCGTCAACCTCGACTATTACCACCTGGAAAGCGACGACCTGCCGGATTCGGGCATCCCCTACACCATCCCGACAGGTGGCAGCAGCGCACGCACCTCGGCGCACCCAAGCAAGCCGTATGACGGTGGCGACAGTGACAACTTCTACGGCCTGACCGGTCGCGACTTCCGCAAGAGCCGCGTGGACATCGCCACTTTCGCCATCGAGCACGACCTGAACGACACGCTGACGATCAAGAACACCCTGCGTCATGGCAACAGCATGCAGGACTACATCCTCACCCAGCCTGACGACAGCAAGGGCAACGTCAACAACGGTAGCGTCTGGCGCCGTGCCAACAGCCGTGTCGGCAACACCGCCACGACCACCAACCAGACCGACCTGTTCGGCGAGTTCTACCTGGGCGGCATGAAGAACAGCTTCTCCACCGGTATCGAGCTGAGCCGTGAGAAGAGCGATCGCTCCAGCTACAACGTGGACACCAACACCGGCCTCGGTTCGACCGGCTGCAACCCGAGCCTGATCGGCGCCAGCAGCGGCTACAACTGCACCTCGCTGGGCAACCCGAACCCGGATGACCCGTGGAACGGCAGCATCACGCGCAACTACGCCGGTACCGACACCAAGAGCAATACCCGCGCTCTCTACTTGTTCGATACCCTCGAACTGTCGCCAGCGTGGCTGCTGAACATGGGCCTGCGCTACGACCACTTCGATACCCAGTACCGCACCTACGACGCCTCTGGCGCCACCGTGGTCAACGCCAAGGGCGTTGCCTCCAAAGGCAAGGACACCAGCGAGTTCGTCACCGGCCAGCTGGGCCTGGTATGGAAGCCGGCCGACAACGGCAGCATCTACGTGTCCTACGCCACCTCCGCTACCCCACCGGGTGCGATGCTGGGCGAAGGCATGGAAGCCAACCCGCTGGGCAACACCACCGACCGTGCCGGCAACCTGTTGAGCAGCGACATGGAGCCGGAAGAAACCACCAACTACGAAATCGGCACCAAATGGGACCTGCTGGACCAGCGCCTGTCCCTGGCCGCCGCGCTGTTCCGCACCGAGAAGGAAAACGCCCGCGTGCAGGTGGACACCACTACCTACGAGAACGTCGGCGAAACCCGCGTGCAGGGCATCGAACTGTCGGCCAGCGGCAAGCTTACCGACAAGTGGCAGGTGTTCGCCGGCTACACCTACATGGAGGCCCGCCAGGTCGATGGCGGACCGATGGGCAAGGCCAACGACGGCAACCAGTTGCCAAACACGCCGAACAACAGCGCCAGCCTGTGGACCACCTACGCCATCACGCCGAAGCTGACCATCGGTGGCGGTGCCTTCTACATGGACGAGGTGTACGGCAGCGTGGCCAATACCACCATGGTCGACAGCTATGTGCGCTACGACGCCATGGCCGCCTACAAGCTGACCAGGAACGTGGACCTGCAGCTGAACGTGCAGAACCTCACCAACGAGGTGTATTACGATAAGGCCTTCTCCACCCACTTCGCCAACCAGGCGGCCGGGCGCACTGCGCTGTTGACCACCAGCTTCCACTTCTGATGTCGGGATAGGGCTGATCTGTTGAATGGGCTGCGCCTGTGTCGGCCCTTTCGCGGGTGAACCCGCGAAGAGGCCGGTACAGGCATTACAACCCGCTAAACACCACCATCCCGCCCCGTTCATTCCCGTGAGCGGGGCTTTTGCGTATCAGGGCATAATGCCCGCCGCCCAGGTTGTTGCTACATACAAGGTGATCATGTGGTGAAGAAAACGCTGTTCCAATTGCACTGGTTCTTTGGCATCACCGCTGGTCTGGTGCTGGCCTTGATGGGCATTACCGGGGCCTTGTATTCGTTTCAGGATGAACTGCTGCGCACCTTCAATGCCGATGTCCTCAAGGTAGAAGTGCGCGCCGAAGGCGTGCTGCCGCCGGCAGAGCTGGTACGGCGGGTCGAGGCCCAGCAACACGACAAGGTAGCGATGCTGTGGGTTGACGTGCGCGACGGCAATGCCGCGAGGATCTTCTTCACGCCCCCACCGGGCGAGCGCCGTGGCCAGCTGCGCTATGCCGATCCCTACACCGGCGAACTCAAGGGTGAAGCAGCCGGCCAAGGCTTCTTCAACCTCATGCTCAACCTGCACCGCTTTCTGGCCATGGGCGACACGGGCCGGCAGATTACCGGTGCCTGCACCTTGATGCTGGTGTTCTTCTGCCTGTCCGGCCTGTACCTGCGCTGGCCGCGCAAGGCGCTGAACTGGCGCGCCTGGCTGACCTTAGACTGGGCCAAGACGGGGCGCGCGTTCAACTGGGACCTGCATGCCGTGGCCGGCACCTGGTGCCTGCTGTTCTACCTGCTGTTCGCCCTGACCGGGTTGTTCTGGTCCTACGAGTGGTACCGCGAAGGCCTGAACCGGCTGCTGGCCGACGCGCCAGCCAGCGGCCAGCAGCAGAAACGTGGCGAAGGCCGTGGTCGCCACGGCCCACAGCACATCGACAAGAACGCCCCACCGCTGGTGGTCGACTATGACACGATCTGGGCCAACCTCAAGGACGCTGCCGGCCCCGGTCTGGCCATGTACAACCTGCGCCTGCCACCCGTGGGCGGCCAGCCAGCCAACCTGTTCTACCTGCTGGAAAACGCCGACCATCCGCGAGCCTTCAACACTCTGGTACTGGACCCGGCCAGCGGCCAGGTGAAATCCCACGACCGCTACACCGACAAGTCCTTCAAGGCGCAACTGCTGCAAAGCGTCTATGCATTGCATGTCGGCGAATACTTCGGCCTGCCGGGGCGCATCATCGTCACGCTCGCCAGCCTGAGTATGCCGCTGTTCTTTGTCACTGGCTGGCTGCTGTACCTCGACCGCCGCCGCAAGAAGCGCCAGGTACGCGCCGCGCGAGGCAAGGTCGCCGACAGCCACGGCAGTGGTGACAACTGGCTGATCGGTTTTGCCAGCCAGAGCGGCCTGGCCGAGCAGCTGGCCTGGCAGAGCGCCGGTCAGTTGCAGGCTGCCGGCTTGCCGGTGCAGGTACGCGCCCTGGCCGAACTGAGTGAGAGCGACCTGCGCCAGGCGCGCCGTGCGCTGTTCGTGGTCAGTACCTTCGGTGACGGCGAAGCCCCCGACAGCGCCCGTGTCTTCGAACGCAAGGTGCTCGGCCAGCCGTGGGCACTGGACAACCTCAGCTACGCGCTGCTCGCCCTCGGCGATCGTCAGTACCCACACTTCTGCGGCTTCGCCCGGCGCCTGCAGGCCTGGCTGGGTGAGCGCGGAGCCAGCAGCGCATTCAGCCCGGTGGAAGTGGACAACGCCGACCAGACCGCCCTGCTGCAGTGGCAACAGGAACTGGCGCAACTGACTGGCGCCCAGCCGCTGGCCGCCTGGCAGCCGCCGAACTTTGGCAACTGGTCACTGGTACGCCGCGAACTGCTCAACCCGGGCAGTCAGGGGCAACCGGTGTACCTGCTCGGCCTGCAGCCGCAACAGCCCGCCAGCTGGGAAGCCGGCGACCTGGTGGAAATCCTGCCGCTCAATGGCCAGCTTCGGATCGACGCCTTCCTCGCTGGCATGGCACTCGACCCCTGGGCCAAGGTGCAGGTGAACGGCCTGACTGAAACGCTCGCCCAGGCCTTGGCCGGTCGACAGTTGCCAGCGCGGCGCGAGCACCTGATCGGCTTGCAGCCGCAAGCGCTGGTCGATGCGCTGGTGCCGATCGGCAGCCGCGAGTATTCGATCGCCTCGATCGCCAGCGATGGCCTGCTGGAGTTGATCGTGCGCCAGGAGCGCCACGCCGATGGCCACTTGGGCCTGGGCTCCGGCTGGCTGACCAAGTATTTGCCGCTGAACGGCATGCTGAGCCTGCGGGTGCGGCGTAACAGCAGCTTCCACCTGCCGGAAACGGCGGCACCGCTGGTACTGATCGGTAACGGCACCGGCCTGGCCGGCCTGCGCAGCCTGATGCGCGCGCGGGTGAGTGCAGGTGAGCAACGCAATTGGCTGCTGTTTGGCGAACGCAACCGGGCGCACGACCTGTTGTGTGGCGAGGAACTGCAAGGCTGGCTGGCAAGCGGCGACCTGGCGCGCCTGGACCTGGCGTTTTCGCGGGACCAGGCCGAGAAGGTGTATGTGCAGGATGTCCTGTTGCAACAGGCCGAAGAATTCAAGCGTTGGGTGCAGGACGGAGCCTGTGTGTATGTCTGCGGCAGCCTGCAAGGGATGGCGGCAGGTGTCGACGCGGCGCTCAACGGCATCCTGGGCGAAGCAGTCGTGCAGCAGCTGATCGAGGATGGGCGGTATCGGCGGGATGTGTACTGATCGGAAACTGATGTAACCAGCACCGGCCTCTTCGCGGGTAAACCCGCTCCCACAGGGTCCTCACAGATCTTGAATACTGTGCGGTACCTGTGGGAGCGGGTTTACCCGCGAAGGGGCCGGTAACTGTCAGTGCAGCTCGAAGGTGTCAGCATCCAGGTTGGCCGGGAACTTGGCCCGGTACGTCGCCAGTTCCGCCGCGCTCAATACGGCGGTGAACACCCCGTCCGCTTCCCCGGCGCTGAGCAGGCTCTCGCCCTGGAAGTCCAGCACCTGGCTGTCGCCAGAATAGGCAAAGCCCTTGCCATCGGTGCCCACCCGATTCACTGCCGCCACGT
Organism: Pseudomonas sp. BCRC 81390; assembly: GCF_030341915.1. Classification (NCBI taxonomy): domain Bacteria; kingdom Pseudomonadati; phylum Pseudomonadota; class Gammaproteobacteria; order Pseudomonadales; family Pseudomonadaceae; genus Pseudomonas; species Pseudomonas sp. BCRC 81390. The sequence continues at coordinate 800,544 of NZ_JATAAG010000066.1, read as the reverse complement.
AGCACAGATTCTCGATACCTCGAGCCGGCAGCAGGCGGTTCCAGTGCTGGCGGCGTGCAGCCGGCCAGTTGGCGGTGTACAGCAGCAGGTCAGTGTCCTGGGCATCGCGGCTCCACACCGGGAAGCGCAAGTCGTAGCAGATCAGCGGGCGAATCCGCCAGCCTTTGAGTTCGAACTGCACCTGGCGCTCGCCCGGGGTGTAGTGCTTGTGCTCACCGGCCATGCGGAACAGGTGGCGCTTGTCGTAGTGCAGGATCTCGCCATCCGGCCGTGCCCACAGCAGCCGGTTACGGTGGCTGCCGTCGGCGGCCTGGATGATCACGCTACCGGTGACAACCGCGTTGCACTTCTTCGCCTGGGCCTTCAACCATTTGTAGGTCGGGCCGTTCTCAGGCTCGCACAGGCTCTCGGACTGCATCGAGAAACCGGTGGTGAACATTTCCGGCAGAATCACCAGGTCCACCTCGCCCACCTGCGCCAGCAGCTCCTCGAAGTGCGCATGGTTGGCCTCGCGGTCGTGCCAGGCCAGGGTGGTTTGCACCAGGGCGACTTTCAGGTTGGGCAGTGTGCTCAGATCGCGCATAGTCTTTCCGCTGCCTGACGCAGCGTCTCCTCTCGTTTGGCAAAGCACAGGCGGACCAGGCGTTGCTCGGGGATGGGTTGCTGGTAGAACACCGACACCGGGATGCTCGCCACACCGTGCTCACGGGTCAGCCACAGTGCCATATCGACATCGTTCAGGTCCGGGCGGATCTGCGAATAGTCCACCAGTTGGAAATAAGTGCCCGCCGTGCGGGTGAAACGGAAGCGCGAGCCGTCCAGCAAACCGCAGAACAGGTCGCGCTTGGCCTGGTAGAAGGCCGGCAATTGATCGATATGCTCGGGGTGCTCGGCCATGAAGTCGGCCAGGGCGCACTGCAGCGGCGTCACCCCGCAGAAGTTGACGTACTGGTGCACCTTGCGCAGCTCGGCGCTCAGCGCCGGCGGGGCGATCACATAACCGGTCTTCCAGCCGGTAACGTGATAGGTCTTGCCGAACGAGCTGACCACGAAAGCGCGCGAGTACAGCTGCTGGTGGGCCAATACGCTGGCATGGCGCACACCGTCATAGACCAGGTGTTCGTACACTTCATCGCTGATCAGGTAGATATCGCGGTCGGCGATCAGCTGCGCCAGCTGGTCCAGGTCTGCGCGGCTGATCAGCGCACCGCTGGGGTTGTGCGGCGAGTTGAGGATGACCATGCGCGTGCGCGGGCTGAGCGCGTCGGCAAACTGTTGCCAGTCGATACGGAAGTCGCCATCGCTCAGGCGCACATGCACGCAACGACCACCGGCCAGTTCAACGGACGGCTCGTAGCTGTCGTAGCACGGGTCGAAGACGATCACCTCGTCGCCCGCGTGGACCAGCGCCTGGATGGCACAGAAAATCGCCTCGGTGGCACCAGGCGTGATGGTCACTTCCTGGTCGGCATCCACCTGTGCACCGTATAGCCGCGCGACTTTGGCTGCCACCTGTTGGCGCAAGGCCGGCAGACCGGTCATCGGCGAGTACTGGTTATGCCCGGCAGCCACATGCCGGCCCACTGCATCGAGCAGCGCCTGCGGGCCGTTGAAGTCGGGGAAGCCTTGCGACAGGTTGAGCGCGCCAGTCTGTGCGGCGAGCTGGGACATGCTGGTGAAGATGGTCGTGCCGACGTTCGGCAGTTTGCTGCGGATCATGAAGCCCTCTTTCCTGGGGTGTATCCGGCACGGGTTGGAGTCCGAGCATAGCGGATCGAGCGGTCAGGAAAAAGGTTGAAACGATGGGGGCATTGCGCTGGGTCAATGGGCCCTTTTGCGGATGGCCCCTGCTCCCACAGTCTTCGACAGATTCGATTACTGGCAGTAACTGTGGGAGCGGGTTTACCCGCGAAGAAGCTGACGCGGAATCAACGTTTCTTGTCGCGACGCTTCTTCTCGGCCTTCTTGTGGTGCGACATCAGGCGGCGTTTCTTGTTGACCTGACGATCGGTGAGGGTGTTCTTCTTGCCCTCGTACGGGTTCTCCCCGCCCTTGTATTCGATGCGAATCGGCGTACCGACCAGTTTCAGCACACGGCGGTAGGTATTTTCCAGGTAACGCGAGTACGACTTCGGAATCTTGTCGGTCTGGTTACCGTGGATCACGATCAGCGGCGGGTTGGCCCCCCCGAGGTGGGCATAGCGCAGCTTGATGCGGCGGCCATTGACCAGCGGCGGCTGGTGCTCGCTCACGGCATCCTCGAGGATCTGCGTCAGGCGGCTGGTCGGCCAACGGGTCACGGCCGACTTGAACGCGGCCTGTACCGACTTGTACAGGTGGCCCACGCCAGTACCGTGCAGGGCGGAGATGAAGTGAATGTCGGCGAAGTCGACGAAGAACAGCCGGCGCTCCAGCTCCGTCTTCACGTAGTCGCGTTCGCCAGGCTCCATGCCGTCCCACTTGTTCAGGGCGATGACAATGGCGCGGCCGGCTTCCAGGGCGAAGCCCAGCAGGTTCAGGTCATGGTCCACCACGCCTTCGCGGGCGTCCATGACGAAGATCACCACGTTGGCGTCCTTGATCGCCTGCAGCGTCTTCACCACCGAGAACTTCTCGACTTCCTCGTGGATCTTGCCGCGCTTGCGCACGCCGGCGGTGTCGATGAAGGTGTACTTCTCGTCATCGCGCTCGAACGGGATGTAGATACTGTCGCGGGTGGTGCCCGGCTGGTCGTACACCACCACGCGCTCTTCGCCGAGCATGCGGTTGACCAGGGTCGACTTGCCCACGTTGGGGCGGCCGATGATGGCGATCTTGATGCCGTCCTTCTCGCTCGGGCCAGGGATGCGCACCGCTTCTTCGCCTTCGGCGACTTCGGCGTCCAGCGCCTCCTCGACCTGGTCGCGCGGCAGGTGGCCGAGCACGGCCTCCATCAACGCATTGATGCCACGGCCCTGGGAGCCCGCCACTGGAATGGCATTGCCCATACCCAGCGGCGAAAACTCGGCGCGGGCGACGTCAGCGTCGATGTTGTCGATCTTGTTGGCAACCAGGATCGCTTCCTTGTTCCGCTTGCGCAGATGCTCGGCGATCATCTGGTCAGCGGCGGTCATGCCGGCGCGGGCATCGACCAGGAACAGCACATAGTCGGCTTCTTCGATGGCCATGAGCGACTGCTCGGCCATTTTTTCGTCCATGCCCACTTCGTCACCGGTAATACCACCGGTGTCGATCAGGATGAAGGAACGACCCTGCCAGCTGGCATCACCATACTGGCGGTCACGAGTCAGGCCCGACAGGTCACCGACGATGGCATCGCGGGTCTTGGTCAGGCGGTTGAACATGGTGGATTTGCCGACGTTCGGGCGGCCCACCAGGGCGATTACGGGAACCATTCGGCTCTCCACTCTTGAATTCTTGAAAATGCAAAGGCCGCTGCAAGGCAGCGGCCGGAGTTCGGGCGGCGTGTCCTACGCCGCGGCTTGAAGCCCGCCAAGGCTTCAAGCATAGCTTCAGCGGATGGTCAGTGCCTCGAGCTTGCCGCTGTTGCCAAAGACGTAGATGGTGTCGCCGACCACGAGTGGGCGGGCACGCAGGCCATCGCTGTCGATACGCTCACGGCCGACGAAGCGGCCATCGACCTGGCTCAGCAGGTGCAGGTAGCCCTCGAAGTCACCCACTGCCACGTAGCTGGAGTACACTTCCGGCGCGGTCAGCTGGCGACGTGCCATGGTGTCGTTGCTCCACAGCGCGCTGGAAGAGCGTTCATCGACGCTTTCGACAGTGCCGGAAGCTTCGCTGACGTAGACGTTGCCGAAGCCCTGGGCGACACCCACGTAGCTGGAGGCATCGCGCTGCCACAGCACGCGGCCGCTTTCCAGGTCCAGGCCCGCGACGCGGCCCTGGTAGGTGCTGACGTACAGGGTACCACCCGACAGCAGCAGGCCGCCGTCGATATCGACCACACGGTCCAGCTCGGAGCGGCCCTGCGGAATCGCCACGCGGCTTTCCCACACCGGTACACCGTTGTTGATGTCCACCGCCACCACCTTGCCAGTGGACAGGCCGGCGACGGCCAGGCGGTTGGTGACGATCGGCGCGCCGGTACCACGCAGGGTCAGCACGGCCGGGCTGTTCTCGTAGATCCAGCGGCGGTCACCGGTGGCGGCATCCAGGCCGATCAGGCGATCGTCCTGGGTCTGCACCACCACCACATCACCGTTGTTGGCAGGCGGGGCCAGCACTTCGCTGGTCACGCGGGAGCGCCAGCGCTCCTCGCCGGTGCTGGAGTCCAGGGCAATCACTTCACCCTTGAGGGTACCCAGCATGACCAGGCCATAGCCGACGCCGACAGCACCGGAAACCGGCAGCTCGAGGTCCTTCTTCCACACCACGTCGCCGGTGATGCGGTCGAGGGCGAAGACTTCGCCGTTGACGTCGGAGGCGTAGATTCGATCGTTTTCGATGGCCGGCACCAGGGTGTTGTAGGTTTCACCCTGGCCGTCACCGATCGAACGGCTCCACTGCTTCTTCAGCACCACTTCCTCGGTGAACTTGGTCAGCTCGGCCGGGGGCAGTTCCTTCTTGCTGTTGCTGCTGCAACCCGCGGCCAGAACGGCCAGGGTCAGCACTGCTGCATGTTTCCAACCGATCACTTACGCGTCCCCTTTGGCCAAGTCATCCAGCTTCAATTGCAGGCCACCGACCGCCGCCTCATCGGACAACGCAGCCTTGGCTTTCTCGTAAGCACTGTGCGCATCGTCGGCGCGACCCAGCTGCACCAGCAGGTCACCCTTCAACTCTTCACGGCTGGCCAGGAAGGCCTGGTCGGCGTCACCGTCAAGCAGCTTCAGGGCGTCCTCGGCCTTGTTCTGGGCCGCCAGCACGCGTGCCAGGCGCTGCCGCGCTATTTCGCCCAGGGTGGCATCGGCCGGCTTGTCCAGCACGCTTTTCAGCTCGGCAGCAGCGTCGTCGAGCTTGCCGCTCTCGACCGCGACCTTGGCCACGAACAGGCTGCCGTACTGGGCGTAGGCGGTACCACCGAACTCGCTCTTGAGCTTGCCGGCCAGTTCCGCGACCTTGGTCGCGTCAGGCTGGCCAGTGGGCGTCAGGCTGGTTTCCAGCAAGGCCTGGTACAGCTGCGAGGCACCTTGCGACTGATTGTTCTGGTACTTGTGCCAGGTATTCCAGCCCAACACCACCACGCCAGCCAGCAGGGCACCGGTCAGCAGCGGCTTGCCGTTGCGGTTCCACCAGTCCTTGACCCCTGCCAGTTCATCATCGGTACTCGACACCCCAATACTCCTTTTCGCCTATTCGCTTGTTGAACCGCGTTACGCCTGCGCGATCGCGGTTTCCAGGTGCTCAGCCAGAGCATCCCAGGCAATGTTCTGTTGTTCGCCCTGACCACGCAGGGGCTTGAAGCCGATCTCTTGCTTGGCCAACTCGTCATCACCGAGGATCAGCGCGAACAGCGCGCCGCTCTTGTCGGCTTTCTTGAACTGGCTCTTGAAGCTGCCACCACCGGCGTTGACGGCCAGGCGCAGACCCGGCAGGCGGTCACGCAGGCCCTCGGACAAGCGCAGGCCAGCCAGTTCGGCCTGTTCGCCGAAGGCGCAGAGGTAGACATCGATCTGTCGGCTGATGGACTCGGGCACCTTGCCCAGGGTTTCCAGCAGCAGGATCAGGCGCTCGATGCCCATGGCGAAACCGACACCCGCGGTCGGCTTGCCGCCCATCTGCTCGACCAGGCCGTCGTAGCGGCCACCGGCGCAGACCGTGCCCTGGGCGCCGAGCTTGTCGGTAACCCACTCGAACACGGTCTTGCTGTAGTAATCCAGGCCACGTACCAGCTTGGTGTTGATCACGAACGGGATACCGGCAGCATCCAGGCGGGCCTTGAGACCCTCGAAGTGCACGCGCGATTCTTCGTCCAGGTAGTCCTCCAGCTTCGGCGCACCGACCAGCACCGCCTGGGTGTTCTGGTCCTTGCTGTCGAGAATACGCAGCGGGTTGCTCTTCAGCCGGCGCTGGCTGTCTTCATCCAGCTGCTCCAGGCGTGCCGAAAGGAACTCGACCAGCGCATCGCGGTAGCGCGCACGGGCTTCGCTGGTGCCCAGGCTGTTGAGTTCCAGCTTGACCGCGTCCTGGATGCCCAGCAGGCCCCACAGGCGCCAGGTCAGCATGATCAGTTCGGCGTCGATGTCCGGGCCGTCCAGGTTGAACACTTCCACGCCAATCTGGTGGAACTGGCGGTAGCGGCCTTTCTGCGGGCGCTCGTGGCGGAACATCTGGCCGATGTACCACAGTTTCTGTACCTGGCCGTTGCCGGTGATGCCATGCTCGAGCACGGCACGCACGCAGGCGGCAGTACCTTCCGGACGCAGGGTCAGCGAGTCGCCGTTGCGGTCCTCGAAGGTGTACATCTCTTTTTCGACGATGTCGGTCACTTCACCGATGGAGCGCTTGAACAGCTCGGTGAACTCGACGATCGGCGTGCGGATCTGGCTGTACCCGTAGGTGTCCAGCAGGCCGGCCACGGTGCCTTCGAAGTAGCGCCACAGCGGCGACTGTTCCGGCAGGATGTCGTTCATGCCACGGATGGCTTGCAGCGATTTGCTCACGAAAAGTCCTTACGAATTCGGGTGTCAGCCACGGACGATCAACGCCGCGTCGGCTTCGGCCTTTTCGGCCGCTTTCTGGCGGATGAGCTTTTCCAGCTCGTCGACCAGGTTGTCGTTGGTCAGCTTCTGCGCCGGCTTGCCGTCGATGTAGACCAGGTTCGGCGTACCGCCGGTAAGCCCCACATGGGACTCCTTGGCTTCGCCCGGGCCGTTGACCACGCAACCAATCACCGCCACATCCAGCGGTACCAGCAGGTCTTCCAGGCGCCCTTCCAGCTCGTTCATGGTTTTGACCACATCGAAGTTCTGCCGCGAGCAGCTCGGGCAGGCGATGAAGTTGATGCCACGCGAGCGCAGGTGCAGCGACTTGAGAATGTCGTAGCCGACCTTCACTTCTTCGACCGGGTCGGCCGCCAGCGAGATACGGATGGTATCGCCAATGCCTTCGGCCAGCAGCATACCGAGGCCGACAGCCGATTTCACCGTCCCGGAACGCAGGCCACCGGCTTCGGTGATGCCCAGGTGCAGCGGCTGCACGATCTGCTTGGCCAGCAGACGGTAGGCTTCGACGGCCATGAACACGTCGGAGGCCTTGACGCTGACCTTGAAGTCCTGGAAGTCCAGGCGGTCAAGGTGCTCGACATGACGCAGCGCCGACTCGACCAGCGCAGCCGGGGTCGGTTCGCCATACTTCTTCTGCAGGTCCTTTTCCAGCGAGCCGGCGTTGACGCCGATACGGATCGGGATGCCACGGTCGCGGGCCGCATCGACCACCGCGCGCACGCGGTCTTCACGGCCGATGTTGCCCGGGTTGATACGCAGGCAGTCGACGCCCAGTTCGGCCACGCGCAGAGCGATCTTGTAGTCGAAGTGAATGTCGGCAACCAGCGGCACGCTGACCTGCTGCTTGATGCGGCCGAACGCCTCGGCGGCGTCCATGTCCGGCACCGAGACCCGCACGATGTCCACGCCGGCATCGACCAGGCGCTGGATCTGCGCCACGGTGGCGGCCACATCGTTGGTGTCGGTATTGGTCATGCTCTGCACCGCGATGGGCGCATCACCACCCACCGGCACATTGCCGACCCAGATTTTGCGGGATTCGCGACGTTTGATCGGAGATTCGCCGTGCATGACTTACTGTCCCAACTTCAGGCGAGCGGTTTCGCCACTGGTGAACGGGGCAACATCGACGGCCTGGCCGTTATAGCTGACCTGGGCGCCACGGGCAAAGCCCAGGCGTACCGCGAACGGCGGCTTGCCAGTCAGCTCGAGGTTGTCCCCCTTGCGCTTGATGGCGCTGAACAGCACCTTGCCATTGCCGTCGCTGACCTGGGTCCAGCAATCGGCGCTGAACTGAATGGCCACCTTGCCGCTGCCGGCCGGTATTTCGGCGGGCACGGGGGGCACGGCGGGCTCGACGGCAGCTACGGTCGCCGCAGGGGCGATCGATGCAGGGGTGATCGGAGCAGCCGCCGGGGCCGGAGCGGCCGGCGCAGGCGCCACCGCCGGTGCACTGACTGCTGGCTGCGCCGGAGCCTGCTGCGCGGGCGCCGGGGCGGGTGCTGCGGCAACGGCGCCTGCGGTGCTTGCCGGGGCCGGTTCGGTGACAGCGGCGGGCTGCCCGCTGGCGCCCTGCTCCAGCGGCAGCGGCGCGCTCTCGGGTTGCTGGCCAGCCGAAACGGCCTGGTCTTCAGGTTCATCGAGCGGGTGAATCTGGGTGGTACCGTCGGCGCTCTCGACTTCGACGTGCTCCAGGGCGATCTTGGCCAGATCCTTGCCACGCAGGCTGCCCTGGTCCTGCCACCAGACGAAGCCGCCACCGACCACGGCCACCAGCAGCAGCAGGCTGACGCCACGCAGGATATTGTGCGACAGGCGCACCGGCTCTTCGATACGGCCCAGCGAGTGCACGTCGCTGCCTTTGGCGTGGGTACCGGTGTAGCGGTCGAAGGCATCTACCAGGGCGGCCTGGTCCAGGTCCATCAGCTTGGCATAGGCGCGGATGTAGCCACGGGCAAACGTATGCCCGGGCAGCTTGTCGAAGGCACCGGTTTCCACGTGGTTCAACGAACTGACAGTGAGGTTGAGCTTGCGGGCCACCTCGGCTTGTGACCAGTCCCGGTTCTCACGGGCCTGACGCAAAAGCTCACCGGGGTTCTGGCCAGGCGCTACTGCTACTTCGGGATGCGCGGCTTTCATCGTTGCTCCGACAGGTATTGCTGATATTCCGGCGTACCGGGATAAAGTCGTTGTAATTGCTGACCCAGCTCGGCCAGTTTGCCCTGCTCGTCGAACACCCTGGCAAGGCGGCTGCCCAGCAGCAGGCTACGGGCATCGTGTTCGCTCAGTTGGCTGAAACGATCGTAGTAGTCCCGGGCCGGCACATAATGCCTGTTTTCGTAGGACAACTCAGCCATTTCCAGCAATGCTTTCGGTTGCCGCTGGTTGAGCTGCAAAGCTTTCAGCAAATAGGCATGCGCCTGGTCGCGGCGCTCGAGCTTGAGGGCAGTCAGGCCCAGGTTCGCGTAAACCCGTGAACGTTCAGGATACAGGGTATCGGCGCTGGCCAGGCGAAACATCTGCTCGGCCTCGGCAAATCGCCCCTGAGCATAAAGGAAACTGCCGTAATTGTTGCGAATTCGCGTGTCGCCAGGGCGCACCTGCAGTGCCTTGCGGAAGTGGCTTTCGGCTATTTCGGCCTCGTCTTCGGCCTGCAGCACCAGCGCCAGGGCGGCGTGCGCATCGGCGTCGTCGTTGTTCAGGGCCAAGGCCTTGCCCAGCGGGGCCTTGGCCTGCTCGGTCAAACCTTGTTGCAAATAGCCCAGGCCAAGCTGCACATAAGCCCGCCCTGCCTCTGCCCTGCCCTGGCGGCTGGCCAGGGGGTCGCCCGCGCCGCCCGACACGCAGCCGGCCAGCAGCGAAAGCGCAAGGATCGACAGCGCGGCGCGCAGGCTCATGGGCAAGGTCCCGGTCAGTGCTGCGCAGCGCTGTCTGGCAGGTCGGCGTCCGCAGAAAGCTGGCGCACAGCGATATAGCGCTCACTGCGGCGGGTGCGGTCGTTGACCTGGCCAACCAGCTGGCCGCAGGCGGCGTCGATGTCATCACCACGGGTAGTACGGGTGGTGACGTTGAAGCCACCGTGGTGCAACAGGTCCTGGAAGCGGCGAATGGCGTTGTTGCTCGGCCGCTCGTAGCCCGAATGCGGGAACGGGTTGAACGGGATCAGGTTGATCTTGCACGGCACGTCGCGCAGCAGTTCGATCATTTGCGCTGCATGCTCAGGCTGGTCGTTGACGTCCTTGAGCAGGGTGTACTCGATGGTCAGCACACGCTTGCCACCCAGGGTGGACATGTAGCCCATGCACGATTCCAGCAGCATCTTCAGCGGGTATTTCTTGTTGATCGGTACCAGCTTGTTGCGCAGTTCGTCGTTCGGCGCGTGCAGCGACAGGGCCAGCGACACGTCGATGTGCTTGGCCAGCTCGTCGATCATCGGCACCACGCCTGATGTCGAGAGGGTGACGCGACGCTTGGAAATGCCATAGCCCAGATCTTCCATCATGATCTTCATGGCGGCGATGACATTGTCGAAATTCAGCAGGGGTTCGCCCATGCCCATCATGACCACGTTGGTAATGGCGCGGTCGATCTTGGCCGGAACGGTCCCGAAGGATTTGTTGGCGAGCCACACCTGGCCGATCACTTCGGCGGCGGTGAGGTTGCTGTTGAAGCCTTGCTTGCCGGTGGAGCAGAAGCTGCAGTCCAGGGCACAGCCGGCTTGCGACGAGACACACAGGGTGCCGCGGTCGTCGGTGGGGATGTAGACGGTTTCGACGCAGCTGCCGGAAGCAACGCGCACCACCCACTTGCGGGTGCCGTCGGCGGAAATGTCTTCACTGACCACTTCCGGGCCCCGAATCTCGGCAACGGCCTCGAGCTTTTCGCGCAAGGCCTTGCCGACATTGGTCATGGCGGCGAAATCGTCGACGCCATAGTGGTGAATCCATTTCATGACCTGACCGGCACGAAAACGCTTCTCTCCGATCGACTCGAAGAATTTTTCCATTTCCTGCAGGGTCAGGCCCAACAGGTTGATCTTGCCAGTCATGTCACTCATGGAATCACCCAAGACCTGCTTCGCTTAGCGAATGCGGTCGCACAGCTCGGTAGCGGAGAAGAAGTAAGCGATTTCGCGGGCAGCCGAAGCTTCCGAGTCGGAACCGTGAACAGCGTTCTCGTCGATGGAAACGGCGAAGTCAGCACGGATGGTGCCGGCAGCAGCTTCTTTCGGGTTGGTGGCGCCCATCAGCTCGCGGTTGGCCAGAACGGCGTTTTCGCCTTCCAGAACCTGAACGATGACCGGGCCGGAAGTCATGAAGGCAACCAGGTCAGCGAAGAAGCCGCGCTCTTTGTGCTCGGCGTAGAAGCCTTCGGCTTCGGCTTTGGACAGCTGCTTCATTTTCGAAGCGACGACGCGCAGGCCGGCTTTCTCGAAACGAGTGGTGATCTCGCCGATGACGTTCTTGGCGACGGCGTCAGGCTTGATGATGGAGAAAGTACGTTGAACAGCCATGGAAAACTCCAGAAAAATGAGTGTTGCGAAAAATTAAACCCGCGAATTATACGCGGGTTCCAGGGGATTGCCTAACCTGCAGGACGCGTTCAGTCGGCTTCTTCGATCCAGGCCGCCTGGATGGCCTCGAGCACTTTCTCACCGCCGCGTGACGGATCGTCGCTGAATTCTGGCAAGGCCAGCACCCAGCGGTGCAGATCGACGAAATTCACATAACGAGGATCGACGTCCGGCTTGCTTTCTGCAAGCTGGATGGCGATCTCAAGTACATCAATCCATTTCAGGCTCATGGAACAAACCTCAGTGCGGCGCTTCGGCGGCGTGGTTGAGCGAATACTTGGGGATCTCGATGACCAGGTCCTGGTCAGCGACGACCACCTGGCAGCCGAGGCGCGATTGAGCCTCCAGGCCCCAGGCCTTGTCCAGCATGTCCTCTTCCAGCTCGTCGGCCTCTTCCAGCGAGTCGAAGCCCTTGCGCACGATGCAGTGGCAGGTGGTACAGGCCTTGACGCCGCCGCAGGCGCTTTCCATCTCGATGTGATGGTCGTGGGCCAGCTCCAGGATGTTGGTCCCGGGCTCGACTTCCACGGTCAGCCCTTCGGGGCAGAATTTCTCGTGCGGCAGGAATGTCACCAGCGGCATCGGTTACTCCTCGATCTCATTCAGGTTGCGCCCGGCCAGTGCGGCTTTGACCGTCGAATCAAGGCGACGGGCGGCAAATGCGTCGGTCACCTGCGACAGACGCTTGGTCTGTTGCTCGATGGCTGCGCCATCGGTGCCGGCCAGCAAATCACGTAGTTCTTGCATCTGGAATTCGATGGCTTCGCGCTCGTCACTGCTGAGCAGGCGTTCGCCATCGGCGTCCAGGGCGCCCTGTACCGCTTCGAGCAGGCGCTCGGCGTCCACCTGGTGCTCACGCAACTGGCGGGCCTGCTTGTCGGAACCTGCATGTTCGAAGGAGTCCTTGAGCATGCGCGCGATTTCACCGTCGGTCAGGCCGTAGGACGGCTTGACCTGGATGCTGGCTTCCACGCCCGAACCCAGCTCACGGGCAGCGACACTGAGCAGGCCGTCGGCGTCGACCTGGAAAGTGACGCGGATCTTGGCCGCACCGGCGACCATGGCCGGAATGCCGCGCAGCTCGAAGCGCGCCAGCGAGCGGCAGTCGCTGATCAGCTCGCGCTCACCCTGCAGCACGTGGATCATCATGGCCGTCTGGCCGTCCTTGTAGGTGGTGAACTCCTGGGCACGCGCCACCGGAATGGTGGTATTGCGCGGGATCACCTTTTCCATCAGCCCGCCCATGGTCTCGAGACCAAGCGACAGCGGGATGACGTCGAGCAGCAGCAGCTCGCCACCCTCGCGGCGGTTGCCGGCCAGGGTATCGGCCTGGATCGCGGCACCGATGGCCACTACCTGGTCAGGGTCGATCGAGGTCAGCGGAGTGCGCCCGAACAAGGCGCCCACCGCTTCGCGCACACGCGGCACGCGGGTCGAGCCACCGACCATGACCACGGCGCTGACTTCTTCCAGCTCGATGCCGCTGTCACGCACGGCGCGGCGGCAGGCCTTGAGGCTGCGGGCCACCAGCGGTTCGATCATGGCTTCGAAACCGGCACGGCTGAGCTCGCCCTGCCAGGCGCCATGGCTGACGCTGACCACGTCAGCGTCGGTCAGGGCTTCCTTGGCGGCACAGGCGGTTTGCAGCAGTGCGCGCTGGGTGGCTGGGTCAAGGTCCGACGACAGGCCGGCCTGCTCGATGATCCAGCCGGCAATCGCGTGGTCGAAGTCGTCACCACCCAGGGCGGTATCGCCACCGGTGGCCAGTACTTCGAACACGCCGGCGGTCAGGCGCAGGATGGAAATATCGAAGGTGCCGCCACCCAGGTCATAGATGGCCACCACACCTTCGGCGTTCTGGTCCAGGCCATAGGCCACGGCAGCTGCGGTTGGCTCGTTGAGCAGGCGCAGCACATTGAGGCCGGCCAGCCGCGCAGCGTCTTTGGTGGCTTGGCGCTGGGCGTCATCGAAATAGGCCGGCACGGTGATAACCGCGCCTACCAGTTCACCGCCCAGAGTGGCTTCGGCACGCTCGCGCAGCACCTTGAGGATGTCGGCGGACACTTCAACCGGGCTCTTCGGCCCCTGCACGGTATCGATGAACGGCATGTGCGATTCACCGCCAACGAAGCGGTAGGGCAACTGCTCGCCCAGTTGCTTGACGTCGGCCAGGCCGCGCCCCATCAGGCGCTTGACCGACAGCACGGTGTTCAACGGGTCGCTGGAGGCAGCGTCACGCGCAGCTTGCCCCACCTCGTTGCGCCCTTCGAGGTAACGCACTGCGGACGGCAGAATGACGTTACCCTGCGCGTCGGGCAGGGGCTCGCTACGGCCGCTGCGCAGTGCGGCGACCAGGGAGTTGGTGGTACCCAGGTCGATCCCCACCGCCAGGCGGCGCTGATGCGGCTGAGGGCTTTGACCGGGTTCGGCAATCTGCAGTAGGGCCATGCTTATCTGAATACCTTAGGTGCCATCACGGGCAGCACCGGGTTAGTCGTCGAGGCGCTCTTCCAGTTGGCGCACTTCTTGGGCGAGCTTGTCGAGGAATTGCATGCGGCGCATCAGGCGCTCGGCCTTGTCGCGCTCACCCGGGGCGTCCCAGCAGGCGGCGAAATCCTCATTCAGCGTGTCCTGGGCGACCTTCAGGCGCTTCTTGAACACACCGACACCGTCAAGGTCGGCTTCGTCCTGCAGTTCTTCGAGCTCCTCGCGCCACTGCATCTGCTGCAACAGGAAGTCCGGGTCGTGGACCGTGACTTCCTGGGGCACTTCGTGGCCGCTGATGGCCAGCAGGTAGCGGGCGCGACGCGGCGCACTGCGCAGGGTCTGGTAGGCGTCGTTGAGGGCTGCGGACTTTTCCAGGGCTACGCGTTGCTCACGCTCGGAGGCGTCGGCAAAGCGGTCCGGATGGACTTCGCGGGCCAGCTCGCGATAGCGAGTGGCCAGCTTGTCGAGATCAAGACGGAAGCTTGGCTGGAGGTCAAACAATGCGAAATGACAAGGAGTACCCACAGCCAGCCTCAAACGTTGAAGCTTTCGCCGCAGCCACACTCACCGCGCACGTTGGGGTTGTTGAACTTGAAGCCTTCGTTCAACCCTTCCTTGACGAAGTCCAGCTCGGTGCCGTCGAGGTAGACCAGGCTCTTGGGATCGATGATCACCTTGACGCCATGGTTCTCGAACACCTGGTCTTCCTCCGCCAGTTCGTCGACGAACTCCAGCACGTAGGCCAGGCCCGAGCAACCGGTGGTGCGCACGCCCAGGCGAATACCTTCACCCTTGCCGCGCCCTTCCAGGGAACGCCGCACGTGGTTGGCGGCGGCTTCTGTCATGCTGATAGCCATCTGGACTCCTTACCTCGCAACAGGCGACTTAGATCAAGCCTTTCTTCTGCTTGTAATCGCGTACCGCTGCCTTGATGGCATCTTCGGCGAGTACCGAGCAGTGGATCTTGACCGGCGGCAACGCCAGTTCTTCGGCCAGCTGAGTGTTCTTGATGGTTTCGGCTTCGTCCAGGGTCTTGCCCTTCATCCACTCGGTGGCGAGGGAGCTGGACGCGATGGCCGAACCGCAGCCGTAGGTCTTGAACTTGGCGTCTTCGATCACGCCCTGTTCGTTGACCTTGATCTGCAGGCGCATCACGTCACCGCAGGCCGGGGCGCCGACCATGCCGGTGCCGACGTCCGGATCCTCGGCGTTCATCTTGCCGACGTTGCGCGGGTTTTCGTAGTGGTCGATGACCTTTTCACTGTATGCCATGGTGCAATTCCTTCCTCATCAGGGAGCCGCTCTTGCCAGCGACTGCTTAGTGGGCGGCCCACTCGATCTTGGAGATGTCAACGCCGTCTTTGTACATATCCCACAGCGGCGACAGCTCACGCAGTTTGTTCACCGCCTCGCAGACTTTCTGCGCGGCGTAGTCGACTTCTTCTTCAGTGGTGAAACGGCCGAAGGAGAAGCGGATCGAGCTGTGCGCCAGCTCGTCGTTGCGGCCCAGGGCGCGCAGTACGTACGATGGCTCGAGCGACGCGGAGGTGCACGCCGAACCGGACGATACGGCGATGTCCTTCAGCGACATCAGCAGCGATTCGCCTTCGACGTAGTTGAAGCTCAGGTTCAGGTTGTGCGGCACGCGGGCGGTCTGGCTGCCGTTGACGTACAGCTCTTCAAGGTTGGAAACCTGCTTGAAGAAGCGCTCGCTCAGGGCCTTGATGCGCACGTTTTCCGCAGCCATTTCCTGCTTGGCGATGGCGAAGGCTTCGCCCATGCCGACGATCTGGTGGGTCGGCAGGGTGCCCGAACGCATGCCGCGCTCATGGCCACCGCCGTGGATGATGGCTTCCAGGCGCACACGCGGCTTGCGGCTGACATACAGCGCGCCAATGCCTTTAGGGCCGTAGACCTTGTGTGCCGAGAACGACATCAGGTCGACCTTGAGCTTCTGCAGGTCGATTTCGACCTTGCCGGCCGACTGCGCGGCATCGACGTGGAACAGCACGCCGCGCGAGCGGGTCAGTTCGCCGATGGCGGCGATGTCGTTGATCGAGCCGACTTCGTTGTTCACGTGCATCAGCGAGACCAGGATGGTGTCGTCACGCAGCGCCGCCTCGACCATGGCCGGGGTGACGATGCCGTCTTCGCCCGGCTCCAGGTAGGTGACTTCGAACCCTTCACGCTCCAGCTGGCGAGCGGTGTCCAGGACCGCCTTGTGCTCGATCTTGGAGGTGATGATGTGCTTGCCCTTGGTCTGATAGAAGTGCGCGACACCTTTCAGTGCGAGGTTGTCGGACTCGGTGGCACCGCTGGTCCAGACGATTTCGCGCGGATCGGCATTGATCAGTTCGGCCACCTGACGGCGACCGTTCTCGACCGCTTCCTCGGCCTTCCAGCCGAAGACGTGGGAGCGCGAAGCCGGGTTACCGAAGTTCCCGTCGACCAGCAGGCAGTCGGCCATCTTCTGAGCCACGCGTGGGTCGACCGGGGTGGTCGCGGAGTAATCGAGGTAGATCGGCAACTTCATTTGTCTCTCCTATCAGGCGGTGGCGTCGCTCGTCGTCCCAACGGGATCAATCGACGGCGGACGTCTCAATCTTGTCCAGCTGGGCGGCTCGGCCTGCGACACGTCGCAGGTCCTGGCGCTGGGCGACTTCCTGCACCTCACGGCGCATGACGAGGTCGGCCAGGCTGATGCCGCTGAGGAATTCATGGATCTGCTGGCTGAGGTCGCACCACAGGTGGTGGGTCAGGCAGGTATCACCGGCATGGCAGTCCCCGAGGCCCTGGCAGCGGGTGGCATCGACCGATTCGTTGACCGCATCGATGACCTGGGCCACCTGGATGGTTTCCATGCCCCGCGACAGCTGGTAGCCACCGCCTGGACCGCGCACGCTGGAAACCAGGCTGCTGCGGCGCAGCTTGGCGAACAGCTGTTCCAGATAAGAAAGGGAAATGCCCTGGCGCTCGGAAATGTCGGCCAAAGACACCGGCCCATGCTGCGCGTGCAACGCCAGGTCGAGCATGGCGGTCACGGCGTATCGGCCTTTGGTAGTCAGTCGCATGGCTATTGGGTACCACGGGAGTTTCGGGATGTGTGCGAGTATGCGATTCCCGAGCATTTAAGTCAACTATTAGACCTAGTGCTTTAGTCGGGTTTGCATCGGGGAGGCGGGCGCGAGTGTAGCAGACCAGGGGCGTGAGCACACGCCCCGTATGTCACAGCACCGCGGACACGGCGCAATCAATGCGGCTGGGTGTCGCGCTGGGCCACCTGGGCGACATCATTGAAGTCATCTTCCGGCAGGGCGGGCAGTTCCTTGGCGCAATAGTCGCTGCCCATCTTGGTCAGGGCACCGCACATCCCCTCAAGCCGCTCGTCGACCGCTTGCAGGTGATCGAGCATCTGGCCGATGGCACGGGCCACCGGATCGGGCATGTCACCGCTGACACCGTAGGCATCGAAACCGATCTTCTCGGCCATGGCCTTGCGCTTGGCCTCGACTTCAGTGTCTTCGCTCTTGACAATGATCCGCCCCGGGATCCCCACCGCCGTGGCACCCGCCGGCACCGCCTTGGTCACTACTGCATTGGAGCCGATCTTGGCCCCGGCGCCGACGGTGAACGGGCCCAGTACCTTGGCCCCCGCCCCTACCACAACGCCGTTTTCCAGGGTGGGGTGGCGCTTGCCCTTGTTCCAGCTGGTGCCGCCCAGGGTCACCCCCTGATACAAGGTGACATCATCGCCGATCTCGGCGGTTTCACCGATGACGATGCCCATGCCATGGTCAATGAAGAAGCGTCGACCGATGGTGGCGCCGGGGTGGATCTCGATGCCGGTCAGCCAGCGCCCGAAGTTCGACACCAGGCGGGCCAGCCATTTGAAATCACGCCGCCACAGGGCATGGCCCAGTCGATGCAGCCAGATGGCGTGCATGCCGGGGTAGCACGTCAGTACCTCGAAGGCGTTGCGCGCAGCCGGGTCACGGTGGAATACGCTTTGAATATCTTCACGCAGGCGTTCGAACATCTGTCAGTCCTTCCGTTTATGCGGCTCGCCCCGGACCACTTTCTGGGTCTCGGTGAGGATGCCGCGCAAAATGCTCATTTCCGAACGTTCGACCACGACCCGCCCATACAGCCGGCGCAGGCGCGGCATCAGGTGCTTGGGCTTTTCGGGGTCGAGGAAGCCGATACCGACCAGGGTCTTCTCCAGGTGGTCGTAGAACAACTCCATTTCGTCCATGGTCGCCAGCTCGCTGGCGTCAACCTTCTCGACCTTGCCCGGGGCTTCACCGGCCGCCAGCCAGGCCATGCGCACCTCGTAGGCGAGCACCTGGACAGCCGCAGCCAGGTTCAGCGAGCTGAAGTCGGGGTTGGAGGGAATGTGCACGTGGAAGTGACATCGCTGCAGTTCTTCGTTGGTCAGGCCGGCGTGCTCGCGCCCGAACACCAGGGCGATCTCCTCGCCGCCGTTGGCATGCTCCACCGCCTTGGCTCCGCATTCACGCGGACCGATCAGCGGCCAGGGAATGCTCCGCTCGCGGGCGCTGGTACCCATCACCAGGTTGCAGCCGACCAGCGCCTGCTCCAGGCTGTCGACCACCTGGGCGTTGTCCAGCACATCATCGGCCCCCGAGGCTCGGGCGCTTGCATCCACGGCGGGAAACTCTTTCGGCTGCACCAGCACCAGACGCGACAAGCCCATGTTTTTCATGGCACGCGCAGCGCCGCCGATGTTGCCGGGGTGGCTGGTATTGACCAGAACAACACGAATATTTTGCAGCAAGGTGTTGTGCTCACAGATGCAGGAATCAGGGCTTCCGATCTTACAGAACCGACAGACGTAACGCCACGAAAGCAAATGTCACACTTCTGCCTGCAAAGTTTTCTGCTAGAATGATCGGCTTTCTTCTTTAACATCTCCAGGTGACCCGCCCATGCAGCCTATGCTGAATATCGCCCTGCGCGCCGCTCGCAGCGCCAGTGAACTGATTTTCCGCTCCATCGAACGCCTGGATAGCATCAAGGTCGATGAGAAAGAGGCCAAGGACTACGTTTCCGAAGTCGATCGCGCCGCCGAGCAGAGCATCGTCAACGCCCTGCGCAAGGCCTACCCGAACCACTCCATCCAGGGCGAGGAAACCGGCCTGCACGCGGGCAGCGGCGAAGAAGGCAAGGACTACCTGTGGATCATCGACCCGCTGGACGGCACCACCAACTTCCTGCGTGGCATCCCGCACTTCGCGGTCAGCATCGCCTGCAAATACCGTGGCCGGCTTGAGCACGCCGTGGTCGTCGACCCGGTTCGCCAGGAAGAATTCACCGCCAGCCGTGGCCGTGGCGCCCAGCTCAATGGCCGCCGCCTGCGCGTCAGCTCGCGCACCAGCCTGGAAGGCGCCCTGCTGGGCACCGGTTTCCCGTTCCGTGACAGCCAGATGGCCGAGCTGGACAACTACCTGGGGATGTTCCGCGCATTGACCGGCCAGACCGCCGGCATCCGCCGCGCCGGCTCCACCAGCCTGGACCTGGCCTATGTGGCTGCCGGCCGTTTCGACGCCTTCTGGGAGTCGGGCCTGTCCGAATGGGACATGGCAGCCGGCGTACTGCTGATCCAGGAAGCGGGCGGCCTGGTCAGCGACTTCAACGGGGGCCATGACTTCCTCGAGAAAGGCCATATCGTTGCGGGCAACATCAAGTGCTTCAAGGCCGTGCTGACTGCCATCCAGCCGCACCTGCCAGAAAGCATGAAGCGCTAAGCGCGGATTGCGAGCAAAAAGAAAGCACCCCTTGGGGTGCTTTTTTTTGCCTGTCGAAGCCATGCGCAATCTGCTTCTTGTGGGAGCGGCCTTGCGCCGCGAAAGGGCTGCAAAGCAGCCCCGGCGACCTCCAATGGCTCACAGCCCCCGGGGCCGCTACGCGCCCCTTTCGCGACGCAACGCCGCTCCCACATCAAAAGCAGGCCGCATGCGCCCTTACTGCGCGGCTTCGCTGAGGATCAGCTTGCCATTCTTGTCCACCGGAATGGTCGAACCAGGTTCGTGATCCATCTTCACCTGCCCTACCTGGTCACCAATGGTGTACTTCACGTTGTAGCCCACCACCTTCTCGCTGACGTCATTGACCGTGTTGCAGCGGGTTTGCGTAGTGGTGTAGGTATCACGCTCCTGCATGCCTTCCTGCACCTTGTTACCGGCATAACCGCCACCGACCGCACCGGCCACGGTGGCAATCTTCTTGCCGGTACCACCGCCGATCTGGTTCCCCAGCAGGCCACCGGCGATGGCACCTACCACGGTACCGGCGATCTGGTGCTGGTCCTTGACCGGCGCCTGACGCGTCACGGTGACGTCCTTGCAGACCTCACGCGGGGTTTTTACCTGTTGTTTGATCGGTTGCACGTCGGTGACCTGCGCATATTCAGGCCCCTTGTTGACCAAGCTGTAGGTCGCGACAGCACCTCCGGCAGTCACACCGACAGCACCCAGTACCGCACCTACCAGCATTGATTTGTTCACATGAACCTCCTGACCATACCCGCGGGTCCGACCCGCCTTCTCCCAGCCTTGGAGTAAAAAAAAAGGCGCAAGTTCAACACTTGCGCCTTTCGGGCCGCCAGGCGGCATGCAACCTGCCTTATGGACGGTCGTCGACACCGTCGGTCTTGGCCGGCGGGATCAGGTCTTCACTGCTCAGGTTCAGCCAGATCAGCACCACGTTGGCGATGTAGATCGACGAGTAGGTACCGGCCATGACACCGATGAACAGGGCCAGCGAGAAGCCGAACAGGTTGTCGCCGCCAAAGAACAGCAATGCGGCGATGGCCAGCAAGGTCGAAACCGAGGTGGCGATGGTCCGCAGCAGGGTCTGCGTGGTGGAGACGTTGATGTTCTCGATCAGCGAGGCCTTGCGCATGACACGGAAGTTCTCGCGCACCCGGTCGAACACGACGATGGTGTCGTTCAACGAGTAACCGATGATCGCCAGCACCGCAGCCAGCACGGTCAGGTCGAAGGTGATCTGGAAGAACGACAGGATACCCAGGGTCACCACCACGTCGTGGATCAACGAGACAATCGCACCCACGGCGAACTTCCACTGGAAGCGGAAGGCCAGGTAGATAAGGATGCCGCCCAGGGCCAGGAGCATGCCCATACCACCCTGGTCGCGCAGTTCCTCACCCACTTGCGGGCCGACGAACTCGACCCGCTTGACCGTGGCAGGGTTGTCGCCGCCAGCCTTCTGCAGGGCTTCGGCCACTTTGTTGCCCAACTGTGGGTCATCGCCAGGCATGCGCACCAGCAGGTCGGTGGTGGCGCCGAAGCTCTGCACCACCGCCTCGTGGAAGCCGGAGCTGACCAGCTCGCTACGCACCGCCTGGAGGTCGGCGGGGCGTTCGTAGGTCAGCTCGATCAGCGTACCGCCGGTAAAGTCGAGGCCGAAGTTCAGGCCCTTCTGCCACCAGCTGAACAGCGCCAGCACGGTGAGGAGCACGGTGATGGCGAACGCGACATTGCGCACGCCCATGAAATTGATGGTTTTCATCGCAGCTCCCTCAAACCCACAGCTTCTTGATGTCACGCCCGCCGCAGGTCAGGTTGACCATTGCGCGGGTCACCATGACGGCGGTGAACATCGAGGTGAAAATCCCGAGGGACATGGTGACCGCAAAGCCCTTGACCGGGCCGGTACCCATGGCGAACAGGATGCCGCCGACCAGCAGGCTGGTCAGGTTGGCGTCGATGATCGCGGTGTAGGCGCGGTTGAAGCCTTCATGAATGGCGCGTTGCACCGACATGCCAGCGTTCAGCTCTTCGCGGATACGCGAGAAGATCAGCACGTTGGCGTCCACCGCCATACCCATGGTCAGCACGATACCGGCGATACCTGGCAGGGTCAGGGTGGCACCCAGCAGCGACATCAGCGCCAGCAGCAGGACCATGTTGCCCGCCAGGGCGACGGTGGCGATCACGCCGAAGCCGCGGTAGATGGCGATGATGAACAGCGAGACGAACAGCATGCCCCACAGCGACGCATCGATACCCTTGGTGATGTTGTCGGCACCCAGGCTTGGGCCGATGGTACGCTCTTCAGCGAAGTACATCGGCGCGGCCAGGCCACCGGCACGCAGCAGCAGGGCCAGCTCGGACGATTCGCCCTGGCCGTTCAGGCCGGTGATGCGGAACTGGCTGCCCAGCGGCGACTGGATGGTCGCCAGGCTGATGATCTTCTTCTCTTCCTGGAAGCTCTGTACGGCAACGTCCTTCTCGACGCCGTCGACGGTTTGCTTGACGTAGCGGGTGATCGGCTTCTGCTCGATGAAAATCACCGCCATGCTGCGGCCGACATTGCTGCGGGTAGCGCGGCTCATGAGCTCGCCACCATGGCCATCGAGGCGGATGTTCACCTGCGGGCGGCCGTGCTCGTCGAAGCTGGCCTGGGCGTCGGTCACCTGGTCACCGGTGATGATCAGGCCGCGCTCGACCGCGGCGGAGCGGCCGCCTTCACGGAACTCGAACACTTCGGTGGTGGCCTTGGATGCACCCGGCTCGGCACCGAAGCGGAACTCCAGGTTGGCGGTCTTGCCGAGGATGCGCTTGGCTTCGGCAGTGTCCTGCACGCCTGGCAGCTCGACCACGATGCGGTTGGCGCCCTGGCGCTGTACCAGCGGCTCGGCCACGCCCAGCTCGTTGACCCGGTTGCGCACGGTGGTGAGGTTCTGCTTGATCGAGTATTCGCGGATCTCGGCGACTTTCGCCTGGGTCAGCGCCAGACGCAGCACGGCGAGCTCGTTGCGCTCGGTGGTGGTCAGGTCGAAATCATTGAAATTCTTGCGAATCAGGGCACGTGCCTGCTCGCGGGTGGCATCGTCAGCGAAGCCCAGCATGATGCCGCCATCCTGCTGAGGCAGGCTGCGGTAGCGGACGCGCTCTTTGCGCAGCAAGGTCTTGACCTCGCCTTCGTAGACTTTCATACGCGCGCTCATGGCCTTGTCCATGTCCACTTCCAGCAGGAAGTGCACACCACCGGACAGGTCCAGGCCCAGCTTCATCGGGCTGGCGCCCAGGTTCCGCAGCCATTGCGGGGTGGTCTGGGCCAGGTTCAGGGCCACGACATAGTCATCGCCGAGTGCCTTGCGCACGACATCCTTGGCTGGCAGCTGGTCTTCCTGACTGGTCAGGCGGATCAGCCCGCTGCCCTTTTCACCCAGGCTCGCGCCCTTGACGGCGATCTTGGCATCGACCAGCGCCTTGCTGACGCGATCGAGGTCGGCCTGGCTCACGTGCAGCGCCGAGCTGGCACCGCTGATCTGTACCGCCGGATCATCCGGGTAGAGGTTGGGAGCGGAATAAATAAAACCGATCGCCAGTACCAGCACGATCAGTGCGTATTTCCACAGAGGGTATTTGTTCAGCATCACGCCGCCCGTTCAAGACGCGGGGCGCTTTGCGCGCCCCGACTGGAAAAATGAAACCGGTAACT
This sequence comes from Pseudomonas sp. BCRC 81390, assembly GCF_030341915.1. Classification (NCBI taxonomy): domain Bacteria; kingdom Pseudomonadati; phylum Pseudomonadota; class Gammaproteobacteria; order Pseudomonadales; family Pseudomonadaceae; genus Pseudomonas; species Pseudomonas sp. BCRC 81390. The sequence continues at coordinate 777,309 of NZ_JATAAG010000066.1, read as the reverse complement.
CAGATAGCCTTGAGCGTACCTTTTGGCAGGGTGGCCGCAATGGCACCCTTCTGGAACTTCAGCTCGACGCTGTCGGAAACTTCCAGGACCACGAAATCATCGGAAACCTTGACGATCTTGCCGGCGATGCCGCCATTGGTGACAACTTCGTCACCCTTTTGCAAGTTGCTCAGCAGGTTCTTCTGCTCTTTGGCGCGCTTGGCCTGCGGGCGCCAGATCATCAGGTAGAAGATGACCAGGAAACCGACCAGGAAAATCCACTCGAAGCCGGTACCGGCTGGGCCGGCGGCGGGTGCTGCGGCGTCCGCGTATGCGGCGGGGATCAAGAAGCTCATTGGGCACTCCTAATGTAATTTTCTAATAATGGATGCGGACAGTCAGTCCAAGGGCGGTACCGGAAGCCCGCGCTTGGCGTAGAAGGCGTCGACAAAGGCGGCCAATTTACCCTGTTGAATAGCCTCGCGTAAACCGGCCATCAAGCGCTGGTAATGGCGCAAGTTGTGGATGGTATTCAGCATGCTGCTCAGCATTTCGCCGCACTTGTCCAGGTGATGGAGATAGGCGCGGGAGAAGTTGCTGCAGGTATAGCAATCACAGGTCGGATCCAGCGGCGAATCATCGTGGCGATGGAACGCGTTGCGGATCTTGATCACCCCGGTATCGACGAACAGATGGCCGTTGCGCGCGTTACGCGTAGGCATCACGCAGTCGAACATATCGACGCCGCGGCGCACACCCTCAACGAGATCTTCCGGTTTGCCTACCCCCATAAGGTAACGAGGTTTGTCAGCAGGCATCTGGCCCGGCAGGTAGTCCAGCACCTTGATCATTTCGTGCTTGGGTTCGCCGACCGACAGGCCGCCGATGGCCAGGCCGTCGAAACCGATGTTTTCCAGGCCTTCCAACGAGCGCATGCGCAGGTCCTGGTACATGCCGCCCTGGACGATACCGAACAGCGCCGCAGTGTTGTCGGCATGAGCGTTCTTCGAGCGCTGGGCCCAACGCAGCGACAGCTCCATGGAGGCGCGCGCCACATCATGCTCGGCCGGGTACGGGGTGCACTCGTCGAAGATCATCACCACATCCGAGCCCAGGTCGCGCTGCACCTGCATCGACTCTTCCGGGCCCATGAACACCTTGGCGCCATCAACCGGCGAGGCGAAGGTCACGCCCTCTTCCTTGATCTTGCGCATGGCGCCCAGGCTGAACACCTGGAAGCCACCGGAGTCGGTGAGGATCGGGCCTTTCCACTGCATGAAGTCGTGCAGGCCGTTGTGCTTCTTGATCACCTCGGTGCCTGGGCGCAGCCACAGGTGGAAGGTGTTGCCCAGGATCATCTCGGCGCCGATGGCCTCGATATCGCGCGGCAGCATGCCCTTGACCGTGCCATAGGTGCCGACCGGCATGAAGGCCGGGGTTTCCACGGTGCCACGTGGGAAGGTGATGCGGCCACGACGGGCCTTGCCGTCGGTGGCCAGCAGTTCGAAGGACATTCGACAGGTGCGACTCATGCTTGATCCTCGGGCCCGCGTGGCGCCGGATTGCGGGTGATGAACATGGCATCACCGTAACTGAAGAAGCGGTACCCCTGTTCCACCGCCGCGGCATAGGCGGCCATGGTCTCGGGGTAGCCGGCGAAGGCCGAGACCAGCATCAGCAGCGTGGACTCCGGCAGGTGGAAGTTGGTGACCAGGGCGTCGACCACATGGAACGGCCGGCCCGGGTAGATGAAGATGTCGGTGTCGCCGCTGAAGGCCTTGAGCACGCCGTCGCGCGCGGCGCTTTCCAGCGAACGCACGCTGGTGGTGCCAACCGCGATCACCCGGCCGCCACGGGCGCGGCAGGCGTCGATGGCATCCACCACATCCTGGCTCACTTCAAGCCACTCTTTATGCATGTGGTGGTCTTCGATCTTGTCGACCCGCACCGGCTGGAAGGTACCTGCGCCCACGTGCAGGGTGACGAAGGCGCGCTCGACGCCCTTGGCGGCGATCTTCTCCAGCAGCGCCTCGTCGAAGTGCAGGCCCGCCGTCGGCGCGGCGACCGCACCGGCGCGTTCGGCGTACACGGTCTGGTAGCGCTCGCGGTCGGCGCCCTCGTCCGGGCGGTCGATATAGGGCGGCAGCGGCATGTGGCCGACGCGGTCGAGCAGCGGCAGCACCTCTTCGCTGAAGCGCAGCTCGAACAGCGTGTCATGGCGCGCGACCATTTCCGCCTCGCCACCGCCATCAATGAGGATTACCGCGCCTTCTTTCGGCGCCTTGCTGGCACGCACATGGGCCAGCACCCGGTGGCTGTCGAGCACGCGTTCGACCAGCACTTCCAGCTTGCCGCCAGAAGCCTTCTGGCCGAACAGGCGCGCCGGGATCACCCGGGTGTTGTTGAACACCATCAGGTCGCCCGGGCGCAGGTACTCGAGCAAGTCGGGGAATTGCCGGTGCGCCAGCGCACCGGTTGGCCCATCGAGCACCAGCAGACGGCTGCCATGGCGCTCGGCCAACGGGTGGCGGGCGATCAGGGAATCAGGGAGTTCGAAGGAAAAATCGGCGACGCGCATGATGATGTTCGGTTCGGCAGGGCCGGGAAGTTTAGCCCAATGTGTGAAAATTGACCATGAAAGCCGATTGACCGACCAGCGGAGCCTCTCTATACTGCGCGCCACAAGCCCTGATGGCGGAATTGGTAGACGCGGCGGATTCAAAATCCGTTTTCGAAAGGAGTGGGAGTTCGAGTCTCCCTCGGGGCACCATCACATCGTTCCAAGCGGTCCCTAGTAGACCCGGAACAGCAGAGAAACCGGCCACTGAGCCGGTTTTTTTGTGTCTATCGGTTCTCGATCACCCGGTTTTCAATCAACGCCAACGGTCCAGCTGCCCCTGGGCACGGCTGCTGAAGATGGCCAGCAGCTCGCTCAGGGTATGCGCTGACGGCTCGGCAGCGCGGGTCACCGCATACAAGGTGATCGGCAATGCCGGGGCCAGCGGACGAATCGTGGTCGCCCCAGGCGCTGCACCAAGCGCGGTGAACGGGTCAATGACCGCCAGCCCGGCGCCGGATTCAACCATCGCCCTGGCCAGCGAATAGGTCTGCACCGCGATGCTCACCCGTGGCGGTGGCTCGACTGCCTTCAGGTAGTTGTCGAGGCGGGCCGACAGCGGGTCGGCACTGCTCAGGCCGATCAAGGGCGCATCGGCCAGGGCCGTCAATGGCAGCGGCTTGCCTTCATCCGCGGGCGGCCAATAACCTGCCGGCGCCAACGCCACCAGCACCCCGCTGGCCAGTGCTTGGGCCTTCAGCGCAGGGTGTTCGGGCTGTTGCAGGGTCAGGGCGACATCGATCTCACGCATCAGCAGGTTCTGCACCAGTTCGCGGCTGTGGGCGCTGGACAGTTCACAGGCGATGTCCGGATAACGCTGGGTCCACTCGTGAATCGCCGGCGGCACCAGCGACAGGGCCAACGCCGGGGTCGCACCGATGCGCAGGCTGTGGCCCGGCTCGCGACGCAGGCTTTGCGCCAGGCGGCGCACCCCTTGCAGGCTCTCCGTGACCTTGTCGACCTCACGCTCCAGCTCCAGCGCCTCGGGCGTCGGCTGCAGCTTGCCGCGCACTCGCAGAAACAACGGGAAGCCCAACTGCTGCTCGGCGTGTTGCAGCACCTTGGTCACGGCAGGCTGGGACACGTGCAGCAACTGCGCGGCACCGCTGACCGAGCCGGTCTGGCGGATGGCCTGGAAAATCTCGATATGGCGAAGGCGCATGGCAAGCCTATAACCTTTGTTTATGGCTCAGTGATCTTTATTCATTTTTCGCCGCCTGTCACCTGACCCTAACCTCAGGCTTGTTCCAACCACGAACAAGGACTGACATGGCAAAGCATGTATGCATCATCGGCGGTGGCGTGATTGGCCTGGCAACGGCTTACGCACTGGTGCGCGACGGCGTTGAGGTGACGCTGGTCGAGGCTCGCGATTCGCTGGGCAGTGAAACCAGCTTCGCCAACGGCGGCCAGTTGTCCTATCGCTACGTGGCGCCGCTGGCCGATGCCGGTGTGCCGTTGCAGGCCATTGGCTGGATGCTGCGCGGTGACTCACCGCTGAGATTGCGCCCACGCTTCGATCCTGCACAGTGGCGTTGGATGGCCGCGTTCCTCGCTGCTTGCCGCGCCTCGGTCAACCGCGCCAATGCAGGCCATCTGTTGCGCCTGGCGCTGTTGAGCCAGTCGACCTTGCAGGCCTGGCGTGAAGAGGATGGCCTGAGTGGTTTCAACTGGCGGCGCAACGGCAAGCTGGTCACCTTTCGCCAGGCCAGCAGCTTCGCACACGCACGCAACAACCTTGCCGCGCCTCAGCAACAACAGGTGCTGTCGCACGCCGACTGCGCCCGCCTGGACCCGGCGCTGGCGGAGGCGCCCTTTGTCGGCGCCGTCTATACACCGGATGAAGAAGTCGGTGATTGCCACGCGTTCTGCCAGCAACTGGCGGCGCGCTTGCGGGCGTCGGGACGTTGCCAGTTCCGCCTGGGCCAGGCCGTCTCCGGCATTCGCCATGCGCATGGTGCGGTAAGTGCGATCGAACTCGGTGACGATGTGCTGCCGGTGGAGCACCTGGTGGTTGCTGCCGGTCATCGCAGTGCCTTGCTGGCACTGCCGGGTGTCGACCTGCCACTGTACCCGCTCAAGGGTTACAGCCTGACCGTACCGATCGGCAGCCAGCACCGGGCGCCAGACCTGAGCATCACCGATTACGACCGCAAGATCGTCTACGCGCGGATTGGCGAGCAGTTGCGGGTGGCGGCGATGGTCGACATCGTCGGTTTCGACCCGTCGCTGGACCCCAAGCGCCTGGCCCTGCTCAAACGCCAGGCCCGCGAAACCTTCGCCAATGCCGGCGACTACGACTACGCCATCGAATGGGCCGGCATGCGTCCGGCGACCCCTAGCGGCGTACCGCTGCTGGGCGCAACGGCGTATCGCAACCTGTGGCTGAACCTTGGCCATGGTGCGCTGGGCTTCACCCTGGCCTGCGCCAGCGCACGCCTGCTCAGCGAACTGATCGGCCAGCGCCGCCCCGCCATCGACCTGCACGGTTTTACGCCCCGTGCGGCCTGAACCCCAACCCTCTGAAGGACTACCGCAATGATCATTGAGCGCATCCAGCCCAACCCACGCTTGTCCGCCGCCGTCACCTATGGCGACCTGGTGTTTCTCTCCGGCCAGGTGCCGGGTGATGCCAGCGATGCCACCGGCCAGACTGCCCAGGTACTGGAAAAAATCGACGCATTGCTGGCCGAGGCTGGCAGCGACAAAGACCATCTGCTCAGCGCGACCATCTACCTGAAGGACATCGGCAGGGATTTCGCCGCGATGAATGACGTCTGGTCCGCCTGGTTGTCGCCCGGCCAGGCGCCCAGCCGCACCACCTTGCAGGCCGAACTGGCACGCCCGCAGGTGCTGGTGGAAATATCCGTGGTCGCGGCACGCCGCTGACCACCCCTTACCCACAACGGAGAATAACAATGCAAAAAATCACGTTGATCGGCTGCACCCTTGCCCTGTTGCTCGGTGCCCAGGCCCATGCCGATGAAGCAGCGCTGGGGCCCACGTTAAGCAAGATTGCCAAAGCCAACAGCATCACCCTGGGCTATCGCGATGCTTCAGTGCCGTTCTCCTACGTGGGCGATCACTCGGGCCAACCCATGGGCTACTCGGTCGACCTGGCGAACAAGATCGTCGAGCGTGTGCGGCAGAAGCTGGCGTTGCCCGAACTCAAGGTGAAGTACAACCTGGTGACCTCGCAAAGCCGTATTCCGCTGGTGCAGAACGGTACCGTGGACCTGGAATGCGGCTCGACTGGGGTCACCGCAGAGCGGCAGAAACAGGTGGCGTTTTCCTATGGCTTCATCTACGTCAAGGGCCAGTTGCTGACGGCCAAGGACAGCGGGATCAAGAGCTTCGCCGACCTGCGCGGCAAGAATGTGGTAACCACCGCCGGTACCACCAACGAACGCTACCTGAAAAGCTATAACGTCGATCACAAGATGGACATGTTCGTGATCAGCGCCAAGGACCATGGCGAAGCCTTCCAGATGTTGCAGTCCGGTCGGGCGGCGGCGTTCTACATGGACGATGCGCTGCTCTACGGCGAACGCGCCAAGGCGCGCGACCCGCACCACTGGGTGGTGGTCGGGGAAGAACAGTCGCGGGAAATCTACAGCTGCATGGTGCGCAAGGGTGACCCGCAGTTCCTCGCCCTGGTGAACGCGTCGCTGGGCGAGCTGTACAGCTCAGGGGAAATCAACGGGATCTACCAACGCTGGTTCCAGCAGCCGATTCCGCCTAAAGGCTTGAACCTGGAATTCCCGATGACCAGCGAACTCAAGGCCATCTTCGCCAAGCCGGTGAGCGATCCGGTGCAATAGCTTCAGCCCGGCGTCCATCCTCATTGAACATCCGGGAGCGGCAGTGAACAGCGTGGGTTACTGCCAAAGGTCGCTACTACGAAGCGTCAGCACCGCAGTAGCGACTCGCTCTTTTGTGAGTTAATCAGACGTTTTATTCGTCACCAGCGTTTGCGGATTGCTGCTTCCCCACACAGTAGCAAGGTCGACCAGCAATGTTCCGCTGAGTGCTTCAATTTCACCCTGGGTGATCTCACTTTCACCCTGTTTACCGAACAGCACAACTTGATCGCCAGCCGCCACCGCCGGAATATCCGTCACGTCCACCATGACGGTATTCATGGAAACTTTCCCCACCACTGGCGCACGCTGTCCGTTTACCAGAACAACGCCTTTATTGGTAAACGCGCGACGGTAGCCGTCAGAGAAACCCACTGGAATATTCGCCAGCCGTGAATCACGACTCAGCGTCACTGTTCGGTCATACCCTACTGTATTGCCTTTCGGGTATTGATTGACAGACGCGACGTATGACTTGACTTGCATGACAGGTTTGTATTGAACATGCGACGGTTGCATCATGCCATACAAGGCACCACCAGCACGCACCATGTCCAGATGCGACTCTGGCACTTCCAACGTTGCATAGGAATTTGCTGCATGCAGGGTGATTTTATTTCTATCAATGCCGGCAGTCTTTATCAGCCAGGCCGTTTGCTCATTGAAGGCAGCGAGCCCTTGGCGAACATCCTGCTTATCCTGCACCGCGAAGTGAGTCATGATGCCGACCAGTTGCAGAGGCGCCAGACGCGTGATCGCCAAGGCTTCCTGCCGACCCTGCTCAGTGCTCATCTCAAGGCCGTTACGGCTCATGCCACCTGCGTTCAAGGCCAGGTGAACCTTGAGGCGCTTGCCGTGCTTTTCAGCAACGGCGGCCATTTTTCGAGCATAATCGAGGCCACTGACCAGCTCTTCCATGTTGTACGGCAGTGCGCCTTCCACCTCGGCCAACGTCGCTGTACGCACACGTACAAGTTCGCCCTTGAACCCGCTTTCCCGTACGATTCGGGCCTCTTCATTGCTGGCAACCCCTACGCAGGGCACCTCCATCTTGATGACCGAAGGCATCAATAAAGCAACACCGTGGCCATAGGCATCCGCCTTGAGAATGGCGCACAGTTTCGCTTTATTCGTCAGGGTGCCCTGAAGCATCCGGATATTATTTTCAAACACCACCTGGTTGACTTCAACCCAAGCGTTACTGGTTGCCACGGCTTGTTCAGATTGCGCATTATCCACAGCAAGCAACGGCGCAGCCTGAACATACCCTTGCCCTATGATCATCGCCAAGGAAAGAGCAATAACAGTCCGTGTTAAAGGCATACAATACATCTCCAGGTACACGATACAGCTGATGAGGGCGGCGAAGCTTACAGTCATGTATTGCCCTGCGCAAGCCATTAACCGAGGCAGAAAATGGCTTGGCTTGACGTGCAGCAATAAACATTACCAACAGCGACAAAAAACTAAACACCGGGTCAGAAAAGTTTGAAGCGCCCACAACTTTTAATACTGCCAGGGTGATACTCAGGGATATATCAAAGCGTCACATGGATCATGCCACCGCTTTATCTGCCAGCGCCCAACCCTCAGGCCGTAGCGTGTGCCAGTCGCTGGCCTGTTGATAGGCATGGCCGATGCGCAGAACCAGCGCTTCGGCGAAGGCCGGCCCCACGATCTGCATCGAGACAGGCATGCGCTTTTCATCGAAGCCGATGGGCAGCGCCACCGAGCACAGGTTCAACAAGTTGGCGAAGCGCCCCAGCAAGGCCAGCGGCGTGCCATATTCGTCGACCTCTTCCAACGGCACACTGCCAATAGCATTGGTCGGGAAGACGCAGGCGTCTATGTTGCTCATCGCCTCCTGCATGGCTTGCCGGGCGGCGCGGCGCTGATGCTGCAGCTGGATATAAGCCGCCGCGTCGATGGCGCGACCACTGAGTATGCGCCGTTGCACATGGGGGTCGAAACGCAGGTCGTCGCGCTCGAACAAGCGCCCGAGGTTGGCGTAACCCTCGGCGCTCATCAGCCCGCCAGCGATGCGCATGCACTGCTCCAGCGACGTGGGCAGCGGTTGCTCGATCAATTGCATGCCCAACGCGGCCAACTGCTTGAGCCCCAGGTCGTATGCCTTCAGTACCCCGGGGGCGATGTGCGCGCGTTCCGCCTCGGGCAACACCCAGATGCGCAAGCCGGCGACCGGCCGCTCGAGGCCGGCAGCGGCGCTGAACACCGGTGCGCGGGCCGAAACCGGGTCCAGCGGGTCTGGCCCCAGCAGGGCATCCAGCATCCACGCCGCATCTTCCACCGTGTGCGTGATAGGCCCTACCGAGTCCAGCGAAGGGCACAGCTCGATCAAGCCATGGCGGCTGACCAGGCCACGCGTGGTCTTCAGCCCGACCAGGCCGCACATCCCCGCCGGAATCCGCACCGAACCGCCGGTATCGGTACCCAACGCCGCGCTCGCCAGGCCGCTGGCAACGGCCACTGCCGAACCACTGCTGGAGCCACCCGGAGCGTGATGTACGTTACGGTCCCACGGGTTCCACGGCGTGCCCATCACCGCATTGGTGCCCCAGCCACCAAAAGCGAATTCGACGGTGTGGGTCTTGCCGAGAATGATCGCACCGGCCCGCTCCAGGCGTTGCACTGCAGTGGCGGTCAACGTGGAAACTCGCGGCTGCTGCGCCAATGAGCCACCGGTGATGGCCTGGCCTTGGATCTCGAACAAATCCTTGATCGCCAGCGGAATGCCATGCAGCGGCCCCAGATGAATGCCGGATGCACGCTGGCGATCTGCAGCGATGGCCGCGTTCAACGCACGCGAGGGATAGGCTTCGACATAGGCATTCAGTTGCTCGTCAAAGCGCTCGATGCGCGCCAGTTGCGCACGCACCAGCGCTTCGCTGGTCAGCGAGCCGGCCTGCAGCGCCTGCTGCAACTGGCCGATGCTGTGGAAAGTTACCTGATCCATGGTGTTCATAGGTTCAACCTCGCACGGTTTTGCGGCCGCGTGAAACGTGCTTTTCAAGCACCCGCGACAGCATTGAAAGAGGGAAGGCGATAACGAAATAGAACAGCCCCACCAGCAGGAAGACATGCATTGGCAGGAAGGTTTCCGAAGCGATGGCCCGTGCTGCCAGCATCAATTCATCGGTGGCAATCAGGGCGCACAACGAGCTGTCCTTGAGGATCGACACGTAGGCGTTGAGCAGGGGCGGCAAGATGACCCGAAACACTTGCGGCAGGATGACCGCGGTAAACGCTTTCAGCGGCGTCAGGCCGATGGCGATAGCGGCTTCGCGCTGGCCGCGATGCAGCGAATCCAGGCCGCCACGGAGGATTTCCGCAACGTACGCGGCCCCCTGCAAACCCAGGCCGATGGCCCCTGCCCAATAACCGGACAAGGTCAACCCCAGGCTGGGCAGCGCGAAATACAGGGCCAGCAGCAACGCCAGAAGCGGTACTGCCCGCATGCTCTGGATGAACAACGCTGCCAGGCGCTTGAGGATGCCGTTGCGGCTTCGTAGCGCCCAGACCAACAACGCGCCCAGGACGATCGCCAGGGCGAACCCGATCAGCGACAGTTCGGCAGTGATCCGTGCACCGAGCAACAGGCGAGCGCTCCAGTCGCTCCAGTACTCCGGGTATTGCTGGAAGAAACCGATCATCGCGCGCTCCCCAAATGACGTTCGAGGCGAATGAATCCCACACCGATCGGCAGGATCATCGCCGCGTAGATGCACATCACCGCTAGGTAGATCAGTGACGTCTGGAAGGTTGAGGTCACCAGATTGCGCGCCAGGAACATGATCTCCGGCACGGCGATGGCCGAGGCGATGGAGGTGTCCTTGATCAATTGGGTGACGTAGTTGGCGAACGCTGGCAAGGTCACGCGCAGGGCCTGGGGCAACAGAATGCACCGCAGAATCTGCATCCGGCTCAGGCCGACAGCCAACCCGGCTTCATGCTGGCCGACATGCAGCGACTGCAAGCCGCTACGGAAGATATCGGCCAACACCGCACTGCCGACCAGGCTCAGGCCAACGATGGCGGCCAGCCATGCGGGCAGGTTGATGCCAAGGTAGGAAAGACCGAAATAGATCAGGAACAGGTGCGCCAGCGCTGGCACATTGCGCATCCACTCGATGAAGCAGCCAATCACCCCATGTAGCAGCCGTGACCGACTGAACGTCAGCAACACAGCCAATACCACGCCGCCGGCGCTCGCCAGCAGCAAGGTGCATAGTGCGATTTCCAGGGCGGTGAGCGCGCCTTTCAACAACAGGGGCAACAGCCCGAGAAACACCTCGAAGTTCGCCATCAAGCGCCCTCCATGGCCATGCGCCCAAGAAAACTGCGGGTACGCTCATGACGCGGGCTGTCAATTACCTGCGCCGAAGGCCCTTGCTCGACAATGTGGCCACCGTCCATGAAGATCACCCGGTCCGCCACGTCCCGAGCAAAGCGCACTTCATGGGTCACCATGATCATGGTGCGGCCCTCTTGCGCCAGCTCACGAATCACGGCGAGTACTTCGCCCACCAGCTCGGGGTCCAGTGCCGAGGTCGGCTCGTCGAACAGGATGACTTTGGGTTGCTGGGCCAACGCGCGGGCGATAGCCACCCGCTGCTGCTGGCCGCCGGACAACTGCTCGGGATAGACCTCGGCCTTGTGCCGCAGGTGGACCTTTTCCAGCATGGCATCAGCCAGCTCGTAGGCCTGCTTGCGCGGCATGCCCTGCGCCTTGATCGGCCCCAGCGCAACGTTGTCGCGCACGGTCAAATGTGGCCAGAGGTAGAACAGCTGGAACACCATCGCGATCTCGCGACGCTGCGGGGCCATTTCCCGATCACTCATCAGGCGTATGCGCTTGCCGTCCTTGACCTGACCGATCAGCTCGTCGCCCAGCCAGATATCGCCCCGGGTGGGTTTTTCCAGGTAATTGATGCAGCGCAGGCAAGTGGACTTGCCCGACCCGCTGGGGCCGATCAACGACAGCGTTTCCCCGGCTTTCAACTCCAGGTTGATGCCCTTGAGCACCTCCAGATCACCATAACTCTTGTGCAGGTCATGCACGCGCAGCAACGCAGGTTCGGACGGGGTCGACATCTTGGTTAACCTCTTTATTGTTATAGGTGTGGCGATGAACCGGCATGTGGCCGATTCATCCGCTCAAGCGCTTACTTGCAGCCAGGCAGTTGCCAGTCCGCCGGGCGGTCGACACCCAGCCTCAGGTTGCTGCCTTGCGGCACATACCAGACATCCTGGGTCAGGCCGTAGCGGGCACCGATCTTGCGCATTTCACAGCTTTTCCAGAGGGTCTGGATCTGCTCGTTGACGGCGGCCACCAGCTGCGGGCTGGCCTCTTTGTTGAAGCCGTACACCACCTGCCCCAGGCCGGTCAGCAGGGGGAACTTCGGATCGTTGTCGGTGAATGCGTTGAAGCGCAGGTGCCATTGCGGATTGCGGAAAATGGCGTACTGCATGACTGGAGGGTCGCCAATCACTGCATCGATGCGCCCGGCGAGCAGATCACGCACCGCAGCATCGGAGGTGTCGTACAGCGCCACTTGCAACCCTTCGATCTTGCGCATCTCCGGGATGAATGAAAAACCGGTGATGGTGCCGACTTTCTTGCCCTGCAGATCCTTGAGACTGCTCCAGTTGGTCTTGTCGGTCTGGGTGATGCCGTTCTTGAAATAGTGAATCGGGTCGCTCACGGTCATGATCTTCGCGCGCTGCTCGGTCCAACCCATGGTGCCGGCCATGACATCCACGCGGTTGGCTTGTACCGAGGCAATGGTGCCGGCCCAGTCCATCAATGCAGGTTTGACCTTCAAACCCAGTTTCTCGGATATTTGTTGAAGGATTTCACCGTCGTAGCCGACCATCCGGCTGTCTTGATAACCGGTCCCTGGCATGTCACCGGTGAAGGCGATCGTCAGGCTTCCCGGCTCTACCGTTTCCAGTGCGAATGCCGGTAGCGAGGCCAGCATGGATACCAGCAAACCCGCGTAGATACCGGCCAACCGTTGAACAATGGGCTTCTGCATCACGTGCTCCTTGATTGTTTTTCTATGAACAGCATGGTGTTAGGCAGGCGCTCATCGTATGGTGATCAGCGGCATAACTGGTTGGATGGTTTGCAGGAATGATTGAACATTTGCGACATTTCGGAGATGTGCTGCCCCACGCCTCCAGCGCAAGCCTCGTGGAAGCACTTGACAAGGGCCAGGCACGGCATCCGCCAAGCCGGCGCGGCACCACCGAGTTGTCTATCGGGATCGTGTTATGGCCGCGCTTCCCCTTGCTGTCTCTCTCGGGGCTGACCGATGCGTTGCGACATGCTGCCGACACGGGTGATCAGAGCCGCCCGATACGATGCCGATGGAATGTCCTCGGTAGCCCCGGGCAAAGGGTCGTTTCCAGTTGCGGGCTGGATGTCCCCATCGACAGTGAACTCAGCGACCCTCATCAATTCGACTACATCGTGGTGATAGGTGGGTTACTGGACTACCTGGAGACAGCGCCGAAGACTTATCCGGCATTCCTGCATCAGGCGGCTGCCGCTGGCGTGCCATTGATCGGCCTATGCACGGGCAGCTTCGTGCTTGCGCGACATGGCCTGATGGAGGGGCGTACGGCTTGCGTGCATGCCTACCATTGCGACGACTGGAAACGCCTGTTCCCCCGATTGCGCTTTGTCAGCAACAGTGACTTCCTCATCGACAAGGATCGCATCACCTGCGCAGGGGGCATCTCGGTGATCGAGTTGGCCATCCATCTTATCGGGTTGCATTGCGGCCCGGATCGGGCCGGCAAGGTTGTGCACCAGATGACCGTCGCGAAGAGCAGCTCTGGCAGTTTCGTCGACCGGCGCAAGGCACTTGGTTACGCCAGCTCTTCGAACAGGCGCCTGCACGAAGCCGTGATGCTGATGGAAAAGCACATGACCGAGCCTTTGGATATCGATGCGATCGCCAACCTTGTCGGTACCAGTAAACGGCAGCTGGAGCGGTTGTTCGTTGCTGAAACCAGCAGCACTCCAGCCCAGTTCTATCGCCAGGTTCGCCTCAGGTTTGGCCGCTGGCTGCTCATCAGCTCGGATCGACATATCGGCGAAATCGCTTTTGAATGCGGTTTTGCCGATGCCCCCCACTTCATACGGCATTTTCAGAACCTGTTTGGCATGTCCCCCGGCAAATTGCGCAAAGAGCTGCTGCGAAACGCCACCCCTAGCCAAGCGGGGAAATAGTTTCACAAACAGTGAGCATTGACCCGTCGTGGGGCAGAATGTGGCGTTGCGGGCACACCTGCCCACACCGATACTGCCCCAACCCTGTGGGAGCGGGCGTGCCCGCGAAGAGGCCCGATCAGCCAGCACACAAGGACTCGCCATGCACCTGACCCACCGCCCCGTACGGCCCGACGACATCCCTGCAATTTGCAGCTTCCCGCAAAGCCCGGCCGAACTGTTCTATATGTTCCCCAAAGCCGCCTACCCCCTCACCCCCGCCCAGTTGAGCGATGCCATCGCCCAACGCAGCGGCTCCACGGTGGTGGAAGGCAACGGCACGGTGCTGGCCTTCGCCAACTTCTACAAGGCCGAACACGGCGGCGTGTGCGCCCTGGGCAACGTGGTCGTGGCCCCCGCCGCCCGCGGCCACGGCGTGGCGCGCTACCTGGTAACGGCCATGATCGAACTGGCCCGCCAACAGTTCGCAGCCAGGGAAGTGTGGGTGTCGTGCTTCAACCACAACACAGCGGGCCTGCTGCTTTATCCACAGCTTGGCTTCGTGCCGTTCGGTATCGAGGAGCGGCAGGCGTGGGAAGGTTCGCGGGTGGCGTTGGTTCAGATGAAACAGCTGTTGATTCAACCCCGCTGATCAGCGAAGCACCACATTGGCCCGGACGGGAAAATCAAAATCCCTTGCAACAATAACCCAGCGAACCTTCGCCTTACCTCGACGTCGGATCCTGCATCTGCCCATTCTCGAGGTACCCCGCGTGAAAGACATCATCGTCCGCAAGTACCGCCTGGCCGTGAAGACCATCGGTTATATCGGCTGGTCGCTGTTCTGGCTGCTGATCTGGGATGTCCTCGTCACCATCGACTTCATGCTGTTCTTCAACAGCAAATTCACCTTGCCGCTGATCCCGCTGACCTTGCTGGGTTCGGCGCTGGTGGTGCTGGTTAGTTTTCGCAACAGCAGCGCCTACAACCGCTGGTGGGAGGCACGCACCCTGTGGGGGGCGCTGGTCAATAGTTCGCGCAGCTTCGCTCGGCAGACACTGACCCTGATCGACGATCCGGATGACACGCTCAACCCAGTCAAGGCAACCCTGCTGCGCCGGCATATCGCCTATGTGAACTGCCTGGCGGCGCATTTGAAGGGCGAAAGTTGCCCGGATGAGCTGATGGCCTTCATCCCGCCCGCAGAGTTCGAACGGCGCAACCGCTCGAACAACTTCGCCAACGACATCCTCAGCGGCTCGGCGGCCCTGCTGGCGCGGGAGTACCAGGCCGGACGGCTGGACAGCATTCGCCTGGCGCGCCTGGAGTCGACACTGGTAGACCTGTCCAATGCCCAGGGCGGCATGGAGCGGATCGCCAACACCCCGCTGCCCTACCCCTATGTGTATTTCCCGCGGCTGTTCATCACCCTGTTCTGCCTGATCGTGCCGGTGGGGCTGGTGGAGTCGCTGGGTTGGTTCACGCCGCTGGCGTCGACGGTGGTGGGGTTCATGCTGCTGGCGATCGAGCGGATCGGAACAGACTTGCAGAGCCCGTTCCGCTTCAGTGAACACCAGATCCAGATGGACAGCATTTGCGAGACGATCGAGCGCAACCTGGAGTCGATGCAGCGGGAAGCGCAATGTGCCGAAGTGGTTGGTGCGTGAACGATTCCGATACCACGCAAGCATCTGCCTTGCTCGGGGTCCTGAGCCTTGCGCGACCCTTGGTAGGAGCAACTGTCTTGCTCAATTTCCAAAAGCTGGCGCGGGCCCTGTGGGAGCGGGCTTGCCCGCGAACACGGGCGAAGCCCGTGCCAGCCACCGCGTCGCCTGCTCCGCGGATAAATACGCTCCTACAGGTACGGCGCCAGCCTGGAGAGCAGCCCTCGGCTACCGATCAGGCGCGCACGTAGCGCTGGCGCAACACATCGCTCAAGCCATCCACCAGCAACACCAGCACCAGCATGCCCATGATTACCGTGCTGGCCTGGGCTTCCTGGAACAGGCTCAAGGTGGTGTACAGCATCTGCCCCAAGCCACCAGCGCCGACAAACCCCAGCACGCTGGCCATGCGGATGTTGTTCTCCCAGCGGTACAAGCTGTAGGCCAGCAACTGTGGCCACAGGTTAGGCAAGGTGCCGAAGCAGAACGCCGCCAGCTGGCTACCGCCCTGCAGGCGGATGGCCGCCGCCGGCTCCGGCGGCGCGTTCTCCAGGGCCTCGGCAAACAGCCGGCCGAGCACGCCGGCGGTGTGCAGCGCCAGGGCCAGGGTACCGGCATTAGGCCCCAGTCCGGCCGCCAGTACCGTCAGTGCAGCCCACACCAGTTCCGGAATGGCCCGCAGGGCATTGAGCAGCAACCGCGCACAGCCCTGCAGCGGCCAACCGAAGCGGCCCGCGGCCGGTAGCGCGAGCACCAGGCCCAACAACATGGCCAACAAAGTGCCCAGCCCGGACATGGCCAAGGTTTCCAACGCGCCATGCGCGACCGCGCGCAAATGCCCGGCAGACAGGTCCGGGTGCAGAAAACGCCCGGCATATTCCGCCATCTGCCCCAGCCCGCCATTGCCGAACAGCGCTTGCCAGTCCAGCTCGAGGTACGCGAACGAGGCCACCCCTGCGGTAATAATGGCCCCGAGCAGCAGCAGGTTGAGCGCCCGGTTCATGCCAGCCTCCAACGTAGCAAGCGGCTGAGCAGGTCGGCCAGCATCACCAGCACCAGGAACGTCAGCAGCATGCTCGCCACTTCCGCCCCCGCGAACATGCGCATCGACAGATCGATCTGCTGCCCTAGCCCACCGGCACCGACGAAGCCCATCACCACCGAGGCCCGTACTGCGCACTCCCAGCGATACACGGTATACGACACCACTTCCGACGCAGCGTTGGGCAGGATGCCGTAGAGGAACGCCGCCAACCTGCCACTGCCCGCTAGCAGCAGCGCATGGGCCGGGCGCTGGTCGACCGACTCGAAGATTTCGGCGTAGACCTTGCCGAGCATGCCGCTGTAGGTAATGGCGATAGCCAGCACACCGGCCGTCGGCCCCAGCCCGACAGCCCGCACGAACAGCAACGCCCAGACGATTTCCGGCACGCTGCGCAGGAATATCAGCAGCCAGCGTACCGGCAGGCGCAGCAGGCGTGACCACACCCCGGCACGACCGCCCCGGGAGGCCGCGCGCAACGACAGGGCCCGGCTGGCCAGCAACCCGGAGGGTATCGCCAGCAGCAAGGCCAACGCCATCCCGGCGGTGGCCACGGCCAGGGTCTGCAAGGTGGCTTCATACAGCAGCGCCAGGAAGTCTGCAGTGTGCGCTGGCGGCCAGAAGGCACTGGTAAAACTGGCAATCTGCTGGCGGTTCTGCGCCTGCAGCAGCACCCACGGGTTCAGTTCGCTCAACTGCACGCCCGGCCACAACACCAGCACCGCCAGCAGGGCCAGCAGCAACCTCGGCAGCAGCGCCGGGTCGCGCGCGTCAGCCTTCAGCATCGCGGAATCTGCACAGTCAGCGTCGGCCCCTGAGGCGGCGCTGGCAGCAGCTGTTCGTTGGCGTACAGCGCATCGAGCAACTGTTCGGTCACCGCTTGCGCCGGGCAGTCGAATACCACCTGCCCTTCGCGGATCCCCACCACTCGCGGAAAGTGCGCCAGCGCCAGCTCCACCGCGTGCAGGCTGGCCACCAGGGTTATGCCATTGGCCTGGGCGTGGCGGTTGAGCAAGGCCAGGCTGTGGTCAGCCAGTACCGGGTCCATGGCCGACACCGGCTCATCGGCCAACAATACCTGTGGCCGCTGGTACAGCGCCCGGGCAATGCCCACGCGCTGCAACTGGCCGCCGGACAATTGCCCGCATTGCACGAACAGTTTGTCGGCCAGCCCCAATTCGGCCAGGGCCTGGCGCGCGCCAGGCACATCGCTCGGGTACAACAGGTTGAGCAAGCCTCGCAGCACGCCCCACTGCCCCAGGCGGCCGGCCAGCACCGCCGTCACCACCCGCTGGCGTGGCGGCAACGGCGGCGCCTGATGCACCAGGCCAACCCGCGCACGCAGGCGCTGCCGTGACCTGGCGGACAACGCCCAGGGCTGCTTACCGAGCAACTCCAGGCGCCCGCTGCTGGGCTGGATTGCCGTGGCCATCAGGTGCAGCAAACTGGACTTGCCTGCCCCCGACGGCCCGATGATGGCGACGCGCTCGCCCTGGCAGATACGCAGGTTCACCGCATCAAGCGCACGCACCTGGCCATGGCGCAGGCCGGCGCCGTGCAGTTGAATAGCTACCTCGCAAGAGACTGTCACTTGAGCAAGCCAGCCTCGCGCGCAGCCTGCTCGGTGCCCACGTAGTTCTCAGGCTTGGTCTCGATGAAGCGGCTGGCGGCCTGCAGGTCGAGAATGGCCTTGTGCTCCGGGTTGGCCGGGTCGAGGTCGAGGAATGCCTTCTTGATCTTTTCCTTCAGCGCCGGGTCCATGTTGCCGCGCACGGTCCAGTTGTAGTCGAAGTAGGTCGGGGTGGTGGCGAACACCTTCACCTTGGCGGTATCGACCTTGCCGGCATCGACCAGCTTCTGCCAGACACTGGCGTTGAGCACGCCGCCATCGACCTTGCCGGCTTGCACCCAGGCCACGGTAGCATCGTGGGCGCCGGAATAGGCCACGCGGCTGAAGTAGTCTTCAGGCTTGATGTTGTCCTGCTTGAGCATGAAGTAACGCGGCATCAGGCTGCCCGAGGTGGACGAGATGGAACCGAAGGCAAACGACTTGCCCTTGAGGTCGGCCAGGCTTTTCACGTCGGGGTTGGCGGTGATGAACTTGGAGGTGAACTGGGCATCCTGCTCACGCTGTACCAGCGGCGTGGCGGTCGGGTCCTTCAGGTGTACCTGGACGAAGGTGAAACCACCCAGCCAGGCCAGGTCGAGGCGATCGGAGGCCAGCGACTCGACCACTGCCGGGTAGTCGGCAACCGGCACGAACTTCACTTCCATGCCCAGCTGCCTGGCCAGGTATTCGCCCAACGGCTTGAACTTGCGCTGCAGTTCGGTCGGCGCTTCGTCGGGAATGGCGCTGACCCGCAGGGTTTCAGCAGCCTGGACGACAACGGCACAGCAGGACAGCACGAGGCCGGCGGCGAGCGCCAGTGGGCGTTTGAGCATGGGTGTTCTCCGGTTCAATAGCGGGGAAAGGCCGGCCCTTTGCGCCGACCACGGGAATTATAAGAGGCGCGGGCGCAAAGGCCAGCTTTGCTACAATCGCGCAATAATTTGACCTGCCGAGGTACACATGAGCGAGCCGATTCGCCTGACCCAGTACAGCCATGGTGCCGGCTGTGGCTGCAAGATCTCCCCCAAGGTGCTGGATGTGATCCTCGCCGAAAGCGGCGCCCAGGCCCTGGACCCGAAGCTGTGGGTCGGCAACGCCTCGCGCGACGACGCTGCCGTGTATGCGCTGGACGACGAGCGCGGCGTGGTCTCGACCACCGACTTCTTCATGCCGATCGTCGATGACCCGTACGACTTTGGCCGCATCGCCGCCACCAACGCCATCAGCGACATCTATGCCATGGGCGGCGACCCGCTGATGGCCATCGCCATCCTCGGCTGGCCGGTCAACGTGCTGCCGCCGGAAGTGGCCCGCGAAGTGATTCGCGGTGGCCGTGCGGTGTGCGCCGAAGCCGGCATCCCGCTGGCCGGCGGCCACTCCATCGATGCCCCCGAGCCGATCTTCGGCCTTGCTGTCACCGGTGTGGTGAACAAGCGCCATCTCAAGCGCAACGATACCGCCAGCGCAGGTTGCCGCCTGTACCTGACCAAGCCGCTGGGCATCGGCATCCTCACCACCGCCGAGAAAAAGGCCAAGCTGCGCCCACAGGACCAGGGCCTGGCCCGTGACTGGATGTGCACCCTCAACACCCCCGGCAGCCGCTTCGGCAAGCTGGACGGGGTAAAGGCGATGACCGATGTCACCGGTTTTGGCCTGCTTGGCCACCTGGTCGAACTGGCCGAGGGCAGTGGCCTCACCGCGCACCTGGACTACGCCGCTGTGCCGCGGCTGCCGAGTGTCGAACATTACCTGGCCGCGGGCTGCATCCCCGGCGGTACCCTGCGCAACTTCGACAGCTACGGGCACAAGATCGGCACCCTCACTGACGACCAGAAGCACCTGCTGTGCGACCCGCAAACCAGCGGCGGCCTGCTGGTGGCGGTCGCCCCGGACGGGGAAGCCGAGTTCCTCGCCGAAGCCGCCGGGCTGGGCCTGCAATTGGCAGCGATCGGCCAGTTGGTGGAGCGACAGAGCCACGCGGTCGAGGTGATCTGATGCGCCCCGACTGCACCGACTTCCGCCAGCTGTTCCTCGATGACGTGCCGATGATGGACATGCGCGCCCCCATCGAATTTGCCAAGGGCGCCTTCCCCGGCGTCGTCAACCTGCCGCTGATGACCGATCAGGAACGGCAGAAGGTCGGCACCTGCTACAAGCAGCAGGGCCAGGCCGCGGCCATCGCCCTGGGCCACCAGTTGGTCAGTGGCGCCACAAAGCAAGCCCGCCTGGAGGCCTGGGCAGCATTTGCCCAGGCTCACCCGGAGGGTTACCTGTACTGCTTCCGTGGTGGCTTGCGCTCGCAGATCGTGCAGGGCTGGCTGCGTGATGAAGCGGGTATCCAATACCCGCGGGTCAAAGGTGGCTACAAGGCCATGCGCACCTTCCTGCTGGAAACCACTCAGCAGGCAGTGGCGCAATGCGATTTCGTACTGGTTGGCGGCCTGACCGGCACCGGCAAGACCGACGTGCTGCACCAACTGGACAACGTGCTCGACCTGGAAGGCCACGCCAACCATCGCGGCTCCAGCTTCGGCAAGCGCGCCACCGCACAGCCGGCGCAGATCGACTTCGAGAACCAGCTGGCCATCGATGTACTGAAGAAACGTGCCCGCGGCATCGAGCAGTTCGTATTGGAAGATGAAGGCCGCATTGTCGGCAGCTGCACGGTACCGCTGGAGTTATACCAGGGCATGCAGCAGTACCCACTGGTGTGGCTGGAAGACACGTTCGCCAACCGCGTGGAGCGCATCCTGCGCGATTATGTGATCAACCTGAGCGCCGAGTTTGTCAGCGTGCATGGCGAAGAAGACGGCCGCCGGTTGTTCGCCGACCGTATGCTGCAGAGCATGGCCAACATCTACAAGCGCTTGGGCGGCGAACGCTATCAGCGCCTGTCGGACATCCTCCGCCTGGCCCTCGAGGAGCAGCAGCGCAGCGGTGCGGTGGACTTGCATCGAGGCTGGATCGAAGGCTTGCTCAACGAGTACTACGACCCGATGTACGCCTACCAGCGGGCAGCCAAGGCCGAGCGTATCGAGTTTGCCGGGGATGCCGTGGAAGTGCGCGAGTACCTCAAGGCTCGGGCGCTACGCGTACCGCACAAGTAGAAGCGGGGGCTTTGCGCCCCATCGCCGGCAAACCCGCTTGTGTCTTGAGAGGGGATTGGAATCTGGGGTGGGGGCGGTTAATGGCAAGCTGAATGCTGCAGGTGCCTTGAGCACGAGTGGGAGCACAAGCTGCCATACACCGTTCCACTTTGGCGAGCGCCCAAACAGTTGGCTGAGGGGCGAATCTCGAACCACAAGCGTTGGCCAAGCCACAGCGCTCTCACAGTGTCCAACGCTCAAAGGCCGGTATGAGGTTTTGCGTGGACGAGAGAAGCTAGCCAAGGTCGCACTTGTGGCCTGCATGAGAATCTTCATCGTACGGCTCAACGCCATGCGCAGAACGGGCACGCCGTGGCGGGATGACCTGCCAAGACTCGAGGAGCCTAAGCAGATGCAGCGTTCTGCGTGATCAGTGTGGGAGTGGGTTTACCCGCGAAGCAGGCGACGCGGAGGATGGCACCGGCTGTGCCGGTGT